>NZ_JAIERS010000005.1 GCF_019746665.1 Sphingomonas sp. | reverse complement strand
GGGGGCGCTGGGCGTCGCCGCCGGGGCGGGCGCGGCGGCGGCGGGCGCGGCCTCGGGCTTGGGCTCCGGCTTGCGGATCGGCTGCGGGCGCTGAACGGGGGTGAAGCGACGCGGCGCGGGGAGCGACGCATCGGGCTGCAGCATGATCGGCTCGGCGGGCGCGGGGGCCGGCTCGACCGGGGCCACGGCCTCGGCCGGCGCGGCGACTTCCGCCACCGGCTCGGGCTCGGGCGCGAGCTGCGCCTCTTCCTCGGCACGGCGCCGCGATTCCTCGGCGCGGCGCGCCTCTTCCTCAGCACGCTCGCGCTCTTCGCGGCGACGCGCTTCCTCCTGCGCGGCGAGCCGGGCTTCCTCGGCCTCGCGCAGCAGCTTTTCCTGCAACTCGCGGCGGGCAGCGGCGTCGTTCAGCGGCCGACCAGCGGGCGCCGCAGGCGCGCGGCTGGGAGTGGCGGGACGCGCGGGGGCGGCAGCCGGCGCGGGCGCGGCGCGCGCTTCCTCGACGGGCGCCTCGGCCTCACCCGGGCGACCCAGGATGCGGCGGCGCTTCACCTCGACCACCACGGTGTTCGAACGGCCATGGCTGAAGCTCTGCTTCACCTTGCCGGTTTCCACCGTGCGCTTCAGGCCCAGCGGCTGGCGCATACCCAGTTTCGGCTTGTCGTTGTCGGTATCGCTCATCGAGTCGCTCTAACGTCCTTCAATCATGCGCGGCTTGGGCCACAGCCGATGCGCCTTGCGAGAGGGTTTCGCAAGCCGGGCTCACGGGCGGGGGTCCGATAAAGTGCAGCCAGCGGTCGAGCGCATCGCGCAACCGCCGGGCGGCGCCGGGGTCTGTGATCCCGAGGGATACCACATTTTCGCGCCCCAGCGCCATCGACAATATAGGGCGTGGGAACGGCAGCACTAGTCCCTTGAGATCGCTGCCTTCCTTGTCGCTCCCGACGCGCCAGGCCTGGTCGAGCCGGCGGCGGCCATCGGCGCCCGCGTCGCTCGCGTGGAGCAGCAGCCGCAGCTTGCCCTCCCGCGCGGCGCGCTCGATGCGCTCGCCGCCGATCACCAGCGCGCCGGCGCGCGCCTCCAGCCCCAGCCGGTCGCGAAACGCCTGTTCGAGTCCCTGCGCGATCCGCTCGGCAAGATCGGCGGGAATGGTGAACTCGCCGGTCTTGAACGCGCGGGCGAGCGCGCCCTTCAGCTTGCCCTTGGCGAGTGCTGCATCAAGCTCGGCGCGCGCGACGCCGATCCACGCCCCCCGCCCCGGCGCCTTCGCGCGCAAATCGGGTAGAATCTGCCCGTCGGGGGCGAGCGCCAGACGCAGCAAGCCGCCACGCGGCGCGCGTTCGCCCGACAGGATGCAGCGGCGGATGGGGTCATCCGCCGGCTCGACCGCGTTGGTGACTAGCCCGGGCGTCTCATTGTTCGGAGTCCGCATGCGCGTCCTCCCCGGCCTCGTTTTCGTCGGCGAACCAGTGGGCGCGGGCGGCCATGATGATCTCGTTGCCCTGATCCTCGCTCAGCCCATATTCGGCCAGGATGCCGCCCTTGTCCTCGCTCCGGCTCTCGCGGCGCGGCGCATCCTCGCCGCGGCGGCGCGGCTCGGCGCGCTTGCGCTGCACCAGTTCGTCGGTCGCGAGATCGGCGAGATCGTCGAGCGTCTTGATCCCTGCCTTGCCGAGCGTGACGAGCATCGCCTCGGTCAGATGCGGAATGTCGGCGAGCGCATCCTCGACGCCGAGCGCCCGGCGCTCCTCGCGCGCGGCTTCCTCGCGGCGGTCGAGCGCTTCCTGGGCGCGGCTTTGCAGCTCGGCGGCGATTTCCTCGTCGAGGCCCTCGATCGAGGCGATTTCGTCGACCTCGACATAAGCGACTTCTTCCAGGTTCCCGAAGCCCTCGGCGACCAGCAGCTGCGCGAGCGTTTCGTCCACATCCAGCTCGTTCTGGAACATTTCGGAGCGTTCGATGAACTCGCGCTGGCGCTTCTCGCTCGCGTCCGCCTCGGTCAGAATGTCGATCGCCTTGGCGGTGAGCTGGCTCGCGAGCCGCACATTCTGCCCGCGCCGCCCGATCGCCAGCGAAAGCTGATCGTCGGGCACCACCACCTCGATCCGGTCTTCTTCCTCGTCGAGCACCACGCGGCTCACATTGGCCGGCTGGAGCGCGTTCACCACGAAGGTCGCGGTGTCGGGCGACCAGGGGATGATGTCGATCTTTTCGCCCTGCAGTTCCTGCACCACCGCCTGCACGCGGCTGCCCTTCATGCCGACGCACGCGCCGACCGGATCGATCGAGCTGTCATGGCTGATCACGCCGATCTTGGCGCGGCTGCCCGGATCGCGCGCGGCGGCCTTGATCTCGATGATGCCGTCGTAAATCTCGGGCACTTCCTGCGCGAACAGCTTCTTCATGAAATCGGGATGCGCGCGGCTGAGGAAAATCTGCGGGCCACGGTTTTCGCGGCGGACCGAGAGGATCAGCGAGCGGACGCGGTCGTTCACGCGCACCACTTCGCGCGGGATCTGCTGGTCGCGCCGGATCACGCCTTCGGCGCGGCCCAGATCGACGACGACATGGCCGAATTCCACCCGCTTCACCACGCCGGTGATGATCTCGCCCACGCGATCCTTGAATTCCTCGAACTGGCACTCGCGCTCGGCGTCGCGGACCTTCTGGAAGATCACCTGCTTCGCCGCCTGCGCGGCGATCCGGCCGAATTCGATCGGCGGCAGCGGATCGACGATGAAGTCGCCCACGCTCGCGCCCTTTTGCAGCTTCTGCGCGTCGACCACCGAGACCTGCTTGAAATAATCGTCGACCGCCTCGACCACCTCGACCACGCGCCACAGCCGCAGATCGCCCGACTGCGGATCGAGCTTCGCGCGAATATCGTTCTCTGCGCCATAGCGCGCGCGGGCGGCGCGCTGGATCGCGTCTTCCATCGCCTCGATCACGATCATGCGATCGATCAGCTTTTCCTTGGCGACGGCATCGGCGATCGCGATCAACTCGGCCTTGTTGGCGGAAATGGCGGTGGCCATCAGTCTTGGTCCTCTGTTTCGATTTCTTGTTCGTCGGCGCCGGCGGTGGAGAGCGGCTGGGTGGCGGCGATCAGCCGATCGGTGAGCAGCAGCTTGGCGTCTTCGATCGCGGCGAGCGGGATGGCGTGGCGCACCCCCTGCGCATCGTCGAGCAGCACGTCGCCGCCCTCGAGCCCGACAAGCGTGCCCTTATACTGTTTGCGGCCGTCGCGCTTCTCGGCGAGCGAGATGCGCGCCTCGTGCCCCGCCCAATCGGCATAGTCGCCCGGCCGGGTAAGTGGCCGGTCGATCCCCGGCGAGCTGACTTCCAGCCGGTAAGCGTGCTCGATCGGGTCCTCCCGGTCGAGCAGGTCCGACAGGCGGTGCGACAGCGCGGTGCAATCCTCGATCGTCAGCTGGCGGGTGTCGGGGCGCTCGGCCATCACCTGCAGCGTCGGGTCGCTTTCGCCGCCGAAGAATTTCACGCGCACCAGCGCGAAGCCGAGCGCGCGCGCTTCGGGCTCGATCAACTGGTGCAGGCGGGCGAGATCGACCATTCAGGCTCCGACAAAGCTACAGCGCCTCGGCGCCGACCCCTGCGGGGGCCGGCCTCGGCATTTTTCACGATGTCGAGAAGGCACAACCTCCATAGCCCGCCGCGCCTTCGGGCGCAAGCGGGCGATCAGGCCGGGTTGTGCTTGTTGAGGAACGCCTCGACCCGCTGGAGGAAATCGGTCGCGTTCGCCGGGTCTTCCAGAAAATGGGTCTCGTCCTTGTACACCACCCATTCGTGCGGTTTGCCGAGCCTGGCCAACGCCTCGTGCAGCTTGCGCGACTGGCTGAACGGCACGCGCGTGTCAGCGGTGCCGTGAACCAGCAGCAGCGGCATGTTGATTTTATCAGCGTGCTTCAGTGGCGAGATTGTGTCGAAATCGAATTTCGCGGCCCCCGCTACCCGTTGGCGCCAATCGCGGAAATAGCGCGGCGCGCTGAACGCGCTCGACTGGAAATTAAGCTGCGAGCGCACATCGGAGACACCCGCGAAGCTGATCGCGCAGCGATAGATTTCGGGATTGCGCGCCGCCGCCCACATCGCCGCATAACCGCCAAACGAGCCGCCCATGATGCACACGCGCTTGGCATCGGCGATGCCCTTGCCGACCAGCCATTTCACGCCATCGTCGATATCGTCCTGCATCCCGCGCCCCCAGGCGCCGGTTCCGGCCTCCACGAATTTACTGCCATAGCCGGTCGAGCCGCGATAATTGGGTTGCAGCACCGCATAGCCACGCGATGCCAGGAACTGCACCCAATAATCATATTCCCATTTGTCGCGCGCGAACGGGCCGCCATGTGGCATCACGATCAGCGGCAGCGCCTTGGGATCGCGCCCGCGCGGCAAGGTGAGATAGCCCGGAATCTCGAGCCCATCGCGAGCCTTGTAGCTGATCGGCTCGACCGTGGAGAGCGCGTGATTCATCATCGCCTCATAGGGCGTCGCGGTCATCTCCAGATGCTTTGATGCCTTGTCGTACACCATATAGACCGGCACTTCGTGCGCCGACCCGGTGCGGACCAGCGCGCGCGAATGATCCTTGGCGTAGGACACGACCTGGTTGACAGCGCCAGGAATCGCCTTGTCGAATCCCGCCTGCCAGCGCTTGAGTTCGGGATCGAGCCAGACGACGCGGTCGCGATCATCAGTGTAATAGATCGCGATCGGCTCGCCGTCGGGGCCAAAATCGACATCGTCGACATCGACCTGCGGGTGCTGCCATACCACCTCGCCCAGCTCGTCCTTGATGAAATCATAGCGCCGCAAGCCGAAGCGCCCCTCCTGGGTGAGCGCCAGCGCATAGCCCGAGCTTTTGCCCGGGATCACCCTGAACCAGGCGATATTCTCGGCAAGCTGATCGCGGCTGCGCTTGGTGGTGCGTTGGAACTTGCCGCTTTCGTTATCGCGGTAGAGCACCCACCATTTATTATCTTCAAAGCCGATACCGGCGCGCACCACCCCGCCCGAATCGGCGTACCAGTCCCACACATTTTCAACCGAGGCGACGACCTGCTTGGGCTGCCCCGTCGCCAGATCGAAGCGATAGACGTTGGGCCAATCATAGGGCGTTGGCTGCACGGTGAGCAGCGCATAATCGCCCTTGGGATCAACGTAGATCACGTTGTCGCCTTCAAACCCCTCTTCATGCAGCGCCATCGGTATCTGCTTGCCGGTGACAAGATCGACGATCGCGACGCGCGTGATGCGCTTCTCCTGATCCTCCCAGATGCTGTTGAAGGCCAGGCTGACGAGCAGGCGGTTCGGCCCAGCCCAGCGATACCACACCATCTCCTGCTTGCTGGGCATCGCGAAGAGGCGGATTTGCGGCGCCTGGCCCGGCCGCGGGGTAACGACCACCAGCTTGACCTCGCCCTTCACATAGGCGCGGGCGGCATAGGCATGGCCATCGGGCGCCAGCACCGGGCCTTCGATGAACGCTTTCTTGCCGAAATCGGCCGCGGTCGGCGCGGCTACCTTTTCCGCCGTTGGCGCCGTCTTGTCCTGCGCCAACGCCCCGCTCGCCGCCGCCAGCAACAGCACCCCGCTCAATAGCCGCATCCGGCCCCCCTTTTCCCCACCAAGGGTTTAGCGCATGGATTTGTTTGGCAAAAGATCATGGTGCCGCGCCCGAGCGTGGCAAAAGGAGCGGAAATGTTGCGTCGAAGCCTGAAGTTGTGCGCTATCGTCCTGCTGGCGGGATGTTCGGCGGGGGGCATGGCCGGTGCGCAGGAGCCACCGTTCAAGACGCAGGTGGTCGCCGATTTCGAGTCGCCCTGGGCGATGACGTTCCTGCCCGATGGCCGGATGCTGGTGACCGAAAAGGCCGGGCAATTGCTGCTCGTTTCGGCCGACGGCAAGCAGCGCGTGGTGGTCGCGGGCGTGCCCAAGGTGGATAGCGAGGGCCAGGGCGGGCTGATGGACGTGGTGCTCGCCCCCGATTTCGCGCGGAGCGGCCTCGTCTATTTCAGCTATTCGACCACCGGCGAGGGCGGCAAGGGGGTGATCCTGGCGCGTGGCAAGCTGGTCGACGGCGCCGCGCCGGGGCTGGAAGGCGTCGAGACGCTCCACCGCGCGCACCCCTTCGTCCCCGGCAACGGCCATTATTCGGGCCGCATCGCCTTTTCGCCCGACGGCAAATATCTGTTCTACACCAATGGCGAGCGCCAGAAATTCGATCCCGCGCAAGACCCCAAGGCCTCGCTCGGCAAAGTGCTGCGGCTGACGCTCGACGGCAAGCCCGCGCCGGGCAACCCGCTGGCGGCGAAGGGCTTCGATCCGGCGGTGTGGTCATACGGGCACCGCAACCTGCTCGGCATCGCGTTCGACGCGGCCGGCAATTTGTGGGAGCAGGAGATGGGGCCGCAGGGCGGCGACGAGCTCAACCTGATCCTGCCGGGGCGCAATTATGGCTGGCCACGCGTGTCGAACGGCAGCCATTATGACGGGCGCGACATTCCCGATCACAAGCCCGGCGACGGCTATGAGGCGCCCAAGGTCTGGTGGAACCCGGTGATCTCGCCGGGCGGGCTGATGATCTATTCGGGCAAGCTGTTCCCGCAGTGGCGCGGCGACGCGTTCATCGGTGGGCTATCGAGCCAGGCGCTGGTGCATGTCCATCTCGACGGCACCAACGCGCGCAAGGCAGACCAATGGCCGATGGACGCCCGCATCCGCGAGGTGGAGCAAGGCCCCGACGGCGCGATCTGGCTGCTGGAAGACGGGCGCCAGGGATCGACGGGACGGCTGCTGAAGCTGACGCCGCGATAGGGGGCTTGGGGGTGGTTTGGCGACAGTCCGCTATTGCGCCCCCGGCGAGACTAGCTGACAATCATCGTTCTAAAGGGTGCCCGACTGGAGTAAGAAGCCGGGATGCTGAACCTCTCCTGTCATTGTGGCCAAGTCCGTTTAGAATTGGAAAAGCGCCCCGACTTCATTCACGAATGCAATTGCAGCCTGTGCCAAAAGTCCGGTGCAATCTGGGGCTACTTTCAACCAAGCGAAGTCTCTGTTGAAGGTACGACAGCGGTCTACAATCGTAGTGACAAGCCTGAACCTGGTGTCTCGATCCGCTTCTGTCCACGATGCGGATCAACAAGCCATTTCGAACCGACCGATGCTAAAATCGCGAAAATCGGCAACTCGATGGTGGGGGTCAATATGCGCCTTGCGGATGAGCGGGAATTGTCAGGGGTGGAATTGCGTTATCCCGATGGCCGCGCGTGGCTGGGAGAAGGTGAATTTAGCTATGCGCAGGAATCCCGTATCATAGGAATCCTGAAAGACCGATAACGCGATCCGAAACCCAAGCCTCCAAACGGCAAAAACGGGGTCGCTAGGCGACGATCAGCTTTGCCAGCCTTTCGGCTCCAGTCAGCGCTTCGGGCGTAAGCGCCAAGCCTTTGATCGATTGGCAGTAGATGGCTTCACGCCAGATCATGCCGAAGTACATGGCCGTCCGTGCAAATGGCTCTTGGAAACCGGAAGGCAGATCCTCGTCCGTCCCCGTAGCGAGGAGCCAGATCGATCGGCCCGCTAGCGCACGCCCGATTTTGCGGCTGGCCGGATCGAACAACAGATCGGTTAGCCGATCAAAGAACGCTTTCATTGGACTGGACATAGAATACCAGTAAACTGGCGTCGCAAAGACGACATGATCGCTCTCGAGCATCATCTCGATCACCGCTCGGAAATCATCGCGGTCGTCATGGCGACCGTATTCAAATGGGAAGATTCTGAGCCGGGAGAGATCGGCTACGCTCGGCGGCATGCCAAGTTTTTGACTCAAATGAAGGACGGCGGCGGCCGTGTTGCCATCGCCCCGAGCGGAGCCCATCACGACGGTGGTGCGGTTCGCTCGTTTTTCCGCAATCGACATTGCTCCAATGGAGCGCGAACCTGATCGACGGTCAACAGTCCAACGTCTGCTTGTGTCATACGGTCATTTCGGCGGGAAGACCGTCCTTGCGGGCGATCGCAGACGGCCTTCCCGCCCCCTACCCCGCGCGCATCACCAGATAATTCATCCGCGCGCGCGCGATCGGGCGGTCCTCGGCGTCCTGCCAGGCGAGCGCGTCGACATTCGCCACCCGCGTCCCCAGCCGCGTCACGATGCCGCGGGCGCGCGTCAGCTTCTCGCGGCCGCCGCGCATGAAGTCGATCGTCACCCCGATCGGCTTCACCCGCCCACCGCCCTCGGCATCGAGCGCCTGTTGCAGCGCCGCGATCGCCGCGACCTCGAGCAGGCCGCCGATCGCGCCGCCGTGCAGGAAGCCGGGGCGCCCGGTCACGCCATCGGTGAACGGCATCGTCAGCAAGGGCGGCAGCCCGGGCTCGAGATCGACGCTCAGGCCGAGCAGATCGGCATAGGGCGGCAGCTTCATGGCTGCGGCTCGGTGAACATATAGGTGCCGGCGACATGGGCGAGCGGATCGTCGGGGTCGCCGTCATGCGCCTGGCCGCGGATGAACGAGATCGCGCGGGTGATCCGGTAGCATTCGCCGCGACCGTAAACCGTCTTCCCCGGAGTCGCGGGGCGCAGATAGTCGATCCGCAGATCGAGCGTCGCGTGCGCGCGGAACGTGCCGAGCTTCAGCCACACCGCGATACTCGTCGCCATGTCCATCATCGTCAGGATCGGCCCCGAGGCGAGCACCCCCGATTCGACATTGCCGATCAGGTTCGGGCGGAAGGGCAGCTTCAGCGTGCACCAATCCTCGCCGTGATCGTGATAATCGATGCCCAGCAGCCCGCCATGGCCGCGCTTGCCGAAGCTCAAGAACAGGCGGGGATCGAAGCCGGTGCTCACCGCAGCGCGCTTACACAGGCGCGGCTGTGCCGCCAAGTCCCCGTTACAGCGATGTAAATTTCCCGACGCGCGCCGATCGCTAGGATCGGCGGAAAAGGGGAGTAGCGATGGATCTGGTGAGCATCGATCTTGGCAAGATCGTGGAACTTGGCACGCAGGTGGCGACGACGGGGGCGCTGCGCATGGCCGATCTGATGCCCGACGATGTGTTCGAGATGATCGTCGGCATCGGTGTAGCCGGCCAAAAATTCCCGGCCAAAAATTCGACGCGAGCGATGAGCGCCATGCAATTGCAGGGCTGTTGCAAGTCGCTTGAGCCGGCCGGTTAGCGGCGTAGCCCCACGATCTTCTCAGCCGAACGGGCTGCGGTGTAGCCGCCGGCCAGGGCGCCGATCAGGACCACAATGTCACCGGGGATGCCGGCCAGAAACCGCGTCGAGGCGTCGGCCATTCCGAGCGCAGTCGCGGGGCTGAACATCGCCACGATGCCGACGCTCGCAGCCCCCACGGTGGGGATCGCCATAAGAGCGCCGACGCACAGCGGACGGATCAGTTTCGCCGTGGCGCCCAGCCATGCCGGCGCTTCAGCTTCCGCGAGATCATCGGTCGCGTCCACCGGGGCGGCAGAGGCGCCTTCGCCCAAAACGGCCTTGGCTACCGCAGCTGTCGAGCCAATCGCGGCGGAGATTTCGGGCAAGCCGGGCAGGCCAAATCGTTCCGCCACTTGCGCCGCGCCGGCGATCGGCAAGGTACCAAGATCGAACGGAATAGGCGGCGCCAAACCGGCGATATTGGCATCATGCGTGCCAGCTTCTAACGGCGATGGCGTGCCGCTCGATCTCATGGTTGCAACGGTCATGCAGCACCCCTGTCGGCTGCTGGCAGCTTGACCCGCTGCGCCCAGCCAAAGATGAAATCCTCGTTCGCCAGCCGGGCCTCGGCGAGGTCGATGTAGCGAGCGCCTTGGAGCGCGTTGAGGTACGTCAGAAGCACTTGTCGGCCGGCGGCGCCGCGCAGCCGATACAGGGCGCGCATGGCATCCCGGGTTTTCGGCCCGGCGCTGCCATCGACCGCGATATCGGGATAATCGCGGCCCTGGCGGTTGAGCGCATTGAGCACGCGTTGCAGATAGCGCACCGCATAGCCCACGCCCTGGTTTACGCCGGTGTCAAACACCTCCAGCGCGACCTGTTCGTCAACAAGGGCAACCCAGTCGAGCCCGATCCGCTCCCAGTAGAGCTTGCGATAGATGTCGAGTGCGGTGGCCTTGGGCAGCGCTTCCATCGGCCCCTGATAGCCAAAATCGCGCGCCACCTGCTCCGTGATGCCCCAGTTGGTTTTCCCGCCGCGATCGGATGGATGATCGCTGTAGCCGCCTTCGATGCCCAGCGTGTGGGCAACGGCACGTTCGAAGGGCGAAAGACCAGCCATGACAGGGCCGACATAGCCGCGCGCACGAGCGCCCTTGCCCGTGGGCATCGGCACGGCCGAACGTCGCGCCGTCATTCCCAGTCCTCGAAACGCAGCGACCATCGGCTCATGCCCGGCGCCTGGCGCTCATAAGGTTCGATCCGGGTGAAGAGGCCCCAATGCACCTCTTCGGTTGAGCTGGGACCATTGTCACCGCCCTCGATCACCAGGAAAGGCGTGGTGGTAGCGCCACGCTGCTTGAGCATGCCGAAAAGCTGCTGGCGCTCGCCGTCCGACAGATCGCCGAACGTCCATTGCATCTGCGCGGCCGAGACACCGGGATCGATGCCGAAGCCCCCGTCACGGCGGCGGGTGGCGGTGCCGGTATCCGTCAGGCCAATACCGCCGCCCCATTCGCCGCCCCAAGTGGGGCGAAAGGCAAGCCCGGCTGCGAACAAGCCGATCTGGCTCCGGCCTAGGCCGGCCGCATGTCCCAGATTGATGTATCGGACCATAAAAGGCGCAGGCAGCTGCAGAATATAGTGCTGACGCCCACCTTCGATCGCAGTCGTCAACGGAGCAACGGTGCCCAGAGATCGCTCGTAAGGCCCGTTGATGCCGCACCAAAAGCCCAAGGGCGGTGTCGCACCCGAGGCGAAGCCGACGACTATTGTATCGATTTGCTGAGCAGTTGGCAAAACGATCGAGATCGCGACGTCTTGCTCCTGGTTGCCACCAAGCTCCGCGACCGCCTTGGGTTCAGCGGTGGCGACATTCGGAGCAGCCACAACGTTCGCTGCTTGAACATCGGCCACTGCACACGGCCGAACGATCGCGCGTACCGTCATGCCAAGCTCCTGATTACGGTCAGCACAGTCTCGCTCGACCCTTCGTCGATCCCAATTACGAACACAGTGCGCGGCTGCTCATAGCCGAGCTGGTCGCCGATGATCTGCACGGCGCGGCCGATCAGATCGCGGCGCTGGCCTGGCACCAGCACACGGTCGCGTACCAGCGGCCCGGCCAGGAACAGCGCCTGCCGATCCGCCTCGGCCGCCGCATCGTCGCGCAAGGCGAAGGGAGACATCGCCTTGAGCGACGCTCCCCGATCGCCCCAGATACCAGCGCCGGCTGGGCGGGCGCGCAAGTAGAGCGCGTCCGCTTTCAGCCACTGGCCATAGGCGGGATCGACGCTAGCCACGGATCGAACTCCTAGCTTGCCGCCGCCGGCTCGGCCGGTGCTTCTTCGTCGGCCGGCACTTGCCACTCAGCCTTGGGCACAGGCGCGTTGGCCACGTTCTGGCCGGCGAGCACGCGCGCGATCTTGGTGCCGCGCGCGTCGGCATTCATGCCGTGGAAGCCAAAGCCCTCGGCGAACAGGGCGCAGCCGCCGGCGATGTCCTTCACCTCGGCATTGGCCTCGCCGGGGTGAGCATACACCGCCTCGGCAAAACCGCAGATCAGGTCCACCGGCGAGGTGCCGGTGCCAGTCAGCGGCGCCAGCTTGTCGGCGATCGCGGCGGGCAAGCCGGTCGCCCCCAGGATCAGCACCCGTCGCGCCGCATTGGCGGCATCGGCAAGACCGTCGAAAGTCGTCATCTCATCCTCCTCATCAACCCCGCAGGAAACTCTGCGAGGAAACCACTGCGCCGCCCGCCGTTTCGGACGTCCGATCGACGATGGCACGGAATTCATAGACCTGTTGGCCGGAGCTGTTGGTGAAGCTGCCTGCGGCGGTCGCATATGCCGGCTCGCTGGCGCCGACGAAGACATAGGCGCCGGTGGCGACGTTGCTCCAAGCATTGGCATCGGCTGGCGAGACCTGAATGATGACGCGGACATTGCCGCTGTCGCCGCCCGCCTGGATGCCAGCAGCCGCGTCGAGATTGATGGAGTCGCCTGGCGCCATCACTTTGCGGATGGTCGCATAGAGTGCAGCCACCTGGACCCCGCCGCCAGAGATCGCGGCGAGGCGCGAGGCGGCTGTGGGATCGAGCTGGGCCAGCGTGTTCGCGGTCGCGCCGGCACCCTGCCCGGCGATCGCCGCCGCGACCCCGATCGCGGTCACCACCAGGGTCTCTGTAACCACCGTGGTACCATCGGCGCGCACCAGCAGCGTCAGCCGACGATCGATCACGCGGGCAAGACCGTCAAGATTGCCGCTCGTGTTGAGGTACTGGACCTGGCCGGCAACGTTGCCAGGCACCAGGCCCCCATAGGTAGCCCACGCCGACTGTCCGCTGATCGCGCTCGCCACCCGCGCCTCGGTGACGTTGGCGCCAGCCTCCTGCGGCTGAAGCGCGCTCACCCCGGCGCCGCCTGGATAGGCGATCGTGTCGGTGCCCAGATAGTTGCTGTTGAGCGGGTGCGGAGCGAGACGCACCGAGAGCGCGCCGCCCAGATAGCCGTCCGTCACGGTGCTGCGCGTCGCGAGCGCGCCTTGCCCCGAAATCGCTGCTGCCGTGCCGAGCAGCGTGATCAAGTCGGCATCGCCCAGCCACTGCGAATTGGCGGCGTTCACGATCCCGCCGGCTCCCAGCACCCCCAAACGGACGCGATCGAGCGGGGCTAGCCCCCCGAACCCGGTAAGGAGGGGCGAGCCGTACCCCAAGCTGCTGATCGTCGCGAGCGCACCCTGGCCCGCGATCCCGCTCGCCACCCGCGCCTCGGTGACGTTGGCACCGAACTCCGCTGGCCACCGGTCTCGCAACACGCCGGCGCTGCCAATGTCGTTGTACACGCTGGAGCTGTAGATGTAGCCGTCATCCTGAATCCGGCTCACCCGTGCTGCTACCGTCACCGGTGCCACTGCGCCATAGGTAGCCCAAGCCGACTGTCCGCTGATCGCGCTCGCCACCCGCGCCTCGGTGACGTTGGCGCCAGCCTCCTGCGGCTGAAGCGCGCTCACCCCGGCGCCGCCTGGATAGGCGATCGTGTCGGTGCCCAGATAGTTGCTGTTGAGCGGGTGCGGAGCGAGACGCACCGAGAGCGCGCCGCCCAGATAGCCGTCCGTCACGGTGCTGCGCGTCGCGAGCGCGCCTTGCCCCGAAATCGCTGCTGCCGTGCCGAGCAGCGTGATCAAGTCGGCATCGCCCAGCCACTGCGAATTGGCGGCGTTCACGATCCCGCCGGCTCCCAGCACCCCCAAACGGACGCGATCGAGCGGGGCTAGCCCCCCGAACCCGGTAAGGAGGGGCGAGCCGTACCCCAAGCTGCTGATCGTCGCGAGCGCACCCTGGCCGCTGATCGCGCTCGCCACCCTGGTTTCGGTGACATTCGCGCCGGCTTCCTGCGGCCGCAGCGTGTCGACGCCGGCCCCATTCGAATAGGGCAACACGCTGATATCGAGCCAGCTCTCGCCGAAGATCGGGCTCGGGCGAAGCCGCGTCGGCACGCTGGTGATCTGCGACCAGCCTGCATTGTTCTGAGTTGCCAATGCACCTTGCCCGGCGATCGCACTCGCCACCCGGCTCTCGGTAACGTTGGCACCGAACTCCGCTGGCCACCGGTCTCGCAACACGCCGGCGCTGCCAATGTCGTTGTACACGCTGGAGCTGTAGATGTAGCCGTCATCCTGAATCCGGCTCACCCGTGCTGCGACCGTCACCGGTGCCACTGCGCCATAGGTAGCCCAAGCCGACTGTCCGCTGATCGCGCTTGCCACCCGAGCCTCAGTCACATTCGCGCCGGCTTCCTGGGGCTGGAGCGCGCTGACCCCGGTCCCGCCAGGATAAGCGATCGTGTCCGTCCCTAAGTAGTTGCTGTTGAGCGGGTGCGGAGCGAGACGCACCGAGAGCGCGCCGCCCAGATAGCCGTCCGTCACGGTGCTGCGCGTCGCGAGCGCGCCTTGCCCCGAAATCGCTGCTGCCGTGCCGAGCAGCGTGATCAAGTCGGCATCGCCCAGCCACTGCGAATTGGCGGCGTTCACGATCCCGCCGGCGCCCAGTACCCCCAACCGGACGCGATCGAGCGGCGCCAGGCCCCCGAACCCAGTAAGGAGAGGCGAGCCGTACCCCAGGCTGCTGATTGTCGCGAGCGCACCCTGGCCCGCGATCGCGCTTGCCACCCGCGCCTCGGTGACGTTGGCGCCAGCCTCCTGAGGCTGAAGCGCGCTCACCCCGGCGCCGCCCGGATAGGCGATCGTGTCGGTACCGAGGAAATTGCTGTTGAGTGGGTGCGGAGCGAGACGCACCGAGAGCGCGCCGCCCAGATAGCCGTCGGTCACGGTGCTGCGCGTCGCCAAGGCGCCCTGGCCGCTGATCGCGGCGGCGACGTTGGTTTGGGTGACGTTGGCCCCGCGCTCGGCTGGTTTCAGATCCTCGATCGGCGTGCCGTCGCGATAGGTACCGTCGCTCGCCTGGAACACCGCGCTCAGCTCACCATCGCTGTGCTGGCGCTGATTGCGCTGATAGCCGAGCAACCGCTCGGTGACGGGCTTGTACACCGCCTCGCGCTCTGCCTCGATCGCCACCTGGGTCTCTACGGCGCCGGTGAACGCGATCGGCGCGAGCCGCACCACGCCGGTGGGCTCGACGATCCACAACAGCGAGGCGCCGAGCAGCAGGCGATCGAGTGCCTGGCCGGCGGTCTCGCTGTCCTGGTCGACGTGAAGCCCGCACGCGCCCGGCCGCGCCGCAATCGCCTCGGCCAAGCCGGTCACCGCCATCGTGGGCGCCCGCGCGGCGATCACCCGCGCGGCGATCGCCGCACAGCTCTCGACATAACCCGTCCCAGTTTCGCCACGGAGATCGGCCGTCAACGGCCCCGCCGGCTGGGTCCACCATTTCACGCACCCGATCGACGGTGCGACCACCGCCCCCCCGGCCGGCGCCGATGCTGCCTGCAGTGCGGCGAAGGTGGCGGCGACGCTGCCCTGCCAGCCAAGCACGGTCACCTGGTCGGCCGCGCGCCCCTTGTCCTTCACCGCGTCGATCGCGAGCAGCGGGCGGGCGGGATCGCCCAGCTCGTAGATGCTGTTCGCCTTGTCGAGGATGCGCGCCTCGACGTTCCAGCACCGTCCCCAGCTGCGCCGCTTGATCCGCTCCTTCGCCTCGGGGATGCCCTCGACGCCGCCAGTACCGGCGAAGCGATCGGTCAGCAGCGGCTTGGCCAGATCGCGCGAGAGATCGGCAATGGTGAAGCTCGCCTGCCCGCCACGGGCGATCATCCCGGCGACCGTGCCCACCAACAGCGTGGTCCATACCGGATCGGCGAGATCGTCATCCCCCACCCAAACGGTGATCGGCGCGTCGGTCCATACCAATTGCGCCAGCGCCGAGATCACGGCGGGGTCGCTCGGCAGGAACCCCAAAGCGCCCGTGGTCGGGACGGCACCACCGGTGAAGCCGCCGTCCGCCACATTGAAGCCGATCTGCGCCGTGAAGCGCGGCTTGCTGGCAATGCCGGGAACCCAATCGAGGAACCCGCGATGGGTGTAGCCACGCGAACCGCCGCCGGCGAGCCGCACCGCGACCGGCGTGCCGTCGGGCGCCCAGGGCTGCGCCTCGACCAGGATCAACTCGCTCATACCAGGGAGTTCCGGATCGTAAGGCCCAGCTGGGGCGCGTCCCACCAATTGCCGTAATCGCCGAGGGTGGTGGTGATGCGCGACAGATCGCCCTCGCCGCCGCCCTGGACCGCGCCGATCAGCGTATCGAGCTTGCCGTTGGTGGTGGCGGTGAGGCTGGCGATTTCGTCGAGCAGGGTGTTGCTCTGCTGGGCGGCATCGACCGCCGCCTGCTGCAGCCCGGCGGCGCGATTGATCCTGTCCTGCTCGGCCTTGATCGCCGCCTCGGCGCCAGCGACCGCTCGCGAGCGATCCGCCGCATATTCCGAGCCGGCGGTACCGAACGCGTCGCGGCTGTTGCTGAGCAGCTGCTGATAGAGCTGGGCTAGCTTCGCACCAGCACCTTCAACGCCCGCCGCCTGATCCGCCTGCGCCTTGTCGACCTGGTCGATCAGCTGGCGGCGCTTCTCGGCCGCCGTTCCCTCGAACAGATCGCCGAACTTGATTGAATCGAGCAGCGATTGCAGCTCGCCCGTGTTCGCCTGCAGCGTGTCGGCGACCAGCTTGGCGCGCGCCTCGCCGGTCTTTTTCTCCAGCTCGACCAGATCGAGGCTGTATTTCTTGGCCAGCTCGACGCGCTCGTCGGCGAGGCGATCGAAATCGTCGAAGGACTTCTTCAGCGCGGCCGCCGGCCCACCGATGAACGCTTCCAGGTCGCGCACTTTCAGCGCCTCGCGCAGCGCCTTGTTTACGTCGGTCGAGCTTTGCAGCGCCTTTGCAACCGCCGGGCTGATGCCCTTGATCGCGCCATCCTTGATCGCGTCGGCGATCGCGAAACCCACCGCGCCCTGGATGTCGTTATCGTCGAACTTGCCCAGGCCCGGCAGCTTGTCGCCATATTTGCCGCCGTCCGAGCCTGAGCCCGTCGGGTCGACGCGGAAGCTGGTTTTGTACTTGGCGATCGAGACGCTGAAATTGCCGATATCGGCGCCGAGCTGATCGGCGATCTGCTGCAGCCCGGCCTGCACCTGGCCGACGGCTTGGGCGACCGAATTCTTGGCGTCGCCATTATTGCCGCTGATTTCTACCTTGCCGTCGACGCTGGTGATCGCCCCCGATTTCGCCTTGGGCGTCGGGGCAAAAAGACTTCCAAATAAGCCGCCAACCAACCCGCCAACAATGTCGAGGCCAGGGATTTTGGGAAACAGCTTGCCCAGGAGCCCACCGGCCGCCCCGCCGATCGCCGCCCCGCCACTATCGAGCTTGATGCCCAGTGCTTGGCCCAACCCGGCGACGGCGAGCCCGGTCCCTGCACCCTTCAATCCGGTGCCGATCACGTCGCCGAGCTTGTTCAAGCTGCTCGACTCGATCTTGAGCCCCTTCGTCAGGAACTCCCTGAGGAGCCCTTGAAGGCTGCTGATGGTGTCGTCGGACCTTTTCAGGCGATTGGCGGTGACGGTGACCTCTGCCCCGTCATAGGCCGAGCCACCGCCCAATCCGGTGGCGCGCTGCCCGAACAGCGCGACCGTGGCACCTAGTATCGAGTTCGGGGAGATTTTGTTCGCGGCAAGCAGCGCCCGGGTCGCCGGATCGCTGCCGGCAACACCCGAGGCGGCAACCTGACGAAGGCTCGCAGCCGCACTAGCCGCCTCGCCGGCGAGATTGCCAAGCGGGTTGATGGTCTGGTCGACCGCCGCCTTGAACCGGTCGGCCGGCGCCTCGATCTTGCTGCGACCTAAAACGCGATCGGTAAGGTCGCGAAACAGGTTCCCGAAGAGCTGCTCAGTCAGCTGCTCGGCGAAGGCGCGGCGGAACGACTGGACGATGTCGCCGGCGATATCGGTGCTCTCCCCGGCGAAGGCACGCGCAATCGAGCCGCGCGCATCCCCCAGGAAGCCGATCAGATTCTGCTGGCGCCGCTGCAGCACCTCCAGCTCGCGCGCCTGCTGGCGGGTGGCCTGCACGCCAAGCAGGATTGCGTCCTGCTGCTGCTGGGTCAGCACAAGGCCAGCGCGCTTTAGGCCATTGATCAGCTGCAGCGCTTGGGCTTCGTCCTCGCGGCCGCGCAGGATCAGGTTGTTCGCCTCGATCTGCTCGCGCTGGCCGGTGACCAGTTCGCGATAAGGCCGAAGGACGGAAGCGTCGATCGCCGCCTGCGCTCGCTCCGCCTGCTCGATCAGGGGCTCAAAGCCAGGATTGTCCTTCAGATTGGCGTTTAGGTAGCGGACGATCGAGGAAAGCCGCTCGGTCCCTTCGCTCGCCCGCTTCGCGGCGGCGCCGGTCTGGTCGAAACCATCGCCGATCTTCTCGATTTCCTGGGCAAGCCCGCGATCGCGCCCGCCGATCACCGCCGCCCGCGCGTCCTCCAGCTGCTGCTTGAGCGCGGCGTAATTGGGCGGTTTGCGCTGCTCCAGCTCGCGCGCGATCGCGTCGAGCTGGTTGAGCGATTGCTCGACTTCGCGCACCGGCGCCGGCAGGTCCTGATAGCGCGTGACGATCGCCGCGAGCCGATCGCCGGCGCTCTCGCCGAACTGGGCCAGCGCGGCGCCGGACTTGGGCTTCTTCGCCTTGGCGTCCTGGCGGAGTTCGGGGGCAAGCCGCCCGTCGGCCAGCGACTTGTTGATCAGGTTGGCAACGGCATTTTCATTACGCGAGTCAGCTACCGCGATCACGGCGTCGATGAATTGTTTCCGCGTGACCGACGAGCTGCGGAAATCAGCGCGGCTGGCCTCTTGGATGATGCCGTCAAGCTGCCTGGCGCCGAGGGCTTGCTCTTCCTTTGTTCGAGACGGTGCTGTCAGCTGCCTGGCTGCCTCGGCGCGTGCGGCCAGGTCGCGAACCTGCCGGCCCACCGCGTATGCGTTCACCCCGGTATAGCCGCTTTGTAGCGTGCCGACGATCTGACTAAAGGTATCGGCCTGGTCGACGCGGCCGAACACGCCGATGGCGCTTTGCTGCTTTTCCAGCGCACTGGCCCGGAGGTTGATCTCCTTGGCACGCGCGTTCAGCAGCAGCGCCGCCGTGTTGTCCTTCAGCTTGCCGGTGGTGAGATCGAAGACTTTGCCGAGCACGCCCTGGGCGTCGGCAAGAGCATCGCCCGCGAGCGTAACTTCTTCGACGGCCTTCTTTGTGTTGAACAGCTCGGCGACAAACGGGCCAAGCACAGCGGTACCGGCGAGGATCGCCGCGCCCCAAGGGCCGGCGAAGAACGCCGCGACGCGCCCGCCCACCCCGGTCAAGCCGAGCTGGCTCACCGCCGAGGCGGTCTGGCCGCCCTGTTGCGCCAGGATAGTGAACGCGTTGGTGCCGAGCGCGATCGACTGGGTAATGTCCTGGATCTGGAAGCCGAGCTGGGCATAGCCCGCGCGCTGCGCGCCGAGCGACCGCGTCGCCGCCGTACCGGCCTGTTCGGCCTGCCGGCTGGCGCGCGTCACCTCGCCCTGGGCCTGCACCAGGTTCTGCTGCGCCGCCGCGACGCGGTTGGCGGCGGCGACCTGCTCTCCGCTGCCCGCCTCCACGGCGGCGGCCAGCGCTTCCTGGGCGGTCTTCAGCTCCTTCGCCGCCCGTTCCGCGCGGGCATTGGCCACCGCCATGTCCAGGATCGAGCTGGCCGCGCGTTCCGCCGAAGCGCCCGCCTTTTCGGCCGCCGCGCCGGCGCGGGTCATGTCGGCCGCCATGCCCTCGGCCGAGTTGCCAGCCTTCTCGGTCGCGCGCTTCAGCTCGTCGACCGACTCTTTCGACAGTCGCATCTGGCCGACCAGGCCGGACCCGTCCGCCTTAAGGCGTACCGCAACGACAAGATCGGTCATGCCGGGAACGCGGCGAGCGCCGCGCCCTCCATCACCTGCAGATCGGCGAATCGCGCGGGCGTCATCTCGATCCCCAGCAGCCGCGCCGCCGGCTCGATCGACGGGTAATCGAGCCCCAGCCGCGTCCCCGTCATCGGGTGGCGGCGCCACTGGGTCGCGAGCGCGAAGAACAGCTCGATCACGGGCACGTCTTCCTCGACTATCTCGGTCGCTTCAACCCGGCCGGGGCGAGCGGCCTGGGCGGCGCGGCTGAGCGGATCATCCGCCTGCTTTCCGCCGCTCCGGCCCCGCGCCCAGGCCTGGGCGACGGCCTTCAGTTTCCCGCCTTGGCTTCCTCGCGGGCATTGATGCAGTCGCGGAACGCCTCGAACACATGGCCGAACAGCCCGGGCTCGTTCATCAGCAGGGCAAGGTTGTCGGCGCCGAACGGCAGCGGCTCGCCATTCTCGGCCTGCACGCCCCGCCAATCATCGGCGATCTGCATCACCAGGTCGGCATAGCGGACGGGGAGCGCGGCGATCGCCGCCGCCACGGTGGCGGGATCGCTGCCATCGCCGGTCGGCGTCGCCTCGGCCGCGCGCACGCCGTCAACGGCCAGGGCGATCTTCACCGCCTCGTCCACCTTCAGCAGACGGAAGCGCAGCTCGATCTTGTTGGTGATGATCTCACCGTCTTCGCCCACGCCCTTCCAGCTCACCGGCCACCAGGCCTTGCGCTCCTTGACGATCTTGTACGCCATGCTCGCCCCCTTACTTGGCCGTGATGACGAGATCGTCATTGGTCGCGCCGACGTTCAGGCCGAACGTCATCGTCGCTTCCAGCACGTTGTTCTGCTCGCCGAGCTCGATATCGGTGACCTGCAGGCGCGATGCGTCGAGCTGGACGATGTTGCCGGCGGCGATGCCGTGGACCACGCTGAGCGCGATCTCGGCATTTGCGCGCAGATCGGCGAAATAGTTGCGGGCGCCGATCGTCGGCAGTTCGAACACCGTTCGGCCGGTAGCCGCGTGGTTGCCGCGCTGGATGTAGCGGCCGTTCACCAGGTTGCGCACCGCGATATCGGCGTTGGCGTCGATCGTCAGCGATCGCAGCACCACCGCATAGCCGCCGATCAGCACGTCGGTGTTGTCGGTATTCACCTCGACGGGGTCTTTCCAGCGATCGAGCGTCGGCGCGGCCGGCGCCAGGTCCGTGAACGGCACCGCGCCGAGCAGCCCGGTCATGTCGAACTTGGCGAACGGATAGGCGCCGGCGGTGAAATCCAGGCTGAAGGTGCCCCGGCTGCCCACGGCCTTCTCGAGGAGCGAACCCCGATAGTACCAGGCCGTCGCCGAGCTGAGCGCGGCGCCGACGGGGGCGAAGCGCTGCACCGCGTCCTGGCCGGCGGTGAGCGTCGGCGCCAGCATGCCGCAGGCCTCCAGGTGCTCCATCCAGCCCGGCGCGGTGCCGGCGGCGCCGGAGCCCGCCAGCTCGATCTCGTAGCTGAAGGTGGTGCGCTCGTTGCTCGTGCCGTCCTTCGTCCGGCCGCGCACCGGCCGATCGAGCGTGCGCTGGATGCGATCGGCCGCGATCGGCTTGGAGGTGAAGTTGCGGGTAAGCACCGCGTTGGCGGCCAGCGTCGGCGCCGAATCGGTGGCATACACACCCTCTTTCTTGAAGAGCAGCAGCTTGTTGTCTTCCACGGGTCAGCCCTCCTGATCGGTCTTCGTGCGGGGTTGGGGTTCGGCGGCGCCTTGCGTCGCGGCGCGATCCTGCAGCGCGCGGGCGCGCGCCGGGCCGGAGAGCGGCAGGCCGTCCTCGGCGAGCTGATAGCCCTGGGCGTCCACGGCGCGCGGTCGCGTGGGCTGCGCCGGTTCATCGTTCGCCGGCTGTCGATTGCGGCTCATGTCGGCTTCCTTTCGTGGTAGCGGGTGGCGAAGCGCATCAGCCACATGACCAGGCCGTCCTTGGTGGAGAGCAGCTCCCCCCCGGCATAATCGGTGGGCGCGCTCGCCTGCGGATGGGTCCAGCCTGTCAGCGCGCGGCCGGCGAGCTGGCATGCGTCTACCAGCTGCTCGCTGGTCGATTGACCGTGACGAGCGGCACCGGCGAGCACGATCACCACGCCGATCTCCACGCTCACCCTTTGGTCGCGGGCGCCGGCATAGGCATTGGGCTCGGCGCGCTCGCGCGTCGGGATCACGAAAAAGGCGGGCACCATCCGGGGCGCTTCCACCTGGCCGGCGAACTCGATCACGCCCTCGGCGCTCTTGGCCCCGGCGCGGCGCAGCTGCTCGACGATCGGTTGCTGGGCGAGCATCATGCCGCGCCTCCGTCCACGAAGGGCTGCCCGCCCCAGAACAGGCCGGTGCCGTGGGCGACGCCGATCGGATTGAACATCCCCGCCTCGTTGAACTTCTTGCGGATGCGCCGGACATGGACGCTGATCACCACGCGGTCCGTCACGTCGAGCCGATCGATCAGCGCGTCATAGGGGATGATCCGGCCACGCGCGCGGAACAGCGCGCCGGCCAGCTCGATCTCCTTGGGCGTCAGCGGGATCGCCACGCCGCCCACGCTGAAGCCGCCGCGCGGATCGTAATGGTACCCGCCGACATGCATCGGCTCGTCGCGGGTGAGATCGAAGCCGCAGTTCGGGCAGATCGCGGTCACGCCGATGCCTCCCCGCCAGCGCGGAAGGCGCGGGCGATATGCTCGATCAGCGTGTCGATCGCATAGCGCTCAAGCGTGTCGTTCCACCCGAGATAGGGGCGCGCGGGGATCTTCACCGAGGCGAAGAAGCGCTTGCCGACGCGCAGCGCCTTGGCCTGGCGCGGGCGGATCGTGCCGCCGAATTGATGGATCGCGGCGTAGCGCCCCGCACCGCCTGACGTTTCAGGGCCGGCCTCGGCAAAGTCCTTCCCCCAGTTTGCCTCAAGCGACCCGAGCAAATCTCCCGATTTCGAAAGCGTCTGCCCGCCCTCTTCGATGGCGCGGCGCGAAGGCTTCCATGGCACGCCAATTGGGGAGCGCTCGAACTCAAAGGATCGGGCCGCCTCTTTTTCGAGTTCGCCAGCGATATCGCCCATTGCCGGCGTCAGATCGATCGCCGCCTCGACCGCGCGGGCGAGCGCGGGGCCGAGTTGGTCATCGACCGAGATATCGAACTCAAGCCCGCCGGCCATCAATATCCCTCCAGCGCATCGGGGTAGGCACGCTTGCCGGGCACGAAGACGATCGGCGCTTCCTCGGCCGTGGCCGGCGCCGGCGCGATCGGCAGGCCGAGGTTCATCGTGCCCGCCTGGATGGACTTGAGCCGCTGCTCGGCGAGCTTGGCGGCATCGGCGATGCCCTCCGGCGCCCCGCGCGGATAGAGGCGCGCGCGCGCCAGGTCCGCGACGATCATGCCGACGATCGGCGGCACGCTCGCGAGTGGTACCTGGTACCGGATCGCCAGATAGCCGTCGGCGATCGCCTGGGCGTCGGCCAGCGCCGCCACCAGCAGCGCGCGATCGATCCGGCCGGAACCGTCGCCATCGGTCATCCGCACCGTCTCTTCGAAGCCGAACCGGCCGACGAAATCGGCGATCGACAGATAGGGCGTGCCGCCGCCGGGCATCGCCCAGGCACCGTCGACGATCGCCAGATCGATCTCGCGCTCGGCGGTCTCGCCACCCGCCAGCTCGGCGCGCACGGTGACGAGATAGCGCTCGCCATCGAGCCCGGCCGAGACGGTGACCACCACTGTGCCGGTGACGATCTCGGCCGTGGCGATGAGCGTGCCGTCGCCGCCGCCCTGGCGCTCGATCAATACCGCCTGCACCGCCGTTGCAGCGCCGGGGAAATCGAGCTGCAGACGCTTGGCCTCGGCCGGCTGTTTCAGCTGGACGAGCATCAGTCCTCCAGCACCAAGCCCAGCACGATCGAGATCGGCCAGATGAGGTTGAAGAACATATGCGCCCACAGCTCGACGGGTTCGGTCGACCAGTGCGACAGCTGCTCTTCAGCCAGATCGCGGCAGCAAAGGCTCAGCGCACCGCCGAGCCAGAGGGTAGCGAGGGTGATCACGCCGTCACCTTGGGCGCGCGAGGCCCGCTGCCGCGCGGACGGCGACCGGCGGCCGGAGGCACCGCCGGTTTATCGCTGGCCTTCCCCGTCGGCGCGGCCGCGCCTTCGGTTCCGGCCCCTCCACGCGACACCTCGGCCGCCCCCGCCGTGATCGGAGCAGCCGTGGCGCCGGGGTCAGCAGCAACGGGCGTATGCTCGCCGCCCGTCACCTTCCCGGCATCGCCCGAGGCCGGCGCCGCGGCGCCTTCCTTGGGGTCCGCCGGCCCGGCGCCTCCCTGGTATTTCTGCAGCTCTACGCGCGCGACGGCGCCAAGCGCCTCCAGCGCGATCACCGTCGCTTCATCCAGCTCGATCGTGTCGCCGGCCTTGGCGCGGCCGCGAATAGGGGTGTGGACGTGGACAGTGATCATGATGCGGTCCTTCTCAAAGTCCGGCGGGCGCGCGGCGGCGCCCGCCGGCACAGTCTGCCGGCGCAAGGGATCGGAAACGCCGGGGCTCGGCTGTTACAGCGCGTTCTGGATCAGGAAGCCGGCGTCGGCGCCGACGAGCTCGGGCGAATATTCGTCGAACACGTCGTTGAACCAGCTGCGGAAGTCGCGGACATAGACCGGCGGCTGAACGAACGGGTGGCCGCGCAGCTGGTAGGTATAGCCATAGCTGGGCAGCGCCATGTTGCGTTGGCCGGCGGTGCTTGCCGGCGCGACATAGGCCAGGATCGCATCGCCGCCCCAAATGTCGAGACTGGTACCATCCTGCTGATCATAGATCGCGTCACCGACGAGCAGATTATCGACCTGGAAATACGCCTTCAGCATGTCGACCGTCACCGTCGAGCTGGTGGTGTATTTGAAATGGTCGCGGATCTTCGGATGCGTCGAAAGCGCGGTGGCAAGCGCGCCGCCCACGGCCAGCGTATTCGGCCGCTTGCCGATGCGCTTGCGGATGGTCTCGCGATAATCGCCCAACTGATCGAGCGGGTCGCTCGCCGCGTCGCTCCACTTGTCGGCATCGGTCAGGGCGATCTTGTTGTTGTTGGGATAGAGCGCGGCGTTACGCGCGATCGTCGCCGCCTCGATCTCCTTGTCGAGCGCGATGACGTTGAGTACCAGGTCAACCGCCATGCGCTGGAGGTCGATCCCCGGCACTTCCGCTGCCTCTTCCAGATGCTCGACCGGCGTCTTGGCCGAAAGCGCACGCTGGGTCAGCGCGACATTCTTGCCCTCATAACCAAAGTCCATTTGGCCGATCTGGGCGCCAGGCGCGCGCTTGACCGGCGGACGCTTGAAACTGTCGCGGCCGAACTCGATCCGCTTGGCGGCGCGGGTGGGCATGGTGACGGTCGGGAACAGGCCGTTCCAGATGAACTCGGCATTGGTATAGCCGCGCGCGTGCTCGGTAAGGATCGGATCGACGACGCGCGCCTGATCGGGGGACATCAGCATTGGGGTCTCCTAGAGTAAGGGGGATCAGGCCGCTGGCGCCGGCGAGCGCGCCGGAAGCAGCAGCACCTCGACGATCTGGCCGGCGCCGCCCGACGCCTGCAGCGCGCGTGCCGCGCCCAGCGCATTGGCGCCGGCGCGAGTCACCGCGCGGCCCTGGGCGTCGGTCATCAGCTCCGTGCCGCGCGCGAAGGCGCCACCCGCCTCCACCTCGGCGGTACCGAGCATGTGGATCGGCACCTGCTTTCCGGCGGCGCTTGCCTCGTAATCTGCGACACCGGCGACCAATTGGCCGGCGGCGCTCGCCTGGGCATTGTCATAGCCGACGAAGCGCTTCTTGGTGATCGCGCCGGCGGCGACGATCGAATCGGTGAGGATCGGTTTCTGGGGCATCGGGGCGTCCTTTCGTTCAGGCTTCGGCGCGGGCGCGATTGACCGCCGCCCACCAATCGAGCTTGGGGTTTTCCGCCTGCAGCGCCTTGGCACGCGCATGGAGGGCGGCGGCAGCGGGATCGACCTCGAACCCGCTGGGGGCGGCGAAGCTCACCGGCGCCTTGCCCGGCGCCTTCTTGTCGGCGGGCGCCGCCTCGCCGAAGCTGATCAGCGGCGTCGCGGCGTCGATCAGCTTCTTAAGCTCCTCGACCGGGCTGAGCTCGGCGCCGCCTTCGGCGAAGCTCACCGGCGCGAGCGGCGCCAGCTGGTCGAGCAGGCCGATCAGCACCGGCTTGGCGGCGGGCGCCACCTTGCCGGCCTTCGACGCGGCCTCGACGAAGCTCACATGCTCGCGGTGAATGGCCTCGGCGCGGACCTTCGCGGCCTCCTCGCGCGCGGCCTGCAGCTCGGCGTCCTTCTTGGCGAGCGCGCTTTCGTGCTCGCTCAGGCTGATCGTGGTCATCTCGTTCTCCAGGGTGGTTTCAAGCGTGATGGCGGCGGCGGCGGCGGCGAAGCTCACCTGGCCGAGCCCTTTGATCGCGGGGGCGGCGGCGCCCAGAAAGCCGACATGGCGCAGATACCAGCCCTCGGGCGCGGGGCTGTTGGGATCGCCGGGCTGGTAGAGCTGGGCGCTGATCTTGCGATAATGGCCGGCCTTCACGGCCTCGGCGAAACTGGGCGCGATCTCGCTCGGCTTGGCGACGAGCACGTCGCCCTGGACTTCCAGGGCGCCGACCCAGCCATAGGCCGGGTCCGCCATCTTGGGATGACCCACAACGATCGGCGCCGGATCGCTCTCCGGCTTATAGCTCGCCGCGATCTGCGCGAGATCGGCGGCGGTGAAGCTCACCTTGGTCCCTTCGACCGAGGTGAAGCTGCCGGGGCGCAGGATCTTGATGGTAGGCGCGTCGTTCATGCGCCCCTGTTAGGAGGCGAGCGACACCCAGTTGCCCGTAACTATCCTGACGTCAGTGAACGACGACGAACTTTTCGGGGAAGCGGATGGATAGCCGCGTGCTGATTACAAAAACAAGCTACCAGTTCGTCATCGCCTGCATGGAAACGTGCTTCTGCAGTTCAACGGTCGTCATCGCCTTGCCGGTTGCGCCGGCAGCGATCAGCGTCGGGTCCGTCTGAAGCATCTCGAGCGCTTCAGCCGCTGAATAGGTCAGGTAAGGCGTGGTCCTCGTGCCATCCTCCTTCTTGGTATAGATGGCGTATGCGACACGAGGGAACGACGGCATGCGATCTCCGGCGGGATAGGCGAGCCCGGCAAGGGTACACCCGCCGTACCAAACGTCAAATCTGGGCGTCCGCTGTCCGGTCCGAGGCTCTGAGCGACCATTGCCAATAGTGCAGCGCGCTGTGCGTCGCCGCATCGAGCGCGGTTGAGGCGGTGTCTCCCTGGCCGCGCCACACCGGGAATGCCCCAGTGCGTCGCCATTGATCGTCGGCCTGCCCGCAATTGACTTGCGCCTCCCAGCGATCGCCTTCGCGCTTCACCAACGCACGCAACCTCAGGCCCAGCTTGGCGGCCACCACGGTCAGTTCGTCGAACTGGGGTGTCATGGCTCCCGACTTTGCAGCTCGACCGGTACCGCCAGATAATGCTCGCGCCGGCTGGCATCCCAGCTCGCCAGGCCGAGCGCGATCGCCTCGGCCATCGCCGCCGCCACGCTATCGTGCCAGGCGCCGCGCGGCCTGCCGAACACCGCCAGCCGGTACTGGCGGCGCGGCGGGGCCAGGGGCGGCGGCGAGGGCAACCGGGCGAAGCGCCCGCGCGCATCGTGCCAGCGCCGGCCGGCGTCGAACCCGCCGCCCATCACGCCGCGCGGGCCAGGGACGCGACCCACTCGCGCTCCGCGTCATCGAGCTGCTCGAACGCGTCGGGATCGGCCGCCATCTCCCCGAGCCGCAGCCGCACCTCGTCGGGCGAGGCATCACGCGGGAACGCGGCATCCGCCGCCGCCGAGCGCGCCAGGGCGCCGATCCACTCATCACGCCCCGCCTGAGCCACCAACCAAGTGCCGAACTTCATGCGTCGACTCCATCATGGAACATAGAGGGAACATGCGAGAAGCCGCAGCAAGAGTCGAGGGGGGATGGGCCAATGGCTGCCGACACCCCCCAAATTTGCCCGGGGCAGCTTGCCCCGTAGGGTCGAAGGTCTGGGGGGTCCCGACATAGCGGCGACACGTGGACGGGCCTCCACGGGGCTTAAAATCGACGGCGGTCAGTTCGTATCGGTCGCCCAGAGCACGATCGAATCAGGAGTGAGTATCAAGGCGCAGCGTAGATCGCCTCTGAGCAACACATATTGATGCCAGGTCTCTAGCGGATCATCGACGGTAGCTGACTTGTCCAGCTTCATTTGCTCTTGGACGAATGGGGCCTGCGGCTCAAACACGAATGCAACCGACAGATTATACCGGTAACGCTGCGCAAGCTCAGGGCTCATTGGCACGCGAACTTGTTTCTGGCCATTGGCAAAGAGGCCGGGCCCTTGCCCTTCGACGAGACCTACTTCGGTCACGCGCTCGACCTCAAACCGAGTGACGGCGCCAAAGCCATTTTTCCCGAGTTTTCTACCCAAAGACTGAACGGCGTAGAACCCGCGCGCCGATACCAACGGACCACTTTGATTTGCGTCAAGCACGTGCTCGGGCATTACGCGCTTGTATCCCGCATACCATGGGTTGAATAGATCAGCATCGAAGATCATGGACTCTGAGTCAGCGTCATAACGAAGACCTGCTTCGTCTCCAACTCTTCGAGATAGTATCCAAGGATTACTACCGAGCGCTGCAACAGCGGCCCGCTGGCGCGCCACAAAGTTAGCGGTCGTTTCAAACTCGCTCTTCGAACGTGGGACCGACGACAACATTTTCGCCGCCACGATACCAGCGTTCTTATGCAGCACACGTTGGCCGACGTAGCTTTGACATCGAGTGTTAGTGCTCTGCTCAGTGGCTAGCAGCAACATCATCGAGGCGAGCATCACATCACCTTTATTGCCGCGATGACGCGGCCCATAACCTCGAAGCTATCCTGATCCGCTTCCCGGTCAAGCACGGTCGTCGCATAGGCGGGATTGGCGCTCAGCAACATCACCTTGCGCCCTTCGAGCTGGACGCGCTTAACCTGCAGATAGCCGTCATGCCTCACCACATGCATACCCGGGCTGAGTCGGCGCTGGTTGTGATCGACGATCAATTGATCGCCGGTTGAAAGCTCGGGTTCTTGGCTGTCGCCGACCACGGTGACGATGAATAGATCGGGATCGCTGCCGACATGCTCGGCAATCCATGAAACGGGCAGCGGCCAATGGCCAATAGGCGTCTCGTCATGGACGCTACGCCCGGCGCCGGCTGCAACCTCGATATCGTAGATGGGTACGTCAATTGCCTTGGGCGCCCGCAAAGCCCTGTTCAAACCTGGGCCGATCACGTCGAAGATCGCATCGACCGACCCGACTGGGGGTTCGCCGTTGACCAGGTGATCCAGCGACATGCCAAGCGCCTTGGCGATCTTGGCGGCGGTATCGGTCCGCGCTGGTCCCTTATGCACCGCATCGCTGAGCGTTTGAGGCGGGATATCGGCCTCGCGAGACAACCAAACGAGGTCGCGGCCGCCTAGGGCGCGCAAAATACGCTTACCAACCGGATTTTCGGTTTGAAGGGGTTGACGCCGAGCCATCGGATCAATTATCCGAAATCTCGGGCCGGGATTTCGGATAAAGGAAGGCGTGTGCTGCCCCACCGCGAGGACATCAAAGCCGCGATCAGGAAGGAGTTCGGCAGCGTTGCCGCTTTCGAGCGCGAGCACAGCCTACCGGCAAAGTCGGTCACGGACTTCTTCCGGGGACGTCGCAGCGAGCGCGTCGAGCGTGCTGTTGGTTCGGTCATCGGTGCCCTCCCTCATAGCGCGCCGTCTCCGAAGCAGCGGAACGACGGGCGCCAGCGCAAGCCCTATCCCCCACAGCGTGCGGGAGGCAACCCGCAATGAGCTTCGATGGATTAGTCCTGTCCACCGCTGGGAAGGCGCGCCGCAAACTAGTCGCTGCGATTGACCAGCGGCTCATGGAAATTGACCCCAAGTTGCCGGTCCGAGAGCGCTTCTCCTATTGGAATGAGGGGCACGATCTTGCGGCGCGGGTCACGGGTGTCAAATTCGACATCTTTCAAGCCTGCGACAAATTGCACCTTTGCGCGAAGGACATTCAGGGCGCGGTTGTTCAGCTGGTCGGGGAAGACCATCCTGAGCTGCCGCTAGCGCTTTCCGATCAGCCTTCATGGGTTAAGCGGGGTACTGCCGAGGTCGACCAGATCCTCATGACCGCGCACGCCTTCCGCATCGCGGTCGACGCGCTGCCGGTCGGCAAGGACATTCGCGGTCGCCTGCTCGCGCATGTCGACGCGCACATCACCGCGATCGAGGCGCTGCAGTGAACCATCTGCTCGCCCGCACTCATCTCTCCGCCGCCGAGATCGCCCAGCTCCGGCTCGCCGGGTTGCCCGCCACCAAGCGCGGCGTGCTGCTGCTCGCGGGTAAGGCCGGGTGGCATAGGGTCGATCGACCAGGGCCTGGCGGCGGGTTTTGGTTCGCGGTCGCCGAGCTGCCCGAGGGGGCGCGCGCCGATCTCGCGCGGCGCCAGGCGGCGGCGAACGACGCGCAGCCCCAGCGCGGGCGCGGACGGCCCAAGGGCAGTGACTACTGGTCGGCGAACCCCCAGGTGGCCGACGCGGTCGAAGTGCTGCTCGCGGAGCAGCAGCTTTCAGCCTCGCGGATCTACGAGCTGATCGCCGCCCGCTTTCCTGGCATCCCCTTGCCCAGCGACCGCACGCTGCGCCGACGGATCGCCGCGATCGAGGCCAGCAAGCCCGCGCTGCTCGCCTATAACCGCGATCCCGATCTTTATCGCGGCAAATACCGCGTCTCGTTGGGCCGCGCCGATGCAGAGGCGACCCACGCCAATCACATCTGGGAAATCGATACCACCAAGGCCGACGTGGTCTGCACCGATGGCCGCAGGTCGATTCTTGGCATCGTCGACGTCTATTCGCGGCGCGCGAAGTATCTCGTGGTCGAATCGGAAAGCGCGCGATCGGCACGAGCAACGCTACTGGCCACGATCAGTGCGTGGGGCGTGGTCCCCGAGATCCTGCGTACCGACCAGGGCTCCGGCTTCGTCAACGCCACGATGAAGACGGGCCTGCCCAGCCTCGGCATCGAGCTTGACGATCTGCCGCCCGCCCGCCCCGATCTGAAACCGCATGTCGAACGGCTGTTCGGCACGTTCACGCGAGAGCGCGCCTCGCTGCTCGGCGGCTTTGTCGGGCACAATGTCGCCCAGGCGCAAAAGCTGCGCGCCGCCGCCCGCCGGAAGACCGGCCGCGCCGAGATCGTTGCCGCGATCAGCTCGGCCGAGCTGCAGACAATCATCGATAACTGGGTTGAGGGCACCTACGGTCAGCGCGTCCATTCGATGACGGGCGAGGCGCCGATCGCGCGCTTTCTAGCCTCGCCGATCGCCAGCCGCCGCGCACCCGATACCGACACGCTGCGTCGCGCGCTCAGCGCCTATGTCGGCCACGGCACGGTCACGAAGAAGGGCGTCCAGTGGAAGCGCGGCAGCTATTGGGCCGAACCGCTCGCTGCCTGGATGGGCCAGCGCGTCATCCTGCGCCGCGACGAGGACGAACTGGGCGAACTGTTCGTTTTCGCGAGCACGGGCGAGTTCATCTGCACCGCGCTCAACCACGAACGTGCCGGCTTCTCCGAACGCGATTTCGCAATGGAGGCCCGGCGCCAGCAAGCGGCCTGGATCAAGGCGCAGCAGGCGGAGCTTCGCGCGAAGCAACGCGAGTTCCGCTTTGACGATATGCGCGATGCGGTGCTGCGCCGCGATGCCGAGGCCGCGGGCAAGCTTCACACGCTGCCGCCGCGCACCGCGCCGCACACCACCCCGGCGATCGCCAGCATGGCGGCGGACGTGGCGCCCCCTGCGATGCCGGTGCCAGCCCCGCGCCGCCGCGAAGCCGTTGCGCCGAGCACCGCCAGCGTGCGCGAGCGAGTGGCGCAAACCGATCAGCTGCTGAGCGATGCCGCCGCCGGCATCGAAGTCGATCCGACGCTGCTCGCCCAGGCCCGCGCCTACTCGAAGAGCGCGGAATACCGGGCCGAGAAGATCCTTTCCGGCGCTTTCGAGCGCCCCCGCATCGCCAACCAAAACAGCCAATGGAGACAGGCCCGGTGAACGACCTTGTGCCCCCTGCGACCCCTATTTCGCCCGCGCCGCCCAAGGCGCCGGCACAACTGACCAACATGCGCCTCGCGATGGAGGCAATGGTCCGGCTCGATGATCCGCGCGAAGGCGTCGAACGCATGGGCGTGCTCTACGGCTATTCGGGCTGGGGCAAGACGATGGCCGCCGCCTACACCTGCGACAAGTATGACGGCGTCTTTCTGACCGCCAACCGCACCTGGACGCCGGGTGTCATGCTCAAGCTGCTCGCCCGCGAGCTGGGAATCGAACACCTGGAGCGCACGGCAGCGGATCGCCTGGGGCAGATCATCAGCGCGCTGAACAGCTATCGCCGGCCGGTTGTGATCGACGAGTTCGATCAGGTCGAACACTGCAAGTGGATCGAGCTGATCCGCACCATCTATGATGAAACCAAGGTACCGTTCCTGCTGGTGGGTGAGGAAAGCCTGCCCGCCAAGCTCCAGCGTCGTCAGCGTTTTCACAACCGCATCCGTGTCCACATGCCGGCACAGCCCTGCTCGCTGCCCGATGCCCTGGTTCTGCGCGACCATTATTGCCAGCAGGCGCATATCGCCGAAGATCTGGTCGCGGCCATCGTTACCGCCTGCAACGGCGTCACACGATACATCGCGAACAACCTCATCGAGGCCGAGGGCGAAGCGCTCAAGCGCCAGAAGTCGACGATGACGCTCGCCGACTGGGGCGATCTGCCGATCCAGAGCGGCCAGGTGCAAACTCGCCGGCAGCAACAGGCAGCCGCCTGATGCGCGCCGCGCCCAATCCCGTCCAGCAGCCGCTCTGGCGTCTGATGACCCGCGCAGCGCGGCCGATGACCAGCGATGAGCTCGCCGCCGCGATCCGCGTCACGCGCCAGGCCGTGCATGTGCGGCTGCTCTTCTGGCGCCGGGCCGGCCTTGTCGAACGCATCATGGGGAGACCGATGCGCTATGCCCTGAAGCCGGAGGCCATTGCCGCCGCCGCGAACACCAACACCCCGCCCCAGGTCGGCAAGCAAGGCCGGCTAAAGCCGCGCCGGCGCACCCAGACCGAGCGGCTGTGGCGTTTCATGCGCATCGTCAAGCGGTTCGATCGGCCGACGCTGATGCTTGGCTGCGAAGGCGTAGGCCGGCGCACCACCGACGAGTTCCTGCTTGCGTTGTTCCGCGCTGGCTATCTCACCCGCGAGGGGACCGGCCAGATCGCCCGCTATCGGCTGGTGCGCGACACCGGCCCCAAGCCGCCACGCATCACTCGCTCCGAGCGCGACGGCACCGCCCGCCGCTGGCTGATCGACGGCAACACGGGCAAGAAAATCGAGCTGATCGCCAGCCACGCACGCCCCAGCCGGCGCCGGCCCCGCGCCGGGGGGGAGGGTTAACCATGTTTGGTAACCCTAACATCGGCGAAAATCTCGCCAAGGCCATCGCCGCCTGGGGCGATCCACTCCCGGAATGGGTGCGGCTGCTCGCCCTGGCCTGCGACAAGACCAACCAGCGCGAAGCCGGCGACCGCATTGGTCAATCGAGCGGCACCGTCAGCAAGGTGCTCCGCCACGTCTATCCCGGCGATTATGCCGAGATCGAGCGCAAAGTGCGCGCCGCCTACTCGGCCGACACCGTGCTGTGCCCGGTCAGCGGCGCGGAAATCGCGCTGCGCACCTGCCTGCGCCACCGCCGCCGCAAAGGCCCGCTCATCGATTGGCGCACCCGCAAGTTCGCCGACACCTGCCCGAACTGCACCCACAACACCGACCAGGAGGCTTGACCGATGACCACTACAAGCACGCCCGTTGCAACCCAGCTGCAGGACCTGATCGTGCGCGCCAGCGCGGCGATCGCTGGCCGCGAGAATTGGGGCCGAACCGAACTCGAAATCCTCCGCCGCGATCTCGCTGCCGTGTGCGAGCAGGCCAAGGCCGAGCATCGCGGCGACGTGATCGCCCGCATGGTGATCGAGGATCTGTGCGTCGGCGTCGAAAAGGGCGTCGCCAACCTCGCCGGCCTCGCCCAGGCGGCGCGGCGCCAGGCAAAGCTTGGCGGGGAGGCGGCTCAATGAGCTTTTTCCCCAAGAAAATGAGCCAGATCGCGCTTCTCGGCTCTATGCGCACGCTCGTTTGCAGCCCTTGCACCCGCGAACAGCTCGGCTTGTCTCCAGGCTTGGTAGGCGCGTTTGTCGGCGTTCATCGCGCGATCGACACCGATCATTTGCCGCCCGAGCTCCACGGTTTCACTGCCATGTTGGGGCACGTCGATAGCCACGGGACGGCTTCTTACGCGGTGTTCACGCTTAAGCAGCTCGACGCGCTCGAAGCCAAGGTGTCCGAGCTGCGCGCCGCCATCCTCGCTGAGGAGCGCGCCCAGAGGTCGGTCCAATGACCATTCGCACCGGGCGCCCCGCCGGCCACGGCATGTTCGCCAGCGAGCTGTTGATCATGGACCTGTGGGACGCCGGCCGCTCGATCGAGGGCATCGCGCGTGAAACCGGGTTGATGGTCAGCACCGTGAAGAAGACGGTTGAGATCTACCGTCATCGATCAACGGACCGCGCCTGGGAAGAAGCGGCGCGCGCAGCCAGCGAGCAGCTGGTCCGCGCGATCGCGGCCACGGGCGAGAGCTTCGCGTGATGGCCAGCGCCGAGGCCCGGCTGCGCGATCGGCGGCGGCACCGCGAGGCATTCGCCCTCGCGGTCCGGCTTGGCTGCTCGCTCCGCCAGGCCCGGCGGCTGCTCATCAAACAGCGCAGCGACCAGCGCCGCCAACCCGGCGGCGACCAATTCGAACAGACCGAGCCCACGCTCCCCTGGTGGCAGAGGTAATCATGAAGCTCACCTATATCGGCTATTTCGGCCCTACGCAGAATGTGCGCGCGCCAGGCGCGGACGCCCCTAGCCCCGACGCGGTGGCGGCGGCGATCGCCGCGCTGCCCCGGCGCCGCAAGGCGCCCGCCGCCGACAACGTGATCGACCTGGAGGCGCGGCGCCGTGGCTGAGGGTTTCCGCTCCTGGGCGGAGGATTACGCCCATCGGTCGCGCGACTGGGTCTATGATCCGGCGAAGGTCGGCGCGGCCATGCGCTTGCGCGCCGCTCTCAGCACCGCCGGACAGGCGCAACGCAAATCCGGCTTCGGGTTCGCCGCCCGCGCCGAGCTTGAGCGCCAGGCCGAGGACGAGCGGCGCCGGACTGATCCGCTGGAGCGCGCAAAGACCTACCTCACGAAGCTGCTGCGCGTGCCGATCTACGCAGCCGAGGTAGCGAACGGCCCCAAAGGCCAGATCGTCGTGGGCAGCAAGCTCTACACGGCGGAACAGCTGCTCGACTTCGCCCGCGCCAAGGGCTGGCGCGAGGACGGTGACAGCGCGCCGCCGCCGCTGCCCAAATTGCAATCCGCGCCGGTCATCCCGGCGCCCGAGCTCGCGTCGCCTGCCGGTGAGACAATCCGGTCGGGCCAGGATGACGCGAGGGGAGAGGTTAGCCGGACCCCGCCGGTGCTCGAAGCCTCTCCCGAACCCGATCCGGCGCCGACCGAGGTGCCGTTCCCGAACATTACCCCCCCCCAATCTGAGCAAGAGGAGAAGACCGTGGTTTCATACGCATCCGGCGCCAAGCCGATCACCGTCCCCGCGCCGGCCGACGTTTACGCGGCCGTCCAGCAGCTGGCCGACGAACAGGACCTGCCGCTCGGCAAGGCCGCCCTGATCTTCATCGAGCGAGCGCTGGCCGAGCCGGCCGATCCCCACGCCCATGCCGACGGCTCCCGCGAGTGCCGGCCGGTCGATCCGATCGAGCCGGCGCCGCTGCCGCTGGGGAGCATCGCGCTCGACGCGCTGCTGGCCGAGATCAAGCGCCGCGCGGACAAGGCGGCGGACGTAGAAGCGCTGGGCGAAGCGATCGCCCGCGCCGAGGCCGCCGAGGCGAGGCTGGCCCGCCTTCGCGAGGCGCTCGCCGCATGACGCTCGCCGAGCGTTCCCGGATGATCGCCGAACGCGTCGCCGCCGCACGGGGCGTTTCCATCGCCGAGATGTTCGGGCCGGCGCGCCATACCCGCGCCGCCGAGGCGCGCTCGGTCGCGGCTTGGGTGATCCGCTGGATCACCGGCCAAGGCTCGACGCCGATCAGCCGGACGCTCAACCGCGATCACAGCACCATCATCGCCGCGCTCAACCGTGTCGACCGTCGCCGCGCCGCCGAGCCTGACTTCGCCACCACCCTCGACCAGCTGGTCGACCAGATCAGGGAGGACTTATGATCCACCACCTGCCCCCCGCGCCCCGCCAGGGTCGCGAGCATTGGAACCGCGTCCACCGCACGGGCGACAAGCACCCGCCGATCGCGCTGCCCGAGCCGCACTATCCCTTTTGGGCGCCCGAATGGGAGCTGCGCGGCGAACACTGGCTCCACCGCCGCCCGCGCCTGCTGGTTGCGGTCTGGGTCGCCCTGCCTCTGGCCGGGGTCGCGACCTGGGCAGTGATCCTCTGGGCGGTGGGGGTGCTGTGATGAAAGCGCTCACCCTTTGGCAGCCCTGGGCTTCGCTGGTGATCGAGGGATGCAAGCCCTTCGAATTCCGCAGTTGGCACGTGCCACGTTCGATCATCGGCCAGCGGATCGTGATCCACGCCGCCGCGCGCGAAGTAAATCACTCAGAATGTGTGCGCCTGCTGCGCGCGCTCCAGCAAGGCGGAGCAACGGCGGCCGAAACATGCCTGATTAGCGAGAAGGCTATCCCGCTGCTCGCCGGGCGATCATGGCTGGACTACCCGCTCGCGTGCGGCCTCGGCACCGCGATCGTCGGCGAGCCGCGCAACGGAATCGACATCGCGGAGGAATTCGGCGTCCCGCGCGCGAATGATAGCGACCGCGATCAGCACGCCAATTGGGGCTGGCCGATGCTCGAAATCGAGCGGTGGGAACAGCCGATCAGGATGCGCGGCGCGCAGGGACTGTGGAATTGGCCGACGCCGGCGGAGGCGGGGCTATGAGCGCTCGGCAAAGCCTCATTCACCACACCGCCGGCTGCTTCACCTGCGGCAAGTCCGTGTCGGCGCGCAACGCACTGGCTTGGGCGCACAATCACGTACGCCACAACCCTGGTCACTGGGTCGAGGTCTCGCTCGGCTACATCGTGAGTGCGGCGGCATGAAATCCCTCGGTCAGATCGCGCAGCGGACGCTGCGCACCGCCGAGGGCAAGTCGGAGAGCCGAACCGGCTTGATCCGCGCCGTCCGCGCCGCGTGTAAGGCGCAGGGGATCGAGGATGACGATCGCCGCGCGCTGCAGCTGGAAGTCACCGGCAAGGCCAGCCTGGGCGACATGACGCCGGCCGAGATCGGCCGCGTGCTCGATCAGCTCAACCGGGGCCGGGCGGCGCCGATGGCGCACCGGCCGCATGTCGCGAAGATCCGCGCCTTGTGGTGGTCGCTCTATTGGCTGGGCGCGATCGACGATCCGGGCGAGCGCGCGCTCAATGCTTTCGTCAAGCGACAGACGGGGCGCAATGCGCTCCGCTTCCTCGGCGCGCCCCAGGCGGCGAGCGTGATCGAGGCGCTGAAAGCCTGGTGCGCGCGCGAGGGCGTGGCCTGGCCCCCGGTCGCGGCCGATGCCGATGCGCGCGGCGAGCGCCGCGCCGTGCTCGATGCGCTGTGGCGCAAGCGATGCGACCAGGCCGGCGCGCCGCGCCTCGCCGACGCGCGCGGGCTGGGGATGAATGTCGGCCCGCTGCTCGGCGACCAGCCAGACCCGGCCAAATGGGGCGCCAAGACGCTCGATCTGGCCATCCGCCACGTCGGCAAGGCCGTGCGCCGCGCCGCCGGCAAGAGCGAGCGCTGAGCGATGGCTGGCGATCTGCCCCGATTCGACGAGCTGCCCATTCCGGCCGAGGTGACGATCGGCACCGGCTGGTCGCCGCTGATGGTGGAGATCGCCGATCATATCGGCGCCCATGCCACGCTAAAACTGCTCGAGCGCTTTGGCGGCGAGCATTTCCGCATCAGCCGCGCCAGCCGGCGGGACCGATTCGCCGAGGTGATCGGCGAGGCGGCGGCAAAGGCCTTTCAGGAGGCTTTCCACGGCGAAAAGCTCGATCTGCCCACCGGCCGCGATGCCATCTGGCGCGCGAAGGCGCAGCCGATACTTGGCCAGGTGCGCGATGGCCTGTTGACAGTCGCCGACGCCGGCCGGATTTTGCGCGTCAGCCGCACGCGCATCCATGCGCTGCTCGAAGAGGGCGACCGCGCCGGCCTGCCGCGCCGTCGCCGGATGAAACCCGTCGATCCCCGGCAGATCGATATGTTCCAGACCGTCAGCTCAGAGACGGGCATCATCCCCAGCTAACCCGCCCAAGGTCCACCCATTCACGCGCGCGCGAGGTGGGTTTTGGGTATCTGGGCGGACTACATCAAATATGGCTGGCCGATCCTCACAGGGGTCGCAGCCTTCATGGTGATGGTGGCGAGCCTGTTGCTCAACAGCCGCTTCGTCACCCGCGCCGAGCACAAGCTCCATGCCGAGGCCGATCGCGAGCGCGACGCAAAACGCGACGAGGCCATCGAAGCCCATGATCGCGAGATCAAGCTCCTCACCCAGCATCTGAAGGAACCGCCCACCCGCCACGAGCTGGACGAGCGGCTCAGCACGGTGTTGCAGCGCCTTTCCAGCGTCGAGGCGGAGATGCGCTCCAACAGCCTGCGCATCGATCGCGAGTTCGATTCGCTCTCCAAGCAGCTGGGCACCCTCAATGATTATCTGCAGGCGATCATCGAACAGGGGATGCGCCGATGATCAGCGAGGTTATCGCCCCCGTCGTCCGCCGCGCGGTGCTCGACTTCCTCGACGATGTCGGCGGCGAGCATAATGACGATGTCCTCACCCTGCAGCTGAACGCGCTCGCCCACCGCGTCGCGCGCCGCGACGTGCGCGAGCTACTTCAATGGCTCGGCGAGCGCGGGCTGGTCGAGCTGGAAGAGCTGGGGCCGTATCTGGTCGCCGAGATCACGCCCGACGGCCGCGACGTGGCGGCGGGCACGCTACGGATCGACGGCGTCTCGCGCCACAAGACGGGGGCCTGAATGGGCCGGCGCTCCAGCATCGAGCAACTCGATCCGCGCGTCCGCGCCGAGGTCGACCAGGCGATCAAGCGCGGCGCGACGATCGACGCGATCGTCGATCTGCTGAAGGGCCTGGGCGCCGACGCCAGCCGATCGGCCGTCGGCCGCTACAGCAAGCGCTATGCCGAGCTGGCGCGCCAGCAGCGCGAGATGCGCACCGTGGCGGAGGCGTTCGGCCAGGAATTCGGCTCGGCCGACGATCGCCAGGGCCGGATGATGGTGCAGCTGCTCACCAGCGTCATCACCCGGGCGATCATGCCCGTCGCCTCGGCCGAGGACGATCCCGAGGGCATCGACGCCAAGGAACTGCACTTCCTGGCCCGCGCCGTGAAGGACACGGTGGGCGCCGCCAAGCTCGACGTGGAGCGGGAGCGGGCGGTGCGGGAGGAAGAACGAAAGCGCGCGGCCGAGGCCGGCGCCGACGCTGCCCGCAAGGGTGGTGCCTCGGCCGAGACGATCGATCTGGTCAAGCGCTCGATCCTGGGGCTCGCCTGATGCAGCGCGTGTACCCCGATCGCACCATGAGCATGGCATTCGCCGGTACCGGCGAGGCGAAGCCCGGTGCGCATGAGCGCATGGCGGTGCGAGCGCTCGATGTAGCGCGCCGGCTCGGCATGCCGGCCTCGATCGAGGCGAGCCGCTGCACGGTCAGCTGCTCGCGCTATCTCCACCTCCGCACGGCCGAGGGCGTGTGGATGATCCGCATCTCCAACCACCCTCGGCCCGCCGATACCGGCCAGCCCACGCCCCATGTCGATTTCGTGACGCGGGATGGCGTGACCGGCGAGGCCGCGCTTCTCGGCATCATCGAGCGCATCGCCGCCGGGCAGATGGCCTGGTTCGACGCCGGGCACAGCCGAAAGGGGAAGCGGTGAGCGGCGCGGCCGACACCCCCAATGTGCTGCTGCCCTACCAGCAGGAAGCGCTACGCCTCGCGCACGAGCACCAGCTGTTCGTTTGCGAGAAAAGCCGCCGCACTGGCCTGACCTATGGCTTTGCCGCCGACGCGGTGTTGACCGCCGCCGATGCGCGCGGCTCGGACGTTTTCTATATCGCTTTCAACCTGGACATGACGCGCGAATTCATTGGCTATTGCGCCGATTTCGCGAAGGCCTTCGACCAGGTCGCCCATGAAAGCGAGTTTCTGTATGATGACGGGTCCGAGGCCGGCATCAAGGCCTTCCGGGTCGATTTCCCCTCGGGCCATGCCGTCGTCGCGCTCACCAGCAAACCGCGCTCGCTGCGCGGTCGCCAGGGCGTCGTCATCATCGACGAAGCCGCCTTCCATGACGATCTCGCCGAGCTGCTGAAGGCGGCGCTCGCCCTGCTGATGTGGGGCGGGCGGGTCGCGGTGATCTCCACCCATGACGGCGCCGACAATCCCTTCAACGAGCTGATCGAGGAAATCCGGGCCAAGAAGCGCAAAGGCGTGGTGCATCGCATCACCCTGGAGCGGGCGCTGGAGGAAGGCCTCTACCGGCGCATCTGCCTGCGCACCGGCAAGAGCTGGTCAGCCGAGGGCGAGGCGGCGTGGGAAGCTGATCTACGCTCGACCTACGGCGAGGCGGCGAACGAGGAGCTGGACGTGATCCCCGCGCGCGGGTCGGGCACCTTCCTGGCGCGCGCGACGATCGAGGCGTGCATGGCGCCTGAATATCCCGTGCATCGCTTTACCCCGCCCGACGGGTTCGAGCGCAAGCCGTTGGAGTGGCGCGCCACCTATACCGCCGATTGGCTGCGCGATGTGGTGGCGCCGGCGCTGACCGGCTTCGATCCCTACCGCCGCAGCTTTATCGGGCAGGATTTCGCGCGATCGAGCGACCTTTCGTGCATCGCGGTCGGCCAGATCGACCCAATGACGACGCTGCACTGCCGGCTCGGCATCGAAATGCGCAACGTGCCCTTCCGCGAACAGAAACAGGTGCTCGATTTTCTGGTGCGCGCCGTCCCGCTCTTCTCCGCCGCCCGCATGGACGCCCGCGGCAACGGCCAGCAGCTCGCCGAGCAGATGCAGGAGGATTGGGGCGCCGATCGGATCGAGGCCGCGATGGACAACGCCAACACCTACCTCACCCATATGCCGCGCCTGAAAGGCCGGTTCGACGATCAGACGATCCGCATCCCGCGCAGCGACGCGATCGTCGAGGATTTGCGGCTGATCAAGCTGGTGAAGGGCGTGCCGATGGTGGTCGACCGCGTCGCCGACAAGGAAGACGGGGCGAAGGGCAAGCGCCACGGCGACTTCGCGATCGCGTTGATGAACCTGGTCGCCGCCGCCGATATGGACGTGATCCCGATCGAGTTCTCGGCCGTGGGCACCCCGCGTAGCGGCGGCGGTGATTTCGCGACCACCTATACCGGCTTCGGCACGGTGCGTCGGGTCGAAGGCTTCGGCGCGCGGGGAGGCTGGTAATGGCCCGCAAGCCTCGCACCACCGCCCCCGCCATGCCGCTGCCGGCCGAGCTGGCCCAGCCGATCGCGACCACCGCGAATGGCCGCGATATCACGCAGCCCTGGATTGGCGAGCTGAAGCAACCGCTCGATCAGCGGCTGTGGGGGCCGGCCGATTGGGGCCCTTATGATCGGGTGCTGCTCGACGATCAGGTAAAGTCCTGCCTCGCCCAGCGCATCGGCGCCGTCGTGTCGCGCGATTGGCACGTGTTGCCGGGCGACGAACAAGACCCGCGATCGGTGGAAGCCGCCGAGCGCTTCACCGACGTGATCAGCGCGATCGGCTGGGACCGGGTGACCGAGAAGATGCTCTACAGCGTCTTCTACGGCTATGCCGTCGCCGAGCTGCTGTGGAACGATGACTGGGACTGGCGCCGCATCCATGTGCGCCATGCGCGCCGCTTCCGGTTCGACCAGGATGACCAGCTGCGGCTGCTGACGACGGCCTCGGGCATCAAGGGCGAGCCGTTGCCCGATCGCAAGTTTTGGGTCGTGAAATCGGGCGGCACCGATGACGATCACCCCTATGGCCGCGGCCTGGCAGAGTGGCTCTACTGGCCAGTGTGGTTCAAGCGGAACGGCGTTCGCTTCTGGAACGTGTTCCTCGACAAATACTCGGTCCCCACCGTCAAGGGCACCTATCCGCGCGGCGCTACCAAGGCGCAGATCAACGATCTGCTCGCCTCGATCCAGGCGATCGCGACCGATACCGGCATCGCCGTGCCCGAGGGGTTCCTGGTCGAGCTGATCGAGCAGGCCAAGCAAGGCGCCGATTTCGGGGCCGTCTGCCGCTACATGGACGGGGCGATCGCCAAGATCATCCTCAGCCAGACGATGACGACGGACAGCGGCAGCTCGCGCAGCCAGGCCGAGGTCCATGCAGACGTGAAGCTGGAGATCGTCAAGGCCGACGCCGATCTGCTGACCGACAGCTTCAGCGAAGGCCCGGCGCGCTGGTGGACCGACGCGCATTACGGGCCGGACGTGGCAGCGCCGCGCGTGGTCCGCGTGGTGGAAGAGCCGACCGATCTGAAGGCCGAGGCGGAAACCGACGAAATCCTCTCCCGCATCGGTTGGGAGCTGACCGACGAGGCGTTCGCGGACAAATATGGCGATGGCTATGAGCGTAAGCCGCCGCCTGCGCCGGCGGTGCCCCCGCCCGCTGCGCCAACTTCCGCCGCGCAGCCGGGCGATCCCGCGCAGCCGGCCCAGCCCGATCCGTCGGCGCAGCCGGTGGTGAGCCTCGCCGCCACCGATCCGCGCCCGCTTTACGTCTATCGCCGGGTGCAAAACGCGGAGGAGCTGCTGCGCTGGGCGAAAGAGCAGGGCTTCACCTCGCTGGTCAGCCCCGGCGATCTCCACGTGACGATCGCCTATTCGCGCCAGCCAGTGAACTGGTTCCAGGTCGCCGACGAGTTCCTGTTCAGCGACAAGCTGGAACTGCCGGCGGGCGGGCCAAGGGTCGTCGATCGGCTTGGCGACCAGGGCGCGATCGTGCTGCACTTCGCGAGCGAGGCGCTGACCTACCGCAACAAGCAGATCCGCGAACGCGGCGCTAGCTGGGATTTCGCGCAATATCTGCCGCACATCACGCTGACCTACCAGGGCGATGGCGTCGATCTGGCGAAGGTGCAGCCCTATACCGGCCGCATCGTGCTCGGCCCCGAGATTTTCGAGGCGCTGGAGGAGGATTGGTCGGGCACCGTCACCGAAATCAGCCTCGCCGAGCCTGAGCCCCGCCCGCGCGACGTGGTGGATGAAGCGGTCGACGCGATCATGGCGCAAGAGGGGTGGGCGCCCGCGCCGGCGCCGATCGCCGGCCTGGTCGATCAGCTGAAGGCCGCGACCAGCTTCGAAGACATGCTCGCCATCCTTCGCCGCGAGGCCGAGCTGGGCGACCAGGCCGCGCTGACCGAGAGCCTGGCGCGTGCCGGCTTCGCGCTGCGCCTCGATGCGCTGACCGATGACGGGGGTGAGGGATGATCGAGCAGCCGGACGAGATCGGTTGGACGCCGTTGTTCCACGCCGTTGCTGAGCTCGACGGCCTGGCGGCTGTCAAAGCGTTGATCGCGGCGGGCGCCGACGTCCATCGCAAGGATTCCGGTGGTTTCACTGCCTCCGATTGGGCGCGGTTCGAAGGAAAGGCGGACATCGCCGCCGTGCTGGACGCGGCGATGAACGAGGCGGCGGCATGACTGACCCGAGCTTCGACGATATCAAGAATCTGGCGCTGGAGGAGGCGCAGGCGACGCGGCTTGTGCTCGAACAGGGCGACCATAAGGCGCTGGTAATCGTCTGTATCGACTGCGGCGCCGAGGGCGTACTGCGGATTGCCTCGCCCCCGCCGAAGATGACGAAGGGCACTGCACGCGCCTTCATCGAGATGGTCGGCAACTACCTCGAAAAGCTACAGGCCATGTTGGACGCTAGCGAACATGGCTAATCCCAGCATCCGCCAGGTCATCACGCTACCGCCCGTCGATACGGTGCGCGCGTTCGAGGCGCGCGATCGGCTGCGCGCGACGGTCAACTGGACCGACATGTGGCAGGCCGAGCATGCCCGCTCCTTCACCGTCGCCAAACTGCTCGATCTCGACATTCTGGCGGAAATCCAGGCGGCGGTCGCCGACGTGATCGCCAATGGCGGCACTTTCGAGCAGTTCCGCGCCAATCTGGAGCCCTATCTGCGCTCCAAAGGGTGGTGGGGCGCGGTGAGCGATCCCGGCCTTACCGGTACCGCCCAGGCCGTGAATATCGGCCCCGCGCGGCTGCGCACCATCTACGACACGAACCTGCGCGTCAGCCGCGCGGCGGGGCGCTGGAAGCGCATCCAGGAGCTGAAGGGCGAGCGCCCCTTTCTGCGCTATGTCGCGGTGCGGGACCGGCGCACCCGCCCACTCCACCGCGAATGGCACGGCACCATCCTGCCCGTCGACGACCCGTGGTGGGATACCCATTACCCGCCCTGCGGCTGGTATTGCCGCTGCACGGTGCGCCAGCTCAGCCAACGCGATCTGGACCGCGAAGGGTGGAAAGTCAGCCCGCGCCCCGCGCTCGATCCAGTGCCGTTCATCCGCCCCGGCACTGGCGAGGTTATCCAGGTGCCCAAGGGGATCGACCCCGGCTTCGGGTACAATGCCGGCATGGCGAGCATGGCGGCGATCATGCGCAAGGCGCAGGCGTCGCTGGCCAATGCCGCGCCGCTCGATCTGGCCGCCGCCCGCGCGACACTCAACGATATCGTCCAGTCGGACGCTTTCCTGGAAGCCCTGCAAGAGCCGGGCGCGGTGGTGCCAGTGATGGTGCTCGCTCCCGATCTGCAGGCGGCGATCGCGGCGGACACGCCCATCGTGCTCTTTTCGGCCGACAGCTATCGCAAGCAGCTGGGCGAGACCAAGCGTAGCCGGGGGCATGGCGAGCTTACCATCGCCGATTATCGCCGCCTGCCCGAGGTAGGCGCGGCGCCTGACTTGGTACTGCAAGAGGACGATCAGCGCCTGCTGCTGTTCAAGCTCGCCGAGGACGATTGGCTGGTGGCGGTGATCAAGGCCACCAAGGATCGCCGCGAGACCTATCTGCAGAGCTATCGCCACACGAACGCCGCCGATGTCGCGCGATTGCAGCGCAAAAATCGGGAGGTGCCGCGTGGTTAGTTGGCGCGCGGCGAGGGCTTCCCACACCTCGCATGCGATCCCGGGCGAAGCCCGGTCCTACGGCAGGAAGATTCACCGTGTCACGCGCGCCGGCCGTCAAAATAAGCCGTCCGCGCGCGCCATGCAACGCCCCTGCACAACCCTGGAAAGGACACTTCGATGACCGCACGCCGCAAGGCGCCGGCGCTCGCCGCGCCCGCCACGCTTGAAGAGGCCAAGGCAATGCTGGCGCGCTACCAGCACCTCGCCGCGCGTGCCGATGGGGTGAAGGCGGCGGTGGAAGAGGCAATCGCCAACGCCCGCAAAGTCGAGGCCGAGCAACTCGCGCCGCTGGAGAGCGAGCTGCGCCAGATCTTCGCCGCGCTGAAGACCTGGTGGGCCGTCGCCGGCGCCGAGATCGCCGGCAAGCGCCGCTCGGCCGAGCTGGCGGGCGTCGAGATCGGCGTGCGCCGCTCTCCGCCAGCGCTGAAGATGCCCAAGGGGCTGACCATGAAGGCGCTGATCCAGGCGATGCTGGGCAAGGGCCTGATTGGGTGGCTGCGCATCAAGTACGAGCTCGATCGCCCCGGGATCGTGGCCACCATCACGGGCAACAACGATCACGATCTCGCCAAGATGGGCTTCGCCGCCGAGGCGAAGGACGAATTCTTCATCGCCCTTCGCCCGCTGGAGACCGCCACCGAGGAGACCGACGCATGATCCGCCTGCTGATGCTGTGCCTGGCGCTGCTTGCCGGCGCGCCGGCGATCGCCCAAACTCCGCCCGATTATCGCGCCGGCGGCGCCACCACCTCCACCAATCCATTGCCGGTGCAGCTGCGGTGCTGGAATGGCTCAGCGTACCAGCCCTGCACCTTTTCGGGGGGGGGTGGCGACCCCAGCTCGACTGGAACGACTGGGTCGGCTCCGCCCGACAACGCCAGTGTGGTCGCCGGCTGGGATGGCACTTTGCTCCGGCGGTTGTTCACCGATGACACCGGGCGGCTTTGGGTCAACCTGAATGGATCTATTCCCACCGGCGCCAACGTCATCGGTGGGGTCAATCAAGCCGGTACCTGGACGGTCGGCCTTAGCGGATTTGCGATCGTCTCTTCGGGTAGCGGTACTGGCGCGGTGCTCAAAGCGTCGGGCGGTGCGCTGATCTCGCTAAACGTCGCTGCGGGCGCCGCAGGATATGCCGTCGTCTATGATGCAACCGCAGTGCCCGCCGATGGCGCGCTCACCCCATCGCTGGTGCGGTATTGCGTCTATCTGAATGCCGGAGACGTGCTTCGCGATCCGATTGGCGCGCCCATTACGCTGAGCTCGGGCGGCGTCTTCTTCGTGTCGAGCGCGGGCTGCACGAGCAAGACCGCCGTCTCTTATTCTTTCCTAGCTGCACAGGTGCGCTGATGATCCGTTCCGTCCGTTTTATCGTCGCCGTGCTAGCCGCGCTGCCGCTCTGTGCGCCCCCGGTATTGGCGCAGCTTGTCAACCGGCCGACCCAGCCGCTTGGGCCCTCGGCTTATATGTTCGCCGGCACGGGCTTGGAGACGGGGCAATCGGTGTCGCTATGGACGCCGACAAGCGGCAACGCGTTCCAGGCGAGCCGCCAAGCCATTTGGACGCCCGATTATCCGGTCTGGAATTGCCGGCTCTATTATCCCAACTGGATGATGCGGGGATCGACGTCGCTGAGCCAGGAGCTCGATGGCGTGCAGCCGATCACCATCGAGCGCGATACCGTCCAGGTCGGCGGTGGCCCGGCGATAAGCGTTACCTTCGGCGGCAGCTTGTCGACGACGATCGCGGCCGGCGGCGGCATTTGGTCGGACCCGATCCCGGTGACCTTCGCAGCGCGCACGAAGCTGCTCAACAACGTCGCCACGGCCGCGCAGGTCGCGACCAACAGCATGTTCGGGATGTTCCAGCCGAATGCGTCGCTGGGCGAGGCATTCCAGACGAGCTCGACCTCGCTTGCGAGCAACGTTGCCACTGGCGCGGTTGCCAATACCGGCTCGACCAGCTTGTTCGCTTACGGCGCGGCGGCGATGGCCTGCCAGGGATATGACGGGCGCCCGGTCGCGCTGGTTTACGGTGACTCGATCGCCACCGGCACCGGCGAGCCAGCGACCTTCGCCGACGATCGCGGTAATCGGGGCTGGCTGGCGCGCGGGCTTGACCTAAGCACCAATGGCGCCACCCGCTTTCCTTTTGCCAAATGGGCGGCGCCCTCGGCCGCCGCGCGCCAGGTGACGGTGGCCAGCGATTTCACCCGCCGCTTCCAGATGATCGACGCGCTGCCCAACGTGCCGTTCACGCATATCTTGAGTCAAATCGGCCTTAACGACGCGACCGGCTCACTCTCGACGTGGCAGACGCGGATCACCACCGCGCTCGGCCTCCTGCGTACCAAGTTCCCGCAGGCCCGCATCATCCAGTTCGGCTTCACCCCCTACACCACCGCCGACAACAGCGCCGGCACCACGGCGGCGGGGCAGAGCTTTGTCACCAGCCACGACTGGCCGAGCGGCTTCACCCAGCAAGTCCAGAACGCGCTGGCTGGCCTGCCTTCGCCGGTCGATCAGTTCGTGTTCATCGAGGATTGGTTCGACAACACCAGCACGCGATGCGGCGCGGGCGGAGGCAGCGCCGGCAAGTGGCGCACTGATCAGACGTTCAGCACCACCCTGGCGGCGTCGACCGCCGCGAATGCCACGACCATCTCGTTGCCGCTGGCGCCTGAGATCGGCGCCGCGCTGGCGATCAATGCGGGCAACACGGGCTCGGCGATGGTGACGGTCACGAACGTCTCCGGCGGGGTGGGTGGCAATTTCACAGTCACCGTGTTTCCGGCGATCACCTCGGCTCAAACCTCGGGCGCCACCGTGCGCGAGATCGCGGCTCAGGACTTGCTGCATCCCAGCTCGGCGATGGCACGCACCGCTGCGGCGTGCTTCTCGGCGATCAAGAGCAGCGTGATGCGGTGAGTTTTTAAGCGAAATTCGAGAATGTGCGCTGCAGGCAAATCGATGAAGTTCTATCCTACAGGTTGCCGCGAACAGCGGTCAGCAGCCACGCCAATGCATAGCCGGCGCCCAACGCGAGCTGCGCGGCGATCGCGGCGGCAAGCACCACATATTCGAGCAAACGGAGGGCACGCCGCATTGTCCTCACTATCGGTTTCATCCCCCTTTCGAGGGGGGCCGGCGCGCTGGCACGCGCCGAGCCGCGGGCTTCTGCCCCGCACGTCGCCCGGGCGCGCCCTGGGCTCAGTCCCCCCACCGCCGGCAGCGGCGGGGGTTGTTGTGAGCGTGCAAACCAATGGAGTCCATGCCCCACGTTTTTCCCGAGCTGCAGCCTGTCTCACCGGTGAAGCCGATCGCGCCCTATTTGGGCGGCAAGCGCGCGCTGGCGCGCCGGCTATGCGCGATGATCGAGCGTGTTCCACACGATCTCTATGCCGAACCTTTTGTCGGGATGGGCGGCGTTTTCCTGCGCCGATCGAGCCGACCAAGGCTCGAAGTGGTCAACGATTTGGCAGGAGATGTGTCAACACTTTTCCGCATCCTGCAGCGTCATTACCAGCCCTTTGTCGACACACTGAAATGGCGCCTCTCCAGCCGTGCCGAGTTCGATCGGCTGATGCGCCAGGACCCGACGACGCTCACCGATTTGGAGCGATCGGCGCGCTTTCTCTACCTCCAGCGGCTCGCCTTCGGTGGCAAGGTTATGGGCCGCAACTTCGGCGTCGATACCGCGCGCAGCCGCTTCAATCTGGCAACGCTCGCCCCCATGCTCGACGATATCCACGATCGGCTGCAGGGGGTGGTGATCGAGGCTCTGCCCTATGCCGACTTCGTCCAGCGGTACGATCGGCCGGGCGCGCTCTTCTATCTCGATCCGCCGTATTGGGGCTGCGAGCGCGACTATGGCGCGCCATTCGAGCGGGCCGATTTCGAGCGCCTTGCAACGCTGCTGCAAGGCCTGCGCGGGCGCTTCATTTTGTCGGTCGGCGATCGCCCCGAGCTGCGGGAGCTGTTCGCCTGGGCGACGATCGAGCCCGCCGAGATCAGCTATCGCATCAGCGGTGCGGCCACCGTTGGAAAAGAGCTGATAATCAGCGGCTAGACGCGAAAATCGGCGGTTTTCTGCGGCATTAGGATAAGTGTGAACAGCATCCGGTGAGAACTGGGAATCGGCGGTGCCCCACCAACGGAAATCTGCGGCTTTTCGCGGTGCCGATCGCCCCCGATTCCCAGTTCAAAAGTGGGAATCGGCCAAAAATTCGCCGCCGCGTCCCTCCATCCGCGCGAAGCCCGGATTTCCGCCGTTTTTTGGCCCGTTATGTCCCGTTATCGGCCCGAGAATCCCGGGTGGTTTGTCTCGTGTATTTATTGACCAGTCACAATCGGCATGTTGATTTACGAGCTCGATCCCAGCTGATGCAGGACATTCTGCGCGCGACGCTGGCCGATCGCGCCATGCTGGAAGAAGCGCGCCGGCACTCGTTCGTCTTCGCGCAGGCGCACCGCGCAAGCGATGCCGTGCGTCACGCCGAGGCGGCGCTTGCCGGGCTCGACCTGGCCGACGCCGAGGCGGTCGCGCGCCAGGCGACGTTGCTGCTCGACGATGCCGGCTGGGTGCGCGCGCTGCTCGCGCCGATGGTCGCCGCGCTCGATCGCGATCCGTGGTTCGAGCCACCCTTGCGCGTCCAGCGCGAGGGCGGGCGGATCGGCGCGGTGCTCTTCGAGCATCCCGTGCTCACCATCACGGGCAGCGTGGTCGCGCCGCCCGCGCGGCCGGCCGATCATCTGGTAGTGCCGGGGCGGATGAGCGTGGTGCGTTATCAGCGCGGCTCGGGCCAGATACTATTGTGGCGGACCGAAGTCGCGGGGCCTGATTTCCGCGCGGCGAGCGCGCCGCCGCTGGTGCCGGCGGGCGCGGTGCGCTTGCGCGATGGACTGGTGCGGCGGATCGACGGACGCACCCATGCCCAGGCGATCGAGGGCGCGCGGGCGCCGTTGGCGATGATCACCGCCACGATCGCCGCCGATGCCGCCCCTTTCGCGCGCGATTTCGACCGGGCGAGCGGCCGGCTGCTGCGCGTCGCCGCGCTCGATCATGGCGCGTCGCGCGCCCAGCTGCTGCTTGCCTATCTGCGCGCCGCGCGCCGGGTGGATGCCGCGCCCGCCTTCGAGACCGCGACCCGCGCCCCCGCCTATTTCCTGCGCTGGGCGGCGATGCGCGAATGGCTCGCGCTCGATGCCCGCGCCGCGCTGCCCCGGCTGCGCGCGCTGGCGCATGACAGCAATGCCGAGGTCCGCACGGCCGCCCGCGCGACCTTGCCCCAGGTCGAGGCCGCGCTCGCGTGCCGATAGCGCTTGATCCCGGCGACGGCGCGCCGATCGGCCTCGACGCGCTGGTCGCGGCGCTCGCCGACAGCCCGGTCGACGCCCGCGACGCGGACGGCCTGGCGAGCCTCGGTCCACTGTTCGCGCGGCTGTGGCGCAACCCCGATTTCCTCGCGGCGATGGCGGTGGACGAGCTGCTCCGCCGCACGGGCGAGGCGCGACCGCTCTATGGCCCGCAGGTGCTGCTGCTCCACCCGCCCGACGGCCGCTTCCTGCTGCGCGCCTGTTTCTGGCCCGCCGCCGATGACGCGGTGACGCGCGCGGCCGGGCCGGCGAGCTTCTTCTACGGCCTGCCGCACGACCATAATTTCAGCTTCCTGAGCTATGGCTATTTCGGCCCGGGCTATGAGAGCGACGATTATGAATATGATGGCTGGTCGGTGGGCGGGCGGCCCGGCGATCCCGCCCAGCTGGTGGCGATCGGGCGGCGGCGGCTGAACCCCGGCGCGCTGGTGCTCTACCGCGCGCGGCGCGACGTGCATTGCCAGCTGCCGCCGGCGGCGCTGTCGGTGTCGCTCAACCTGATGGCGTTCGATCCCGCCCAGCCCTGGATCGACCAATATCGCTTCGATCTGGGGCGCGGAACGATCGCCGAATGTTTGACGGCGGCGCCGAGCGAGGCGCTGCTCGCGCTCGCGCTGCCGTTCGGCGAGGGGGCGGAGGTCGCCGCGCGGATCGCGCGCCATCATCCAAGCCCCCGGTTGCGCCACGCCGCGATCACCGCCCTGGCGGCGGAAGCGCCCGAATATTGGTGGGAAGTCGCCGCCGACGATCCCGCGCTTGGCGAAACCGCCCGCGCCCGGCTGGCGGCGCTGGGCGGCGACTGACGACCAGTGGCGCTCGTCCGATAATCTCCGTTTTGGAGCTAGTTGCGGCTGCGTATCGACCGGGTGCCGCTTAGACCAGGGGCGACGTTAACCATGGATGTTAACCATGATCGCGATGTTCCTGGCCGTGCCTCATCGACCCAAGCTCGCAGCGGCGCTCGCCGCGCGCGGGTTGGTGGCTGGCGACGAGCCAAGCGTCGGCGACGGCGCCAGGCTTGGCTGGGTCGCGCCCGGAAACGATCCCGATGCCGTGCTCGCCGCACTCGGCGCCGGCCCGCCGCGCGCGCTGCTGATCGCGGGCGACGAGCATGACCAGATCGCCGCGCTCGACGCGGGCGCCGACGCGGTGTTCGGCGCCGAGCAAAGCGACGCGCTGATCGCCGCGCAGCTTGCGGCCCTGGTCGAGCGCCACCGCCAGCCCCGCCAGACGATCGGCGAATTGGTGATCGATCCGGTCGAGCGCCGGGTGTGGCGCGCCGGGCATCCCATCGAGCTGCTGCCGCGTGAGTATCGCCTGCTGACCGAACTCGCACGCTGCCCCGGGGTCGCGGTGTCGCGCCAGCAACTGCTCGAACGGGTGTGCGGATTGACCTTCGATCCGGGCACCAACGTGCTCGAAGTCCATGTCAGCCGGTTGCGCGCGAAGCTCGATCGCGGCTTCGCGGTGCCGCTGGTGCGCACCACCAAGGGCCGCGGCTATAGCCTCGCCGCCGAGATTGAACCGGTGCGCGCGAGCGGCTAGCCTTTCCCGAAAAGGGGAGAGGAAGGATGCACCCCAGCGTCCACGCACAGCGTACGCCCGACAAGGCCGCGCTCATCGTCGCCGAAACCGGCGAAAGCTGGAGCTATGCCGAGCTGGAGGCGCGCTCCAACCGCGCCGCGCACCTGTTCCGCGCGGCGGGGCTGGCGATCGGCGATACCGTCGCGATCTTCTGCGACAACCGCGCCGAATTTTACGAGCTGGTGTGGGGGGCGCAGCGTGCCGGGCTGATCTATGTCTGCGTGCCGGCGAAGCTCACCGCCCCCGAGGTCGCTTACATCGTGAACGATTCGGGCGCGAAGCTGCTGGTCGCCTCGGCCGCGCTCGGGGAGGTGGCGGCGGCGCTGCCCGGGCTTCTGCCGGGCGTTCAGCGCTATCTGCTCGACGGCGAATTGCCCGGCTGGAGCGGGTGGGAGGCGGCGACCGCGCCGCTCCCCGCCACCCCGATCGCCGATGAACGCGCCGGCATCGACATGCTCTACAGCTCGGGCACCACCGGGCGGCCCAAGGGGGTGCGCGTCGCGCTCCCCGAAGTCGCCGAACTCGCCGCGCCCAATGTGCTGATGATGCTCGCCCAGGCGCTCTACAAACTGTCGGGCGAGAGCATCTATCTCTCCCCCGCCCCGCTCTATCACGCCGCGCCGCTGCGCTGGTCGATGACGGTGCAGCGCCTTGGCGGCACGGTGGTGATGATGCGGCATTTCGAGCCCGAGGCCGCGCTCGCCGCGATCGCGCGCTACGGCGTCACCGACAGCCAATGGGTGCCGACCCATTTCGTCCGCCTGCTCAAGCTGCCGGAGGCGGTGCGGACCGCCTATGACCTGTCGTCCCTGCGCACCGCGATCCATGCCGCCGCGCCCTGCCCGGTGCCGGTGAAGCGCGCGATGATCGATTGGTGGGGGCCGGTGCTGTACGAATATTATGCCGGCTCCGAGGGCAATGGCTTGACGACGATCGATTCCGCCCAGTGGCTCGCCCATCCCGGCTCGGTCGGCAAAGCGGCTTACGGCGTGCTCCACATCTGCGACGATGCGGGCGAGGAGGTGCCGCCGGGGACCGAGGGCCTCGTCTATTTCGAGGGTGGCGGCGTGTTCGAATATCACAACGACCCCGCCAAGACCGCCGAGGCCCGCCACCCCAAGGGCTGGACGACGCTCGGCGATATCGGCCGGCTGGACGAGGAAGGCTATCTCTACCTCACCGATCGCAAGAGCTTCATGATCATCTCGGGCGGGGTGAACATCTATCCGCAGGAGATCGAGAACCGGCTCGTCACCCATCCCAAGGTCGCCGATGTCGCGGTGATCGGCGCGCCCTGCCCCGATATGGGCGAGCGGGTGGTCGCGGTGGTGCAGCCGCTCGACATGGCCGAGGCCGGCCCCGCCCTCGCCGAGGAACTCGCCCGCTGGTGCCGCGCAGAACTTTCCGGGGTGAAGACCCCGCGTCAGTTCGATTTCACCGACGCCCTGCCCCGCGCACCCACCGGCAAGCTCTACAAGCGGCTGCTGCGCGATCGCTATTGGGGCAAGGAAAGCCGGATCGTTTGAACCCGCGCCGGCGGGGCACGGCTGGCGGCGGAGACCCCGTTGCACCGCGCCGCCGCCTCCGACACAACAGAGCGTACCCAATTGAAGGAACCACCGATGGAAGACCGCGTCCGCGTCACGCTCGCCGATCATGTCGCCGAGGTCCGGCTGTCCCGGCCCGAAAAGATGAACGCGCTCGATCCCGCGATGTTCGAAGCGATCGTCGCCGCCATCGCGCAGGTGCAGGCGATGGCGGGCGTGCGCTGCGTCGTGCTGGCGGGCGAGGGCCGCGCCTTTTGCGCGGGGCTCGACATGGCGAGCATGGCGACGGGCGGCTCGGGGATGGACCTGCATCACCGCCCCTATGGTAATGGCGCCAATCTGGTGCAGCAGGTCGCCTGGGGCTGGCGGACGCTGCCGGTGCCGGTGATCGCCGCCGTCCACGGCGTCGCGTTCGGGGGCGGGTTTCAGATCATGTCGGGCGCGGATGTTCGCATCGCCGCGCCGGGCACCCGCTTCGCCATCCGCGAGGCGCATTGGGGGCTGATCCCCGACATGGCCGGCCCGACCCTGTGGCGCACGTTGGTGCGCGACGATATCCTCCGCGAGCTGACCTATACCGCGCGCGAGTTCGATGCCGATGAGGCCGCGCGGCTGGGCTTCGTCAGCCATGTCCACGATCACCCGCTCGACGCGGCGCACGAGCTGGCGCGGGCGATCGCCGCGCGCAATCCGGAGGCGACGCGGGCGGCCAAGGCGCTCTACAACCAGGTGCCCGACGCGAGCGATGCCGAGATTCTGGTCGCCGAGAGCGAGCTGCAGCTGAAGGTGATCCGCCAGCCCAACCAGATCGAGGCGGTGCGCGCGAACATGGAGAAACGCACGCCGGTGTTTCAGGACTGAGGGGCGCAGACTTTACCCACCTCTCCCTTCCCCGGCGCAGGCCGGGGCCCAGCATCACGCCCGCTGCTCGTGAGGCCCTGCAATCCGGGCGGCAGCGCGACTGGGCCCCGGCCTTCGCCGGGGAAGGGGTATTGGGGGTAAGCGCAAGCCGTTGAAAGACGAAAACCGGCGCGGAAAAGGACTCAGTCCCCCTCGCGCACCCGCCAGCCTTCCAGCGCGGCGCGAAACGCCTCGGGAATAGCGCTCGCCCCGTCGGCCGCGCTCAGTACCAGCACCACGTCACAGGTGCCGATGCACACACCGCCCTGGAACGCCGCCGACAGAATCTGCCAGCTGCGCGTGCCGACCGTGCCGATCCCGCTCGAAATCGTCACGTCCTGCGGGAAATTGCCCTCGGCGAGGTAGTTGATCACCACTTGCGCGACCAGCCAGCGATGCCCCGGCCAGCGCGCGAGCCCCGCCGCCTGATTGAACCGCACCCGCCCGCTTTCGAACAGCGCGGCGAAGGCCACATTGTTGATATGGCCCAGCACGTCCAGATCCTGAAACCGCGTCTGGATCGCCTCATGATGCGGATAGGCGCCCGGCTCCAGGCGCCACGCCGGGGGGCGTGCCACGCCTACAGCCCGGATGTGAACATGTCGCGCTTGCCGAGCGCCACGCCGTGCGCGCGTAAAATCGCATAGGCCATCGAGACGTGGAAATAGAGGTTGGTCGTCGCGAAATTCGCCAGCCAGCGCGCGGCGGGGAGCGTCGGCTCCATGAAGTCGCCGATCTTGAAGGTGATCGGCGCATCGTCCCGCCCCGCGAACTGTTCGGGCGTGAGCGCGGCGAGCCGATCCTTGGCGCTGCCGATCGCGGCGCGGTAGCCGGCGAGATCGAGCTCGGCGCTGATGCTTTCAGGCGGCGTCTGCCCGGCGACGCGCGCCGGCCAGCCTTGCGCGAAGCTGGTCGCGACCGCGAACTGGAAGGACAGCGGGTGCATATCCTCGGCCAACCGCCAGCCGAGTACTTCGGTCTCGCCGATGCCGCGCTCGGCGGCGGTGGCGGCGGCCTTTTCAACCAGATGCGCCAGCGTGTCGAGCTGGCGGCGGTAGAGATCGACAAAATCATAAAGCGCGAAAGTCATGAACAGCTCCACGGCTAGGGGGACGGGCGGGCAGCACGGCGCTCCCCGCCCCGCCTGCGATCAGCGCGGCGCCATGCGGATCGCGCCGTCCAGGCGGACATCCTCGCCGTTGAAATAGCTGTTCTCGATCATCGTCAGCGCGAGATGCGCATATTCCGCCGGCAGGCCGAGCCGCTTGGGGAAAGGCACCGAGGCGGCAAGCGCTTCCTTCACCGCCGGGGGCGCGGCGTTCATCAGCGGGGTGTTGAAGATGCCGGGCAGGATCGTGTTCACCCGCACGCCCTCGCTCATCAGATCGCGCGCGATGGGGAGCGTCATGCCGACGACCCCGCCCTTCGACGCCGAATAGGCCGCCTGGCCGATCTGGCCATCCTCGGCGGCGACGCTCGCGGTCATCACGATCGCGCCGCGCTCGCCATCTTCCATGGGATCGAGGCTCAGCATTCCGGCGGCGGACTTGGCCACGCAGCGGAAGGTGCCCACCAGGTTGATCTGGATCAGCCAGTTGAACGCCTCGAGCGGGAAATGCTTGATGCTGCCATCTTCCTTGGAGCGGCTCGCGGTCTTCACCGCATTGCCGGTGCCGGCGCAGGCGACTAGGATACGCTCCTGCCCATGCGCGGCGCGGGCCTTGGCGAAGCCGGCGTCAACCGACTCGTCGCTCGTCACATTCACTTCGCAGAACACGCCGCCGATCTCGGCCGCGACCTTCTCGCCTTTTTCCGCCTGCAGATCGAAGATCGCGACCTTCACGCCCTTGGCGGCAAGCGTCCGCGCGGTCGCTTCGCCAAGGCCGGAGGCGCCGCCGGTGACGACCGCGGCGATGGTTGAGTCGAGTTTCATTGGTTCGGTTTCCTTTGGCTGATGTTTTTTTGGTTCACGCGGAGACGCGGAGGCGCGGAGAGGAAGAAAGTGTTTTCTCACACAAAGACACGAAGACGCAAAGCAAGAGCGGTGGCACCACGCCCATAATCTGCGCCGTAGGCGCTTTCATTACAGGCTTGAAAGCGCTTAGCGCGGATGGTGGCGATGCCGCTCCTGTACCTCTTCTACTCCGCGCCTTCGCGCCTCCGCGTGAACCCAATACTTCTTCTGCCCTACGCCGTCCCGCCTCACACCCGTTCGATGATCGTCACATTGGCGACGCCGCCGCCCTCGCACATCGTCTGCAGGCCATAGCGCCCGCCGCGCGCGTGGAGCGCGTGGAGCAAGGTCGCCATCAGCTTGGTGCCCGACGCACCCAAGGGATGCCCGAGCGCGATCGCGCCGCCATTCACGTTCAGCCGCGCGTGATCGGCGCCGTGATGCTTCATCCACGCCATCGGCACCGGGGCGAACGCCTCGTTCACCTCATAGAGGTCGATATCGTCGATCTTCAGCCCGGCGCGCGCCAGCGCCTTGTCGGTCGCGAACAGCGGTTCCTCGAGCATGATCACCGGATCGCCGCCGGTCACCGTCAGGTTCACGATCCGCGCGCGCGGGGTGAGGTTGTAGCGCTTCAGCGCCTCCTCGCTCACGATCAGCGCGGCGGAGGCGCCGTCGCAGATCTGGCTCGCGCTCGCGGCGCTGATCGTGCCGCCTTCCTGGAGCAGTTTCACCGAGCCGATGCCCTCGGGCGTCGCGTCGAAGCGGATACCCTCGTCGACATGGTGCCGCTCCGGCCCCTCGGGCGTGTCGATGTCGAGCACGATGATCTCGTCGTTGAACGCGCCCGCCTGGGTCGCGGCGGCGGCGCGGCGATGGCTTTCGAGCGCGAAGGCATCGAGCTGATCGCGGGTGAAGCCGTGCTTCTTGGCCATCATCTCCGCGCCCATGAACTGGCTGAACATGATGCCGGGATATTTCTCCTCCAGCCGCGGCGACTTATAATGGCCGAGCCCTTCCTTCATGAAGAGCGTGGCGGTGGTGCCCATGGGCACCCGCGTCATGCTCTCGACGCCGGCGGCGATCACCATGTCCTGCGTGCCGGACATCACCGCTTGCGCCGCGAACTGCATCGATTGCTGCGAGGAGCCGCATTGGCGGTCGATCGTCACCGCCGGCACCGAATCGGGCAGGTTGCGCGCGGCGAGCACCGCGTTGCGCCCCACCTGCCCCGCCTGCTGGCCGCCCTGCATCACGCAGCCCATGATCACATCGTCGATCGCGCCGCCCTCGACGCCGGTGCGCTCGACCAGCGCATCGAGCACGGCGGCCGCCATGTCGACCGGGTGCCAGCCCGCCAGCTTGCCGCCGCGCTTGCCGCCCGCGGTGCGTACCGCGTCCACGATATAGGCTTCCGCCATCGCATCCTCTCCTTAAGCTGATTGGCGCGCACCATTGCCCAAAGCGCCGCGATCGGCAAGGCTCGCGCCATACCGGGGGCTCGAAAAGGAGGGACGGATGCGCGTTTCGGAAGCGGTGGCGGCGCGGCGATCGGTGCGGGGCTTTCTCGATCGGCCGGTCGATCCGGCGCTGCTCGACCGGCTGGCGCGCGCCGCCGCGCGGGCGCCCTCGGGCGGCAATCTCCAGCCCTGGCATATCGACCTGCTGACCGGCGCGCCGCTCGACCGGCTGAAGGCGCTGATGGCCGAGCGGCTGGCGAGCGGCGCGCTGGAGGCGGCGGCCTATGACATCTACCCGCGCGAGCTGGGCGAGCCCCACAAGGCGCGGCGGTTCGAGGTCGGGGCCGCGCTGTACGCGGCGCTCGGCATCGGGCGCGGCGACCGCGACGCCCGGGCGGCGGAGTTTCGCCGCAACTTCGCCTTCTTCGGCGCGCCGGCGGCGCTATTCTGCTCGGTCGAACGGACGATGGGGCCGCCGCAGTGGAGCGATCTCGGCATGTATCTCCAGAGCTTCATGCTGCTCGCGCTCGAAGCCGGGCTCGCCACCTGCGCGCAGGAATGCTGGGCGCTGTACCCAGAAACGGTGGGCGGCTTCCTGGGGATGCCGGCCGGGCGGATGCTCTTTTGCGGGATGGCAATCGGCTATGAAGACCCCGACGCTCCCGCCAACGCGCTGCGGACCGCCCGCGCCGATGGCGCCGAATGGCTGCGGGTGATGGTCTAGGGGTCCAAAAGCATGAGGCCCCAGCTTGCGCCAGGGCCCCAAACTTCTTGATCAGGATGCTATGGCTTAGCCGCGCGCCTCGGCACGTGCCGGGCGGCGCGGGCCGCGACCGCCGGGGCGGCCGCCACCGGGCTGCGGGCGGTTGCGATCGCCACCGGGCGCGCCGGCGCCGTGCGGACGGCCGCGCGGCCCCTCGAAGCGTTGCTCGCCGCGCGGGCGGGCGGGGCCGCGATCGTCGCCGCGATGCTCGGGACGCGGACGCGCCGGGCCGCGATCGTCGGCGCGATAGTCCGGGCGTGCCCGGGCGGGGCCGCGATCATCCCCGCGATGTTCGGGGCGGGCACGGGCGGGGCCGCGGTCGTCCCCCCGATGGTCCGGGCGGGCACGGGCGGGGCTGCGATCGTCACCGCGATAGTCGGGACGCGCGCCGGCGGGGGCGCGATCGTCGAAGCGCGGCTCGGGCCGGGGGCGCATCGGCGCGCGCACCTCGCCGCCACGGGCCTCGTCCCCGAAACCGGGCCGACCGCGCCCGCCCTGGGCCGGACGTCCATGCGTCGGGCGCGCCTGATGCGTCGCGCGCGGCGGGCGCGGACCTTCGCGGCGCGGACGATCCTCGCGGATCGGCTCCTTGCCGATCACCTTGGCGCGCTCCGCCTTCAAGGCATTGGATTCGGCGATGAAATTCTCGGGCAGCGGCCGCACCGGCACGCGCTGGCGGGTCAGCTTCTCGATGTCGCGCAGATAGCTGCGCTCGTCCTCGGCGCAGAAGCTCACCGCGAGCCCGCTCGCCCCGGCGCGCGCGGTGCGGCCGATGCGGTGGACATATTGTTCAGCGACGTTCGGCAGCTCGAAATTGACGACGTGCGAGATCCCTGAAATGTCGATGCCCCGCGCGGCGATGTCGGTCGCGATCAGCACCTTCACCCGGCCCGACTTGAAATCGCCGAGCGCCCGCTCGCGCTGCGCCTGGCTCTTGTTGCCGTGGATCGCGTTCGAGGCGACGCCGTTCGCCGCCAGCAGCTTCACGACGCGATCGGCGCCATGCTTGGTACGGGTGAAGACGATCGCGCGCTCCACTTGCGGATCGCGCAACACGATGGTGAGCAGCGCCTGCTTCTCCGCCTGCTGGACGAAAATCACTTCCTGCTCGACGCGCTCCGCCGTGGTCGCGACCGGGGTCACCGAAACCGTCGCCGGATCGCTCAGGAACTTATCGGCCAGCTCGCGGATCGACTTGGGCATGGTCGCCGAGAAGAACAGGGTCTGGCGGTCGCGCGGCACGAGCTGAACGATGCGGCGCAGCGCATGGATGAAGCCCAGATCGAGCATCTGGTCGGCCTCATCGAGCACTAGAATCTCGATGTTACCGAGGTTGATCGCCGCCTGATCGACCAGATCGAGCAAGCGGCCCGGGGTGGCGACCAGAATGTCGACGCCCGGCGCCATGTTCGCCCGGTCGCGCCCAATCGAGGTGCCGCCGAACACCGTTTGGATCGAAAGCTTGGAGAAGCGCGCATAATCGCGCGCGCTCTGCGCGATCTGGCCGGCGAGCTCGCGGGTGGGGGCAAGCACCAGCATCCGGCAGCTGCGCGGGCGGCGTACGCCCTTGGCTTCGACCAGGCGCTGGATCGAGGGCAGCATGAACGCGGCGGTCTTGCCGGTGCCGGTCTGCGCGATGCCGAGCAGATCGCGACCTTCGAGCAGCGCCGGGATCGACTGCGCCTGGATGGGGGTGGGCTCGGCATAATTCTTCGCCGCGAGCGCGCGCACGAGCGGCTCGGCGAGGCCGAGGGTTGCGAAAGACATTGAAAACTTCCTCAAAAAACAAGCGCCAACGCGCCCGGATGCCGGGCGCGGCGACGGGGTGAACCCCCCGCGTGATTTGGGAAGCATAAAGTGTCGGCAGGCGCGCCGGGGCGGCTTATCCGCCCGATCACGCAGCGCAGCAAAAAGCCCGCGACGCCGGCGCAGATAGGGGGCGGGGGTGCGGAAGTCAATGCGAGGCCCCGGCGCCACCCGCCAATGGCCGCTGGGTCCGGGTCACTCAGTCGGGACGAGTGATTGAGTGACCCCTTGGCCGTCACCCCGGCCTTGAGCCGGGGTCCCGCTTTCCTACGCCAAAAGCTCAAACAGATCCTGCCACGCAGGGTTGGCTCGCTCGATCAACGCGAACTTCCACCCGCGTCGCCAACGCTTCAGCCGCTTCTCGTGGGCGATGGCGTCAACGATCGACGGCGCCCGGTCGGCCTAGACCAACCGATCAATCTCGTAGCGACGGCAGAAATCCGAACCATCCCCGCGCCGATGTTGATCAACACGCGCGGCCAAATCAGGGGTTACACCGACATACATGGTGCCCCGGTAGCGATCAGCCATGATATAAACCCAGCCGCCTTGCTCCTCCATCGGCGAGATGGAAGGGTAAGCGAGACCCCGGGTCAAGCCCCGGGGTGACGATCAGGAGATGTGTGCTGTTCTCCGTCATCCCGCCCTGAAGCCGTGGTTCCACGCCCCCTTGCCTCCCCGCGCCAACCGGGCATGATCGACGCCAAACAAACGGGGAGACAGGCTATGGATCGGCGCGAAATGCTCAAACTGGCGGCGCTCGGCGCGACCTTCGCGGTGCCGGGCGCGGCGCTCGCCGCGCAGGACGAGGCGCTCGCCAAGGCGGTCGCCGCCGGCCATGACGCGGCGATCAAGCGCCTGCGCGACTGGATCGCCCTCCCCACCATCGCCGCCGAAGGGCGCAACGTGAAGGAAGGCGCCGCTTACATGGCCGAGCTGGCGCGCGAGGCGGGCTTCCAGAAGGTCGAGATCGTGCCGACCGATGGCGTGCCCGGCGTGTTCGCGACGATGGACAACGGCGCCAAGAAAACGCTCGGCCTGTATTTCATGTATGATGTGAAGCAGTTCGATCCCGCCGAATGGTCCGCGCCCCCGCTCGAAGGCCGGATCGTCGAGCGCGCTGGCTTGGGCAAGGTGCTGATCGGGCGCGGGGCGGTGAACCAGAAAGGGCCGGAGTCGGTCGTGCTCGCCGCGCTCGCCGCTTACAAAGCCGCTGGGCGCAAGCCGCCGGTCAACCTGGTGCTGGTGTGCGAGGGCGAGGAGGAGATCGGCTCGCCGCACTTCCCGCAGATCGTCCGCCGGCCCGACATCGCCGCCGCGCTCAGGAAGAGCGTCGGGGTGGTGATCCCGAGCGCCTGGCAAGCTCCCGGCGACGGCGCCGCCGAAATCAATCTGGGCGCCAAGGGCATCATCGAGTGCGAACTGATCGCGACCGGCGAGCGCTGGGGGCGCGGGCCGGCCAAGGATCTCCACTCCTCGATGAAGGCGGTGGTCGACAGCCCCGCCTGGCATCTGGTCGAAGCGCTCCAGACGCTCGTCACCGCCGATGGCAACATGCCGGTGATCGACGGCTGGTTCGATCGCGTCCGCCCGCTCACCCCGCGCGAAAAGGCGCTGATCGCCGACAGTGCCGCCAAGCGCGACGAGGCGGTGATGAAACGGCAAATGGGGGTGCAGCACTTCATCGGCGATGCGCCGTTGCGCGAGACGCTCGAACGCCTCGCCGCGCAGCCGACGGTGAACATCGAGGGGCTGGTCGCGGGCTATACCGGCCCCGGCGGCAAGACCATCCTGCCGAGCCGCGCGGTCGCCAAGCTCGATTTCCGGCTGGTGCCGAACCAGACGCACGACGATTGCGTGGCCAAGTTGAAGGCGCATCTGGCGAAGCACGGTTTCGGCGACATCGAGGTGAAGGTGACCGGCGGTTACGACCCGACGGAAACCGACGAGAATTCGCCGCTGATCAAGGCCGAACTCGCGACTTACGCGCGCGCCGGGGTGAAGACCTCGGTTTATCCCCGGCTGGCGGGATCGTGGCCGGGCTATGTCTTCACCTCGGCGCCGATTTCGCTCGCGGCGGGGCAGTTCGGGTTCGGGCACGGCAATGGCGCCCACGCGCCCGACGAATATCTGCTGATCGACAGCAGCAACCCCAAGGTGCTCGGCTTCGACGGCGCGACCCTGGGCTTCATCGACTTCTTCGCGCAGATCGCGGCGATGGGGTGATGCCCGCCGGCTAGTTGTACATCGGCACCTTTTTGGCGAGCGGAGTTATCGCGGGCGCTTTACGCGCCTGCAATTCATCCCGATTTGCGCTATAATCATCGCGTCCCAAGGATATTGGACCATCTATATTGGTGGAGGCAGCGATGGACGCTGAATATCTAGTGACACGCGCTTTGTCGGCGACTGGCAAGAAAACGGTCTATAAATCGCCTGGCGTCGTCCCCGATCGTCGCGGCGAATGGCCGGAAAGCGCGGCGACCGATTGCTCCGGATTTATCTCATGGTGCCTGAAGATTTCGCGCAAGGTCGATCATCCGCTTTACAAGCAAGTGAATGGCGGCTGGTTCGAAACCACCGCCGTGTATCAGGACGTGATCAAGTCAGTTGGCTATTTCGATCAGCTGACCGCGCCGCGCCCCGGCGCGATCCTGGTCTATCCCGATTATCGCGATACCCAGAACCGGCTTCGCCAAGGCCATATCGGGATCGTTACGCAAACCAACGGCGCTGCGGGCATCGCCGGCGTGGACGCGGTCGTGCATTGCTCGGTTGGTAATTCGGCACAGGGCGACGCCGTGCAGGAGACACCGCCCACGCCGTGGCGCGCGCACGAAAAATCGGTGATCGGCTGGTATTATGATCTCCTGTGAACCGCGCGGAGCCGGGGCTCAGTAAAGCCCCGGCACCTCCCGCTGCGCGGGGCTCGGCTGGTCGGGTTGGAGCAGCTGGTTCTCGGGGAACAGCGTCGCGCTCGCCGATTGCGGCGTCGCGGTGCCGGCGCTCGCGGTGATCGCGGTGCAGCTTTGCCCATTGAACGTGCCGATCGCGGCCAGGATCGAAGCTTCCAGCGGATTGCCGAGTGGCGTGCTCAGATCGTCGCGCGCCTGGCAGCTGACCGCCACCTTGCTCGCCAGCCCGTCATAATAATCGCCCGAGCGCGCCGAGTTCTGCGATTGGAAGGCGACCACCCGCAACCGATCGTCACACGCCGCGCGATCGAGCGCGATCTGCCCGACCGGCTTGCCGAAGGTGTTGCTCCCCACCAGCGCCAGGCGATTGCCGAAGTAAGGGATCATCGCGTTGATCACCTCTTCGCTCGCCGAGGCGGTGCTGCCGGTGGTGATGAAGGCGAGCCGCGTTGGCGACACCGATTCGGGCTGCGGCTGGAAATTGCGCTGGGTGTTGTTTGACGCTTTTTCGGGGCGGAACACGGTGTAGCCCTGCACATCGGAGGTCGAGCGGTTCCCCCCGAGCAAGTCGCCCAGCAGCTCGCCAACGCTCACCAGCCCCCCGCCATTGTAGCGCAGATCGACGATCACGTTGGTGATGCCGGCCGCCCGAAAACGGGCGATCGCGTCGCGCAACTGCTGGCTGGCGGTGCTGACGATGAACGTGCGCAGGTTGAGATAGCCATATTGCTGGCCGTTATTGTTCAGGATCAGCCCGCCATAACGCGGCGAGACCGGAATCAGGCTGAAGTCGCTCTTGGTCACCGCGATATCGCGCTGGCCGCTCGCGTCGCGCACCCGCAGCACCCGGAGCGTGCCGGCGGTGTTGGGGCCGAGCGCATCGTTCAGCGCCTGGGTGCCGCCCGCCGCGATCAGGCTCGACACGGTCTGCACGGTCGAGGTCGAGGTGCCGATGCCGACGATCTCGGCGCCGCGATCGATGCCGGCGGTGAGCGCGGGCGCGCCCTCGAACGATTCGGCGACGAGCAGCCGGTTGGCGGCATCGAGCGTCAGGCGGAAGCCGAAGCCCGCGCTGGCGCCCGAATTGATCAGCGCATTCTCCTGCGCGATCGAGGTGATGTAGGTGAAGAAGCGGTCGCGCCGCTGGCTTCGCGCGGTGGCGGTGAGGGAATCGAGGAAATCGCTGACATTGCTGAACGCCGCCGGATTGGGGCTGGCGGGCAATGTTTCCGGGAACAGATACCATTCGCGCAGCTGGGCGAGCACCCAATCCTGGCGCTCGCGCACGGTGCAGCCGGTGGTCGTGGTCGTCGTCGTGCCGCCGGTGGTGGTGCCGGTGGTCGTGGTGGTCGTGGTGCTGCCCCCGCTCCCACCGCTATCCGAACCGCACCCCGAAACAAGCGACAGCGCGACGAGCGCCGCCGTTACTTTCCCGCCAAACCGCATTACTTGCCGCTCCTACCCGAGCGACCGACTCCCCTCAGCGCTCGTAAGCCTTTGGTAGCGCCCCTTCTTGCGGCTGGCGATAGCGTTTCAGCAGTTCCGCCTGGCGGGTGCCAAGCGGTTGCTTGACGCCGTCGATGAACACGCTTTCGGCCGCGCTATCGAGTTCGAGCGGATCGCCCGACCAGATCACCACATCGCCGCGCCGCCCGGGCTTCAACGTGCCCAGCTCGCCGCCCAGCCCGATCGCCTCGGCCGCGCCGCCGGTGATGCTGGCGAAGGCCGCGTCCCAGCTCAGCCCGCTGGCGCCCGGCACCTTGGTGAGCGCGACCAGATTGCCAGCATATTGCTTTTCGTACCGCGCCTGGCGGGCATCGTTATCGTTGATGATGCCGAGCCCGACCTGCACGCCCGCCGCCTTCATCCGCCCGACATTGCTCTGCGTGGCGGCGAGCATCTCGAAGCTTTCGGGCAGATCGTTGAGCGCGGAGGCGAGTACCGGAATCTTGGCGGCGGCGAGTTCGCGCGCGACCACCCAGCCCTCGCTCGCGCCGACGAACACCAGCCGCAGCGCGGGATAATCGGCCTTGAGCGCGATCAGCGCACGCATGTCCGACGCGCGTTCGACATGGACGAGGAGCGGCACGCGGCCGTTCACCACCGGCTCGAGCGCGGCGGCGTCGGCGCGGTTGACGAGCACGTCGCGCCCCTGATCGAGATAGGCGCCCGGCGCCTTCGCATAGGCGCGCGCGGCCTTCAGCGCGTCACGCAGGGCGACCATCGCCGCCGGCCGGCTGCCGCCCGCGACTTGCGCGCCGGTTTCGCCATATTCCAGGAACTGGAAGGCGCGCGGCACCGTCACCGAATTTTCGTCGGCGCCGAGATCAATGATCGCCCCCTGCCCCGCGAAGATCGAGCCGCGCGTGGCCGGCGCGACCACGGCGCGGGTGATCCCCTCGGCGCGGTTGAGCGCGATCGCGCTGGTCTTGGGGTTGATCGCGGGGGCGACGTCGATCGCCGCGTGGAACGGGGAATTGCCGGCGGCGGCGTCGTTGGTCTCATCGACGCCATCGACCTCGACGATGCCCATGCGCGTGAAGCCGGCGACGATCCCCGGCGTCACATAGCGCCCGCCGGCGTCGATCACCTCCACCCCCGCTGGCGCGGCGACACCCTTGCCGGCGGCGACGACCTTGCCGCCCTGGATCACGACGGTCGCCCCGTCGACCGGGGCCGAGCCGTCACCCACCACCAGCTTGGCGTTGGTGATCGCGACGCTCTGCGCGGCGCAAGGGGTGGCGAGAACGAGGGTGGCGGGCGCGAGCGCCGCGGTGCCGATCAGCCAGCGGATCATTTCACGTCTCCCGAACCGGGTTGGCCAAGCTCGAAATCGGACACGGGCCGCAGCCTTGGATTGTTCATGTCGTAGAGCAAGGCGCCGTCGATCCACACCTTTTCGGGGCGGGCATAGACGCTGAACGGATTGCCGTTCCACAGCACCACATCGGCCATCTTGCCGGGCTTGAGGCTCCCGGTCTTGTCGGCGATGCCCAATGCCTTGGCGGGGTTATAGGTGAGCCAGGTCCAGGCGGTCGCGTCGCTGATCGTGAACCCCGCGCGCCGCCCCGCCGCGAGCGCCTTGGCGACTTCCTGGTTAAGGCGCTGGATGCCGTTCGCGTCGTCCGAATGGATCATCGCGCAGGCGCCGCTGTTCTGCAGGATCGGCAGATTCTCGCTGATCGCGTCATAGGACTCCATCTTGAAGCCCCACCAATCGGCCCACACCGCCGCGCAAGTGTCGTTCGCCTTCAGCAGATCGGCGATCTTGTACGCCTCCACCCCGTGGTGGAACGCGGAGACGTGGTAGCCGAACTCCTTCGCCATATCGAGCACGATGCCCATTTCATCGGCGCGGTAGCAGTGGTTCTGCACCAGGATTTCGCCGGCGAGCACGCCGCGCAGCGTGTCCATCGCGATGTCGCGCGACGGGGGATCGCCGCCATCCTTTTCATATTTGTCCCAGCGGCGCTTATACTCGGCCGCGCGCGCCCAGGTCGCGCGATCGACCGCGATATTGCCCATCCGGGTCGAAGGCTGGCGGCCCTTGCTGCCATAGACGCGCTTCGGGTTCTCGCCGCACGCCATCTTCAGGCCATAGGGGGCGCCGGGGAACTTCATGCCCTGCACGGTGCGGGCATAGACGTTCTTCAGCACCACCGATCGCCCGCCGAACAGGTTGGCGGAGCCCGGCAGCACCTGCAGCGTCGTGACGCCGCCATTGGCGAGCGCGCGGCTGAAGCCCGGGTCTTGCGGCCACACGCTGTGTTCGGCCCACACATCGGCGGTGACCGGGCCGGTCGCCTCGTTGCCGTCCGAATTGGCCTGCACCCCCGGCGAGGGATAGTCCCCCAGATGGCTGTGGATGTCGATGATGCCGGGCGTCACCACCTTGCCCGCGCCGTCGATCACCGTCGCGCCGGCGGGGGCCTGAACGCTCGCACCGATCGCGACGATCTTGCCATCGGCGAACAGGATTTGCCCGCGATCGATCTTGCCGCCCTCGCCATCGAAAATGGTGACGTTGGTGACGAGCGTCGGGACGCCGGGATAGGGCTTGTAGGTGGAGGGGTAGGGATCGTGATTATAGGTCTTGCCCGGCTGCTTGGGCGGGGCGGCGTTGGCGCTCGATTGCGGCTTGGCGTCGCTGGTCGCGCATCCGGCGAGGCCCAAGGCGATGGCCAGCCCGCTCGCCAGCCCGATCCGCATGCCCATCGACAGCCCCCTTCGCAGTTTGATCGCATGTTTCTTTCGGGTCGCCGCGATGGTGTCAAGAGCGGTGGACGGTCGGGAGCGTAACGTTCAGCTTCGGGAGGAGGGGAAAAGAAGGCCCTCACCCAACCCTCTCCCGCCAGCGGGAGAGGGCTATGGACCCTAATAACGAAAAGCCCTCTCCCGCTGGCGGGAGAGGGTTGGGTGAGGGTGGTTCTTCCGCAAACCGACCTTGAGCCCCAACCCCGCCCTACTTATAGCGATGTAAGTAACGGAGAGATGCTGATGGCTTTTGCCCATACCCACGCCGCCAATCGGCACTGGCTGCCGCGCGCCTCCTCGAAAACGCTTGCGCATATCCCGGGCGAGGATGGTCCGCCGATCGTCGGCAACACCTTCCGGATGCTCAAGGACCCCCGTGCCTTCGGGCGGCGGATGTTCGATCGCTACGGCCCGATCTACCGCAACCGCGCCTTCGGCGACACGATGCTCAATTTGATCGGTCCCGAGGCGAACGAGCTGGTGCTGTTCGATCGCGACAAGATCTTCTCGTCCGAACAGGGCTGGGGACCGCTGCTCAATCTGCTCTTCCCGCGCGGGCTGATGCTGATGGACTTCGAGAAGCACCGCGCCGATCGCCGCACGCTCTCGGTCGCGTTCAAGCCCGAACCGATGCGCCATTATGCCGAGCAGCTGAACCGTGGCATCGCGCGTGAGGTGCGCGGCTGGGCCAACCGGCCGATGCGCTTTTACGACGCGATCAAGGCGCTGACGCTCGATCTGGCGGCGGAAAGCTTCCTCGGCATGGAGCTCGGGCCGGAGGCGAAGCGGGTCAATCAGGCTTTTGTCGACGAGGTGCAGGCAAGCGTCGCGCCGATCCGCTACCCCGTGCCCGGCACGCCGATGGCGCGGGGGGTGGCGGGGCGGCGCTACCTGATCGACCTGTTCAAGCGCGAAATCCCCCGCCGGCGCGACGGCGACGGCCAGGATTTCTTCTCGCACTTCTGCCGCGCGACCGACGAGCAGGGCCGCCCGTTGAGCGACGACGCCATCGCCGATCACATGAATTTCCTGATGATGGCGGCGCACGACACGATCACCTCGTCCGCCACCTCGCTGGTGCTGCTGCTGGGGCGCCACGGCGCCTGGCAGGAGCGGCTGCGCGACGAGATCATGGCGCTGGGGCTGAATGACGACGAAGGGCTGGCTTACGGCCAGCTCGATCGGCTGACGCTCACCGATTACGCCTTCAAGGAAGCGCTGCGCTGGATGCCGCCGGTGCCCTCCATCCCCCGGCGCGCGCTGAAGGATTTCGAGTTCGGCGGCTATCGCATTCCCGCCGGCACCCAGGTGGGCGTCTCGGTCGCCTTCACGCATCATATGCCTGAAATCTGGCCCGATCCCCACGTCTTCGATCCGCTGCGCTTCGAACCCGAAAAGGTCCGCGCGCGCCATCGCTTCGCCTGGGTGCCGTTCGGCGGCGGGGCGCATATGTGCCTGGGCCTGCACTTCGCCGAAATGCAGATCCGCATCCTGATGACGCAATTGCTCCGCCGCTACCGGATCGAAGTGCCCGAGGATGCCGGGCATGACTGGCAGGCATGGCCGATCCCCCGGCCGAAGGACGGCCTGCCGGTGCGGTTCGTGCCGATCGGCTAGGCCTCGATCAAGCTACCGCAATATCCGGTGGCACCGTCACCCCGGCCCCCGAGCCGGGGTACCACTGCCTCGCGCCGGGCGAAGAAGCGGAACCCCGGGTCAAGCCCGGGGCGACGGCTGTTTTTTCCTGGCCAAAGACCTCAGGCCGAAGCCGTCTCCAGCGCCGGGTAATCGACATAGCCTTCCGGCCCCTGGCTGTACCAGGTCGCCATCACATCGGCGTTGAGCGGAGCGCCAAGGCGCAGTCGCTCGGGTAGATCGGGGTTCGCCAGGAAGGTGCGGCCAAAGCTGACCGCGTCCGCCACCCCCGAATCGATCGCCGCCTGCGCCTGCGCCGCGCTCACATAATCGGAATTGAGCACCAGCGGCTGGCGGAACACCGCGCGGATCGCGGGCGATTGCTTGGGCACCTCGGTACGGCCGAAGGTGCCGTCCGGCCCCGGCTCGCGCAGTTCGAGGAAGGCGATGCCGATCGCGTCGAGCGCGGCGGCGGCGGGGACGAACACGCTCGCCGCGTCGCTATCGTCGCAGCCTTGCGAATCGCCGTTGGGCGACAAGCGGACCCCGGTACGATCCGCGCCGATTTCGCGGGCGACCGTCTCGGTCACCTCGCGCAGCAGGCGGATGCGGTTTTCGGGCGCGCCGCCATAGGCATCGGCGCGGTGGTTGGTGCCATCGCGCAGGAACTGATCGATCAGATAGCCATTGGCGGCGTGGATCTGCACCCCGTCGAACCCGGCGGCGATCGCGTTGCGCGCGGCGCGGGCATAATCGCCGAGCAAGCCCGGAATCTCGTCGAGTTCGAGCGGGCGGGCGACGTCATAATCGAGGCGGCCAGCATAGGTATGCGCCCGGCCCGGCGCACGCGTCGGCGAGGCGGAGACGGGCGCGGCGCCGCCGTTGAAGCTGGAATGCACGACGCGCCCCATATGCCACAGCTGCGCGACGATCCGCCCGCCGGCCTTGTGGACCGCCGCCGTCACCGGCTGCCACGCGGCGGCCTGTTCATCGCTCCACAGCCCCGGCGCGAACGGCCAGCCAAGGCCCTGCTGGCTGATGCCGGTCGCCTCGCTGATGATCAGCCCGGCGCTCGCGCGCTGGGCATAATATTCGGCCATGATCGGCTGGGGCACATGGTTCTGGCTCGCGCGGCCGCGGGTGAGCGGCGCCATCAGCACCCGGTTGGGGGCGTGGATCGCGCCAAGCTGGATGGGATCGAACAGGTTGGGCAAGGGCTTCTCCTCTGCGCTGCACCACAAGCGCCCGCATAGGGGCGACAGCGCGCACATAGCGCGCTAAGCGCCCGAACGCATCGCTTCGCCTACGAAAGAAAAACTTGGGGGTCGCCCTGTCCCACGCATCCGCCGCCACCCGCCCCCCGGCCAGCGCCTTCGCGGCGGTGGTGATCGCCAATGTCGCGCTCGCCTTCGGGCCGTGGTTCGTGCGGCTGGCCGATGTCGGCCCCGTCGCCGCCGCCTTCTGGCGGATCACGCTCGCCGCGCCGCTGATCGTGGCGATGGCGGCGGCGACCGGCGGCCGGCTGCGCGGGGTGACGCCCGGCGTGCTGCTCACGGTCACGCTCGCCGGCATCGCCTTCGCCGGCGATCTGGCGACTTGGCATCTGGGTATCGTGCGCACCACCCTCGCCAACGCGACCTTGTTCGGCAACGTGGCGACGTTGATCTTCCCGATTTACGGTTTCGTCGTCGCGCGTGCGCTGCCAAACCGCGCGCAGGCCGTCGCGCTCGTGCTGGCGGCGGCGGGCGGCGCGCTGCTGATGGGCCGTTCATATCAGGCCGATCCGCGCCACCTGGCAGGCGACCTGCTAAGCCTGGTCGCGGGCATTCTCTATGCGACGTATTTCATCGCGATGGCGCGCGCGCGGGCGGCGATGGCGCCACTCCCCACGCTGGCGCTGTCGTCGCTCGCGAGCATCTTGCCGCTGCTCCTGTTTTCGACCCTGCTCGGCGAACGCATCGTGCCGGGCCAGTGGGGCGCGCTGATCGGACTCGCGCTGGCGAGCCAGTTGTTCGGTCAGGGGCTGATGATCTACGCGCTCGGCCGGTTGTCGCCGCTCGTCGTCGGCATCGCGCTGTTGATCCAGCCGGGGGTCGCGGCGGCGATCGGTTGGCTGGCCTATGGCGAGCGACTGGCGTTGCCCGATCTCGCGGGCGCGCTGCTGGTCGCGGCGGCGCTGGTGTTGGTGCGCCGCGCGTCCTAAATGGCCGTCATTGGGAGATCGACCATGACCATTGCCGCCGACGCCACGCTCGATGAAATCCGCCTCGCGCTCGCGCCGCTGATCGCCGCCAACGCCGCGTTCGACGGCTGGACCGCCGAAGCGCGCGACTTCGCCGCCGATCAGGCCGGGCTCGACCGCGACATCGCCCGGCTGGCTTATGATGGCGGCGCGGTGCCGATGATCGACGCCTGGTTCGCGAGCATCGACGCCGCGATGATGGAAGGCTTCACCCGCGAGGCGCTCGCCGCGATGAAGGTGCGCGAGCGCATCCAGGCGCTGGTCGAGGCGCGGCTGGCGCTGCTCCACCCGAATCGAGACGCTCTGAGAAGGGCTTTGGCCATCCTGGCGCTGCCCCAGAATGCCCCGCGCGGGCTCGGCATGGGCTGGCGCAGCGCCGACGCGGTCTGGCGCGGCGCGGGAGATACCGCGACCGACTATAATCACTACACCAAGCGCGCGATCCTAGGCACCGTCTATGCCGCGACGATCACCGTGTTCCTCGATGACGAGAGCGAGGATTATGCCGAAACGCGCGGCTTTCTGGCCCGCCGCATCGCCGGTATCATGCGGTTCGAAAAGGCAAAATCGGCGTTTCTGGAGCGCACGCAGAACCTGCCGAGCCTCAGCCGCTTCGTCGGGCGCCTGCGCTATCCAGTCGCTTAACGAGCGGTTGCTGGAGGTTCATGCAACCTCGATTAAGCCCGCAACGTTGGGGGTGGCGCAACAAACCGAAGGAGACCCATGATGCGTTCAGTCATGCTCAGCCTCGCGGCGCTCTCGCTGGCCGTGCCGCCAGCGGCGCTGCTCGTTAACCCGGTGAAGGCCGAGGCCAAGAAGAAGCGCCAGCGTGCCTATGTCTATACCCGCAACGGCCGCACCTATTGCCGCCATTCGGATGGCACCACCGGCCTGATCGTCGGCGGCGTGAGCGGCGCACTCGTCGGGCGCTCGCTGGATGGCGGCGGCATCCTCGGCACCGCGCTGGGCGCGGCCGGCGGCGCGCTGGCGGGCCGTGCGGTCGATCGCTCGCTCACCGCGCGCGAACGCTGCCGCTGATCATGTGCCGGCGGCTGAAGGACAGATGAACCGCGCGTAGTTTTACCTTCATGCAACCCCAACCAGCGCTGGCTGGTTGAGCGTATGACCAAGGAGGTTAACATGCGACATTTCATTCTGGCTCTGGCGGCCGCCGCCACTGGCTTTACCGCGCTGCCCGCCCAGGCGCAGGACCGGCGCGACACCCGCGAGTATAACCGCGACGTCCGCCAGGCTGAGCGCGACTATCGCCGCGATCTACGCCAGGCCGATGATCCAGGCGACGTCCGTCGGGCGAACCGGGAATATCGCCGCGACCTGCGCGAATCCCGGCGCGACTATCGCCGCGACGCGCGTGACGATTGGCGCGACGATCGCCGCGGCTATTATGCCGATCGCGATTATCGCGATGGCCGCAACTATCGCCCGCGTTATTTATCGCGCAACGACCGCGTCTATCGCGGTTCGGACGGGCGCTATTATTGCCGCCGCAATGACGGGACGACCGGCCTCATCGTCGGCGGACTGGGCGGCGGCGTGCTCGGCAATCTGATCGCGCCGGGTGGCTCGAAGACTTTGGGTACGATCCTTGGCGCGGCGGGTGGCGCCGCGATTGGCACCTCGGTCGATCGCAATCAAGTGACCTGCCGGTAACGATTTAGGGGCGGTGACACGGTTCGCCGCCCCTTTTTCGCGCCTTCAGAAAATTCCCGCGCCCACCCACAGCCGCAGCGAAGCGCCCGCCAGCACCACCGCGCACACCGCGCGCCCGGCCTTGCCGCGCGACATCAATCCGATCACCAGCCCGACGAAAGCAAGCGGAATCGCCAGCCAGTTGAGCCAGCCCAGCAGCGGCACGAAGCCAATCATGGCGACCAGCAGCGCGAGCAGACCGAGCAAAAGTGATGCAAGATTGAACACTCGAGCGAGAATGGCCTCTTGAGCGGCCAAGAACAAGTCGCCAAGCAAAGTCGAGGAAATCTTAACCCGCGCCAGTGATAGGTGCGGTGGGAGACTGACGATGCGCGCTTGGACGCCCCTGTCGCTGCTGTTGCTGCTCGCCGCCTGTGGCGGGCAGGATGAAGCCGCGCGCAATCTCGACAGCCTCGATGCCGAACTCGCCGATGGCAACGCGCAAGGCAATGTCCGCGACCCGGCGCTGATGAGCAGCCTGCGCGACCAGATCATGGTCGACCCAAATCTGACCGGCCAGAGCAATCGCGACGCGGTGCGCCCCGCGCGTCAGCCCTATGCCGCGCCGCTCCCCGCCGACAAGCCGGTGCGCCGCGCGGGCGGCGAGGCGGCGACGAGCGAACTCGCCCGCAGCGCGCCGGCGCCCGGGAAAAACTGCCCCGCTTGTGCCGCTAAGCGCGAGGCGATGACCCTGTCGGGCCTCGCCGAGCGGCGCGGGGGTGGCGCGTGCGCGCGCAATGTCAGCTATTCGGCGCGTTGGGCGGCCCAGCTGCCCGCCGACCTGCCGCTCTACCCCGACGCGCGGGTGATCGAAGCGGCCGGCAATGCCCAAGGCGGCTGCGCGCTGCGCGTGGTGAGCTTCGCCAGCGCGACAAGCGTCCAAGGGCTGATCGACTGGTATTACACCAAGGCCACCGCCGCCGGCTATTCGGCCGAGCATCAGGCGGACGGCGACGCCCATGTCCTCGCTGGTGCGCGCGGCGACGCGGCTTACGCGCTGTTCGTCACCAAGCGCGACGATGGCGGCGCCGAAGCCGATCTGGTCGTCAACAACGGCCGCTGAGGGCGCCCCCAGTTTCAGTTCAGCGCTAGCAGCGCATCACGCCTGGCGATCAACTCGGCGAGATCGCCTTCGGGCTGGCGCAGCGTCGCCATCGCGCGGTCGAGCCGGGCCTTGGCGGCGGGCGCGATCGCCCCGATCCGTTCGGCGATTTCCTCCATCTCGGGCATTCGCGCCCAGCAATCGAGCACCAGATCGACCCCCGCCGCCAACGCCCCCGCCGCTTTCTCGCCCGCGGTGCCGGAGAGCGCCTTCATGTCGATGTCGTCGGTCATCAGCAGCCCGTCAAAGCCGATTGCGGCGCGGATCACTTGCTCGATCACCGTCGGCGAGAGCGTCGCCGGGCGGTGGGCGTCCCATGCCTCGAATACGATGTGCGCGGTCATCCCCATTGGAGCGTCTCGCAGCGCCTGGAACGGGGCGAGGTCGCTCGCGAGCGCCTCGGCGGGCGCCGACACGGTTGGCAGCTGATGATGGCTATCGACCCGCGCCCGGCCATGGCCCGGCATGTGCTTCACCACCCCGATCACGCCGCCCGCCGCCAGCCCGTCGAGCACGGCGCGGCCCAGCGCCGCCACGCGCCGCGGGTCGCTGCCCAGCGCGCGACACGCGACCGCCTCGGTCGTCTCCGCCCCGCTCACGTCAAGCAGCGGCATGCAATTCACCGTGATGCCGCTCTCGGCCAGTGTCAGCGCGATCGCGTGAGCATTGGCGCGCGCCGCCTCGATCGCGGAGATGGGCGCTTTGTCGTACAGCGCATCGAACGCCGGGCCGGCGGGGAAAGCGGGCCATTCGGGCGGCTGCATCCGCGCGACGCGCCCGCCCTCCTGGTCGATAAGGATGGGTAGATCGGCACGGCCGGTAAGGTCGCGCAAGGCATCGGTCAGCGCACGAAGCTGCGCGCGATTTTCGCAGTTACGCTTGAACAGGATGAAGCCGGCCGGCTCGGCGGCGCGGAAGAAGGCGGCTTCGTCCGGGGTAAGGGCCGGGCCGGCAAGGCCGAAGATCACGGGTTTCATCGGGGCAGTTTAGCGACCGGGCGTGGCCAGCGCGAGAGGGCGTTGCGCCCGGACCTCGACCCACCCCCGCCCCCTCCCTTCCAGGGAGGGGAGAAGCGGTTCAAGCTGACCTAATAGCCCCTCCCTTTAAGGGAGGGGTTGGGGTGGGTGGCGACGGCGCGCGCCCAGCCTCAGCCGCCAAAGGCCGCGCTCACCCGCGAACGATGAAGCACGGCTCGCCCGCCACGCGCAGCTTGTTGCAAAGCTCCATCGCGGCGTTGGCGCTGCCAGCGTTCACCCGGAGCCGATAAAAGACGCGCCCACCGACCTCGGCCTTTTCCACCACATGGCCAAGCCCGGCGAGGAAAGCAAAGCGCTTGGCCTGCCGCGCCCAGGCGGCATCGGCGCCGGCCTTGTCGGGGAAGGAGCCGATCTGGATCACCGCGCCGCCGCCAATGTCGCGCGGCATCGCACCCTTGCCGGGCATCACCACCGGCGCTTCAGGCAGCTGCTTGGGATCGATCCGCGCCTTGTCGGGGCGCTTGCCCTCGCTCGCGGCGAAGGCCAGGTCGCCCTCACCCTCCACTTTCATCCCGCCTTCCTGCTCAGGCTTTACCTTGTAATCGCCAGGCGGCGCGGCGATCAGCTCGCCATTGCCCTGGCTATGCGCCGTCGCCCGCTGGCGCAACGCATAGGCGCCGAACACCAGAGCCGCGAGCACCGCCAGCCCCAGCAGCGCGAAGATCGCGACACGCATGGTCGAAGGGCGATCCTCATAATCCTCGTCGACCGTTTCGAGCCAGGGCAGCCGATCCTCGTCGCGCAGCGCCTCGCGCATCAATTCAACTCCTCGACCGCCTCCACACCCATGATGGTGAGGCCATTCCTGATCACTTGCCCTAACGCATCGGCAAGGAAAAGTCGCGCGGCGGTGAGCGGGGGGTTGTCCGAAATCAGGAAACGCCGATCAGGCGCGTCGTTGCCCGCGTTCCAGGCGGCGTGGAATTCAGCGGCGAGGTCATAGAGGTAGAAGGCCACCCGGTGCGGCTCGCGCGCGGCGGCGGCGGCTTCCACCAGCCGGGGGAATTGCGCCGCGCGCTTCACCAGCCCGAGCTCGGCGGCGTCGAGCAATGCCAGATCGGCGCCGTCCGCGCCGATCCCCAGCTCGGCCGCCTTGCGGTGCAGCGAGCGGATGCGCGCGTGCGCGTACTGAACGTAGAAAACGGGGTTGTCCTTCGATGCTTCCACCACCTTGGCGAAATCGAAGTCCATTTGCGCGTCAGCCTTGCGGGTGAGCATGGTGAAGCGCACCACATCCTTGCCGACTTCGTTCACAACATCGGCGAGAGTCACGAAATTGCCGGCGCGCTTCGACATTTTCACTGGCTCGCCGTCGCGCAGCAGCCGGACCATCTGGACGAGCTTCACGTCAAACCGCGTCTTGCCGCCGGTGAGCGCCGCGACCGCCGCCTGGATGCGCTTGACCGTGCCGGCGTGATCCGCGCCCCAAATGTCGATCAGCTGATCGGCTGCCTGCGCCTTCTGGTAATGATAGGCGAGATCGGCGCCGAAATAAGTCCATTGCCCGGTCGATTTCTTGATTGGCCGGTCCTGATCGTCGCCGAACTCGGTCGATTTGAACAGCGGGAGCATCACCGGCTCCCAATCCTCGGGCGTCTCGCCCTTGGGGGCCTCCAGCATACCGTCATAGACAAGGCCGCGCGCGCGCAGATCGGCCTCGGCGGCTTCGGGCTTTTTCGCCGCCTGCAGCGCGGCTTCCGACGCGAAGACATTGTGGTGGATGCCGAGCAGGGCGAGATCGGCGCGGATCAGGTCCATCATCGCCGCCACCGCGCGTGCCCGGAACAGCGCGAGCCACTCGGCCTCGGGCGCGCCCTGATAGCGATCGCCAAATTCGGCGGCGAGCGCCTGCCCGATCGGCACCAGATAATCACCCGGATACAGGCCTTCGGGTATCGTCACCGCCTCGCCCAGCGCCTCGCGGTAGCGCAGATGCACCGAGCGGGCGAGCACATCGACCTGGCCGCCGGCATCGTTGATATAATATTCGCGCACCACCTTATGCCCCGCCCATTCGAGCAGGGTGGCGAGCGCGTCGCCGACCACCGCGCCCCGACAATGGCCCATGTGCATGGGGCCGGTGGGATTGGCGGAGACGTACTCGACGTTCACCGTCACCCCCTGCCCGCTGGTCGAACGCCCATAGGCGCCGCCCGCCGCGCGGATCGCGGCGAGTTCGCCGCGCCAGGTCGCGTCGGTGAGAGTAAGGTTCAGAAAGCCCGGCCCCGCGACCGCGACGCTCGCCACCTCGTCAAGCGCGCCCAGCGCCGCCGCGAGCTTTTCGGCCAGCGCGCGCGGGTTCGTGCCCGCGGGCTTTGCGAGCACCATCGCGGCGTTGGTCGCGAGATCGCCATGCGACGGGTCGCGCGGCGGCTCGATGGTGATGGCTTGGGTCGGCAGGCCAGCGGGCAGATCACCAGCGGCGACCAGGGCATCGAGCGCGGCATTCAGGTGCGCGGCGAAACGAGGATAGAGCGTCATGCGCGCGCGCTTAACGCATGGCAGCGGGGGACGCAAAAGGCAGGAGGCCTTCCTTCCCCGGCGAAAGCCGGGGCCCAGTCGCGCGGCGGTCGCGGGCGGAGAGCGCCGTAGGTTACCCGCAGGACGCTGGGCCCCGGCCTTCGCCGGGGAAGCTGTTAGTTCAAGTTGCTTGGCCGGCCCGCCGCCGCGCCGCGCGCAGACCATCGACCGCCACCACCGCTAGCCCCGTCCAGATGAGTGCGAAACACGCAACATGCGCCGTCGTCAGCCGCTCGCCGAGCAAGGCCACCGCGATGACGAACTGCAAGCTCGGCGCCAGATATTGCACCAGCCCCAGCACCGACAGCGGCAGCCGCCGCGCGGCGCCCGCGAACATCAGCAGCGGCGCCGCCGTCGCCGCGCCCGAGGCGAGGAGCAGCACCGGCACCGTGCCGCCCAGCGCCAGCCCCGGGGTGCCGTGCCACAGCAGATACCCGGAGGCGAGCGGGGCGAGCACCAAGGTTTCCACCAGCAACCCCTCCAGCGCTTCGACCGGCGTGACCTTGCGGACCAACCCGTAGAGCCCGAAACTGATCGCGAGCGTCAGGCTCACCCACAGCCCCTGCCCAACGCCGCTCGCCATGCCGAGCACCGCGACCCCGATCGTCGCCAGCGCCACCGCCAGCATCTGCGCCCGCCCGAGCCGCTCGCCGAGCAGCGCGACCCCCAGCAGCACATTGACCAGCGGGTTCAGGAAATAGCCGAGGCTCGCCTCGACAACGTGGCGCGTCTCGACCGACCAGATATAGACGAGCCAGTTCACCGCGATCAGCAGCGCGCTCGCCGTCAGTCGGCCGAGCGTGGACGGGCTGGTGAGCGCCGCGCGCAGTTTCGGCCAGCGCCCGCTGAACAGCACGATCGCGCCGAGCAGCAGCAGCGACCAGCAGATGCGGTGCGCGACCACCTCGATCGCGCCCACTGCGCGCAGCGGCACGAAGTACAGCGGCAGCAGCCCCCAGATGCCATAGGCCCCCAGCGCCAGGGCAAGGCCGCGCGTGCGTTCGTTCATCCCACCGCCGCTATCCGAGCCGACGGCGGCAAGCAAAGGCTTTGGCTGGACAGCACGCGCGCATCCTCGCATCAAGGCGGGAACGCAACAGGGGACCATGCCATGCACCGCGCGCTGCTACTCGCCACGCTTCTCGCCACCGCCGCGCCGGCAATCGCGCAGTCCGGGAAGGCGGGGCCGGTGTGGCGCGCGGCGGAAGGGGTGCGCGCCGAACAGCTCGCGCTGCTCGAGCGGCTGGTGAACATCGATTCGGGCACCGGCAATATGGAAACCGGGCCTCAGGTGCAGACGATCATCGCCGAGCAGCTGAAAGCACTTGGGATGGAGGTGCGGATGGTGCCGGCCGAGGCGCCGGGGCTACCCGACAATCTGGTCGCGACACTGAAAGGGCGCGGCAAGGGGCGGCTGCTGCTGATCGGCCATAGCGACACGGTCTTCGAACCCGGCACCGCCGCCAAGCGACCGTTCCGTATCGAGGGCGACCGCGCGATGGGGCCGGGCGTGGGTGACGAAAAGGCCGGCGTCGTCTCGGGCATCATGGCGATCAAGCTGCTGCGCCAGCTGAAGTTCGACGATTTCGCCAGCATCACTTTGCTTGTCGAAACCAGCGAGGAGCGCGGTTCGCCCGGCACGCGCAAGCTGATCGCCGAGCTGGTGAAGGACGCCGATGTCGAACTGAATTTGGAGCCCGGCCAGGCGGGCGATCAGGTGACGATCTGGCGCAAGGGATCGAGCGCGTTCGAGATCACGGTGAAAGGCCGCCCCGCCCATGCCGGGGTCGCGCCGCAGGAAGGGCGCAACGCCGCGTCCGAGCTGATCCACCAGATCGAGCTCGCCGATGGCTTGCCGAAAAGCGGCGACGGGCTGACCAGCAATCTGACGCTGATGAAAGCGGGCAGCCGCTACAACATCATCCCCGAGGACGCGACCGCGACCCTCAACGTCCGCCTGCGCACCAAGGCGCAGGGGGACGAGGTGATGGCGCTGCTGACCAAGAATGCCGCGAACCGCGTGATCCCCGATACCGCCGTATCGATCCACCGCGAGGACAGCTTCCCCCCACTCCCCACCAACCCCGGCACCGATGCGCTGGCTGGGCTCGCCGAGAAGATTTACGGCGAGGTGGGGCTGAAGCTGGGGCGCGGCGGCAATGGCGGCGCCTCGGAATCGGCGCTCGCCTATGAAGCGGGCGTGCCGGCGATCGACGGGCTGGGGCCGGTCAACATCGGCGCGCATTCGGAGCGCGAATATATCGAGCTGCCGACCGTCACGCCGCGCCTGTACCTGCTCACCCGGCTGCTGATGGAACTCGGCAAGAACCCGCCGGCGCGGCTGCGGTAAGCACCGGCGCGCCTGGCCTCAGGCCCAATGCTCTATCGGCAAACGCTCCAAAGCGCTTACCCAGGGGTGCTGGCGCTCTTCATAGACCGACACGCCGGGCGGTGGAAAACCGGGATCGGCGAAGGCGCCAACGGCGACCAGTACGAGGTCGGGCATCGTATCCGGCTCCCAATAAACGGTCGCGCCGCAATCGGGGCAGAAGTGGAACCGCGCCGTGCCGCCGCTTTCGCCGGTGCGGCTCCAGTTGCTTGAGCGACCGTCGACGCGGACCCGGTCGCGGGGGAAGCGGGCCTGGACCGCATAGACGCTTCCCGTCCGTCGCTGACATTCCAGACAGTGGCAGATCGAAACGCGCGTCGGCGCGCCTTCACAGGTGATGCGTAGCTGGCCGCAGCTGCACGATGCCGTTCGACTCGTCATCGCACGAACTTAGGCCTTGGGGCGCGTTAGACCAGCCCTTCCAACGGCTTGGCGCCGCTTGCGCCCGGGAACAGGGCGGGGAGCAGGCGGGCGGGCTCGATGCCGAAATGGCCGCTCAGCGCGCCAGCGATGAACGCGTCAAGCTGCAGCGTCGGCTTCAGGTCACGCCCCTCATACAAGTCGCCGCCGCGCAGGCCCGGCCAATCGGCGAGCACGCGCCCACCCTTCACCGCGCCGCCGAGCAGCATCGCGGCGGACGCGGTGCCGTGATCGGTGCCGCCGGTGCCGTTCACCGCGACCGTCCGCCCGAATTCGGTCGCGACCAGCACCAAGGTATCGCTCCACAGCGGCCCCAGCTCCGCCTGGAGCGCGCCGACCATCGCGTCGAGCCCGGTCAGCTGCGCCGCCAGCCGGCCGCGTTGCTGGGCGTGAGTGTCCCAGCCGCCGGTTTCGATCATCGCGATCCGGGCGCCATCCGCCGGGCTGAGCAATTTCGCGGCGAGCGCTCCGGTCGCCGCCGCGTTGCGTCCCGCCGCACCGCCCATGTCGGCGGTGAGCTTGCGCGTCGCCATCGCCTCGCTCCACAGGCCGTGGAGCTGCGCGTCGCCCTGATAGAGCATCGCCACGCGCGCCAGCAGATCCTCGCTCGCCTCGGGCAGCGCCGACGGGGCATAGCTTGCCACCTCATGAGGTCCGCGCAGCGCGAGCGGTACCGTCACCGCGACCGCGATCGCGCGCGCCTGCGCCTGCGGCAGCTGGCCGAGCAGCCGATTGAGCCAGCCGTCCTTCACCTGATAGGCGCCGGCCGAGCCGGTCTCGAGCACATTCTGCCCGTCAAAATGGCTGCGATCTCGATAGGGCGAGGCGATCGCATGGGCGAACAGCGCCTGGCGCTGGCCGTACAGTCCCGCGACCGTCTTCAGCGCCGGGTGGAGCGCGAACATGCCGTCGAGCTTGGTCGCGCCCGTATAATCCTCGGCCAGCGCGCCGCGCGCCGGGGTGAAGCCGGGGTCGCCGACCGGCGCGAGCGTCGCCAGGCCATCGGCGGCGCCGCGCTGGATGATGAAGACGAAGCGCTTGTCGGTTGCCGCCTTGGCGAAGGCCATGCGCGGCGCGAGGCCTAGCGCCAGACCGAGCGTGGCGCCCGAGGCAAGGAAGGAACGGCGATCGAGCATGGTCATCTCCGCATCATCTCAGGCGACACCAGCAGCAGCGCGAGCGCCTGGCCGGGGCTATCGGCGCTCGCCAGCACGCGGCTCGTCTCGGGCGAGAGCGTGCCGGGGAAGAGCTTTGGCGCCAGCGCGCGGGCGTCGATCGCGCCGCCGGCGCGGGTGGCGAGCCGCTCCGCGGCCTCGACCCGGCGCAGCACCGCGTCTGGTCCGGCCCAACTGGCGGCGATATCGTCATAACCGGCGGGGGAGCCGGGCCGCCATACCGGCTGACCGAGCTGTTGCAGCAGGCCAAACACCGCCTGGGGCGGCAGATCTCGCGCGCCGACCGCGCGGGTCGCGGAGACGGTCCATTCCCACGGTGTCTTGAACTTCGCCGGCGCTTCCACCCACGCCTCGCGCGCTTCGATCAGGGTGCGATACAGGCTCGGCAGGTCGCCGCCCGTCCTCCGGAAATCGGCCTCCAGCCGGCCGACCAGCGTTGGCGGCGGGGTGTCTCCAGCGAAATGGCGTGCAAGCTTGGTCGCGATATGGCGCGCGGTGGCGGGGTGCGTCGCGAGGTCGTTGAGCACCGCCTGGGCCTGCGCGACTCCCTCCTGGCCATAGCGCTTGCCCATGATCGTGCGCGCGCCTGGTTCGTGGACAGCGGCGGCGAAAACGAAATCGCCCGGCGTCCCGACATTGCCGACGATCCGCGCGAGCGGGCCGCGACTCAATCCGGCGACGGTCCACCCGGTCATCGCGCGAGCGAATTCGGTGACGTCCGCTTGCGAATAACCAGTCCGCACGCCGAGCGTGTGCAACTCCATGATCTCACGCGCGAGATTTTCGTTCAGCCCCAGCTGGCGGTTGGGCGCGAAGCGGCGCGCGCGTTCGGCGACGAAGCTGTTCGGGCCGATCGATCCCGCCTGATCGAGATAGAGCAACATCGCCGGATGGCGCTCGACCGCGTTCAGCATGTCGCCAAAGCGGCCGAGCAGGTTGGGGCGGATCGCCTCGAATTCGAGCAGGCCGGCCAGCCCCACCACGGTCAGCTTATCGGCGGAGACCGCGAAATGGTTCGCCCAGAACCACGCCATCCGCTCCAGGAACGGGGCATCGCTGACGAGTGCCGCCTGCGCCCGCGCGCCGACCTGGACCAGATAATGGTCGCGCCCCTGGCCGCGCACGATCTGGCGCGCGCTCTTTACCGGATCGGCGAGCGCCGCATTCGCGGGCGGCGTCATGGCGGGTGTCGCCGTCATCGCCTGCGCGGCTGGCCCCCGCGCGCGTTGCGCCAGCAGCGCCGGGCGGATTTCCTGAAGATATTCGGCGAGCTCCGCCGCGACCTGGGAACGGCCCGGCACCGCGGCGATCGCCGGCGGACGCGGGTTGAAACGGCCGAACTGGTCGAGCAGCCAGGCCTTGGGGTCAGCGGGCGGCGCCTGATCGGGCCGCGCGCCGATGCCGAAGCGGTTGAGCGCGATGCTTTGGGCGGTCATCCTCGTCCTTTCAGGGCTTTACTAGGACCCAGCTGTCGCAAAACTGTGTCGGGCCACAGGCCCAAGTGTCGCAGCGGGCAAAGCATTGGACGCCGCGCCGCCTGCTGTTTACAGCGGCGCGGTTTGCTTCGAGGAGTTTAGCTTGGCCAATGTCGCGGTGATCGGCGCCCAATGGGGCGATGAGGGCAAGGGCAAGATCGTCGATTGGCTCGCCGAACGCGCCGACATCGTCGTGCGTTTCCAGGGTGGGCACAATGCCGGGCACACGCTCGTCGTTGGCAACAATACGTACAAGCTCTCGCTGCTGCCCTCCGGCATCGTGCGCGGCACGCCCTCGGTGATCGGCAATGGCGTGGTGCTCGACCCCTGGGCGCTGAAGGCGGAAGTGGAGAAGCTGCGCGGCCAGGGGGTGGAGATCAGCCCCGACACGCTGATGATCGCCGACACCTGCCCACTGATCCTCCCCTTCCACCGCGATCTCGACGGCCTGCGCGAGGATGCGAGTGGCGCGGGCAAGATCGGCACGACCCGGCGCGGGATCGGCCCGGCCTATGAAGACAAGGTGGGCCGTCGTGCGATCCGGGTGTGCGACCTCGCGCATCTCGACGCTCTAGGGCCGCAGCTCGACCGGCTGACCGCGCATCACGACGCGCTGCGCGCGGGCTTTGGCCAGCCGCCGATCGACCGCGCCCAGCTGATCGCCGAACTCGCGGAGATCGCGGGCTTCGTGCTGCCCTTCGTCCGCCCGGTGTGGCGCGACCTGGGCGAGGCGCGCGCGCGCGGCCGTCGCATCCTGTTCGAGGGCGCGCAAGGGGTGCTGCTCGATATCGACCACGGCACTTATCCGTTCGTCACCTCCTCGAACACCATCGCCGGCACCGCTTCGGGCGGATCGGGGCTGGGGCCGGGCGCGGTCGGCTTCGTGCTCGGTATCGCCAAGGCCTATACGACCCGCGTCGGCTCCGGCCCTTTCCCGACCGAACTTACCGACGAAACCGGCGAGCAATTGGGGGTGCGTGGGCATGAATTCGGTACCGTGACCGGGCGCAAACGCCGCTGCGGCTGGTTCGACGCCGTGCTGGTGCGGCAATCGGCGGCGGTCTCCGGCATCACCGGCATCGCGCTCACTAAATTGGACGTGCTCGACGGGTTCGAGGAGGTGCGCATCTGCACCGGCTATCGGCTGGGCGACGCCATGCTCGATCACTTCCCGGCGCACGCGCGTGACCAGGCGGCGGTCGAACCGATCTACGAAACGCTCCCAGGCTGGGCCGAATCCACCGCCGGGGCGCGCAGCTGGGCGCAACTCCCGGCGGCGGCGATCAAATATATCAAGCGCGTGGAAGAGCTGATCCGCTGCCCGGTGGCGCTCGTCTCCACCAGCCCCGAACGCGAGGACACGATCCTGGTCCGCGATCCGTTCGCGGATTGAGCGCTCGCAAGGCCGGGTCTTGTCGTCATGCCGGACTTGTTCCGGCATCCACCGCGCGGCTTGCTCCCACCGCTGGCGCGCCAGGTAGCGCGGTGGCCCCCGGCACAAGGCCTGGGTGACGGGACAAGGTCGGGCGGGCGGCGTTCAGCGCGGGCTGCTCGTGCCGCTCGCGCTGCCCGAGCCCGACGCGCTCGACGCGGCGCCGGCGCCGCTCCAGTCGCCGGTGCGCCCGGTCGCCTTGCTGTCCCGCGTGCCGCCACGGCTCAGCCGCTCGGCCTGCGGCGAGCGCGCGTCGAGTGGGGGATCAGCCTCATTGCGCATCACGCCATTGTCGCTGCGATTGTCGAGTCGGTCCTCGGTCGGCACTGCGTTCGCATTATTGAGCGGGTCCGAAGGGCGCACCGCTTTGGCGGGCGCCTGCGCCTGATTATTGCTCCACGGCGCCTGCGAATTGACCGCCTGCGCAACCGCCGCGCCGGCGATGCCGAGCACGACGATCGACATGGGTGTCGAGAATTTCATAAGCCGCCTCCTGACCCCCTCCCGGCCAACGGGCGAGCAGGATCAAGGTTGCGCCGCGATCACCCGCACTGGCCGCGATGGCGTAGCTTATGGTCGGCGAGCACCAGCGCGACCATCGCCGCGACCACCGGCGCGCCCCGAATCCCGACGCACGGATCGTGCCGGCCTTTGGTGGCGATGTCGGTGGCCGCGCCGTCGCGAGTGATCGTCTCCACCAGCGTCAGGATCGAGCTGGTCGGCTTGAACGCGACGCGCAAGGTGATCGGTTGGCCTGTGGAGATGCCGCCCGCGATGCCGCCGGCATGGTTGGCGAGGAACAGCGGCCCATCATTGCCCGGGCGCATAGCATCGGCATTGTCCTCGCCACGCGCCGCCGCCGCGGCGAAGCCATCGCCGATTTCCACGCCCTTCACCGCGTTGATCCCCATGCAGGCATGGGCAAGCTCGGCATCGAGCTTGGCATAAAGCGGCGCCCCCCACCCCGCCGGCACACCCTCCGCCGCGCAACCGATCACCGCGCCGAGCGACGATCCCGCCTTGCGCGCGGCGTCGACCAGCCCTTCCCAGCGCGCCGCAGCCTGCGCATCGGGGCAGAAGAAGGGGTTGCGGCCGATCTCGGCGGGATCGAAGCGCGCGGGGTCGATCACGTCGCCGCCGATCGCCTCGACCCAGGCGGTGATCGTTACCCCGGCGATGATCTTGCGCGCGATAGCGCCGGCGGCGACGCGCATCGCCGTCTCCCGCGCCGAGGAGCGCCCACCGCCGCGATAATCGCGAAAGCCATATTTGGCGTCATAGGCATAATCGGCATGGCCCGGGCGATAGGCTTGCGCGACCTCGCTGTAATCCTTGGAACGCTGATCGACATTGTCGATGTGAAGCGCGATCGGGGTGCCGGTGGTCCGCCCCTCGAACACGCCGGAGAGGATGCGGACCCGGTCGGGCTCCCGGCGCTGGGTGGTGAAGCGCGACTGGCCGGGGCGGCGCTGATCGAGGAACGGCTGGATATCGGCTTCGCAGAGCACGATCCCCGGCGGGCAGCCATCGACCACCGCCCCGATTGCCGGACCGTGAGACTCGCCCCAGGTGGTGAGGCGGAGGAGATGACCGAAGCTGTTGTGGCTCAAAGGGGCATCCCGACGGTTGCTGGCATCATCGTTCCGGCGTCTCGCACAACCGTTTGCCTCGGTCTATTCCCCTCTCCCCTCGGGGGGAGAGGGAGGGGCCCGTCGCCTCGCGACGGGAGGGTGAGGGGAGCGCGGCCATGATAGCCTGTAGCACACCGTCGATATTGCTCGTCACCTCATGGTTCCAGAAGCGCAGCACGCGATAGCCTTGGCCGACGAGAAAGGCATCCCGCGCGGCATCCGCCGCTTCGGCTGCGGCGCCACTATGGGTTTCGCCGTCCAGCTCGACCACCAGTCTTGCCTCGGCGCTGAAGAAATCGACGATATGGCGGCCGAGCCAGACCTGGCGGCGGAACTTGTGTCCGTGAAGTTGGCGGTTGCGTAGACGTGCCCAAAGCAGCGCTTCAGGCGTCGTCTGGTTATGGCGGAGCGACCGTGCCCGCGCGAGTGGCGTGCTTCCTGGCGGCCGGCGCATCCCCCTCACCCTCCCAAGCTGCGCTTGGGCCCCTCCCTCTCCCCCCTTGGGGAGAGGGGGTTACCCCAGCGCGATATCCGGCGCGTCCTCCGCCTTCATCCCGATCACGTGATAGCCCGCGTCGACATGGTGCGTCTCGCCCGTCACCCCGGCCGACAGGTCGCTCAGCAGATAGAGCGCGGAGCCGCCGACATCCTCGATCGTCACGTTACGCTTGAGCGGCGAATTATATTCGTTCCACTTCAAGATCAGGCGGAAATCGCCGATGCCAGACGCCGCCAAGGTCTTGATCGGCCCCGCCGAAATCGCGTTCACCCGGATGCGGTCGCGGCCCAAATCGGCGGCGAGATATTTGACGCTCGTCTCGAGCGCCGACTTCGCCACCCCCATCACATTGTAATGCGGCACCACTTTCTCGGCGCCATAATAGCTGAGCGTCAGCAGCGCGCCGCCGTTCGGCATCATCGCCGCCGCACGCTGGGCGATGGCGGTGAACGAATAGACACTGACGTTCATCGTCATCAGGAAATTGTCGAGGCTGGTGTCGCAATAGCGACCGCGCAGTTCGTTCTTGTCCGAAAAGCCGATCGCGTGGACGACGAAATCGATGGTTGGCCAGCGCGCCGCCAGCTCGGCGAAGCAGCGGTCGAGCGCGGCCATGTCGCTCACGTCGCAATCGATCAGGAATGGACCGTTGGCGCCGCCCCCGCCCTCGCCGAGCAAGGATTGCGCGAGCGGGCGCACGCGCTTTTCCATCACCTCGCCCTGATAGCTGAAGGCGAGTTCGGCACCCGCCTCGTGCAGTGCCTTGGCGATCCCCCAGGCAAGCGACTTGTCGTTCGCGAGCCCCATGATCAGGCCGCGCTTGCCGCGCATCAATTCAGTCAAGGCTCAGGCCTCCCCGTCGAAATCGTCGCTCCTTACGCCCTGATCCTCGGCTTCGGCTAGTGCCGCGTTGAGCTGCGCGCCGACGACAAGCCCCAGCCCGACCAGGAAAAAGAAGATCAGCGCGATCATCACCCCGGCGAGGCTGCCATAGGTCATGTCGTAATTGGCGAAGTTGGCGAGGACGAAGGGCAGCGCGGTCGTCACCGCCAGCCACCAGCTCGCGGTGAAGACGGCGCCCGGCCATTTGGGGGCCTGGCTATCGCGATATTGCGGCGGGGTGAGCGAGTAGAACAGCATGTAAAGCGCGCCGAACAGCGCCACCGCCGGCGCCAGCCGGGTGACCGAGACGATCGAGAGCGCGCCGGTCGCGAACGGCAGCACGCGCATGATGAACTGCTCCACCGCGATCAACGTCACCTGCAAACTGAACGCGAGCAGCACCATGACCAGCGACACAACAATCAGCGCGATCGACCACAGCCGGTAATGCCAGAACGGCCGGATCGACTTGACGCCGTAAGCGCGGCGCAGAATGTCGCGGATCGTCTCGACGAAGCTCGCGGTCGACCACAGCCCGACGATCGCCCCCAGCCACAACAGCGAGCCCGATCGCGCGGCGAGCACGTCGGAGATCGGCGTCTTGAGCACGCCGGCCACCTCGGGCGGCACGGTGCGCAGAAAGGTTTCGACCGTGCGCAACCCTTCCTCCGTCCGCCCCACCAGCCGCGCGACGGCGGCGGCGACGATGAAGAAGGGAAACAGCGTCAGGATCGAAAGATAGGCAAGATTGCCGGCATGGATAAAGCCGTCCGCCAGCACGCCCGAGGTGACCCGCGCCAGCACCTCGCGCGCGTAACTGCCTGGCGCCATGAAAGCGAGCCGGCGATCGAGCTTCAGCCCGCGTTCGGGGTGAAGCCGCCGTTCCTCGGGCGAGCGGGCGGAGAGATGCTGCATGACCGGTGCTCAGAACGCCCGAAAGTGGCGCGCGTTACCCCGCGCCCGTTCACCCATCGAATTTGCCGCGGGGATTGCCTTGATCGCGCGCGCCCCAGCGTTGGACGAACTCGACCAAGGCATCGTCGATCACCGGGAGATCGACGAGCAGGGTGACGAGCTGGTCGCCGCGCCCGGCCTTGCCCTGAAAGCCCTTGCCCTTCAGTCGCAGCACCTTGCCCGAGCTCGATCCCTTGGGGATGTTGAGCATCACCGGGCCTTCGACCGTCGGCACCTTCACCGGCCCGCCGAGCACCGCCTCGGCGAGGCTCACCGGCAGGTCGAGCCGGACATCGTCGCCATCCCGGGTGAAGAAGCGGTGCGGCAGGATATCGAGCGTTACCAGCGCGTCGCCGGGGCCGCCCGGGCCGGGATCGCCCTTGCCGGCGAGGCGGAGCTGCTGACCGCTCTCGAACCCGGCGGGAAGCTTCAGGTCGATCGTACTGCCGTCGCGTAGCGCGATCCGCTGGGCCTTGAGCGTCGCGGCATCGACGAACGGCACCGCGAGCTTATAGGCGACATTGGCGCCCTTGGGCGATGGGCGCCGACCAAAGCCGCTCGCGAAACCGCCGCCACCGCCGCCGCGCCGGCCGCCGAACAACCCTTCGAAAATGTCGCCGAAGTCGGAAGAATCGCCGCCCGAAAATTCGAACCCGCCCGGCTGGAATCCCGCACCGCCACCGCCCGGCCCCTGGCGGAATTGAAACGGGTTCATCGGATTGCCGTTGCCGTCGATCTCGCCGCGATCGAAGCGCGCGCGCTTGTCCTTGTCGGACAGCAGATCATAGGCCTGGGTCACCTGGCTGAAGCGTTCGGCGGCCTTTGGGTTGTTGGTGTTGCGATCGGGGTGCAGCTCCTTGGCGAGCTTGCGATAGGCCTTCTTGATGTCAGCCTCGCTCGCGCCTCGCGCGACGCCCAGCAATTGGTATGGATCAGCCATTGGGTCCCTCTTTCCCGCCTATTTGGGGGATTTGGGCAGCGGGTGCAAATGGCGGGCGCTCATGGGCTCCGCCCTACCCCCGGTTCACGAAATCCCAGACCTTCGAGATCACCACCGATCCCTCGCCCACCGCCGCCGCGACGCGCTTCACCGAGCCCGCCCGCACGTCGCCCACCGCGAAGATGCCGGGGCGCGACGTGGCATAGGCCGAGCCATGGCCGGTGACGATGAAGCCCTTGGGATCGAGCTCGACCAGATCGGATAGCCAGGCGGTGTTGGGCGCCGCTCCCACCATCACGAACAGCCCGCGCGTGCGCACGATCCGGTCTTCCCGCCCGGCGCTGCGGATCGTCACGGCGGTGAGCCCGTTGTGATCGCCGTCAAGCGCGACCACCTCGCTCTCATATTCGATGCTGATATTGTCGGCGGCCTCCAACCGCTCGCTGAGATAGCTCGACATCGACGCAGCGAGCGAGCCGCCGCGCACGATCAGCCGCACGCAGCGCGCGCTGCGGCTGAGGTACATCGCCGCCTGCCCCGCCGAATTGCCGCCGCCGATGATCACCGCCTCGGTTTCGCGGCAATAGCGCGCCTCGATCTCGGTCGCGGCATAATAGACGCCCTTGCCCTCGAACTCGATCAGCCGGGCGAGCGGCAGGCGGCGATATTGCACCCCGGTCGCCACCACGACCGCGCGGGCGCGCACCCGGCGCCCATCGTCGAGCGTCGCGCAGAAGGCGCCGTCCTCCAGCTGATCGAGCGAGGCGACGCGATAGGGCATCACGAAGCGGGTGCCGAACTTCATCGCCTGCACTTCCCCGCGCCACACCAGATCGGCGCCCGAAATGCCGGTGAGAAAGCCCATATAATTTTCGATCCGGCTGGAGGTACCGGCCTGGCCGCCCACGGCCAGATCCTCCACCACCAGCGCGCGCAGCCCTTCGGCGCCGGCATAGACCGCCGCCGCCACCCCCGACGGACCGCCGCCGACGATCAGCACGTCGAACGCGTGCTCCTCGTTCAGTTCCATGTCGAGGCCGAGCAGCTGCGCCACGACGCGGGTCGTGGGTTCCTCGATCCATTGGCCGCGTCCGAAAATCACGCCGGCCCGGTCGCTCGGCGTCTCGCAGTCGGCGGCGGCGGCGCGCGCGGCCTCGCTGCCCAGCGGATGCGAACGATAGGGAATTTTGTTCCGGCTGGCGAATTCTGCGACGCGGCGCACCGCGACATCCTCATCCTCGCCGATCAGCGTCAGCGCGCTGTCCTGCTCGTCGAGCTGGCGGCGGCGGCGCGCGGCGAGCACCGTCAGGATGATGTCGCTCATCTCCGGCGTTTGCGCCATCAGCGCGAGCATCGCCTCGCGCGGCACCTCGATCACGCGGGTCGGGCGGCAGGTGCGCAGCGGCAGCGACCAGTTGCCGGCGTTCAGGAAGGCGATCTCGCCCATGAACTGGCCCGGACCCAGCGAGCTCGGCAAATGACGCTCGCCGGTGAAGGGGTTGAACACCTCGATCTCGCCTTCCTCCACGTAAGTGAAGCGGTCGATCGGCTTGCCCGGATCGGCGAGCACGGTGCCGGGGGGATAGTCCACCGTCCGCCCCGCCGCGCGCATCGCCGCGACATGTTCGGGGTGGAGCGGGGTGCGCCGCATCTGCCGCAGATCGCCGGCGATGGTTTCCATGATCGTCTCTCCCGCCCGATGGGGCCGCGCCGCCATAGCAGCGCCGCGCAAGGCGCGCCAAGCGCGGGGAGCGATCATTTCTGCTATAGACAGATAACACACCGCCGGTTAGCGTTTCCCAAAGTCTTTGCGGGGAAGAAACGATGCTCGAACTCAGCCATGTTACCCATGTTTATCCCAACGGCACGCGGGCGCTCGACGATGTGAGCCTTTCCATACCGACGGGCATGTTCGGACTGCTCGGTCCCAATGGCGCGGGCAAGTCGACTCTGATGCGCACGGTCGCGACGCTGCAAACGCCGAGCAGTGGCAGCATCCGCTTCGCCGACATCGACGTGATCGCCGAGCCCGAGCGGCTGCGCGAACAGCTTGGCTATCTGCCCCAGGATTTCGGCGTCTATCCGCGCGTCTCCGCCTACGACATGCTCGATCACATGGCGGTGCTGAAGGGCATCGCCAGCAAGAGCGAACGCCGCGATACCGTGGAGACTTTGCTCAACCAGACCAATCTGTGGAACGTCCGCAAGAAGGCGATCGCCGGCTTTTCGGGCGGGATGCGGCAGCGGTTCGGCATCGCCCAGGCGCTGATCGGCAACCCGCGGCTGATCATCGTCGACGAACCCACCGCCGGGCTCGATCCCGAAGAGCGCAACCGCTTCCTCAACCTGCTCGCGGAGATTGGCGAGCAGGTGGTCGTGATCCTGTCGACCCACATCGTCGAGGATGTCGCCGATCTGTGCCCGCGCATGGCGGTGCTCGCCGGCGGGCGCATCCAGTTGGAAGGCGCCCCGCTGGAACTGATCGCGCGCAGCCGTGGCAGCGTGTGGGCGAAGACGATCGACCGCGCCGCGCTCGAAGCGCATCAGGCGCGCTACGAGGTGATCTCGACCCGCCTGTTCGCCGGCCGCACGGTGATCCACGTGCTGAGCGAGAGCGATCCTGGTGATGGCTTCGAAAGCGTGAGCGGCGGGCTGGAGGACGTGTATTTCGCGACCCTTGCCCGCTCGCGCCGCCCCGCCACCCCCACCGCCCAAGCGGCCTGAGCGGGAGACCGGACCGATGTTCGCGAGTATCGCGCGTTTCGAGCTGCGCTACCAGCTCCGCAACCCCGTCTTCTGGGCGGTGGCCATCCTGTTTTTCCTGCTGACCTTCGGCTCGGTGACGATCGAGCAGATCCGCATCGGCGGCGGCGGCAACATCCACCGCAACAGCCCCTTCTCGATCGTCCAGACGCAGCTGATCCTGTCGATCTTCTACATGTTCGTCACCACCGCCTTCGTCGCCAACGCCGTGGTGCGAGACGATGAAAGCGGCTTCGGATCGATGGTGCGCACCACACGCGTGTCGAAAGCGGCCTATCTGCTCGGCCGCTTCACCGGCGCGCTGACGGCGGCGGCGATCGCGTTCCTAGTGGTCCCCTTCGCGATTTGGCTGGGCTCGTTCATGCCCTGGGTGGATCGCGAAACTTTGGGGCCGAACCTGCCGGCGGCGTATCTCTACGCCTATTTCGCTTTCGCGCTGCCCGACATGATCCTGACCGCGGCGCTGTTCTTCGCGGTCGCGACGGTCACGCGGTCGATGACGTACAGCTATGTCGGCGTCGTCGTGTTCCTGGTGCTGTATTTCGCGTTGACGGCGACGGTGCGCACCCAGCCCCAGCTGCGCGAGACGATCGCTTATATCGAACCCTTCGGGATCGGCGCCTTCGCGCAGGCGACGCGCTATTGGACGGCGGCGGAGGCAAACCGGTTGGTGCCGCCGATCGGCGGCGTGCTGCTCGCCAACCGCGCGATCATGCTCGGCATCGCCCTGCTCGCGCTGGGCTTCGCTCAGTGGCGCTTCAACTTCGTCGCCCCCGGCGTTTCCGCCAAAAAGCTGAAGCGGTTGGCGCGGCGCGAGGCGAAGCTCGCGGCGAGGCCCGCGCGCACCGTCGATCGCCTCCCCGCCCCCCGCCCCGCCGCCGCTGGCGGCGCGCGCATGGCGACGCGGATGCGCTTCGAAATGGCGCAGGTGTTCAAGAGCCCGGCCTTCTTCGTCCTGATCCTGCTCGGCCTGTTCAACGCGACCGCCGCGCTGTTCGTGAGCGGCGACCTCTACGGCACGCCGCCGCTGCCGCTGACCTTCTCGATCATAGGGGTACTTAACGGCAGCTTCTCGATCGTCCCGTTGATCATCGCGGTCTATTATGCCGGCGAACTCGTGTGGCGCGACCGCGAGAAGCGGATGCACGAAATCGTCGATGCGACCGCGCTCCCCAATTGGGCCTATCTCGTGCCCAAGGTGGCGGCGGTCGCGGCCGTGCTGTTTTCGACCCAGGTGATCGCGATGCTCGCGGGCATCTTCGTCCAGCTGGTGCGTGGGCAGAGCGACCTCGCGCTGGGCGGCTATTTCTGGTGGATGCTGCTCCCCAACAGCGTCGACATGCTGCTGCTCGCGATCCTGGCGGTGTTCGTCCAAGCGCTGGTGCCGAACAAATATCTCGGCTGGGGGGTGATGGTCATTTACCTCGTGGCCACGATCACCCTGGGCAATATCGGCTTCGAACATCCGCTCTATACCTACGGTTCGACCGGCAATGTCAGCCTGTCGGACATGAATGGCGACCGGGTGGGCGGGGCGATGGGCTGGTGGCTGCGGCTCTATTGGGGCGCGATCGCGCTGATCCTGGCGACGCTCGCGCATCTGCTCTGGCGGCGGGGCACGCAGGTGAGCCTGGGCGCGCGCGTGGCGCGGATGCCGCGGCGGCTGGTCGGCGTGCCGGGCGTGCTGATCGGCGCGGGCGCCGCGACCGCGGCGAGCGCCGGCGGCTTCATCTTCTACAACACCAACGTCCTGAACGAATATCGTACCCAGCAGGACCAGGAGAAGCGGCTCGCCGATTACGAGCGCCACTATCTGCGCTATGAAAATGTGAAGCAGCCCTCCACGACCGACATCAAGCTCAACGTCGATCTGTACCCGCACGATAAGCGGGTGGAGGCGCGCGGCGAATATCGGCTGGTGAACGATACCGGCGCGCCGCTCGGCGAACTGCACCTGCGGTTCCTCGATCCCAATATCGACATCCTGTCGATGCGGGTGCCCGGCGCGACGCTGGCGATGAACAATGCGCGCGACCGCTACCGCATCTATCGGTTCAAAACGCCGCTCGCTCCCGGGGGCACACTGCCGGTCAGCTTCGCGACCCGTGCTTGGCAGCGGGGATTCCGTGCCCAGGGCGATCAGGTCTCGGTGGTCGACAATGGCAGCTTCATCAATAACTTCACGATTGCGCCCATCGTCGGCATGAGCCGCGACAATCTGCTGCGCGACCGCGTCGCGCGACGGCGCCAGGGACTGCCCGCCGAACTGCGCCCGGCCAAGCTGGAAGACCTGAACGCCACCGCGCGCAACTATATCGCCAATGCGAGCTGGGTCCGTTCGGACATCACCGTGACGACCGAGGCCGATCAGACGCCGATCGCGCCTGGGCGGCGGGTGGCGGACAGCGTCGCCAATGGGCGGCGCACCGCGCGCTTCGTTTCGGGCGCGCCGATCCTGGCGTTCTTCTCGGTGCAATCGGCGCATTATGCCGAACGCTCGGCCGATCTCGGCGGCGGGGTGAAGGGCACCATCTATTTCGACGCCAAGCATCCTTACAACGTCGATCGGATGCTGAGGGCGATGAAGGCGGCGCTGGACTATTACCGTGCGAATTTCGGGCCTTATCAGTTCGATTATGCCCGGGTCATCGAATTCCCCGGCTATCAAACCTTCGCTCAGGCGTTCGCCGGCACCATTCCCTATTCGGAGCGGATCGGCTTCATCGCCGACGCCCGCAACCCGGACAGCATCGACTATCCCACCTATGTCACCGCGCATGAGCTGGGCCACCAATATTGGGCGCACCAGCTGATCAGCGCCGACATGCAGGGCGGCACCATGCTGGTGGAAAGCATGGCGCAATATTCCGCGCTGATGGTGATGAAGAAGCTCTATGGCGAGGACAAGATTCGCCGCTTCCTGAAGTACGAGCTCGACAATTATCTGCGCGCGCGCGGCAGCGAAGCGGTGGAGGAACTGCCGCTCAACCGCGTCGAGAACCAGGCCTATATCCATTACCGCAAGGGCGCGGTGGTGCTGTACCTGCTGCAGGACCGGCTGGGCGAGGGACGGGTGAACGCGATGCTCGCCAAGCTGCTCGATCGCTATCGCTTCAAGGGCGCGCCCTATGCCCGTTCGACCGATCTGGTCGATGGCTTCAAGAGCCTGGCACGCACCGACCAAGAGCGCGAGCTGGTGAGCGATCTGCTCGAACGCATCACCCTTTACGATCTGAAGGCGCAAAGCGCGAAAGCGCGGCGCCTGCCCGATGGCCGGTACGAGACGGTGCTGAAGCTCAGCACCGCCAAATTCTACGCCGATGGCCGTGGGCAGGAGACCAAGGCGCGCTTCGCCGACCAAGCCGATCTCGGCCTGTTCGGGGCCCGACCGGGGCTCGGCGCGTTCAGCGCCAAGGACGTGATCGCCTTCGAACGCCGGCCGCTGGCGAACGGCGCGCAGGAGGTGCGGCTGATCTCCGCCAAGAAGCCTGCCTTTGTCGGGGTGGACCCCTATAATAAGTTCATCGATCGCAACCCCGATGATAATGTGATCGCCGTGGAGTAGACCCGCCATGACGATCACCATCACCGCCTTCGCCAATTCGCCCGATCGCGGCGTGGGGCTCGCGCGCGACATGCGCGTCCGCTGGGCGCTGGAGGAAGCGGGGCTGGCCTATCAGGTCCGCGCGCTGTCGTTCGAGGCGATGAAGCAGCCGGCGCATCTGGCGCTGAACCCGTTCGGGCAGATCCCCACCTATGAGGAAGACGGCCTCGCGCTGTTCGAAACCGGCGCCATCGTGCTGCACATCGCCGAGCGCCACGGGGTGCTGCTGCCGCGCGATGCGCAAGGCCGGGCGCGGGCGATCGCCTGGATGTTCGCCGCGCTCAACACCGTCGAGCCGCCGATCTTCGAGCTGTCGACCGCGCGCCTGATCGAACCGGGGGAGCCCTGGGCGACGGGGCGGATGCCGCTGGTCGAAGCGCGGGTCCACGCGCAACTCCGCCCGCTGATCGCCTGGCTCGGCGATCGAGAGTGGCTGGAGGTGGATTTCAGCGCCGGCGACTTGTTGATGATCGCGGTGCTGCGCCGACTCGAGCCGGGTGGATTGCTCGCGCAGCACCCGACACTTGCCGCCTATGTCGCGCGCGGCGCCGCGCGGCCGGCCTATCAACGCGCCTTCGCCGCGCAACATGCCTTGTTCCTGGAAAGCCAGCCGACCGGCTGACCCGATCGCGATCAGCCGACAGCGGCGATCTTCGCCGCTTGATGAGGCGCGCCCAGCATCGCTTCGAGTACCGGCGGCTGCGCTGGCACCGGCTCGCCCTTGCCACGACGATAGGCGCTTGGATCGACGCCATGCAGCGTGCGGAACGCCCGGCTGAAGTGGCTACGGCTCGAAAAGCCGATGGTCGCCGCGATCACTTTCACCGGCACATTGGTGGTGCGCAGCATGTCGGCCGCCTGATGAAGCCGGGTGCGCGCGACGAACGCCATCGGGCTCATGCCGAACGCCAGGCCGAATTCGCGGGCGAAGGATGATCGGCTCATCCCCGCGGCGGCCGCCAAAGATGCCACGCTGTGGCGCGCCGCGGGCCGGTCGAGCACCGCGGTCACCGCCTTGCCCTGCCGCGGGTCGCGCATAGTGGACAGCAGCTGCGGCTCGCGCTCTCCGCTGCCAAAATGCCGGCGCAGCAACATCAGCACGCATAGCTTCATCAGCGCGCTGGTAAGCGCCCGCGACGCCGGCCCCGGCTTGGCCATTTCCGCCAGCATCATGTGATAAGCGAGCTGGACGATCGGCTCGCCACCCAGATTCTCCGCGATCGGCCGCCGCACCGTATCGAGCAGCCCGAACGAACCCGAAATATTGGCGGTGATGGTGCCGCACACGAAGCGCAGGTCCGCCCGGCCGGAACGGGTAGCGTCGAACCGCAGCATCCCGTTCGCCAGTTTATCGCCGAAATCCACGCTGCGAGGAGCCTCGTGCGGCCCTTGATCCGCCGCGACCGTCTGATGGGTAAAAGGCGGCACAAGAACAACGCTGCCAGCCGGGCAGATGATCATCCCCGCCTCCGGCGTTTCGAGGTAAAGCGTGCCGGTAAGGACGTAATGAACCTCGATCTCGGGCACCCCCGGGATCACTAACTTCTGGCCCCGCTCCGCCTGGCACACTGCAAAGGCATCGATCGACACATCCAGTGTCCGCAGCAGCCGATCGACGAACTACCCATCCATTACGCCAACTCCACCCCGCACATTCCAGGGGGTTAGTTAACGACGCTCCGGCGGCGAGACCATCTTCCCAACGTTTCTGGTCACCCCCGCAAGACGATAGGGCACCATTTTTATTGGAATACCGCAATTTTGGACAAAGTATCGCGCGGCAAGACAGGCGCTATAGCGGCATCGTGCGGCCCTTGAGGGCAAGCAGGCGGCCGATAGCGTCGAACAAGGAGTCCATCGCGACAGGCTTGAACAGTACCTCGTCGGCACCGCCTGCCAGACATTCATCGCGCAGATTGGGGGCGGTGTCGGCGGTGATGACGATCACCGGCAGCGCCGCCTTGTGATCGGCGCGCGCCCGGATGTGCCGGATCGCGGTCATGCCGTCCATGCCCGGCATTCGCAGGTCCATCAACACCACGTCGAAGTCGTGCGCGTCGAGCAATTCCAGTCCGCGCTCGCCACTGTCGGCACCGGTCATGCGCGCGCCGGCCACGTCGAGCATGTCCTGCACGACCCGCCGGTTCATCGCGTCATCCTCGACAAAGAGGATTTTCATGCCGATCCGTCCCTCGCACCGATGACAGGCGTATTACTTATATCCATCACTGGTGCTCTATCGCCTCAAGCAGCGTGCGATTCAAGCGTTTCAAACGACGCAAGCCGATGCGAACGACGATAGACGATTTCGCGCAATGCCGCACCCGTAATGGGCTTCGCGACGACCGTAATCTTGCCAGAAGGAGCGAACTCCGGCGCGCGCGCCAGGCAATGGACGGCGCCCGTCGGCAGCCGTTCGGCGAGCGCATCGAGCACCACCGCCCCCGATTCGGGCAGCGCGGCGTCGTCTATCAGGACACGTTCGGGGAGATGTTCGGCGATCAGCGGCTCGGCCTCGGCGAGCGTCGCCACAACGGCCACCGCCCCAGCCTCGGGCGCGAGCGCCGCCTGCCACATCGCCCGCGCGATCGGGTTCGGATCGACGATCACCAAAGTCGGCCGCGGCGCGCTTGCCGCGATCGGCGCATGCGTCGCGCGATAGGGGAACGTGAAGACGAAGCGCGATCCCTCGCCCGGCTGGCTGCTGACCACGACATCGCCCCCCATCGCGCGCGCGAGCTGGCGGCAGATCGCGAGGCCCAGGCCAGTACCGCCATAGCGCCGCGTGGTGCTGGCATCGACCTGACGGAAAGCCTCGAAAATCTCGTCCAGCTTGTGCGGCGGAATGCCGATGCCGGTATCAGTGACGGCGATCTCCAGCATTTCGTCGCTCAGCCTCGCGCGCAGCGTCACATGACCCTCGCGAGTGAACTTCATCGCATTGGACAACAGGTTGAACACGATCTGCCGCACGCGCCCGGGATCGCCGCTCACCCAGTCTGGGAGCCCATCCAGCGCCACCGAGAAGCCCAGGCCGCGCTGCTGCGCCGGCTCGTCCCACAATCGGGCGACATCGCGGAGCAGCGCCGGCAGCGCGACCGGCACTTCCTCGATCGTGAGATTGCCCGTCTCCATTTTGGCGACATCGAGAATATCGTCGACCAGCGCCTTCATGGTGACGCCGGCGCTTTGCACCACCTCCAACCGATCGCGCGTCGGCGCTGGCAGGGCCTGATCGGCGAGCATCACCTGCGTCATGCCGAGGATGCCGTTCAGCGGGGTACGGATTTCGTGGCTGGTGGTCGCCAGGAACTCGGTCTTGGCCTTCAGCGCGTGTTCGAGTCGGGCGTTGGTCGCGGCGAGATCGGCGTTGGCGGCGCGCACCTCGTTGCGGCTGCGCCGGAGCAGCAATAAGCCGGTGGTGAGCATCGCCGCGACGACCAGGCCGACAATCCCCAGCCCCCTGGACATGAGCTGCTGGGTACGGGCGCGAGCGTGCTCGAACGCGAGCTGCTTGCGCGCCTCCTCGGCCTTCAAATTGGCGATCTTGAGGTTCTGGTTGGCATAATCGAACCGGGCCGCCATCAGCGCGGTGTTGGTGGACGCGGCGAGCTTGGTCGCCTTGTCATCGATCCGCTTCAGCGCCTCGAGATAACGCAGCGCGAGCCGCTCGTTGCCAACGGCGCGATAGATGCGATAGGCGGTTTCGTGGGCCTCCGCGAAATTGATCGAGGTTTCAGACAGGTTGATGCCGGTAAAGGCGCGGTTGATTAAGCTAATCGCGTCTCTTAGGTTTCCCTGCTGATACGAAGCTTGAGCGGCTATCGACGTCAAGATCGGTGCCAAGTGCGCCGCTTCCGGCCTTTGAGCAAATTTGAGCCCATAGGCCACCGAATATCTGGCAGCATTAATGCGGTTTTGTTTTAGTTCAGTTCGAGCTCTGTTCGCCAAAAGTCGAGCACTGGCCATGGCACTATTCATACCTTGCGCCACTTTAAGAGCTACGTTGTATAGTTTGATAGCCTCATCATACCGCCCTAGAGCGGTTAATGAATTGCCGCGATTATTTGAAGTGGCAATCGTTAGATTGTCATCCCCAGGATATAGATCAGCGGCCTCAGCATCATATCTCAAGGCCATCTCATAGTCGTTTCCGTCTCTATATAATGATGCAATCTGCTGCAGCGCAATGGATTGGCTTCTAACCTCTCCAAGTATTCTAAATATATTGTGAGCCTTTTGATAATCGGTCAAGGCTTGCGTGGCATCGGCCTGTGCGGTAGCGATCCCGCCATGAGTAAGCAAAAGATCGCCGCGAAGCTTGGTTAGCTTAGTATCATTACCAACAATATGTAGCGCCTCGTTGATCCTTGGCGCTGCTTTCTGAATATCATTAAGTCTGAGGGAAGCCTCACTTTCAAGCCAAAGAGCTTCAGCAAGTTTTTGTGAGGGTAGTGGACTTATCTTCCGGATGAGCCGTTCGCCCTGGGTGGCTTGCTTGAAGGCCGTGGCTGGATCGGTACGCATCGCGGCTTTAGCGCCGTCTAGGTATTTTTCATAGGCGACGCTGTTCGCGAAGAATTGCTTATGATCAGGGGTATCAGCTCGCACGAGGTCTTGCGGTACGATGGCGCATGGTGCGGCGGCAATTCCCAGAATAATGCGCTTTAACAGCCGCGACATCACGCGCTCTTCCAGAAACTCGCCCCGCGGTTGAAAGCATCGCGGGGGTCGGCGACCATGTTCAGATGCTGCTTTTCGTTCAGGAAGTGGATCAATGCCGCCATCCCGATCGGCCGGCTGATCAGGAAGCCCTGCGCCATGTCGCAGCCCATCACGCTCAGCAGGGCAAGCGCCGCCGGCGTTTCGACCCCCTCAGCGGTCACTTCCATTTCCATCGCGTGCGCAAGGTCGATCGTCGACCGCACGATCAGCGGATCACGATTGCTACCCGTCAGTTGCATGACGAACATCTTGTCGATCTTCAGTTCGCGCGCCGGCAGTTGCTTGAGATAAGCAAGCGATGACAGGCCGGCGCCATAATCGTCAATCGCGATCGTTATCCCCATGTCGGCGAAGATCTTCAAATGCCCGATCGCGGTCTGTGGATCGCGGATCACCGAGGTTTCGGTGATTTCCAGTCCGATCTTGTTGCCCGCCCCCTGCACCATCTGGCAGGCGCGGGCGACAAAAGCAGCATCGGCAAGCAACTGGCCGGAGATGTTAACGAACACCATCAGGTCATGGCCATTCTCGGCCAATTGCCGCTGATCGGCGATCGCGCGCTCCAGCGTCCACAGCGTGATCGGGCCGATCAGCCGCGCCTCTTCGGCGACCGTGATGAAGTGGCCGGGCAGAACCAGGCCGCGCGTTGGATGTTGCCAGCGCACCAACGCCTCGACGGAGCGTATCTCCTGGCGGCGCAGATGCACTTTGGGTTGATATTGCAGGAATAGCTCGCCGCGGTCGACCGCGCGGCTCAAGTCGCGGATCAGCGAGACCCGATCGAAACCGCCATCGCGCTCGCCAACCTCGTGGAGCACAGTACGCTGCTCGCAGCGGGCGGTCGCGAGCGCCGCCTCGGCTTCCTCGACCAGACGGACATCGTCGAGCGCCGCGCAGGGGGCGGCCGCCCCCGCGATCAGCAGCTCGACTTGATGCTGCTCGCCGTCAAGCGTCAACGGTGGCGCGAACAACTGCCCCAGATCGGCGGCCGCGCGGTTCAGATCACTGCGCTCGCCGCCCTCGAACCTCAGTTCGATCATCGTCCGGCCAACCACCGCGAGCCGCGCCTGAGGCAGCAGTTCGGCGGCGCGATCGGCGACGTCGAGCACCAGGCAATCCGCCCGCGGCGCGCCGAGATGACGACGCAGGACGGCGAAATTGCCAATCTCGACCAGCAGCAGGAAATGCCAGGGATCGATCGGCTTGGTTCCGCCATCAGGGTCGGGCGTGCCCATGGCGGTCGGTCGGCGGCCAGCCAAAGGCCGGCGCATGAACGGGGCATCGAACACGATCGATTCGCGACGCGGCACGGCGAGTGGCGAGGCCGACGCGAACAGCGCGTGGCGCCACGTCTCATTTTGGGACCAATCCCAGCCGGGTTCCTGCGGACGCACCATCAAGCGTGCAATGCCAGCAAGGGCTGAAGGAAGCGTTAAGCGCTTTCGCCGCAACGCCCTCCAAGCGGTTGCGTTAACGTTACATTTCAATTAATAAGTGCGGGCACGGGCGATCCTCGTGCAAGTCTGGGAGACAAAGAATGTTCGCGCTGTTCTTCGCGTTCTACAACGGGCAGGAAATGCGTCCCTGGTGAACGCCTGCGGCCTTGGCCGGGAGACAAATCGTTGATTAGCAACGGTTTTTAAACACCCGCCAAGGCCGCAATCTCCCCTCTACCATCAGTTACACGTCGTTTTTCGGTCCGCCGCCGCCGCGCGAATAGTTAATTTTTGTCCCGCTTGACTATCGCGAATCGGGTAGGTTATTAACTAAGGTTAACGCGTTTCGCGGGCGACTGTCACGACGTTGCCCATCCCCCGCCAACCGCCTTGAACAGTGCCGCCGTCGCCTGGCGCAGCAGCGCGTCGCTCGCCGCCACTTGTTCGGCCGCCTGCAAGCGCTGCACGTCCGCCGCGATCACCGCGTCCTGCGCGATCAAACCGGCCCGAAAGCGGGCGTCGACCGCCGCGCGCGACCGCTCGGCGTCCGCGAGCGCGTGGCGAAGCGTCGCGTTGCGCCGGCGCTCCGCGTCCAGCCGGCTCAGCGGGTCTTCGACGTCGCGCAGCGCCTGGAGCACGGTCGCCTTGTAATCGCCATAGGCCTGCTCGCCCGCCTCGCGCGCGATCTTCACATTGGCGCGCCGCCGACCCCAATCGAGCAGCGGGAAGCTCACCGCCCCCTGCCCAAGTCCTTGGAAGCTGTCACCCGAGATCAGGTTCGAGAGGCTGGCGGACAGCAATTGCGCGGTGCCGGTGAGGCTGACGCGCGGATAGAGTTGCGCGACCTGCACGCCGATATCGGCCGTCGCTGCGGCAAGGCGGCGCTCGGCGGCGCGGATATCGGGGCGGCGGCGGAGCAGATCGGCGGGTAGGCCGGCGGGCACCGCGGGTGGCGCGCCCAGCTCGGCGCCGGGCGCTTGCAGCTCGCCGATCAACGCTTCGGGAGGTTGCCCGGTGAGCACGCCGAGCGCGTGCATCCGCAATTCGGCATCGGCGCGTAGCGGTTCGATCCGCGCCTGCGCCTGGGTGAGATTGCCGCGCGCGCGAATCGCGTCGATGCTCGGCGTCACGCCGGCACGTGCCTGATTTTGCGCGATTTCGATCTGGCGTTGATGGCCGGCGATTTGCTGCTCGATCAGCGCGATCTGTGCTTGGTCGAGCCGGAGCGCGAAATAGGCGTCGGCGATCTCGGCGGCGAGGGTGACGCCGGCATCGCGCGCGCTCCATTCGGCTGCCTCGGCGCGAGCGGTGGCCGCCTCGCGCTGACGCCGCACACCGCCGAACAGATCGAGCTCCCAGCTCGAATCGAAGCCCAGCGCGTAGGTCGTAATGCCGGTCCCGGGCAGCGCCAGCCCGCCCCCGGTGTTCTGATTCCCCTGGAATTGCCGCGCGAGCGACGCGAAGCCAGCGTTGCGCGAGAATTCGACATGGGTAAGATTCGCCCCCAGATTGACCTGCGGCCGCCCCGCCGCGCGCGCGACGATCTCCTGAAGCCGGGCCTGACGCACGCGCGAGGCGGCGATCTGGATCGTGGGATTGTCGGCGAGCGCGCGTTCGACCAGCGCGGTCAGCCGTGGATCGCCAAACGCGGTCCACCACCGCGCGACATCGACCTCACCCGTCGCCGCCGCCACCGGTTTGGCATAGCTCGCCGGCAGCGGCATTTCGGGCCGGCTGTAATTAGGCCCGACGGTGCAGCCGGCGAGCGCGAGCGCGGTGCCGGCGATCAGAAAAGCGCGCATCGTCAATGTCCCACGCTAGGCCCGCCGCCAGCCTTGGCGGCACGCATCACGAAAACCACCGGCGCGATGACCAGAATCACGATCATCAGCGTTCGGAACACGTCGAGGAAGGCGAGCATCGTCGCCTGGCGCTGCACCTCTTGATAGAGCAGCGCGAGCGTCGCGTTACCACCCGCCGGCTGGCCGATCGCCTGGCCGGCCTGCGCCAGCCAATCGTTATAGAGCGGATTTCCCGGATTGAGCCGCTCGACGCTGACCGATTGCTCGACCTGGCGATAGGTCGAAAGCAGGCTTTGCGACGCGGCGATGCCGATCGACCCGCCCAGATTGCGCGCGACGTTGAGCAGGCTCGATGCCTGCGCGGTCTTGGTCTGCGGCAGACCGACATAAGCGACCGCGTTGATCGGCACGAACAGGAAGGGCAAGGCCGCCGCCTGATACATCCGCGCGATCGCCGCATCGGTGAAGGTGATGTTGGCGTTCAGGTGGCTCATGTTCCACAGCGCGAACGCCTGGACGAGCAAGGCGGGGAAAATCAGGAAGCGCACGTCGATCTTGCTCGACAATCGCCCCGCCACCGGCACCATCGCCAGTGTCGCGAACCCACCAAAGGTCATCGCCAGCCCCGCCTGGAACGCGGTGTAGCCCAGCACTTGTTGCAGCATCTGCGGGATCAGCTGAGTGGTGCCGAACAGGATCATGCCCGTGAGCAACATGATCAACAGCGTCAGCGAGAAGTTGCGCGAGCGCATCAGCTTCAGGTCGACCACCGGCTCGGGGTGCGTCAGTTCCCAAACGACCAAGCTGGCAAGCGAGATCGCCGCGATGGCAGCGGTCGTGATGATCGTCCCGCTCGCGAACCAGTCCTCGCGCTCGCCGCGATCGAGCGTATATTCGAGGAAGCCGAGCCCCAGCGCGACCAGCAGGATGCCGAGATAATCGACCCGAATGCCGCGCGCGAGCAGCCGGTCGCGGGCATCGCGCACCGCCTTCGGCTCATCGACCAACAGGTGGACCAGCACCACCGCGATGATGCCCACCGGCACGTTGATCAGGAAAATCCAGTGCCAGCTCGACACGTCGGTGATGTAACCGCCAAGCGTCGGCCCCAGCACCGGCCCTACCACCACCACGATCGCGAAGGCGGCGAACGCCATCGCCCGCTTGTTGGGCGGGAAAGTGTCGGCGAGGATCGACTGCTCGACCGGGGCGAGGCCGCCACCGCCAATCCCCTGCAGGATGCGCGCGATCACCAGCGTCGTCAGATCGGGCGCGAGGCCGCACATCAGCGACGACAGCGTGAACAGCATGATCGAAATCTGGAAATAGCGCTTGCGCCCGATCACGTCGGACAACCAGCCGCTGATCGGAATGATGATCGCGTTGGCGACCAGATAGCTGGTCAGCACCCAGGTCGCCTGATCGGTGTCGATCGAGAGGCCGCCGGCAATATGCTGGAGCGAGACATTGGCGATCGAGGTGTCGAGCACTTCCATGAAGGTCGGCAGGCTGATGATCGCCACGATCAGCCAGGGATTGTTCGCCCCCGCGGCGGAGCGTTCCGGAGTCCAGGCCGGGGCGGCGGCGCTCGCCATCAGCGCACCTTCACCGTCGGCACCACCGACATGCCCGGGCCGATCGGATAGCGTCGCGGATCGGGGCCGTTCTTCAGATCGAACTCGATCCGCACCGGCACGCGCTGCACCACCTTCACGAAATTTCCGGTCGCGTTCTGTGCCGGAAGGATCGACTGCGCCTGCCCCGCCGCGCGCTGGATCGAATCGACCGTACCCTTGAAGGTAACGCCCGGAAACGCATCCACCTTGATATCGACCGGCTGACCTGGACGGATGTGAGTCAGCTGGGTTTCCTTGAAATTCGCGGTCACCCAGATGTGATCGGGCACGATCGACATCAGCGCGGTGCCCGGGGCGACATAAGAGCCGAGATCGACCGAGCGGTTGAACACATGCCCGTCGACCGGCGCTTCCAGCCGCAAATTGCCGACGGTGACGTTGGCCTGGCGCACTTGTGCCTGCCGGGCCTCGATCTGGGCCTGCGCCGCGCGGACGTTGCGGTCGGCGACCTCAACCTGCGCCGCGGCGTTGCGGATCGCGCTTTGCGCCGCCGCCGCGGATGCCGCCGTCTGGCGCGCCGCCGCGCGTGCCGCGTCGAGCTGTTGCCCGGCGACCGCGGCGGCGTCGATCCGCTGCAATTCCTGATAACGCGCGAGATCCTGGGCCGCGCGCTCGGCCTCGGCGAGCGGGGCGCGGGCATTGGCGACCGCCTGGGCGCGCGCGGCCTCGGCCGCTGTCACCTGCGCGCGCGCGGTTTCGAGCTGCGCCTGCGCCTGGGCAACGCCCGCCTGGCTTTCGGCGAGTTGCGCCTCGGGGCCGCTGGGCTTGATCAGTGCGAGCAACTCGCCCCGGCGGACATGCTTGTTGTCGACATCGGCCACCTGGATCAGCGTGCCCGCGACTTCGGGTGCGAGCCACACGACATGCGCGTCGACGAAAGCGTCGTCGGTGCTCTCGAACTGGCGGCTGTGCTGCCAATAGAGGAAGCCAGCGACGGCGATGGCCGCGACGATCAGCAGCGCGACGATCCAGAAGCCGGAACGCTGGAAAGGCGAGCGCTTGGCCGGGGCGGGCGGCGTTTCGACAGTATCGGTGCTCATGCGGGCTCCTGGCGGATCGAATCGAGAATGGCGTCGATATTGGCGGCGATGCGCGCCTTGAGATCGGCGACCAGCGCGGCGTCGAGCTGATCGCGTTCGAGCAGGCGCAGGCACGATGCGCGCGACGCCCGCATCACGATCACCTGCCCGATCAGCGTGACGGTCAGTAGCCGCGCGCGGTAGCGATCGTGCGAGGCCGTCGCGATGCAGACCAGTTCGGCGAGCTGGCCCAGCATCGTGCCGAGCAGCCCGCCGTAGATACGATCAAACGCCTGGGTCGGGCGCATCTGTTCGCGCACGATGAACAGCGAGCGCGCCTCGATCTCGGGGCTCACCATCTTGTCGGCGAAATCGGCGATCATGCGCTGAAGCAACGCGCGCGCCGCGACGGCGTCCTCGGGCAGCTTCTCGCTCGCGAGCGCCAGGTTCGGGCCGAATTCCTCGGCGGTGCGGCGGGCGATGTGATCGGCGGCCGCGAGGTACAGGCCTTCCTTGCCGCCATAATGATAGGTGATCGACGACATCGCGGTGCCGGCGGCGGCGGCGATGCTGCGCGTGCTCGCACCTTCGAGGCCCTTCGCCCCGAATTCCTCGACCGCGATGTCGAGCAGTCGTTCATGCGTCTCGCGACTCGCCATGACGCGCATCTAGTTCGTTCGAACGAACAAGGGAAGGGGCGAGCTTCTTGCAGGTTGCCGATGGCAGGCGTTCGGCTCCTGAAGCCCCTCCCCCCTACCCACGCCTTTGAAGGGGAGAGGAAAGATAATTTGATGAGGAGTTTAAGCCCTCTCCCCTTCAGGGGAGAGGGTTGGGAGAGGGGCCGGTGCTCGCGGGCCGGTCAGCTATCTCGTCACGCCGGCACCCGTTCCCCCTGCCCCACCGCCGCCCGGCCCGGCGCGGGGTTCGAAAATTCCATCTCGTCGTCCACCGAGCCGAAGCGGAGCGCCATCAGATCCTTGGCGTAATTCTGATGCACCCGCCACGGCGCGCGGTTGCCGCGCTTGGGAAAACGTTCGAGCGCGCGAGTGACATAGCCCGAGGTGAAATCGAGGAAGGGCTGCGCCTCCACATCATGCGCGATGCGCGGCGTCGCCTGGCGCAGCCCGCGCTTCTTGAGCGTGTTGAGCAGCCGACAGACATAGCCGCAGGTCAGGTCCGCCTTCAGCGTCCAGCTCGCATTGGTGTAGCCGAAGGACGAGGCCAGATTGGGCACGTCGCTATACATCATGCCCTTATAGCTGAAGCAGTCCGCCAGGTTCACCGCGCGGCCATCGACGCTGAACGCGACGTCGCTCAGCAATTGCAGCTCCAGTCCGGTCGCCGAGACGACGATATCGGCATCGAGCCGCGCCCCCGATTCGAGCACGATCCCGCCTTCGTCGAACCGGGCGATGCGATCGGTGACGACATCGGCCCGCCCCCCCTTGATCGCCGCGAACATGTCGGCATCGGGCACCAGGCATAGCCGCTGGTCCCACACATTGTAGCGCGGGGTGAAATGCCGGGCGATCGTTTCGCTCGGCAGATGCTCGGCGAGCATCGTCAGCACGCGCTCCTTGGCGCGCTCCGGATGCTTGCGCGCGGCGTTGAAGAAATAGAGGCTGAACAGCACGTTCTTCCAGCGGGTGATGCCATAGGCGACCTTGGCCGGCAGCAGCGTCCGCAGCCGATTGGCGATCGCGTCCTCGCTGGGGCGCGACACGACATAGGTGGGCGAGCGCTGGAGCATCGTGACGCGCGCGGCCTGTTTGGCGAGTTCGGGCACCAGCGTCACCGCGGTCGCGCCCGATCCGATCACGACGACGCGCTTGCCGGCGTAATCCAGCTTGTCCGGCCAGAACTGCGGGTGGATCAGCTGGCCCCGGAAGCTCTCGGCGCACGGGAAATCGGGCATGTGGCCGCGGGCGTAGTTGTAATAGCCCGAGCACATGAACAGGAAATTGCAGCTATACTCGACCTCGCGCCCCTCGGTCCGCGCGGTGACGATCCAGCGCGCCGCCCCGCTGTCCCAACGCGCGGCGAGGACGTGATGGTTGAAGCGGATATGGCGGTCGATCCCGTATTTGCTGGCGACCCCCTCGACATAGGCCTTGATCGAGGGACCGTCGGCGATCGCCTTGGGGTTGGTCCATGGCTCGAAGCTGTAGCCCAGCGTGTACATGTCCGAATCGGAGCGGATGCCGGGGTAGCGGAACAGATCCCACGTCCCGCCAATCGCGCCGCGCCCTTCCAGGATCATGTAGCTGCGATCGGGCGCCTTGTTCTGCAAATGCCAGCCCGCGCCAATACCCGAGATACCGGCCCCCACCACGATAACGTCGACATGCTCCATGACGCGGCTCTCCTCGCCCATACCGGATATTCGATTTTCAGACGGAGGGCAAAGGAAAGGCGCGGCGGACGCGGCCCCGTGGCGGCGCGCGGGATAGCGGCGTAGAAGCAGGCGGCGCGTGATCGTCTGTTACCGTAAGCCGTTCCAGCGAAAGGGAAAGCCGATGCTCCTGCCCACCCCTGCCAATTGCGCCGTGTTGTTCCTTGATCTGCAGGAAGGGATCGTCCCCGCCAGCCAGACCAACCCGCGCGACCGCATCGAGCGCGCGGCGGGCGTACTCGCCGAACTCTGCGCCCTGCACCGCCTGCCGGCCTATTGCTCGCTGGTGAGCCAGGGCGGTGACTTCCTGACGGCGGTGACGGGGCCGCTCGGCGGCGGGGATTTGCGCCCACGCGTGACGACTTCGGCCCTCTCGGACACCGGCCTCGTCACGGCGCTGGAGGGGCGGCAGCTGCTGATCCTCGCCGGCGTGGCGAGCGAGATCGTCGTCCAGCGCACCGCGCTCGACGCGCTGGCGGCGGGGTTCCAGCTGCTGGTCGCGGTCGATGCCTCTGGCGGTCTCGATCCGCGCACCGAGGCGGCGGCATGGAGCCGCATCACCGCCGAGGGCGGACGGCTCTCCTCGGTGGTGACGCTCGCCGCCGAACTCGCCGGCGATTTCACCAGCGAGCTTGGCGGGCAGACATTGGGGCTGATGTACCGCCTGATCGGCTGAGGCCTATCCCCGCGCCTTTGCCAGCGCGCGATATTTGTGGAGCAGCGGCTCGGTATAGCCATTGGGCTGCGCCGCGCCCTCGAACACCAGCGCGCGGGCGGCCTGGTACGCCAGCCCTTCAGGATCGCCCGCCATCGGCCGGTAGAGCGGATCGCCGGCATTCTGCGCATCGACCTTCGCCGCCATTCGCGCGAAGGCGGCGTCGACCTGCTCGGCCGTGCACACGCCGTGCTTCAGCCAATTGGCGATGTGCTGCGAGGAGATGCGCAGCGTCGCGCGGTCTTCCATCAGCCCAATATCGTTGATGTCGGGCACTTTCGAACAGCCAATGCCCTGATCGATCCAGCGCACGACATAACCGAGAATGCCTTGTGCGTTGTTGTCCAGCTCGCGCTCGACTTCCTCCGGCGTCCAGTTGCGCCCGCCCGCGAAGGGCACGCTCAACAGCTTGGCGAGCGGCGGCACCGCCTCGCCGGCGATCTCGCGCTGGCGGGCGAACACATCGACCTGATGATAATGGAGCGCATGGAGCGTCGCCGCGGTCGGCGAGGGCACCCAGGCGGTGTTGGCGCCCGCCATCGGGTGGCCGATCTTCTGCGCGACCATGTCCGCCATCCGATCGGGCGCCGCCCACATGCCCTTGCCGATCTGCGCCCGGCCGGACAGGCCGCAGGCGAGGCCGATGCGGACGTTGCGGTCCTCATAGGCGCTGATCCACTCGCTCGCCTTCATCGCCGCCTTGGGGATCACCGGACCGCCGGCCATCGCGGTGTGGATTTCGTCGCCCGTGCGATCGAGGAAGCCGGTGTTGATGAAGACGATCCGGCCCTTCACCGCCTCGATGCAGGCGGCGAGATTGGCGGAGGTGCGCCGCTCCTCATCCATCACGCCGACCTTGATGGTATGGCGGGCCAGGCCGAGCAATTCCTCCACGGCATCGAACAGCCGGTTGGTGAACCCGCACTCCTCCGGCCCGTGCATCTTGGGCTTGACGATATAGACGCTACCCGCCCGGCTGTTGCGATAGCGCCCCAGCCCGCGCAGGTCGTGGAGCGCGATGGTCGAGGTGACGATCGCGTCGAGAATGCCCTCGGGCGCCTCGCCGCCGCCAGGGAGCTTCACGGCGGGCGTCGTCATCAGATGCCCGACATTGCGCACGAACAGCAGCGAGCGGCCCGGAAGCGTGAAGGCGGTGCCATCGGGCGCGGTGTAGCTGCGATCGGGGTTGAGCCGGCGGGTGAGCGGCTTGCCGCCCTTGTCGAACGTCTCCTCCAGACTCCCACGCATCAGCCCCAGCCAATTGGCATAGGCCGCGACCTTGTCCTCGGCATCGACCGCGGCGACCGAGTCTTCCAGGTCGACGATCGTGGTGAGCGCCGATTCGAGGATCACGTCGGACACGCCATCAGGATCGCGTGCTGCAACGGCGTTGGCGTCGTGGCGGACCTCGATATGCAAGCCGTTGTGGCGGAACAACTTAGCGCCCTCGCCGCGCCCGACGAGATGCGCGTCATCGCGCCAGCCGGGGATCGCCTGATCGAGGAAGGCCTTGGCGCGCGCCACCACCGCGTCACCGCGCGCCACATCATAGCCGCCGGGGCGCGCCGGCGGCGCATCGAGCGCGTCGGTGCCGTAGAGCGCATCATATAGGCTCCCCCAACGCGCGTTCGCGGCGTTGAGCACGAACCGGGCGTTGAGCACGGGGACGACGAGCTGCGGCCCGGCCATCGTCGCGATTTCGGGATCGACATTGGCCGTCTCGATCGTGAACGGCGCGGGTTCGGGGACGAGATAGCCAATCTCGCGCAGGAAGGCCTCGTCGACCGCGCCACCCGCCGCGTAACGCGCGTCGATCGCCGCCTGCAGCGCGTCGCGCTTGGCGAGCAGCGCGGCATTTTCGGGCGCGAACCGCGCGAAGATGTCGGCGACGCCCGCCCACCAGCCGGCAGGCTCGATGCCGAGCGGGGGCAGCACTTGCGCCTCGATGAAGTCAGCCAGCTTGGCGGCGACGCTCAGGCCAGCGCGATCGACAAAGGACATGATTCCTCCCTTTCGGTACTCGTAGAATGCGAAAACGCCCTGGGGAGGCTGGCCGCTGCTTAGCCGCCCGGGCGCGCTGCCATCAACCCCGTTCGGGCTCGATCGCCGCCGCCGCCACCTCGATCCGGGCGAGCATCTCGGCGAAACGCGCGAGTTCCCCGGCATCGAACCCGGCGAAGATGCGCGCCTCCAGCTCGAGCGCCTTGGGCGCGACGCTTTCGTAGAGCGCCCGCCCCGCGGGCGTCAGCGACAGCAGATGCGCGCGCTGATCCCCCGGATGCGCCGCGCGCGCCACCAGTCCGCGCTCGACCAACGCGATCGCGGCGCGGCTCACCGTCACCTTGTCCATTTGCGTGCGCGCGCCGAGCGCCTGCTGGGTGAGCCCCGCGCCTTCCGCGATCACCGCGATCAGCCGCCACTGCGGGATGCTGAGGCCGAACAGCGCCTGATAGGCGGTCGCCACCGCCGCCGACACCCGGTTCGACGCGACCGACAGGCGATACGGCAGAAAGGCGTCAAGCTTCAGCATCGGGCAGCACCAGTTTGAGCGCGAGCAGCGCCAGCGTCCAGAGCGCGGCGAGCCACAGCGCGTCGCTCCCCAGCCAGTGATGCGCGAGCGTCCCCAGCGTCGCGCCGCCGAGCAGGCCGAGCCACAGCAGCAGATGCGGCACCCAACCCCACCGCGCCCCACCCGTCAGCGCGGCGGCGATCGCCTGGCCGATCTTCACCAGCCGCCCGGTCATATAGGTCAGCCCTAGCCGCACCTCGCCGGCTTCCTCGAAGAAGATGTTCTCCGCGCCCATCGCCAGCGCGACCAGCGCGACCGCGACATACGGCGCCCCCAGATCACCCAGCAGCGCGGCGAGGGCGAGCAAGGCACCCGTGAGCGCCAGGATCGCGGGGCGCTTGCCCACCCCCGCCCAGCGCCCCACCAACGCGCCGAGCACCACCCCGGCGACGAACATCGCGATCAGCAGCCCCGCGAGCAGCGCCGCGCGCTCCCCGGCGGCGAGCGCCGCGCCGAGCCGGGTCGAATTGCCGCTCATGAACGACACGAAGAAGCCGCCCGTCAGCACGAAGCCGATCGCGTCGACAAAGCCCGCGAGCAGCGACAGCGCGACCGCGAGCGTCCGGTCGCGGCGGGACAGAGCGATCACTCGAGGGCTTCCTGACGCATCCGCCCTTCACTGCCCGCTGGCACGGCCGGCTTCAATCGGCTATATAGTTTCATCTGATACTTGTTTTGGAGCGCTCCCCGCGATGATCAGCCACGATAACCCGATGGGCCTGAACGGCTTCGCTTTCGTCGAATTCACCCATCCCCAGCCCGAGGCGATGGCCGATCTGTTCGTGAAGTTGGGCTTCACTCACATCGCCACCCACCGCGAGCGCCCGATCCGGCATTACGCGCAGGGGACGATGAACTATCTGCTCAACATGGAGGCGAGCGGCCCGGTCGCGGCGTTCCGCGCCGAGCATGGCCCTTCGGCGAGCGCGATGGGCTTTTTCGTGGCGGATGCCCCCGCTGCCTTTGCCCGCGCGATCGAACGCGGCGCGACCCAAACCGCCGGCGTCTATGGCCTGCCGGCGATCGAGGGCATTGGCGGCGCGACGCTTTATCTGGTGCAGGACGGCGGCGATTTCTTCGAGAGCGCGTTCGAGCCCGTTCCCGGCGCGACGCGCGACGCCAACGCGACCGGGCTGCACACGCTCGATCATCTGACGCATAATCTGAAGCGCGGGCGGATGGATTATTGGGCCGATTATTATGAGCGGCTCTTCAACTTCCGCCAGATTCGCTATTTCGACATCGAGGGCAAGGCGACCGGGCTGTTCAGCAAGGCGATGACCGCGCCCGACGACAAGATCCGTATCCCCTTGAACGAAAGCCAGGACGATCACTCGCAGATCGAGGAGTTCATCAAGGATTATAAGGGCGAGGGCATCCAGCACCTGGCGATGGCGACCGACGACATCTTCGCGACCGTCGATCAGCTGCGCGCCAACGGCATCAAGTTCCAGGACACGATCGACACCTACTTCGATCTGATCGACAAGCGCCTGCCCGGCCACGGGCATGACGTGGAGGAAATGCGCAAGCGCAAGATCCTGATCGACGGCGCCCCGGAGACGGGCGGCGGGCTGCTGCTGCAGATTTTCACCGAGAACATGGTCGGGCCGATCTTCTTCGAGATCATCCAGCGCAAGGGCAATGACGGCTTCGGCGAGGGCAATTTCAAGGCGCTGTTCGAGTCGATCGAGCTCGATCAGATCCGCCGCGGGGTGATCCCGGCGGGGGCGGAATAACGACGCCAACCGCCCGCTTCCCCCTTCCCCGGCGAAGGCCGGGGCCCAGTGACCGAACGCTGGCCGATGAAGCACTCCCATCCGTGCCGAGCGGCTGCTGGACCCCGGCCTTCGCCGGGGAAGTCGGGATGGCAGTGGGCGCAGGAACAAAGGCAACCCAATGACCAACTACATGACCGGCTTCGGCAGCTATTTCGAAACCGAGGCGGTGCCCGGCGCGCTCCCCGTTGGGCGCAACTCGCCACAAAAGCCCGCCTTCGGGCTCTATGCCGAGCAGCTTTCCGGCAGCGCCTTCACCGCGCCCCGGCATGAGAATCGCCGCTCCTGGCTTTACCGCCTGCGGCCCTCCGCCGCGCACCCCGCCTTCACCCGCTACGAAGGCGCGCCCCACTTCGCCACGCCCGCGGCACCGGGGCCGCACGCGCCCAACCGGCTGCGCTGGGGGCCGCTCGACATCATCCCCGAGGCCGATTGGCTCGACAGCCTGACGACGATGCTCGCGGCGGGCGAAGGCGCGGCGGCGCAGTCGGGCGTCGCGCTGCACCTCTACCGCGCCGGGCGCGACATGGCCGCGCGCGCCTTCGTCTCGGCCGATAGCGAGCTGCTGATCCTGCCCGAACAGGGCCGGCTCATCCTCCTCACCGAACTCGGCCGGATCGAGGTAGCGCCCGGCCATATGGCGCTGATCCCGCGCGGCGTGCGCTTCCGCGTGACCCTGCCCGATGGCCAGGCGCGCGGTTATGTCGCGGAGAATTTCGGCCAGCCCTTCCGCCTGCCCGAACTCGGCCCGATCGGCGCCAACGGCCTCGCCAACCCGCGCGATTTCGAGGTGCCGGTCGCCTGGTTCGAGGATGTCGAGGGCGATTTCGAGCTGGTGCAGAAATATCAGGGCGCGCTGTGGCGCTCCGATCTCGGCCGCTCGCCGCTCGATGTGGTGGCGTGGCACGGCAATCTCGCGCCGTGCCGCTATGATCTGGCGCGGTTCAACACCATCGGCACGGTGAGCTTCGATCACCCCGATCCGTCGATCTTCACCGTGCTCACCTCGCCCAGCGACGTGGCGGGCACCGCCAACGCCGATTTCGTGATCTTCCCGCCGCGCTGGATGGTGGCGGAGGACACGTTCCGCCCACCCTGGTTCCACCGCAACGTGATGTCGGAAGCGATGGGGCTGATCCACGGCGCCTATGACGCGAAGCAGGGCGGGTTCGTCCCCGGCGCGCTCTCGCTCCACAACCAGATGGCGGGGCACGGGCCGGATGTGGCCAGCTGGCGCGGCGCGAGCGAGGCCGAGCTGAAGCCGCACAAGATCGACAATACGCTCGCCTTCATGGTCGAGAGCCGCTGGGTCTATGGCCCGACCGCCTTCGCCGTGGAGAGCGGCGCGCTCGACGAGGATTATGACGCGGTGTGGCAGGGATTTCCGAAAGCGCGGGTGCCTTAGCTCCCCCTGCAAGGGGAGGTGGCGCGCCGAAGGCGCGTTGGAGGGGTATCCCCGGTCGATCAACGGCAATACCCCTCCGTCAGCCGCTGGCGCGGCTGCCACCTCCCCTTGCAGGGGAGGAGCTTGCTGGCCGTCATCGCGGAGCTTCGCCCCCACGGAACCTCGCCCCCATGCCCCTCGTTCATCCGGCAACCGAGATTAACGAAGAGGTTATCGATGTTCCCGTGGCAGCACGCGGCGCAAGAGGCGCTGCAGGCCCGGCTGTTCGCGCATGTCGAGGATCGCGCCTTCCCCTGTGTCGGCGCCAAGGCGGCGCTTGCGCGCGGCACGCTCCAGGTGCTCGCGGCGGACAGTATCGCCAGCGCCTGGGACGATCTGCGGATCCACGACGCGCTGCTGCGCTTCACCCAGGCCTATCGCAACGATCCCGGGCTGTTCCGCAGCTTCGCCGTGATCTTCGAGGGACCGGACGATCTGAGCGAAGCCGATTTCGAGGCGGCCTTATGGGCGCGGGTTCAGTCGCTGTCCGACAAGGATGTCTGGCGCGGCCAGGAATATGATCCGCGCGTCTCCAGCGATCCCGCCAATCCGCATTTCTCGCTGAGCTTCGGCGGCGAGGCGTTCTTCATCGTCGGCTTGCATCCCAATGCCAGCCGCCCCGCGCGGCGGTTCGATCGGCCGACGATGGTGTTCAACCTGCACGACCAGTTCGAGCGGCTGCGCGCCGAGGGACGTTACGAGGGGATGCGCGAGAAGATCCTGTCGCGCGACGAGGCGCTCGCCGGATCGCGCAACCCGATGCTCGCGCGCCACGGCGAAACGAGCGAGGCGCGGCAATATTCAGGGCGCGCCGTGGGCAAGGATTGGGCCTGCCCGTTCAGCTATGCCGGCGATGATTGAGATTCCGCCGCGCTCGGGCACCGCGTTCCGCCTCAGCGCGGGCGAGACGCTCACTGTCATCGACCCGCGCGGGCAGCAGGTCGCCGATCTGCTCGCCTTCAACGCCGACGATCTGCGCGAGGTGATCAGCTCGGGCCGCACACTCGACTATGCCGAGACGATCCGGCTGACGACGGGGCACAAGCTCTATTCCAACCGCAGCCGGGTGATGCTGGAAATCGTCGACGACACGGTCGGGTTGCACGATTTCCTGCTCACCCCGTGCAGCCATGAGACGTTCGACCATTTCTATCCAGAGATGCCGCGCCATCGCGGCTGTTTCGGCAACCTTGCAGCGGCGCTCGCGCCCTATGGCGTCGAGCCGGACATGATCCCGGTCGCGTTCAACTGCTTCATGAACGTGCCGATTTCCGCCGACGGCCGGCTGCAGGTGCTGCCGCCCGTCAGCAAGCCCGGCGACCATGTGCGGTTCGTCGCGCGGATGAACCTGATCGTCGGCCTCACAGCCTGTTCGGCACCGGCGAGCAATGGCGGCACGTTCAAGCCAATCGCCTACCGGATCGACGCGGCTTGATCCAGCACGGCTAGCTCAACGCCGCCCGCGCCGCCTCCTCCAGCTGCTTGATCACCGCGCGGTACGGGAAGGGGCCGTGGCTGATCCGCGCGACCCCCACCCCGGCGAGCGCGGCGCGCCCCGGGCCGCCGGGCACCGCCATCACATTCACCGGCAGCGGCGTCTTGGCGCAGAGCCGCTCGAGCAGATCGAGCTTCAGCAATCCCGGCACGAACAGCCCGCTCGCGCCGGCCTCGGCATAGGCGTGCGCGCGATCGAGTGCTTCGCTCACCCGGCCGCTGTCATGCGCCTCGGGCGGGATTTTCAGGAAGATGTCGGTGCGCGCGTTGATGAAGAAGCCGGCGCCGGTGCCCGCCCGCGCGGCGGCGATGCGCGCCTGCTGCTCGGCCAGCGGGTAGAGCCCCTCCCCGCCGATCACCTGATCCTCGAAATTGGCGCCGATCGCCCCGGTCGCGGCGAGCCGGGCGAAGTTATCGCGCACCCGCTCGGGCGCCGCCGCATAGCCGCCCTCGAAATCGATCGTCACCGGCAGCGCCACCGCGCGGACGATCCGCTCGGCATTGGCGAGCGCGGCGTCGAGCGGCACGCCCTCGGCATCGCCATAGCCATGCGCCGCGCCGACCGACCAGCTGCCGGTCGCGATCGCCTGAGCACCACCACGCGCGACCGCCTGGGCGCTGCCGGCATCCCAGGCGTTGAACAGGATCACAGGGTTGCCGGGCCGGTGCAGCGCGGCGAAGGTGGCGTGTTTGTCCATCGATCGAGCTCCGTTCGGGTCGATCAACTTTCGGTCGAAATCTTCAGCAGGACAAGCCCGGCGACGATCATCGCGGCGGCGAACAGCCGCAACGGGCTCGCCGATTCGCCGAGCGCGACGATGCCGAGCACGAACGCCCCGATCGCGCCGATCCCGGTCCAGACGGTGTAGGCGGTGCCAAGCGGCAGGCTGCGCATCGCCGTGCTCAACAGCGCGAAGCTGCCGCCCATCGCGACAAGCGTGATCGCCGACGGGATCGGCCGGGTGAAGCCGGCGGACAGCTTCATGTAATAGGCCCAGACGACTTCGAGCAGCCCGGCGATGAGCAGGATCAGCCAGGGCATCAGCAAATCGGCGGGGAACAGCGACCAGCTCCTCCCCTGTAAGGGGAGGTGGCAGGCGCGTCAGCGCCTGACGGAGGGGTGTCCCCAGCGGATCGAGGGCGATACCCCTCCACCCTTGGCGTGCCGCGAATGGTCCCCCTCCCCCTGCGGGGGAGGAGCTTTAAGCCACTCAATGCACGAACCGCGCGACCACGTCACGGTAGCTGCGGCTGACCTTCACCTGCGCGCCCGAGCCCAGCACCAGGAAACACTCGCCATTGGTGTGCGGCTTGACTTCCTTCACGAGATCGAGGTTGACGATCGTCGAGCGATGCACCCGCTGGAAGCGGCGCGGATCGAGCCGCTTTTCCAGATCCTTCATCGTCTCGCGCAGGATCAGCGTGTTGTCGCCAGTATAGATGCACATATAGTCGCCGGCGGCGTCGATCCGCTCGATCGAATCAACATCGACCCGGAAAATCTGGCCGCGATCCTTGATGTTGATGAGCTTTTCGTAGCGGTTCGCCGCCGGATTGTCGGGCGCGTCGCCCAGCGTCTCCACCGCATCGGGCGCGACCTCGGCGAGCACTTCCTTCAGCCGGTCGACCTCCTCGGCGCCGCGTTTCTCGGCCAGGCGCTGGCGCACCCGCGCGAGCGTGTCGGCGAGGCGCGTCTCCTCCACCGGCTTCATCAGATAATCGATCGCCTGCGCCTCGAACGCGCGGATCGCATGATCGGAATAAGCGGTGACGAACACGAACAGCGGCGGCTCCACCTCCATCAGGCCTTGGACGACCGAAAAGCCGTCGAACCCCGGCATCTGGATGTCGAGGAACACCAGATCGGGCTTGTGGGTCTTGATTGCGCGGATCGCCTCGCGCCCGTTCATGCAGGTGGCGATCACTTCGACATCGTCATGCGCCTGAAGCCGCAATTGCAGCCCCTGGATCGCCAGGGTTTCGTCATCGACGAGAATGGTACGGATGGTCATGCGGCCTCTTTCACTGGCTCTTCGAGCTGGAAGGGGAACTCGATTTCCACGCGGAAACCGCCCCCAGGGCCTTGGCCAGTCTCGAAACGATGGTCAGGGCCATAAGCCTGCGCCAGTCGTTCCCTGATATTGGCAAGGCCCACTCCGGTTGAAAGGCTGAAGCGGCTTTTTGTTTCGCTCAAGCCCGGCCCCGTGTCCGCCACGACGATCCGCACTCGTTCACCGACGAGTTGCGCCAGCACGTTGATCTCGGCCCCCTCCTCCTGCGGGGTGACGGCATATTTGATCGCATTCTCCACCAAGGGCTGAAGCAACAGCGAGGGCAGCCGTGCCTTGGCGACGCGCGCGTCGATCTCGAATTGCGGGCGCAGCCGATCCTCGAAACGCATCTTCTCGATCTCGAGATAGAGTTTCAGCGTCTCCACCTCCTGCGAAAGCGTCACATGCGCGGTCGGCTCGTTGGCGAGCGTGTAGCGCAGGAAAGCGGACAGCCGGCTGAGCATCGCGTTCGCCCGCTCGGTCTGCTTCAGCAGCACCAAGGTCGAGATGGAATTGAGCGTGTTGAACAGGAAATGCGGGTTCAGCTGATAGCGCAGCATCGCCAGCTGCGCCGAGCTCGCCTGGTTTTCCAGCACCTGCAGCTGATCGATCTGCTCCTCGACGATCAGGTAGAAGTTGATCCCGAAATACAGCGCCGACCAGCCGGCGAGCACCGTGAAGTTCAGGAACAAGGTCGCCAGGATCAGCGTGAGGTTGATGCCCGGATTGTCGAGCTTGATGAACGAGAAGGAGAAAGCGTCGAGCACCGCGTAGATCAGCGTCGCGACCAGCAAAGCGGCGATGCTGAACACCACCAGCGGCACCCGCGGCAGCGTGCGGAAATAGCCGTACAGCGCGGAGAGCAGCAGCGTGATGCAATAGCCGATGATCGATTCGATCACGAGCGGGATAAGCGCGGTGAAGCTCAGCCCGTTCGACAGGCTGGAGACGGTGCGCAGCAGCAGATAGCCGCTCCACCCCACCGCCTGCAAAATCCAGAAGGCACGGTTCTTCTGCTCGAAGAACGGCCGCGAGAAGACGGCGGGGCGCGGCGGGCTGGCCATGGCGGCAGCTTATACCGGCTGACAAGCGCATCGGAAGAGGCCATGCTGCCTGTCGGACTGGTTTGAGAAAGGGCGTCGTCCGCCTTTTCTCGAAGCGGCGCCGGCCCACGCCTCCACCCGGCCACCCCGCGGCGGTATCATCTGGGTGGCCGGGTGGGGGCGTGGGCGGGCGCGGCGAAACACGCTGACCGTGTGTTTCGAAAACAAAGGAGAGGCATGATGACCGAGACGATCGAGCGCGCACGCTTCACCGCCATGACCGAGGGAACGGCCGAGGACTGGGCGGTGATCTCCCACCATTTCCGCGATTTCGCGCAAGGCCTGCCGGGCCGGGTGCGCGCGCATCTGGAGCTGCTGCGCGGCGATTATGGCGGCTTCCCGGTCGATCGCTTCGAACATTCGCTGCAAACCGCGACCCGCGCGCACCGCGACGGCCGCGACGAGGCCTATGTCGTGATGGCGCTGCTCCACGATATCGGCGATACACTCGGCAGCTATAACCACCCCGAGATCGCCGCCGCGATGCTGCGCCCGTTCGTGTCGGAGGAGTTGCACTGGATCGCCCAGCATCACGGCGTGTTCCAGGGCTATTATTACTTCCACCACCTCGGCCTGGACCGCGATCTGCGCGAGGGGTTTCGCGGCCACCCGCATTTCCAGGCCTGCGCCGATTTCTGCGCGAAATATGATCAGGCGGGGTTCGATCCGGCCTATGAAAGCGCGCCGATCGAGTTCTTCATGCCGATGGTCGAGCGCGTGATGAGCCGCCCGATCAACCCGACCTACCCCAGCCCCGCGAGCTGAGGCGCCCGGCCTCCCAGGGCCGCGGCGCGTCCCCCAAAAGCAAACCGCCGCCCCCTGGGCTGGGGACGGCGGCTGGCTTTGTTTCGATCGTCGCGCGCTTACAGGGTGAAGCGCACGCCGAGACGGATGAAGTAGGTCGAGGCGTTGAAGTTCGGCGCCAGATTGTCGTTCGGCCCGCGATACTGCGAGTAACGATACTGGGCGCAGGTCTGCGTCGAGTTGGTGTTGACCGCAGCGACGCCACCGGTCGGCACCGTGCCGCCGATGTTGCCTACCGGGGTTCCGGTCGGCACCGCCTGGTTCAAGCACTGCACCTGGATCACCGGCGCGCCGCCGATCTGGCGCAGGCCGCCCCAATCGCTGTTCAGCAGGTTCGGCAGGTTGTTGATGTCGGCGAAGACCGAGATCCGCGACGAGCGGAAGAACAGCGGGATTTCCTGCTCCAGGTGGAGGTCGATCCGGGTCACCGCGCGGTTGCGGGCGATGTTCTTCGGCGCGATCTGGCCACGGAAGCGGCCCAGCGCGGTGCTGTTGATCAGGTTGTTCAGCTGGGTCTGCGTGTCGGCGCTATCGTAGCTGACGATCGGATCGTTCACCAGCGGCACATACAGCAGGTTCGAGTTCTGGTTGCTGGTCAGCACCGTGCCGAACACCGACGAGCGCGTCGCGACGTTGTCCTGCATGAAGAAGCTGTAGGGGTTGCCCGCGCGGGTTTCGCCGAACAGCTGGATCTTCGTCTTGTAATCGCCGAAGAACGCATGATCGTAGCCGATGCTGTACTTGAACTGCCAGGCGGTCTGCAGGTCCGACGTCCCCAGAACCGGGAAGTTCGGATCGGCGAACACCTGGAAGCGATAGTTCGAGTTCGGCGTCGACGCGCTGGCGTTGCCGACATCGCGAATGTCCTGAATGATATACGCGCCGGTCAGCGACAGGCCGAAATCGAATTCCTTGCGGAAGCGGAACACGCCGATGTGGCTGCGGCCACCCTGCGCATTATAGGTCAGCACATCCCAGTTGTTATCGGTGAAGCCCAGGCGACCGTTGTAGCGGGTGCGGCCATCGGGAAGCCGGCCGATCGCGATCGAGCGCACATCGGTGAAGGCCACGTCGTTGCGCACCTTCTGGAACAGATAATCGACGCCCCACTCGATGCCGAAGAAGTTCCAGTCCGCCGACAGCGACGCCTTCAGGATCGAAGGCAGGCGGAAATTGGGCGCCAATTCGGCGGTATTCGTGAGGGCCGAAGCCGACCCGCCCCGCGCGAACTGGGTGAGCGCGGGGTTCACATTCGCGCCGATGTTGTTGAGCGCGGCGGCGCAGACCGCCGCGGTCACGTTCGCGGCGCCGTTGCAGCCAAGCGCGGTCGTCGCGCGCGAGATGGTGAAGGCGTTGGTGGTGACGGTGTTCGAGAAGCTGTTCGACATGTAAATGTCGGGGTTGCCGCCCGCGAGGATGCCCACGCCGCCATGCAGGCGCAGCGAGGGGGTCACCTTCCAGTCGATCGCCAGGCGCGGCTCGAAGGTCTGCAGCCCCTTATAGGTCTGCTGGTTGCTGAAGCCGGTGCGATCGGTGAAGGCGGTGTTCAGCAGCGGGAAGCTGTTCTGGCCATAGAGGTTCCAGCGGAAACCGTAGCTGACGTTCAGGCCGGGTGCCGGGCGCCAATCGTCCTGCATACCAACCGAGATTTCGTCATAGCTAAAGTTCGCCGCCGCGCCCGTCGCGCCCGGGGCGACGACCGCTGCGTATTGCACCTGGTTGGCGTTGCCCGCCGCGAAATCGGCGAGCGAGTCGAAATAATAGCTGCCCAGGCTGTTCGGCACGAAGTTGTTGAAGGTGCGGTTGCGCGAGACTTCGACCAGCAGCTTCAGTTCGTGGTTGTTGAGGTTCAACCGGCCCAGGAACGACCCGCCGAAGGTATCGGTGTTGAGCACGTTGGTCTGGCGGAAATTGTCCGGACCGAAAGTGATGCGCGGCACGCCGGTCGAGCAGGCCGTCGCGCTGCCGACGCTGACCGCATCCTGGCAGACGGTGAACTGCGAACTGGTGCGGCCGCCCAGCGGCTCCTGACCGCGCTGATAGCCCTTGTAGATAAGGCGGATTTCGGTCGACAGCGTGCTCGACCAGGTCGAGTTCAGCTGCAGGATGCCGGCGCGGAGCAGTTCGCTCAGCGTATAGGCGTTGGAGCTGAGGCCATATTGCGGGTTGGTCGCCGAAACGGTGGTGTTGTTCGGGCTGATCAGCGCGTTGTACGCGTTGACGTACGAAATCGACAGGCGCTGGCCGCTGGCGATGTTCCAGTCGAGCCGGGTCGAGAATTTCTCGTCGAGGCGCTCGTTGATCCGCAGCACATCGCCGAACGCGGCGCCCGCGATGCCGTAACGCGCGGCGCCCGCCAGCCCGCGGAGGTTGTCGATCTGCGCGGTGGTCAGGCCCTGGATATTCTCCGGCTGGGTGCCGAAAGCGCGCGGATCGGTGTTCTTTTCATAGTTGAACATCAGGAACAGGCGATCCTTCAGGATCGGCCCGGCGATCGTCGCGCCATAGGTTTCCGACTTGAACGGCGGCAGCGCGATGCGCTGCGTGCCGATCCGGTCGCCCGAAAGCCCGTCGGTGTTCTGCGAATAGAAGCCGGTGAGGAACAGCTTGTTGGTGCCCGAACGGAGCACCGCGTCGATCACGCCGCCCTGATAGTTGGTCTGGCGGAAGTCGTAATTCGCCGCCGAGGTCGTGACCTGCTCCAGCGCGTCGAACGAGACCGGGCCACGGATGTTCGGGCTGGCGTCCTGGTTCAGACCGAAGGTGTCGCCGACGGTCACGCCGTTGATGGTGAAGCGGTTGAAGCGGGGGTTGACGCCGGCGAAGCGGATCGCGCCGCCGCGATCGGTCGAGTTGCCGAGATCGAACGTCACGAACGGGTCGCGCCGCTGGATGTCGCGGATGTCGCGGTTGACCGAGGCGACCTTGGCGATGTCGGCCACGCTCAGCGTGGTCTGCACGCCCTTGGACTGGTTGCCCGCGCCGCGAATCTTGGTCGCGCTGACGACGACTTCCTGGGTGTTGGCGGGCGCGAGCTCGATCGGCAGTTCATAGGTCTGCTGGACGACCGTGAAGATGTCGGTGATCTCGGTATTGCCCTGCGCGCTGCTCACCTCGACCTTGTAGGGGCCGCCGGGACGCAGGCCGGGGAAGGTGAAGTTGCCCTCGGCGTCGGTCTTCACCTCGGCGCGGGTGCCCGAATTCACTTCGGTCGCGGCCACCGACGCATTCGCGACGGGCGCGCCATCCTGCGTCACTCGGCCGCGGATGATCGAGGTCGTTTCCTGGGCGCTCGCCGCCACCGGAACGATCAGCGCGGCCACGGCCACGCCGGCAAACAGAGTATGACGCATTGCTTTCCCCTTGAACGTATATCGCTCGTTAAGCGCGGCGTACTTCGCCGTCCGGGGCGCCCTTGGGGGCGAAATGTTTCGACTCGATGACAGTCGATCCCGGCCCGTCCCCGGGCACGGATTCGGTCACAAAGCGTGGCAAAAACGCATCACCGCGCGGCGGCGACGATCGCTTGCCAGGCCGCCTCGTCGATCACCGAAATGCCCAGTTCGGCAGCCTTTTTCAGCTTCGATCCCGCGCCGGGGCCGGCGATGATGAGATCGGTCTTGGCGGAGACCGATCCGGCCACCCGCGCGCCAAGCGATTCGGCCTGGGCCTTGGCCTCGTCGCGACTCATCGTCTCCAGGCTGCCGGTGAAGACGAGCGTCTTGCCGCTCACCTCGGAGGCCTTGGCCTCGAATACCACATCAGCCGGGCGGCACTGGTCGAGCAGCGCTGCGAGCGCTTCCTGGTTGTGCGGCTCGGCGAAGAAATCGACGAGCGCCAGCGCGACCTCGGGGCCGACGCCGGGGGTTTCGACCACCGCCGCCAATTCCTTGGCGGTGCGCGCCAGCAGCTTGTCGTCGCTCTCGGCGAGCGCCCGGATCATGCCAGAGCGGACTTCCAGCGCGCGATCGATCATCGCGCGGAACGCCGCCCAGCTCCCATAGCGCCGCGCGAGATCGCGCGCCGTCACCTCCCCCACATGGCGGATGCCGAGCGCGAACAGGAAGCGATCGAGCGGCGGGGTGCGCTTGGCGTCGATCGCCGCGACCAGGTTCGCCGCCCAGACGCGCCCATCCTTCTTACGCGCGCGCAACTGCTCCTCGTTCAGGCGGAAAATGTCGGCGGGGCTCGCGATCAGGCCGTCACGGAAGAAATCCTCGATCTGCTTCAGCCCCAGCCCCTCGATATCGAGCGCGTGGCGGCTGACGAAATGGCGCAGCCGCTCGACCCGCTGCGCCGGGCAGATGAGGCCGCCGGAGCAGCGCCAATCGACCTCGCCCGGCTCGCGCTCGGCGGCCGAACCGCATTCGGGGCAGGCCTCCGGGAAGTGCCACGGGTCGCGCGGCGTGTCGCGGGTAAGGTTTTCGACGATCTGCGGGATCACGTCGCCCGCGCGTTGCAGCACCACCCGGTCCCCCGGGCGCACCCCCAGCCGCGCGATTTCATCGGCATTGTGGAGCGTCGCGTTGGTGACGATCACGCCCCCCACCCCCACTGGCTCCAGCCGGGCGACGGGGGTGAGCTTGCCGGTGCGCCCCACCTGAATGTCGATCGCCTTCAGGGTCGTCTGCGCGCGTTCGGCGGGGAATTTGTGCGCGATCGCCCAGCGCGGCGCGCGCGCGACCGACCCCAGCCGCGCCTGCAGATCGAGCCGATCGACCTTATAGACCACGCCGTCGATGTCGAAGGGCAGCTCGGCACGCGCCGCCTCGATCGCGCGGTAATGCGCGAGCGCGGCGTCGAGGCCGTCGACCCGGATCAACAAGTCGCTCACCGGCAGGCCCCAATCGCGGATGGCGTGCATCAGGCCGAGCTGGGTTTCGGCGGGGACATTGCTCGCCTCGCCCCAGCCATGCGCCAGGAATTTGAGCGGACGGCTGGCGGTGACGCTCGCGTCCTTCTGGCGGAGCGACCCGGCGGCGGCGTTGCGCGGATTGGCGAACTGGCGCGCCTTTTCCGGCGCCTCGGCCTCGGCGAGCAGGCGCGCGTTCAAGGCCGCGAAATCGGCCTTGGCCATATACACCTCGCCGCGCACCTCGAACACCTCGGGCGCTTCGCCGGTCAGCTGCTGCGGAATGTCGGCGATGGTGCGGACATTCGCGGTCACGTCCTCGCCGATCGTGCCGTCGCCACGGGTGAGCGCCTGCACCAGCCGGCCGCGCTCATAGCGCAGCGAGCAGGAAAGGCCGTCGATCTTGGGTTCGGCGGCGAGCGCGACGGGCGCGTCCTCGGGCAGCGCCAGGAAACGCCGGACGCGGGCGAGGAATTCGGCCACGTCCTCATCGGCGAAGGCATTGTCCAGGCTCATCATCGCGCGCGCATGCGCCACCTTGGCGAGATGCGCGGCGGGCGCGGCGCCCACGCGCTCGCTGGGCGAATCGGCGCGGACGAGGTGGGGGAAAGCGGCTTCGAGCGCGGCATTCTCGCGGATCAGCGCGTCATAATCGGCGTCGCTAATCTCGGGCGCGTCATCGGTGTGGTAGAGCGCGGCGTGGCGCGCGATCTCGGCGGCGAGGAAGGCGAGCCGCTCGGCGGCCTCGACGTCGGATTGGGGCGGCGACAACGTCATGGCGCAGCGCTAACCTCGCGCCGCCATCGGTTCAAGGAGGGCGCGGTGCCGAACTTCATCCAGATCACCCCGTTCATCCACGTCGCCGATCTGGAGGCGGCGCTGGCGTTCTTCGTCGATCTGCTGGGGTTCACGCTGGGCTATCGCCAGCCCGGCTATGCCTATGTCTCGCGCGAGGGCTGCGGCATCCGGCTGTTGCAGAGCGATGGCGATGATTGCGCGCCGCCGGGAACCCGGCGGTTCGCTTATTATATCGACGTGCGCGACGTGGACGCGCTTCATGCCGAATTGAAGCCCAAGCTCGAGGCGCTGCCCGAAGGCGACGTGTTCGGCCCGGTCGACCAGCCCTATGGCCAGCGCGAGCTGTTGATCCTGGCGCCGGATGGCAATTTGCTCGCGTTCGGGCAGTTGATTCAGGGCTAGCGGCGCGCGTTTGATGGGCGCGCTCGTGGGGGAGCGCGATTTCCGTTCATCCCTTCCCCGGCGAAGGCCGGGGCCCAGCGGCGCGCCATGATGAGGCGCACTTTCCTCGGCAGGGCCGAGATACTGGGCCCCGGCCTGCGCCGGGGACGACGATTACCTTCATGGGTGCGAATGCTCACGAATGGATGCGAATGTTCACGCCGCCGCCAGCAGCCGCCCCGCCTGCGCCCGGGCCTCGTTGGTGATCTCGGCGCCGGAGAGCATCCGCGCGATCTCCTCGCGGCGTTCGGTCGGGTCCAGCGCGCGGACGCCGGTGCGGGTGACGAGGCCGTCGCTCGCCTTGGCGATGAAGAAATGCCCCTGCCCGCGCGCCGCCACCTGCGGGCTGTGCGTCACCACCAGCAACTGGGTATGCTCGGCGAGCCGGGCGAGGCGCTCGCCGATCGCCGAGGCGACCGCGCCGCCGACGCCGCGGTCGATCTCGTCGAAGATCATCGTCGCCGCGCCGCCTTGTTCGGCGAGGCTCACTTTCAGCGCGAGCAGGAAGCGCGACAGTTCGCCGCCGCTCGCGATCTTGGCGAGCGGGGCGAACGGGGCGCCGGGGTTGGTCGCGATCTCGAACTCGACGCGATCGGCGCCGCTCGCGCTCCATTGCTCCTCGGGAAGCGGGGCGATGACGGTCCGGAAGCGCGCGGCGTCGAGTTTCAGGGGCGCGAGCTCGCGCGCGACTGCCCCGTCAAGGCGTTGCGCTGCCCCGCAGCGCACGGCACGGGCGCTTTCGGCCGCCGCGCGATAGTCGGCCGCCGCCGCCGCGACCCGCGCCTCCAGCCGCGCGATGCCGCCCTCGCCCGCTTCGATATGCTCAAGCTTCGCCGCCAAATCCTCGGCGAGCACCGCCAGATCATCGGGCTGCACCCGGTGTTTGCGCGCCACCGCGCGCAGCTCGAACAGCCGCGCCTCGTCAGCCTCCAGCGCGGCGGGATCGAAAGCGAGCGCATCGGCCGCCTCGTCCAGCTTATCCTGCGCCAGGCCGCCCTCCACCAGCGCCCGGTCGATCGCCGCCAGACTCTCGGCGAGCGCGGGATGGTCCTCGGCGACGCGCTCCAGGATGCGCGCCGCCTGGCGCAACTGGCTGAGTGCCGCGTCGCTACCGTCGAGCAAGGCGGCGACCGCCTGGAGATCGGCGGCGATCTTTTCACCGCGCTGCATCGCCGCGCGCCGCTCGGCGAGCTCGGCCTCCTCGCCGGGACTCGCGCCCAGCGCCCGCAGCTCGGCGACCGCGTGTTCGAGCCATTCACGGTCGCGCGCGGCATTCTCCAGATCGGTCCGGGCGCGCGCGAGCTCGTCCTGCGCCGCCCGCCACGCGGCGTGCGCTTCGCGTAGTGGCGCCGGGTCGATCCGCGCGAAAGCGTCGAGCAGGGCGCGATGGCCGCGCGGGTTGAGCAGCCCGCGATCGTCATGCTGGCCGTGAATTTCGACAAGATATCCAGCGAGTTCGCGCAACAGCGCGGCCGAGACCGGCTGATCGTTCACCAGCGCGCGGCTGCCGCCATCGGCCTTCACGATCCGCCGTACGATCAGCGGCTCGCCGGGTTCGACCTCCAGCCCATTGTCGACCAGCAGCGCCTCGAGCGCGCCACCGGGGGGCGTGAAGCTCGCCGTCACCACCGCCTGCGTCGCGCCACCGCGCACCAAGCCGCTATCGCCGCGCGCGCCGAGCGCCAGGCCCAGCGCATCGAGCAAAATCGACTTGCCAGCCCCGGTCTCGCCGGTCAGCACGCTGAGCCCCGCGCCGAACTCCAGGTCGAGCGCTTCGATCAGCACCACGTCGCGAATGGCGAGAGCCGTCAGCATTGCACGTCTCTCTGCCGCCATGCGGGCGCGAAGGAAAGCCTCAGGCGGCCTTGGGCGTGGTCGGCGGCGGCGGGGGCGGCGGCACGTTGTCCGGATAGCGGCCTATCAGATCATAGGCGCGCTTGTACCAGATCGTGCCCGGATAATTGGCGCCGAGCACCGCCGCGGCCTTGCGCGCCTCATCGCGTACCCCGAGCGCGAGATAGCTTTCGGTGAGGCGCATCAGCGCCTCGGGCACGTGCGAGGTCGTCTGGTACTGGTCGACGACGCGGCGGAAGCGCAACGTCGCCGAGAGCCATTCGGCGCGCTTCTCATAGAAGCGGCCAATCTCCATTTCCTTGCCCGCGAGGTGGTCGCGCACAAGGTCGAGCTTCAGCCGCGCGTCGGCGGCATAGCGCGAGTTTGGGTAGCGGCGCGAAAGCTCACCCATGGCGTCGAGCGCTTGCTGGGTGATCTTCTGGTCACGCGTCACGTCCGAGATTTGCTCGTAATAACACAGGGCGATCAGATAATAAGCATAAGGCGCATCGCGATTGCCCGGATGGACTGACAGGAAACGCTGCGCCGAATCGATCGATTTCTGATAATCGGCGTTCAGATAATAGCTGAACGCGCTCATCAGCTGGGCACGGCGCGCCCAGATCGAATAAGGATGCTGGCGCTCGACTTCATCGAACAACTGCGCCGCTTCGGCGTAACGGCCGGTGTCGAGCAGCCGCTTCGCGCCCGAATAAAGCGAGCCGACGTCGCGCGCGACATAAGGCAGATCGCCCTTCGACCGCCCCTGGGTACAGGCGGCAAGCGGCAGGGCGGCGACAAGGGCACAAAGCAGCGCGCGGGAATGGACCTTCATGGCGCATGGCTCTAGCCCAGCCGCGCACATGCGAACAACGCTTTTTGCGCGAGCCGCGCGGCGGACCCGTGGCGGGATCGCGGCGTTTGGCGCTAAAAGCCCACCAAACCGGAGGACTCATGCCCGCAACCCTGCTCGCCACCCATCGTGTCGAAAAACCCTGGGGTCGCCATCGGCTCTGGCCAGGCTTCGCCGATCCGGCGTCCGACGGCGATCCGGTGGGCGAGATATGGTTTCAGGCGCCCGAGGGTGACCCCGAGCTGCTGGTGAAATATCTGTTCACCGCCGAGAAATTGTCGGTGCAGGTCCATCCCGACGATGCCGCCGCGCGAGCCGCCGGCCATCCGCGCGGCAAGGACGAGGCCTGGGTGATTCTGGCCGCGGACCCGGGCGCGACGATCGCGCTCGGCACGCTCGAGCCGATGACCGGCGACGAACTGCGCGCCGCCGCGCTCGATGGCTCGATCGAAGGCAAGCTTGATTGGAAGCCGGTGGAGGCCGGCGACTTCTTCTATTCGCCCGCCGGCACGGTGCACGCGATCGGCGCCGGGATCACGCTGGTCGAGGTGCAGCAGAATGTGGATCTGACCTATCGCCTCTACGATTATGGCCGCCCGCGTCCGCTGCATCTGGAGGCGGGCGTCGCGGTCTCGCACGCGGCGCCGTTCGTCGCTCAAGCGGCGCCCGGCGCGATCGAACCGGGGCGGACGATCCTGGCGGAAGGACCGAAATTCGTCCTCGAACGCTGGCGCGGCGGCGACAAGCGGCTGGTGTTGGGTGGGGCACCCGGCTGGCTGGTTCCGCTGGCCGGCGAGGGCGTGGCCGATGGCGTGGCGTTCCGCGCGGGCGAGTGCCTGATGCTGGCGGGCGAGGTCGAGGTTCAGGCGGGCGACGACGCGGATTTGCTCGTCGCCTATCCCGGCGCGACGCGGCTGTAATTGAGCGTGCCGATGCCCCTTCCCTTCGGGAGTTTCGGGTCGGTCATGCCCCCGGCATCGAGCTCCCTCACCCAACCCTCTCCCCTGAAGGGAAGAGGGCTTATCGCTGTTTCGAAAGCAAGCGTGCTGGGACCGTGTTACCCCCGCTTCGCCGCCCGCGCCGTCGCCACCAGCTCGCGGAGCTGATCGAGCGTTAGCGCCGAGGAAATCACCTCCTCGCCCACCACCCAGCTGGGCGTGCCGCGCAAGCCGAGCTTGTCGCCCATCGCCAGATTGCGACCAATCTCCGCCTCGATCACCGGATCGCGCGCCGCCGCCCGCGCCTCGGCGGGCGTGATCCCGGCGGCGCGCAAGCCCTCGTCAAGCGACGCGTCGCTGATCGGGCCGGCGGCATAGACCGCCTGGTGAAACTGGTGAAACCGCCCGCGCTGCGCGGCGACCAGGCTCAGCTGCGCGGCGGCATAGCTTTCCCGGCTCAGGATCGGCAGCTCGCGGAACACGATCCGCACCTTGGGATCGACCGCGATCAGTTGGTCGATCGTCGCCAGGTTCCGCCGGCAATAGCCGCAATTATAATCGAAATACTGGACGATGGTCACGTCGCCCCGCGGATTGCCGGCCCAGGCGTTGCCGAAGGCGCGGGTGATCGCGGGTCGCGCTGCCCCCACCGCCTTCGCCGTGCCGCGCGCTCGATACGCCTCGGCAGCTTCGATCAAGACCTGGGGTTTACGCGCGAGATAGGCCTTCACCGCCTCGTCACTGAGCCCTGCCCCGCCCTGTCCCCAGCGCGCCGCGCCCGCCATCGCCGCCGCGCCGAGCAGCGCGCCGGCGAGCGCGACCAGCAGCATCACGAGCCAACCGCCGCGTCCGTTCATCGCTGCCCCTTCGCGTCTTGCAGCTGGTTCTGGGTGGTGAGCGCGATGTCCTGCGCGCGGATCCAGTCGGTCGAGTTGGGCGGCAGCCCGGCGAGCGCCCCGCGCGCGGCGGTGGCGGCGGTGCGCAGATCGCCGGTCAAGGTCGCGCGCTCGGCGGTGGCGAGCAAGGCCCGCGCGGTATCGCCCTTGCGCTCATAGACCACCCCCAGCTGATACCAGGCGAAGGGATTATCCTGATCGCGCGCCACCGCCAGCCGGAGCACCTTTTCCGCTTCGGCGAAATTGGCCTGGTTCTCGGTCGCGATCAGCGCATGGCCGAAGGTCGTCAGGATCAGCGGCGCTTTGGTCGCCTGCGATGCCTCGCGCAGCGGCGCGAGCGCGGCGAGCGGCTGGCCCGATTCGAGCAGGATTTGCCCGCGAATCTCCAGGAAATAAGGATCGTGCGGCGCGGCGGTGATCAGCGCCTGGGTCTCCTCATCGGCTTTCTCGGGATAGCCGCTTTTGTGATAGGCATAGGCGCGGGCGTAATGGGCGTAGAGGCTCTGGTCGGTGGGCGGATATTTGCGCAGCGTCACCTCGGCATCGTCGGCATAGCCGGCGAGCTTCGCCTTCACCCGGCGGAAGCGCTCCTCCAAATTGCCGTCGAGCGGCTTGCCCCAAGCTGGGTTGGTCTTGAGCGTATCGGTCAAGTTGGCGATGCGGTCGCTCGACACCGGGTGGTCGAGCAGGAAGCTGTCCTTGCGGCTGATGCCATAGCGATATTCAAGCGCGGTGAGCTTGGTGAAGAAGCTCAGATAACCCTTGCCGGTGATCCCGGCGCCATTGAGGAAGCGCGCGCCGGCGGCATCGGCCGAGGCTTCCTGATCGCGCGAAAAGGCCAGATATTTGCCGAGCGCCGCCTGCTGCCCCGCCGCGATCGCGCCCGCCGCGCCCTCGCCCGATCCTGCGGCGGCGGCGGCGATGCCGATGAGCAGCGACAGGATCTGAATGCCGAGCGCGGGCTTATACCCCCGGTCGGCGAGCGGCACGTGCCCACCGACCACGTGGCCGAGTTCGTGCGCGATCACGCCCTGCACTTCGTTGGCGCTGTCCGCCGCCTGGAGTGTGCCCGAATTGACGAACACGATCTGCCCGCCGGCGACGAAGGCGTTGATCGAAGAATCGCCGACCAGCACCACCTGCACATCCTTGGGATTGAGCCCCGCCGCGACGATCAGCGGCCTGGACATGTCGGCGAGCAACGCCTCGGTCTCGGCGTCGCGCAAGATCGACTGGGCGAGCGCTGCCTGCGGCACCAGCGCGAGCAGCAACATCAGCACGGCGGCGAGTTTCTTCATCGCCCCGCTATCGGCCATTTTGTCCTACGCTTCAACGCCGCTGCGGGCGGCGCCCGGCCTTAATGCGCGCTATCGGTCGCAACCGGGGCATCACCGAACGCCCACATGCGCTCCAGATTGTAGAAGCTGCGCACTTCGGGGCGGAACAGGTGGACGATCACGTCACCCGCGTCGATCAGCACCCAGTCCGCCGCGGGCAGACCCTCGACGCGCACCGGACGGCCGAATTCGGCCTTGATCTTCTCGGTAAGCTTCGAGGCCATCGACGCGACCTGGCGGGTCGAGCGGCCGCTCGCGATCACCATGTGATCGGCGATGCTCGATTTGCCCGCGAGCGGGATCGAAATGGTATCGACCGCCTGGTCGTCGTCGAGCGACGTCAGGACAAGCTGATGCAGCGCCTCGACGCTTTCGGCGTCGGGCGAACGATAGGCTTGGGGGGATGAGGCCAAGGGAACTCCTAGGTTGAAGACTCGCCCTTGCGGACAAGCGTGTCGCCAAGATGGGAAAGAAAGTGGCGCTGCCAAGCGGGGTCTGCGGCGCGCAGCCGCGTTGCGGAGGTATCGTCAGGGCGAAAGCGCAACAGCACGAGCGCCGGCAAGCTCCACCGCGTCCACTGTCGAGCCTGGTATGCGGGGTGGACGAAGCGCCGCAACCAACCCATCGCGGGGGCCGCGCGGGCGGCGCCATCATAACCCGGGCGGGCGATCACGGCAATGGGCACGCGGTGCGCGATCCGCCGCCAGCCGCGCCATTGGTGGAACTGGGCGAGATTATCGGCCCCCATCAGCCAGATGAACTGGTGCCGGGTGTAGAGCCTCGTAAGCTTGTCGATCGTGTCGACGGTGTAGCGGGTGCCGAGCCGGCATTCGATGTCGGTGACGCGGATCGGCGCCGCGCGCGCCATCCGCCGCGCGGAAGCCAGCCGCACGCCGAGCGGCGCCATGTCCGTTCGTCCCTCCTTAAGCGGATTGCCGGGCGAGACCAGCCACCACACTTCGTCCAGGTCGAGCGCGGTATGCGCCGCCATGCTGATCGCGCGGTGCCCCTGATGCGCCGGGTTGAACGAGCCGCCGAGCAGGCCGATCCGCCTCATAGCTGGTGCTGCCAATCGCGGGCGTAGTGGAGGACGCGGCGTATTTCGACCCTTTGCCGGCCCGCCCGATAAAGCAACAAGAAGGGCGTCGCGGCGACGCGCCACTTTCGAATGTCGGCCCACGCGGTCGGCGCGCCAATTTCTGGAAAATCGAGCAGGATCAACGGCGCGGTTTCTACGCGCTCAAGGATCGTGAACTCAAGATCGGGATCCAGCTCGCGGTAATGGGCCGCGATCTCGAACAGATCGTTGCGCGCCCGTCGCGCCCAGAGCAGTTGCCTCAAGCGGCCTGCTTCTTGGGCCGCATTGCCTCGATCTCGGCGACCAATTCCTCATGAGTCAGATAATCGCCGCGAGCGAAATCGTCCTCGCCCGCTTGCAGGAACGCGTCCAAGGCAGCTTCTTCCTCGACAAAGCGCTTGATCGCCTTGGCGACGAGCCAGGCGCGACTGCGCTCGCGCTTCGCAGCGAGCGCGTCGAGCGCGGCGAGCGTTTCGGCATCGAGGCGAGCGGTGATGACGGCGGTCTTGCTCATGTATTCACATGTATACGCGAGCAACCAAGGCTTCAAGGCCGGACCTGACCCGTCCCCCGCCCCACCCACTTATAGGTCGTCAACCCCTCCAGCGCGACCGGCCCCCGCGCGTGGAGCCGGCCGGTCGCGATGCCGATCTCGGCGCCCAGCCCGAACTCGCCGCCATCGGCGAACTGGGTGGAGGCGTTCCACAGCACGATCGCCGCGTCGACCTCGGCCAAAAAGCGTTCCGCCGCGCCCGTATCGGCCGTGACGATCGCCTCGGTATGGCCTGAGCCATGCCGCGCGATATGCGCGAGCGCGCCTTCGAGCCCATCGACCAGTGCGACCGAGGCGATCGGCTCGAGATATTCGGTGTCCCAGTCCGCCGGCGTCGCCGGGGCCACCGCCGAATTCATCGCCTGGATCGCGGCGTCCCCACGCAATTCGCAGCCCGCCGCGCGCAGCGCCGCGACCAGCCCTGCGGCCGCCGGATAGGCCTGGTCGATCAGCAGCGTCTCCATCGCCCCGCACACCCCCGGGCGCCGCAATTTGGCGTTGATCGCGATGCGCTCGGCCATTTCAGGCTCGGCCGAGGCGTGGACGAAGACATGGTTGATGCCATCGAGATGGGCGAGCACCGGCACCCGCGCCTCGGTCTGCACCCGCGCGACGAGCCCCTTGCCGCCGCGCGGTACGATCAGGTCGATCTGGCCGGCCGCCGCCAGCATCGCGCCAACCAGTGCCCGGTCGCTGCTGGGCACGAGTTGCACGGCCTCGACCGGCAATCCCGTTGCCGCAAGGCCCGCGACGAAGGCCGCGTGCAGCGCGGCGTTGCTCGAGAGCGCCTCCGAACCGCCCCGGAGGATCGCGGCGTTGCCCGACATGACGCACAAAGCAGCCGCATCGGCGGTGACGTTGGGCCGGCTCTCATAGATCAGCCCGATCACCCCGATCGGCACCCGTGCCCGCTCCAATACGATGCCGCTGGGCGCGGTGCGACGGTCGATCACCGCGCCGACCGGATCGTTGAGCCCCGCCACCGCCTCGATTCCCGCGGCGATCCCCTCCAGCCGCGCGGGATCGAGGCGCAACCGATCGCGCAGCGCCGGGCTGAGTGCCGTGGCCCCTGCCATATCCTCGGCATTGGCGGCCAGGATCGCATCGGCGCGCGCGCGGACCGCGCCGGCGGCGGCGCGCAGCCCCTCGGCCTTGGCGGCGGTGGGGAGCCGCGCGAGCGTCTGGCTCGCGGCACGGGCGCGGGCAGCGAGGTCGGCGATGATCGCGGCGGCGGACATTCGCCTTCGCTACCAGCCGACGCGGATCGCGCAAGATCATGTCGCCTCTGGCACGCCAAGCTGTTATTGCTGTGCGCCATGCAAGGGGGATTCGAAGCCGCCGGTGATCTCGCGACCGGCACCTTGATCGGTCACGCGCTCGACGGCGCTGGTCACGGTGCGGTGGGCGAGCACGGCCATGGCCGCTGCCTGAACTGCCAGGCAACCCTCCAAGGCGAGTTCTGCCATGATTGCGGGCAGGCGGCGCACGTTCACCGCACGCTTTGGTCGATCGTCCATGACCTGCTGCACGGCGTCTATCATTTCGAAGGAAAGATTTGGACGACGCTGCCGCTGCTTTTCTACAAGCCAGGCAGCCTGACGCGACGCTTCATCGCCGGCGAGCGCGCGAAATTCGTTTCCCCGCTCGCGCTGTTCCTGTTCTCGGTGTTCCTGATGGTCGCGACGTTCGAGAGCATCGGCGGCCCATTTTTCGACGCCGAGGGCGATTCGAAGCAGATCCGTGCGAACACCCAGCTGTCGGTTCCTGAACTGGACAAGCAACGCGCCCTATCGGTGGCGCAACGCGACCGCGCGCAGGCCGAAATGGCCGCGCTCAAAGCGCAAGCCACGCGGGTGCAAGCCACCGGCGGCGACGAAGCAGCGATCGAGGCGCGTGTCGACGCGCTGGATAAGCGGATAGACAAGCTGGACGAGGATATCGACGGGATCGACACGGCAAAATCCCTGCTTGGCGGCGGCAAGGATTTCGAGAAAGGCTTCAAGGACGGAATGAACGCCGGCAAGATCAATATCCATACCGGCAGCGAGACACTGGACGCAAGGATCAAGAAGGCTGCCGAGAATCCCAAGCTATTTTTCTACAAGCTGCAATCCAGCGCCTATAAATATAGCTGGATGTTGATCCCGATATCACTGCCGTTCATCTGGTTGCTGTTTGCCTTCCGGCGCGATGTCGGACCCTATGATCACGCGATCTTCGCGATCTATTCGCTATCGGCGATGACACTGGGCGTCGTCGGCCTGAGCGTGCTGCGCGCGATCGGCATCCCCACGCCCATCATCGCGACGATCTTCGCCTTCGGTCCACCGCTGCACATCTACAAGCAGCTGCGCGGTGCGTATCGCATCGGCCGCTTCGGCGCGGCCTGGCGTACCGTTGTGCTGCTGCTCAGCGCGATCTTCTCCGGCACGTTGTTCTTCATTGCCATCCTCAACGTCATCGCCTGAGCGCGCCGGACGTGACCGACGCCATCCCCGCCGCGACGCTGGTGCTGTTTCGAGAGCGCGACGACGGCCCGCCCGAGCTGCTGATCGTCGAGCGCGGGCGGGCGCTCGCCTTCGCAGGCGGTGCGCTGGTCTTCCCCGGCGGCCGGATCGACGCCGAGGACGAAGCACTCGCGCTCCAGCTTGCGCCCGGTGACCCAATCGGGGCCGCGCGCGTCGCCGCCTTGCGCGAACTGATCGAGGAAACCGGGATCGCGCTGGGGCTGTCCCCCGCGCCGGACGCCATCAAGGTCGCGCGGCTGCGCGCGGCACTGCACGCGGGCGAGCCCTTTGGCGCGCTGCTGGAGCGCCACGGCGTAACCCTAACGCTCAGCGCGCTCGTGCCGTTCGCGCGCTGGCGCCCGGCTCATGCGAATATGCGCATTTTCGACACGCATTTCTTCATCGCGGCCGCGCCAGCCGATGCCACGCCGATTGCCGACGGCACCGAAAGCGTCCGCGCCTTCTGGGCGAGCGCGGCCACCGTGCTCGCGGAAGCCGATGCCGAGCGCGCGAGCCTGATCTTCCCCACCCGCCGCAACCTTGAGCGGCTGGCGCGCTTCGCCAGCTTCGCCGAGGCCGCCGCCGACGCGCGCACCCATCCGATCGAGACGATCACCCCCTGGATCGAGCGGCGTGGCGACGCCGAATTTCTGTGCATCCCCGAAGGGCTTGGCTACCCGGTGACGGCGGAAGCGCTGGACCGAGCGCGGCGCGCGTAACGCTGCCTATTTCGCGAACACCCCGCACGCGACGCGCCCGCCGCTATTGCCCGAAGGGTCGGTCATCAGATCGTCGCGCCCGGCATGGACCACCATCGCCGCGCCATCGGTATCAAGTAGCCCGGCGAGCGTGCCCTTGGGGATCACCGCGCCCAACGTGCCGCGCCCGTCCTTGCCGATAATAAGGTTCGGCAAGTCGCCCTCATGCGGCCCCGCCGGGTTCATCGAGCCATGCTTGGTGCCAAGCGGGTTCCAATGGCCACCGGCGGTCGTGAAATCGGGCGCATCGCACTGGCCGACCGTGTGGACATGCGCGCCGTGCTGCCCCTCTGGCAAACCGCGGACATCGACCGTTACCCGCAAGCCCTGCTTCACCTCGCGCGCGGTCGCGCGGCCGACCTCCTTGCCGTCGGCGGTGCGCAGGATCGCGGTCGCAACCTCGGGCACCGGCTTGCGCTCGGCGAGCGCGGCGGCGGAGAGGGTAAGACCGAAAGCGGCGGCGATTACCACGTTGCGCATCGTCATTCTCCTTGCACCTGCGGGGTTGGCGCCGGCGCGGGGGCGTCCGCGACGATCACCGTCTTCAAGTTCATGAATTCGTGCATTCCCCACGGGCCAAGCTCGCGGCCATGACCCGAACGCTTCACCCCGCCGAACGCCGCTTCGGGGGTGGAGGCGAGCATCTGGTTGATCGCGGTCATCCCCGCCTCAAGATCGCGCACGAAGCAGGCTTGTTCACCGGGGTCGTTAGTCCACACCGACGAACCCAACCCGAACGGCACATCATTGGCGAGCGCGATCGCGGCGTCGATGCTTTCGGCACGGAACAGCATCGCGACCGGGCCGAACAGCTCCTCCTGCGCGATCGGGTCGTCCTGCGGCACCTCGGTCAGCACGCCGGGCTGCATGAACGCACCCTTGCCCGGCAGCGCCGTGCCGCCAACGAGTTTGGCGCCCGCCGCCTGGAAGCGCGCGAGCTGTTCGAGCACGGTGTCGCGCTGCTCGGCGCTGGAAAGCGGGCCGATATCAACGCTTTCATCGGTTGGGTCACCTACCTTGGCCGCGAGCATCGCGGCGGTGAAGCGCTCGGCGAAGGCGTCGTAGATGTCGGCATGGACGATCATCCGCTTCGCGCAGATGCAGCTCTGCCCGGCATTTTGCAGCCGCGCCGTAACCGCGGTCTTCACCGCCAGATCGATATCGGCCGAGGGCATGACGATGAACGGGTCGGAACCGCCCAGCTCGAGCACCACCTTCTTCAGCGCCGCGCCGGCCTGCGCCGCGACCTTGGCCCCCGCCTCTTCCGAGCCGGTGAGCGTCACCGCCGCGACGCGCGGATCGGCGATCAGCGCCCCTACCGCGCCAGCGCGGATCGCGAGGTTCTGGAACAGTCCGGCCGGCGCGCCACCCGCGACCACCATCTCCTCGATCGCGCTCGCGCAGCCCTGCGTCAGCGAAGCGTGCTTCAGCAACCCGACATTGCCCGCCATGATCGCCGGCGCCAGGAAACGCACCACCTGCCAATAAGGGAAGTTCCACGGCATCACCGCCAGCACCGGGCCGATCGGCAGCCAATGCTGGCGCACCCGCGCGCCGCTTGCGGTTGGCACCTCGATCTCGCGGAGCATCGCCGGACCATGCTGCGCATAATAGCGCAGCCCGCCGGCGCATTTCTGCACTTCCGCGCGCGCGCTTTTCAGGGTCTTGCCCATTTCGGTCGTCGCCAGCCGCGCGAGCCGCTCCTGATGCGCATCGAACTGCTCGGCGATCGCCTCCAGCAACCGCGCCCGCTCGTCGAGCGACGACAGCCGCCAGTCCCGAAACGCCGCCGCCGCGCGCGCGACCGCCGCCTCGACCTGTTCTGCAGTCATTTCAGGGATGGTATGGGCGGGGGCGCCACTCGCGGGATCAATCGCCTGAAACATGGTGCTCCTTTCCAAAGCGCGCGCCTGTTTGCTGAACGCACCGGGCGAGCGCAAGGGTGCGCCTCTCTTGACCCTTCTCGCTCGCCTGCCCCATAGCGGGCGTATGAACGGCGCAACCCCTGTGGACGACATGACTTTCGAGGACGCTCTGAAGGAATTGGAGCGGATCGTCGGCCGGCTGGAAAGCGGCGACGAGGCACTCGACAGCTCGATAGCGCTCTATGAGCGGGCGAGCCTGTTGCGCCAGCGTTGCGCCGAGCGGCTTGATGCGGCACAGGCGCGGATCGAGGCGATCCGCCTCGATGCCGAAGGCCGCGCCGCCGGTACCACCCCTTTTGCAGCGAGCTGAAACCCCGATGGCCGATGCCTCGAGTGTCTTGATGACGGCGCTTGGCGAAGTCTCCGCCGATGTCGATCGCCGGTTCGATCTGTTGCTGCAAATCCCCGACGATCCTCGCGCCGACCTTTATCGCGCGATGCGCCACGCCGCGATCGGCGGTGGCAAGCGGCTGCGGCCGCTGCTGGTGGCGGCGACCGCACGGCTGTTCGGCGTCGACCGGGACTGCGCCGGGCGCGCGGGCCTCGCGATCGAGTGCATCCACGTCTATTCGCTGATCCATGACGATCTGCCAGCGATGGATGACGACGATCTGCGTCGCGGCAAGCCCACCGTTCACAAGGCGTTCGACGAGGCGACCGCGATCCTGGCGGGCGACTGCCTCCACGCGCTCGCTTTCGAGGTGCTCGCCGATCCCGCGACCCATCCCGATCCGTTCGTCCGCGCCGAACTGGTGTTCGATCTTGCCCGCGCCGCTGGCCCCGCCGGCATGGCGGGCGGGCAGATGATGGATATCGAAGCCGAGAAAGCGAGCTTCGATCTGCCGACCATCACCCGGCTACAGGCGCTGAAGACCGGCGCGTTGATCGCGAGTTCGGTGGAAGCCGGCGCGATCCTGGGGCGCGTGCCGGTGGAGGGGCGCACTGGCCTGCGCGGCTATGCCCGCGATGTCGGCCTCGCTTTCCAGATCGCCGACGATCTGCTCGACCACGAAGGCGACGAGACCAAGATGGGCAAGCGCGTCGGCAAGGACGAGGCGCAGGGCAAGGAAACATTCCTGACGCTGCTCGGTGTCGATCGCGCGCGCGAGCAGGCGCGGCTGCTGGTCGATCAGTCGATCGAGCATCTTAAGAATTTCGGACCCGAAGCCGATCTTCTGCGCGACATCGCCCGGTTCATCCTGGAGCGCGATCGGTAAGAGCACCGCCTATCCAGCGATAGGCGCGCTCATGGCTGCGTGCTGAGCAGATAAACCTGCCGCAGCGCGTCGATCGGCTTCAGCGCGCCTTCAGCCTCATAATGCCAGAAGGTCCAGCCATTGCACGCGGGGGCGCCCTGCATCGCGGCACCGAGCTTGTGGATCGATCCCTCCCCGCCCGCGCTCGTCAACGAGCCATCGGCACGCACCGTCGCGACATAGCGGCGCTTGGCGTCGGACAGCACGCTGCCCGGCGCGAGCAGCCCGCATTCGACGATCGTGCCGAACGCGACGCGCGGCGCCTGGCGGGGGCTCTGCATCGTCACGAGCGCCGACTCATCGAGCGGCAGCGCGGCGGCGATCCGCTCGCGTGCGGCCGCGCAATAGCTGTCCTCGCGCTCGATCCCGATCCAGCGGCGGCCCAGCCGCTTGGCGACCGCGCCGGTCGTGCCGGTGCCGAAAAAGGGATCGAGCACCACATCGCCCGGCTTGGTGCAGGCCAGCAGCACGCGATAGAGCAACGCCTCGGGCTTTTGCGTCGGGTGGACTTTCACCCCGTCGCGCTTCAGCCGTTCCTGGCCGCCGCAGATCGGGAATTCCCAGTCGCTGCGCATCTGCAGTTCGTCGTTGAGCGTCTTCAGGCTGCGATAGTTGAAGGTGTAGCGCGCCTTCTCCCCCATCGCCGCCCAGATCAGCGTTTCATGCGCGTTTGTGAAGCGGGTGCCCTTGAAATTGGGCATCGGATTGGCCTTGCGCCAGACGATGTCGTTCAGAATCCAGAAGCCCAGATCCTGCACCGCGGCGCCGACGCGGAAGATGTTGTGATAGCTGCCGATCACCCACAAGGTGCCAGTCGGCTTCAGCAGTCGGCGCGCGGCGGCGAGCCATTCGCGGGTGAAGCGATCATAAGCGGCGAAGGTATCGAACTTGTCCCAATCGTCGGTCACCGCATCGACGAAGCTACCGTCGGGCCGATGAAGGTCGCCGCCCAGTTGCAGGTTATAGGGCGGATCGGCGAAGATCATATCGACCGAGCCGGGCGGCAGAGCGCGCATCGCGGCGATGCAATCACCCTGGATCAGTTGATCGAGCGGGAGCGCGCTCGCGGCTGGCTTGATCCTTTCAAGAACGCCCATCTTAACCATCCCCGCTCGCGTTGAGGCGGCAAAAGGGGCCGAATTGCGCGCCTCGTCAAGCGAACAATGGTTAACGCTAAGGCCTTAAGAATCCTTGTTGAGTCTGGTGGCGGGGGGCGTTTCCCAGATGTTGAGTCCCCGACTTATCCACAGCCCCCATTAGCTGTGGGTGTTGCGCGAAAGACTCACAATTTCAGCGTCACCTGCGCACACGGCGCAAAGCTCATCCGGTGGATCGGCGAGGGACCGTGGCGGTTGAGCGCGGCAAGGTGTTCGGCCGTGCCATAGCCCTTGTGGCGGGAAAAGCCGTAGGCGGGCCAGCGCGCGCACGCCTCGCGCATCAGCGCGTCGCGCGCTTCCTTGGCGATGATCGAGGCGGCGGAGATGGCAGGCTCGCTCGCATCGCCGCCCACGATCGCGCGCGCGGGCCAGCGCCAGTCGACTGCCCAGCGCGCGGGGGTTTGGTTGCCGTCGATCAGCACTTCGTGCGGGTCCACCCCCAGTGCCGCGACCGCGCGCGTCATCGCTAGCATGGTGGCGGCGAAGATGTTGATCCGGTCGATCTCATCGGCTTCCACGATGCCGAGCGCCCAGCGGCATTCGGCCTTGATCTCGGCCTCTAGCGCCGAGCGGCGCTTAGCGCTTAGCTTCTTGGAGTCCCCAAGCCCCACGATCGGTCGCGCGCCCAGCACGACCGCGGCGGCCACCACCGGCCCCGCGAGCGGCCCGCGCCCGACCTCATCGACGCCCGCGATCAGGGGAGGCGCCACGGCGGGAAGCGGCGGTTCTCGTCCGCTTGATAGAGGCACAGCGCATTCCCCGCCGGATCACGCAGCCGCGCCTCGCGCCAGCGCCACGGTCGATCGGTCGGCGGCTGATCGAACACTACGCCCGCCGCCCGCAACCGCGCGACTTCCGCATCCAGATCGTCACATTCCAGGAAAATGGTTGGCTCGGCGTCCGCCTCCAGCGACAAGGTGGCGCCGCCCGCCGCCTCGAACCGCGCGTAATGGCCGTCCTCGGTCCTGACGATCTGGCGCAGCCCGAGCGTGCGCCAGAAGTCGATCGCGCCGGGGGCGAGCGGCAGCGTCACCTGGTTGAGCCGAGCGCCGGGCCCGAGATCGAGCCGGACATGGTGGTGCCCCATCGGCCCATGTCCCGCCCCCAAACCGGGAGCGTCCCGCAGCGCGATCCGCACGAACTGGCGCGCGCGGGCGACCGCCGCCTTCAATGGATAGCCGAGAGCAAGGAAGGTCGCGAGCGCGCTGGCGAGCGTGCAACCCGTGCCGTGGGTGCTGGTGGTGGGAATGCGCGGCGCCTCCCAGCGCGCGAGCTCGCCATCGCGAGTGACAAGGCGATCGACGAGCATCTCGCCCGCGCCATGCCCGCCCTTGGCAAGCAGCGCGCAACCCTGCTCCAGTACCTTCGCCTCACCGCCCAGCGCTTCCAGCTCGGGCAGGTTGGGCGTCACGACCGTCGCACGGCGCATCAGCCGGGTGAACGCGGCGATGGCAGCTTGGTCGGCCAGCGTGGCGCCAGAGGTCGCGACCATCACCGGATCGAACACGATCGGCACGTCCAGCGTTTCCAGTCGCTCGGCCACCCTGTGCGCGGTTTCGGCGGAGCCGATCATGCCGATCTTCACCGCATCGACGCCAATGTCACCCACCACCGCGTCGATTTGGGCGAGCACCATGTCGGCGGGCACCGGATGAACCGCGTTCACCCCCAGCGTATTCTGCGCGGTGATCGCGGTCACTGCCGTCATCGCGTGGCCACCGAGCATCGTCACCGTTTTGAGATCGGCCTGAATCCCCGCCCCGCCCCCGCTATCGGAGCCGGCGACGATCAGCACGCGCGGGGTCATCGCTTGAACTTACGCTCGGTGGACGCGGGATAAGCGCGCAGTGCCTTGCCGGACCGCGTCGGGCGATCGAGCAGCTCGCCCCCGCAATTCGGGCAAAGCTCATCGAGCGCATCGGCGCACTCCGCGCAGAAGCTGCATTCGAACGAGCAGATGAACGCGCCGGCTTCATCCGCCGGCAGATCGACGCCGCAGCGTTCGCAATCGGGGCGCATCTCGAGCATCGCCCCCCAATAGGCCCATTGCCTTGCCGCGCCTAGAGCGGGCTACAGCCGCAACACCACCCACATATTGGCGATATGGTTATAGCGCGTGCCGTTCGCGCGGAACACCGTCTGGTTCAGATAGCCGGGCTCGACCGTCAGCTGCTTGGTGACCGGGATGCTCAGCCCGACGAAGCTGCGGACCTGGTCCCAACCGCTGCGCTGGCCCCAATCGGTGGTGTTGAAGCTGTAAAAGGGTTCCGACCACAGCACGCCCGAAAGCTTCGATCGGCCGCCGAGCGGATGCTGCAACCGCAGCTGCTGGCGCAGCCGCCAGCCGACCCCCTCGTAACCTTCGACAAAGCGCTCCTCCAGCCGGGTGCGCGCGGTGATCGTCAGGCGCTTGCCCGGCGGTGACAGCGGCACGAGCAGTTGCTGCCACAGCCGGTGCTCATGGGTCAGCGCCCGGCCAATCGGATCGGTGCGGACGAACGTATAGCCGGAATGGATCGACGCCCGCTTCGACAGCTGCACACCGATCGCGGTGCGGATCAGCAACTGGCCAAGCCGCTCGGCATCATCGGTAATGCGCGGCTGCACCTCCAGCCAGAAGATCGCGTCCTGCTTGATCTTGCCCTGGACGATGCCGACCGGCCAGGTTTGGAAATCATGGTCCGCTCGCGCCGGCGTCGCGGCGCCGAGCAGGGCAAGCGTGGCAAAGATGGGCACAGAACGCATCAACCGACCTCTGAGGATTGAGCGACGCAAAACGCGAAGGCGGCACCGCTGACGCGGCTTTTCCGCGCCACGGGTGAACAAAGTGGAAAGCTCCCAACTTAGGCTGCCCATAATGGGTTGCCCCAGGCCAATGATTGGCATTTCTACGATATCAGACCTTTGCATAAATCAATGTAATGTTGGGTTTAGGCGCCGGTAACCAATCCCAATCAACTACCGCGTCCACGTAATCGTGGCACCACCACGCGCGGATGCTAAATACTGACATTGGGGACGCGGCGAGTGAAACATTGGTCGATCGGGAACAAGTTGGGCGCGGCGCTGAGTTCGCTGGCCGCGATTATTCTAGGGTTCAGCGTGCTGGCCCTGTTTCAGATGGCGCGCATCAACGATAGTGCGACACAGGTCGCCGATCGTTGGTTGCCGCTTGTCCGGCAGGGCGCCGCGTTGGAGATGTCGCTCGCCGAGATGCGGCTGTTTCAATGGCGACACCTCACCGCCGACAGCCCCGCCACGCTCGAGGACGCCGAGCGCCATATGAAGGACACCCAAGCCAAGTTCGAGACCACTCGCCGTGAGTATGTCGCGATGGTGCGCGCGTCCGACCATCAGGACGATTTGAAGCCATTCAATCAGGTCTATACCGAGCTCGAGGCACACACCGCGCGCTGGCTCGACGATTCCCGCGCGGGGCGCAAGGCCCAGGCGCTCGCCTATTTCAAAGGACCGACGCGCAAGGCCTATGACACCGCTCGTGAAATGCTCGGACAGGTCGTCGCGCGCAATGCGGCCGGCGCCAGCGCCGCGAAGAAGGCTGCCGAGCAAGACTATAAATGGTCGATCGGGCTGACGGTGATCGCCATCGTCGCGGTTTTGGCGCTTGCCGGCGCGGCGACCTTCTTTCTGCGCGGCGCGATCGCCCGACCGGTACGCGCGATGACCGAGGCGATGACCGCGCTCGCCGCCGGCGATCTGTCGGTCGAGGTGCCAGCGTTCGATCGGCGGGACGAGATCGGCGCGCTCGCGGCGGCAATGGCCCGGTTCAAGCAGGCGGTGATCGAAGCCCAGGACAAGGCGCACACGTTGGCGGTGGTCGATCGCATCGGCCAGGCGCTCGCCGCGCTCGCCAAGGGCGACCTCACTCACCGGCTCGATGACAGCGTCGATGGCGACTTCATCAAGCTGCGCAACGACTTCAACGCTGCGACCGACACGCTCCGAGCAACGATCGTCGCGATCGGCCAGCGGGTCGAGACGACACGGGTCGCCACGGGGGACATCGAGCTGGCCTCGTCAGACCTTGCCAGCCGCACCTCGCGCCAGGCGGCGAGCCTGGAAGAGACCGCCGCCGCGCTTGGTGAACTGACCGCCAGCGCGCGCGAGGCGACCGATCAAGCGCACGCGGTGGCGGCGGTTGCCCGCCACGCGACCAGTGCTGCCGAGCAGGGGCTGGCGGTCGCCAGCGATTCCGCTGAAGCGATGCGGGCGATCGCGGGTAATTCGGCCCGCATCGGCGAAATCGCTTCGCTGATCGACGCGATCGCCTTCCAGACCAACCTGCTGGCGCTCAACGCCGGGGTGGAGGCCGCGCGCGCCGGCGATGCCGGCCGGGGCTTCGCGGTGGTCGCGACGGAAGTCCGCCCGCTCGCCCAGCGCTCGGCCGAGGCGGCCAAGGATGTGAAGGAAATCATCGGCTCGGCATCGGCCCAGGTCTCTTCGGGCGTGGCGCTCGTCGAACGCTCGGGCGAGGCGCTGAAGCAAATCGTCGCCGAAACCACCAAGGTGAGCGCGCTCGCCAAGGATATCAGCGCGGTGGTCGAGCGCCAGTCGGGCAGCATTGGCGAGATCAGCGCCGCATTGGGCGACATGAACCTGGGCACCCAGCAGAACGCCGCGATGGTCGAGGAAACCAACGCCACCTGCGTCAACCTCGCGCGCGAGGCGGTCGCACTCGACGAGGCGGTGCGCCAATTCAACACCGGCGAACGGCGCGCGGCGGTGGTCAAGGCGCCCACCCCGGCCAAAGCAACGCGACCCATGCCGCGCGCCCAGGGCAATCTCGCCCTGGCCAAGGATGATTGGACGGAATTCTGAAGTCGGTTTCAGCCGGTTGACGGGCCGAATCAGGCGCCATTCAGCCGACCGCGCCTGTCAGCGCAGCGAAAAATACCTTGTTCGCCGATCGGGTGCGGCATCAAATCACCCAACCGAGATCGCCGGTGCAAAGCTTTGCGGAACCGTCAGGAATCATCGGAAGTCGTTACAGAAAATCAATGTAAGCGCCGCCGTCAACCTGTGGAAACTGACATAATGCGTGCCCAGATTGGGCTAGCCCTTTACAGCTCGTAAGTATTTCCACCGCATCAGTTCCCAACATAGATTAAGGGGGTGGGCTTTAGGCGGCCTGGCTCGTCGCGGCGGGGATCACGACCCGTGACCAGCGACGGAGCGCCGCGCCGCGCTGTTGGATGCAGCATGGGCCTTGTCCCCGTTGCGACGGAGACATTGACGGTGAAGCACTGGTCGATCGGGAATAAGTTGAGCGCCGCGCTAGGGGCGCTGGCGGCGGTGATCCTGGGGTTCAGCCTGTTCGCGCTGATGCAGATCGCGCGGGTGAATGACAAGGCGGCGGAAGTCGCGGGGCAATGGCTGCCTTCGGTGCGCCAGGTCGCGGCGCTGCAATTGTCGCTCGCGGAGATCCGGCTGGTCCATTGGCGCCACTTCACCGCCGACAGCCCGGCAGCGCAGCAAGACGCCGAGACGCGGATCGCCGAACAGCAGCGCAGTTTCGCGACGCTGCGCCGCGATTATGCGGCGATGCTCCGCTCCGCCGAAGATCGCGCCGATCTCGCGCGCTTCAACCAAAGCGTGGCGGTGCTTGACGGGCATAATGAGCAATGGCTCGCAATGTCGCGCGCGGGGCGCCAGGCCGATGCCATGGCCTATTTCAAGGGGCCCACGCGCAAGGCCTATGACGCCGCCCGCGAGGCGCTCGGTAAGATCGTCGCGCGCAACGCGGCCGGCGCCAAGGCGGCGAGCGACGCCGGCGCGGCGATTTATCGCTGGTCATTCTTCCTCACGATTGCCGCGATCCTGGCGGTGATGGCGTTCGCTGGCGCGGCCGCGCTTTATCTGCGGCGTGCGATCGCCCAGCCGGTGCGCGCGATGACCGAGGCGATGACCGCGCTGGCGGCCGGTGACCTGTCGGTCAGCGTTCCGGCGCGCGATCGGCGCGACGAAATCGGCGCGCTCGCCACCGCGATGGAAGCCTTTCAAACCGCCGCGATCGAAGCGCGCGACCGGGCGCAGGAAACGTTGACGGTGGTCGACCGCGTCGGTGCCGCGCTCGCCGCGCTCGCCAAGGGTGACCTCACCCACCGGCTCGACAAGCATGTTGACGGCGCGTTCGCCAAGCTGCGCGACGATTTCAACGCCGCCGCCGATACGCTGCGCGAAACGATCGTCGCGATCGGCGAGCGGGTCGAGACGACGCGGGTCGCGACCACCGACATCGAAATGGCCTCTTCCGATCTCGCCAGCCGCACCTCGCGCCAGGCGGCGAGCCTCGAGGAAACGGCGGCCGCGATCGGTGAACTCACCGACAGCGCCCGCCAGGCGACCGAACAGGTGCGCGCGGTGGCGGATGGCGCTCGCCACGCGACCAGTGCGGCCGAGCAGGGGCTGGCGGTCGCGACCGATTCGGCCGACGCGATGCGCGCGATCGCGGAGAGCTCGGCCCGCATCGGCGAGATCGCCTCGCTGATCGACGCGATCGCCTTCCAGACCAACCTGCTCGCGCTGAACGCGGGGGTGGAGGCCGCAAGAGCTGGTGATGCCGGCCGGGGCTTCGCGGTGGTCGCGACGGAAGTTCGCGCGCTCGCGCAGCGCTCGGCGGAAGCGGCCAAGGATGTGAAGGAGATCATCGGCTCGGCATCGGCCCAGGTCTCTTCGGGCGTGGCGCTCGTCGAACGCTCGGGCGAGGCGCTGAAGCAAATCGTCGCCGAAACGACCAAGGTGAGCGCGCTCGCCAAGGACATCAGCGCGGTCGTCGAGCGCCAGTCGGGCAGCATCGGCGAGATCAGCGCGGCATTGAGCGACATGAACCTGGGCACCCAGCAGAACGCGGCAATGGTCGAGGAAACCAACGCCACCTGCGTCAATCTCGCGCGCGAGGCGGTCGCGCTCGACGAGGCGGTGCGCCAGTTCAATACCGGCGAGCGGCGGGCAGCGGTAGTCAAGGCTAAGGCGCCCGCGCCTTCCAAGGCTTCGAGCCCCGTGCCCCGCGTCCATGGCAACCTCGCTTTGGCCGAGGAAGAATGGTCGGAGTTCTGAATTGCGGGCGCCCATCCCTTGGCAATGACCAGCGGGTGGGCGCCTATTCCGGCCTAGCGCACCGACGGCGCGGGCGCTGCCGAACCGACGCTCACGCCACTTCTCGCACCACGCCGCAAATGCGATCGACCACCCGGGCGACCTGCTCGGGATCATCGCCTTCCGCCATCACCCGGATCACCGGCTCGGTGCCCGACGGGCGGATCACCAGCCGGCCCTTGCCGTAAAGCTCGGCCTCGGCCTCGGCGATCACGGCTTGGACGCGCTCATGCTCGAGCGGCTTGCCGCCGGCGAAGCGGACATTCTTCAGCAACTGCGGCAGCGGATCGAAGCGGTGAAGCACCTCGCTCGCCGGGCGCCCGGCGCGCACGATTTCCGCGAGCACTTGCAATGCGGCAACCAGCCCATCGCCGGTGGTCGCATAGTCGCTCAGGATGATGTGCCCCGATTGCTCTCCGCCGACATTGCAGCCGCGCTGGCGCATGGCCTCCAATACATAGCGGTCGCCCACCTTGGTGCGCACCAGGCCCAGTTCGTGGCTCTCCAGATAGCGCTCCAGCCCGAGATTGGACATCACCGTCGCGACAAGCAGGCCGTTGCGCAACTGGCCGCGCCGCGCCCAACCGAGCGCGATCGTCGCCATCAGCTGGTCGCCATCGATCACCCGGCCCTTTTCGTCGACCACGATCAGCCGGTCGGCATCGCCATCGAGCGCGATCCCGAGATCGGCGCCCGCCGCCACGACGGTCTCGCACAACAATTGCGGCGACGTGGAACCCACCCCGTCATTGATGTTCTTGCCATTGGGCTCGACCCCGATCGCGACGACATCGGCGCCCAGCTCCCACAGCGCGGAAGGGGCCACCTGATAAGCGGCGCCGTTCGCGCAGTCGACGACGATGCGCAGCCCGTCCAACCGCAGATCGCGCGGGAAAGTGAGCTTGGCGGCATGGATATAGCGGCCGCGGGCATCGTCATAGCGCTTGGCGCGGCCGATATCGGCGGCGGCGGAGAGCGGAATGTCGCTTTCGATCAGCCGCTCGATCGCGAGTTCGTCTTCATCCGACAGCTTGTAACCGTCCGGCCCGAACAATTTGATGCCGTTGTCGGCGAAGGGGTTGTGGCTCGCCGAGATCATCACGCCCATGTCGGCACGCATCGACTGGGTGAGCATCGCGACCGCGGGGGTCGGCATCGGCCCCACCAGCACCACGTCCATGCCCACGGCGGTGAACCCCGCGATCAGCGCCGATTCGAGCATATAGCCCGACAGGCGCGTATCCTTGCCGATCACGACCCGGTGCTTGTGATCGCCCCGCGCGAAATGGGCGCCGGCCGCCATGCCAACCTGCATCGCCATCGCCGCCGTCATCGGCGCCATGTTGGTCAGGCCGCGAATACCGTCCGTGCCGAAATATTTTCTTGCCATGCTTTGCCACTCAAATTGCTTGCCGCCGCCCGCCAAGGCTGGGCAGGAGGCACGCTTTGTCCTTAACTGTGCGAGCGCATGTCACAACCCACCCGCATCTTGCTATCCCTAATTGTTGGCCTCGCCACCGGGATCGTGGCGGCGGCGAGCGGCGGCGCATGGGTGGCCCCCGCCGCCGACGTGGCGCAGCCGATCGGCGAGGCGTGGCTCGCGGGGCTCAAGATGACGATCGTTCCGCTGATCGTCGCGCTGCTGATCACCGGCGTCGCGGCGACCGCCGAGACCGCGCGCTCGGGCCGGCTCGCCGCGCGCGCGCTGACCTTGTTCATGACGCTGCTGGTGATTTCATCAGCGCTCGCGGCGGTGATCATGCCGGCGATCCTGGCGCTGTGGCCGCTCGATCCGGTGGCGGGCGGTGCCTTGCGGCGGGCGCTCGCCGGGGCGCAGCCGACCGGGCCAATGCCGGGCTTCACCGAATTCATGAAGGCGATCATCCCGACCAACCCGATCGCCGCCGCCGCCAATGACGCGATCCTGCCGCTCATCATCTTCACCATGGCGATGGCGTTCGCGATCACCAGACTGCCGGCAGAGCGGCGCTCGCTGCTGGTGGATTTCTTCCAGGCGGTGGCGGACGCGATGCTGGTGGTGATCAACTGGGTGCTGGCCCTCGCGCCGATCGGGGTCGCGGCGCTCGCCTTCGTCGTCGGCGCGCGGGCGGGGACGGCGGCGGTGGGGGCGTTGCTCCACTATATCGTCACTTATTCAGCGGTCGGGCTGATCATCGGGCTGCTCGCCTATCCGCTGGTGCTGATCGCAGGGCGGGTGCCGCTCGGCCGCTTCGCGCGCGCGGTGGCACCGGCCCAGGCGGTCGCGATCTCGACCCAGAGCTCGCTCGCCTCGCTGCCGGCGATGATCAAGGGCGCGGAAGCCTTGGCGCTGCCCAAGCCCGTGTCGGGGGTGGTGCTGCCGCTCGCGGTCGCGGTGTTCCGGATCACCGCCCCGCCGATGAACCTGGCGGTGATCCTCTACATCGCCCATTGGTATGGGCTGGCGCTGAGCCCGCTCCAGATCGTCGCGGCGGTCGCGGCGGCATCGGTGACGACCTTCAGCGGCGTCGGGCTGCCGGGGCAGGTAAGCTATGTCGCCTCGGTCGCGCCGATCGGGCTCGCGATCGGGGTGCCGGTCGAGGCGCTGGGGCTGCTGATCGCGGTCGAGACGATCCCCGACATCTTCCGCACCCTCGGCAATGTGACGATGGACGTGGCGGTGACGGCGGTGCTGTCGCGCGGCGCCGCGCCGGATGGCGCGGCGGGTTAGCCCCACACGACGCGCATCGCCCCGACTCTCGTGCCCGCGCCTTAGCGCAGCGCCCCCGCCACCAGCTTGTGCAGCTTGGTGTGCAGCCCGTCATTGGCGGCAAGCACCTCGCGCCGGTCGATCATTTTGTCGCCGCCGCGATAGTCGCTGACGTAACCGCCGGCTTCCTTCACCAGCAGCAACCCGGCCGCCACGTCCCAGTGGCTGAGGCCCGATTCCCAAAAGCCATCGAACCGCCCCGCCGCGACCCAAGCGAGATCGAGCGCGGCCGATCCGAAGCGGCGAATCCCCGCGACCGAGGGCGCCACCGCACCGAAAATCCGGCTCCACTGCGCGAAATCGCCGTGGCCGAGGAAGGGGATGCCGGTCGCGATCAACGCGTCCGCCAGATCGCCGCGCGCGGAAACGCGCAGCCGCTGGTCCTGCAACCAGGCGCCCCGGCCCTTCTCCGCCCAGAAGCTCTCATCGGTCAGCGGCTGATAGATCAGCGCCGCCATCGGCTCCCACCTGCCACCCGGCTTGGGTTCCTCGGCCGCGATCGAGATCGCGAAATGGGGGATGCCGTGGAGGAAGTTGCTGGTGCCGTCGAGCGGATCGATCACGAAGCGCGGCTTGCTGGGGTCGCCCGCGACCGCGCCCCGCTCCTCCATCACGAATGCCCAATCGGGGCGCGCGGCGCTCAATTCCTCATACAATGTTTGCTCGGCGCGCTTGTCGGCCATCGAGACGAAATCGGCCGGCCCCTTGCGGCTTACCTGAAGATGCTGAACCTCGCCGAAATCGCGCCGCAGCCGGGGCGCCGCCTTGCGCGCGGCGCGTTCCATCACTGTGATCAGGCCGGAATGAGAAACCATAAAACACCTTTAGCCCCCGCCCCTTCAGGGGAGAGGGTTGGGAGAGGGGACGCAACGGAGAGGTGACGCGGCACACGGCCCCTCTCCCCGACCCTCTCCCCCTGAAGGGGAGAGGGAGAAGCGCTCAGTCCGCGCGCCGGACGTAAGCCTGTTCGTACACATCGACGACGATGCGCGTGCCGCTTTCGATATGCGGCGGCACCATGATCCGCACGCCGTTATCGAGCACCGCCGGCTTGTAGCTGGACGAGGCGGTCTGCCCCTTCACCACCGCGTCGGCCTCGACGATCACCGCCTCGATCGTGTCGGGAAGCTGCACGCTGATCGGCTCTTCGTCGTAAAGTTCCATCACCACGTCCATCCCGTCCTGCAGGAAGGCGGCGGCGTCGCCGAGCAGATCGCGCGGCAGCGTGGTCTGATCGTAAGTTTCCTTGTCCATGAAGACGAGCATGTCGCCTTCGGGATAGAGGAACTGAAAATCCTTGGTGTCGAGCCGCACGCGTTCCACCGTTTCGGCCGAGCGGAAGCGGACGTTGTTCTTGCGGCCATCGCGCAGGTTCTTCATTTCGACCTGCATATAGGCACCGCCCTTGCCGGGCTGGGTGTGCTGGATCTTCACCGCCCGCCAGATGCCGCCTTCATACTCGATGATGTTGCCGGGGCGAATGTCGACGCCGCTGATCTTCATGGGAACCCTGTTTCAAAGAAAGAGCAAGGCGCGCCCTTAGCGCCCCAGGCGAAGGCAGGCAAGGCGGGCTCAGTAACGATCGCGCAACCGGCCGACGCTGGAGGTGACGGCCTTGGTGCGCACATCCTCCTCGGCGCATTCCGCCTCCAGCGCGGCGCGGATCGCCTCGATCTCGCGATCGGTCTTGTGCTCGATGCCGATGAACTGGACGCGCGCCTGCTCCACCGCGCGCAGCAGCTCGTCGAGCTTCGCCTGCATCGCGGCCGAATCGCGGTTCTGCGAATTCTGGATCAGGAACACCATCAGGAAGGTGACGATCGTCGTCGCGGTGTTCACGACCAGCTGCCAGGTGTCCGAATAATGGAAGATCGGCCCGGTGAGCCCCCACACCGCGATCACGGTGAGGGCGAGGATGAAAGCGATGGGCTGCCCCGCCACCGCCGCGACGCGGCCGGCGATCAGGGTGAAGATCCGGTCGAACATGCGGCTTTCCTCGAAACGGCGCGACGCACCGGTTCAAGGGTATTGCTGGCGGGTATGCAAGACGGGGAGCATAACAATCCGCTCATCTTCAACATGATAGACGAGGATATAGGTCGCGTGGACGACTGCCTCACGGACGCCGGGCACGCGGGCGCTGGACTCCGTGAAACCCAGCACATTCTTCAGGTCGTCTACAGCTATATCGGCTCAACCGACGAGGCGCCCGCTTCAGCCCCCCAGCATCGCCCCGAACGCTTGCACCGCCGCCGCCTCGTCACTATCCCACACCGCGCCTGACACGGCGAGGAAATCGGCGCCCGCCGCTACCAGCGGCGCGGCATTTTGCGGTGTGATCCCGCCGATCGCGACGCAGGGCAGCTCGAACAAGGTCGACCACCAACTGAGCAGCACCGGCTCGGCATGATGCTCGACCGTCTTGGTCCGTGTCGGGTAGAAGGCACCGAACGCGACATAATCGGCCCCCGCCTCCCCCGCTTCCATCGCCAGATGGCGGCTGGCGTGGCAGGTGACGCCGATCTGCGCCGCCGGCCCTAGCAGCGCGCGCGCCTCCCGCGGGTCGCCATCGCCTTGACCCAGATGCACCCCGTCCGCCCCCAGCCGCTTGGCGAGCGCCATGTCGTCATTGACGATGAAGGCCACGTCATGCTCGGTGCAAATCCGCTGCAGCGGTTCGGCGAGCCGCGCCGCCGCGTGCTGATCGACGCCCTTGACCCGGAACTGGAAGGCCGCAACTGGCCCAGCGCCGAGTGCGCGTTTAAGCCGCTCGGGAAAACCGCCCCCAACCTCAAGCGGCGAGATCAGGTAAAGCTGGCAGGGCGGCCGGCGATCATCGCGCACGAAGGCGGCGGCGAAATCGGGGTCGAGGGGGCCAAGCGGATCGTCTTCGGTCATCGCCCGCGCTTCACCGCGATCAATCACATCCGTCAATGGGGCAGTCAAAAATGCGCCGAATAGCCGCCGTCGACGGTGATGATCGTACCCGTCACATAACTCGCCGCGTCGCTTGCCAGGAACAGCGCGGCGCCGGCGATCTCCTCGGGCTGGCCCCAGCGCTTGAGCGAGGTGCGCCGGTCAAGCCAGGCGGCGATTTCCGGATCGGCGATCATCGCCGCGTTCGCCTCGGTCGCGAAGAAGCCGGGGGCGATCCCGTTCACGGTAATGCCATGCGGCCCCAGTTCGGCGGCGAGCGCGCGGGTGAGCGCCGCGAGACCGCCCTTGGCCATCGTATAGGCCGCGTCGCCGCTGTTCGCGATATCCCCGGCGATCGAGGTGACGTTGATGATCCGGCCGCGCCCCTTGGCCATCATCGGCCGCGCCGCCGCGCGGGCGATCGCGAAGGGGGCGATCAGGTTCACCTCGGCGAGCGCGCGCACATCATCGAGCGCGAAATCGAACAGCGCGCGGCGATCGCGCTGCCCAACGTTGTTGATCAAGATGTCGAGCTTATGGTCGGTCGCGATCGCCGCCGCGCGCGCCTCCAGATCGGGCGCGGCGAGATCGAACGGCATCGGCTCGGCGTGCGGGCCGATCGCCGCGGCTGCCCGCGCCAGTGCCGCCGGATCGCGCCCGCCAAGCAGCACGCGCGCGCCCGCCTCCGCCAGCGCACGCGCGATCTCGAACCCTAGCCCCCGCCCCGCGCCGGTCACCAGCGCGGTGCGGCCATCGAGCGCGAACAGGTTCAGGCTTCCTCGCCCTTATAAATCGCGACGAGCTTGTCGAGCATCGCCAGCGCTTCCGCGCGGGGCCGCTGGAAGGTGTTGCGGCCGATGATCGAGCCGTTGCCGCCGCCGTCGCGAATGTCGCGCGCATCCTGATACACCGCGTCCGCGCCCTTCGCCGCGCCGCCCGAGAACACCACGATCCGGCGGCCATTGAAGCAGCTCTTCACGACATGCTTCACGCGCGTGGCCTGAGCCGACCAGTCATGGCCTTCATAGGCCTTTTGCGCGTCCTTCTGCTCGATATGGTTGCTCGGCAGCTTCACCTTGATGATGTGCGCGCCAAGCAGCGCGGCCATGTGCGCGGCGTACGCACCGACATCGAGCGCGAGCTCGCCGTCCTTCGACAGCTTGCCACCGCGCGGGTACGACCAGATCACGGTGGCGATGCCGACCGACTTCGCCTCGGCGATCATCTCCTTGATCTCCTCCATCATGTCGAACACGTCGTCCGCGCCCGGATAGATGGTGAAGCCGATCGCCGAGCAGCCCAGCCGCAGCGCATCCTCGACGCCACCGGTCACCGCCTGATTGATGCTGGTCGCCCAGCTGTTCGACGAATTGACCTTCAGGATGGTCGGAATCTGGCCGGCGAAGCTGTCCGCCCCCGCCTCGATCATGCCGAGCGGCGCGGCATAGGCCGAAAGCCCGGCGTCAATCGCCAGCTGATAATGGTAATGCGGGTCATAGGCATCGGGATTCACCGCGAAGCTGCGCGCCGGGCCATGTTCGAACCCCTGATCGACCGGCAGGATGATCAGCTTGCCGGTACCGCCCAAGCGGCCTTGCATCAGGATGCGCGCGAGATTGGCCTTCACCCCCGGATTATCGGACTCGTAATTGTTGAGAATGGCTTTGACGGTCGGCGTCATTCGGGCTCCCCTGCGATCATGCATACGAATGCTGCCGGGCTGTTAGCCGCCGGGGCGCATGGCGGCAACTGCTTAGCGGGTGCGTGCTGTGCCTGCTTGACGCACGCCCTGGCGTAGGAAAGGTTGCCTATTCTGAACAAGGGAGCCGGCATGATCCGCGCCATAGCCTTGCGTCTCGCTGCATTACCTCTCGCGGTGATGCTAGTCGGCGCGTCGCCCAAACTCAGGGTGGGCGATATCGCACCCGAGGGTGAGTTTACCTTGGTAAGTGGCGAAAAGGTGGCGATCAGCGCTTTGCGAGGGCAGGTCGTCGTGATCAATTTCTGGGCGACATGGTGTGTGCCCTGCCGCAAGGAATTGCCGACACTAGACGCCTTTTATCGCCTGACAAAGCAACACGGTCTGCGCGTCTTCGCGGTAACGACCGAGGACTCCGTGCCGATCTATGCGATGAAGAAGGTGTTCGACACCATGGCGATCAGCCCGGTGAAGCGGGTGAAGGGCCCCTATTTCAGCCTGGGGGCGGTGCCGACTAATTTCATCATCGATCGGGCGGGACGGGTGCGTTACGCCAAAACCGGCGCGTTCGATCTCGACGATCTAAACCGCGAAGTCGTGCCGTTACTTAACGAACCGGCGCCCGAGGCACCAGCGCTCTAGGCACGCGCCAGCGCCGCCACCCCGGGCAGTTCCTTGCCTTCCATCCATTCGAGGAACGCGCCGCCGGCGGTCGATACGAAGCTCATCGCGTCCGCGGCGCCGGCCACGTTGAGCGCGGCCACGGTATCGCCCCCGCCCGCGACCGAAACGAGCGATCCCTCCGCCGTGAGCGCGGCGGCGGTGCGCGCGAGCGCCACGGTCGCGGCGTCGAAGGGCGGCGTCTCGAACGCGCCGAGCGGGCCGTTCCACACGAGCGTGCGGCATGTCTTGAGCACATCGCCCAGCGCTTCGACCGCCGCCGGGCCGATATCGAGGATCATCTCGTCAGCCGCCACTTCGTGGACGTTGCAGGTGCGCAAGGATGGCGGGTTGGGCGCGAATTCCTTCGCCACGACGACATCATAGGGCAGATGGATCGTGCAGCCGGCGGTTTCGGCCGCGGCGAAGATTTCTTCGGCGGTGCCGGTCAAGTCATGCTCGCACAAAGACTTGCCGACATTGACCCCGCGCGCGGCGAGGAAAGTGTTGGCCATGCCGCCGCCGATGATCAGGTGATCCACCCGCGCGACGAGGTGCTTCAGTACGTCCAGCTTGGTCGAAACCTTGGCGCCGCCCACCACCGCCGCCACCGGATGCTCAGGGTTACCGAGCGCCTTGTCGAGCGCGTCGAGCTCGGCCTCCATCTGCCGCCCGGCGAAGGCCGGCAGCCGGTGGGCAAGGCCCTCGGTCGAGGCGTGGGCGCGGTGCGCGGCCGAAAAGGCATCGTTGACGTAGAGATCACCGAGCGCGGCGAAGCGGTCGATTACCTCGGGTGCGTTCTTCTCCTCGCCGCCGAAGAAGCGCGTATTCTCCAGCAGCCCGACTTCGCCCGGCGCCAAGCTGGCGACGGCTTCCGCCGCGCCCTCCCAATCGACATAGCGCACCGGGCGGCCGAGCACCGCCGCGAACGGCTGCGTGATCTGCGCCAGGCTGAACTCGGGCGTGGGCGCCTTGGGGCGGCCGAAATGCGCGAGCACCAGCACGATCGCGCCCTTGTCCGCCAGTTCGGCGACGGTCGGCACTGCGGCGCGCAGGCGGGTATCGTCGGTGACGGCGCCCTCGGCCATCGGCACGTTCAGATCCTCGCGCACCAGCACACGCTTGCCCGCCACATCGCCCATATCGTCGAGCGTCTTGAAAGCCCTCACGCCGCCAACTCCCCAAAACTTTCAATTTCGATCGTGTCGCCGATCGCGACCATCCCGCCGCTCAGCACCCGCGCGCAGGCGCCCCCGCGCCAATCGGGGCGAAGCGCGGCCCGCAGGCCCGGGATCAGCGCGTCCATGCGCTCGCACGGATCGCATTCGGTGGTGATTTCCAGCCGCACCCCGCCGATGCGCAGGATCGCCCCCGCGCGCTGCGGCAGATCGAGGCCCTCGACCAGCAGATTGGCGCGCCGTTCCCACCACGGCAGCGTAGCGCCCAGCTCGGCGAGCGCGGCGGCCCAATCGCCCGCCTCGATCAGGGTCACCTGCCGCCGGTTGCGCTTGCCGGGCTTGAACACGCCCTTGCAGTCGCCCTCGACGCCAAGCTCGGGGGTGATTAGGGCGCGCTCCAGCGTCTCCATAGCCGCGCGCGGGGCGGCGTGGCGGGCGATGCCGGCGAGGGTGGCGGGGATCATTTCAACGCCCCAACGCCACCACAGGTCCGCCCGTCACCCCGGCCCCCGAGCCGGGGTCCCGCTGCCTCGCGCCGCGCGAAGAAGCGAGACCCCGGGTCAAGCCCGGGGTGACGTGGCGTGATCTGGGGGCGACGCCCAGAAACATCAAAGCAACGCGGCCATCGCCTTGGCGGTGTCGACCATGCGGTTCGAGAAGCCCCATTCATTGTCGTACCAGCTGACGACGCGCACCAGCTTGCCCTCGATCACCGCCGTTTCCAGGCTGTCGACCGTCGACGAGGCCGGCGCGTGAAGCAGGTCGATCGAGACCAGCGGATCGGTGCTGTAATCGAGAATACCCTTCAGCGGTCCGCTTTCGGAAGCCGCCTTCAGCGCCGCGTTCACCTCGTCGCGGGTCACGTCGCGCTTGGGGGTGAAAGTCAGGTCGACCAGGCTCACGTCCGGGGTCGGCACGCGGATCGCCGAGCCGTCGAGCTTGCCCTTCAGCTCGGGCAGCACCTCGCCCACCGCGCGCGCGGCGCCGGTGGTGGTCGGGATCATGCTCATCGCGGCCGCACGCGCGCGGCGGAGGTCGCTGTGAACCTGATCGAGGATCTTCTGATCGTTGGTATAAGCGTGAACCGTGGTCATCAGCCCGCGCTCGATGCCGAACGCATCGTTCAGCACCTTGGCGACGGGGGCGAGGCAGTTGGTGGTGCACGACGCGTTCGAGACGATGGTGTGTTCAGCCGCCAGCTTGTCGTGGTTCACGCCGTAGACCACCGTCAGGTCCGCCCCCTTGGCCGGGGCCGAGATCAGCACGCGCTTGGCGCCCGCGTCGAGATGCTTCTGCGCGCTCGCGCGGTCGGTGAAGAAGCCGGTGCATTCCAGCACAAGATCAATGCCGAGCTCGGCGTGGGGCAGATTGGCCGGGTCGCGCTCGGCGGTGACGCGGACGCGCTTGCCGTCGATCACCAGATCATTGCCCTCGGCGGCGACGGTGCCCGGATATTTGCCGTGGACCGAATCGCGCGCGAACAGCCAGGCGTTGGACTTGGCATCGGCCAGGTCGTTGATCGCGACCAGCTCGAGCCCGGTATCGTCCCGCTCCAGCATCGCCCGCGCGACGAGGCGACCGATGCGCCCGAAGCCGTTGATCGCTACCTTCACCGTCATAAGCTACTCCCTTGGTTCAGCGCCCCAGCCGCGCGGCGATTTGCGGCGCGATACTGTCGGCGGTCAGCCCGAAATGGCGATACAGCGCCTCGGCCGGGGCGGAGGCGCCGAAGCTGTCGATCCCGAAGCGCATCCCATCGGCCCCGGTCCAACGCTCCCAGCCAAAGGTCGTGCCCGCCTCGATCGAGACTTTGAGGACATCGGCGGGCAGCAGCTCGTCCTTGTAGGCGGCGTCTTGCGCTTCGAAATGGCGCCAGCTGGGCATCGAGACGACATCGGCGCCGATACCCCGCGCTTCGAGCGCTTGCGCCGTTTCGACCGCGAGGCTCACTTCAGAGCCAGTCGCGATGAGGACGACCGCCCGCGGCGCCTGGGCGGCGCGCAGCCGGTAAGCACCGCGCGCGCTCAGCATTCCGCCCTCGCCGCGCAGCGTCGGCAGGTTCTGGCGCGACAGCGCGAGCAGCCCCGGCCCATCGGCGCGACCCAGCGCGAGCGTCCAGCATTCGGCGGTCTCCACCGCGTCGCACGGGCGATAGACGTCGAGCCCCGGGATCATTCGCAGGCTTTGCAGATGCTCGATCGGCTGATGCGTCGGGCCGTCCTCGCCGAGCCCGATCGAATCGTGCGTCATCACATAGATCACGCGCGCATGCTGGAGCGCCGAAAGGCGGATCGCCGCGCGGGCATAGTCGGCGAACACCAGGAACGTGCCGCCATAGGGGATGACGCCGCCGTGCAGCGCCATGCCGTTCATCGCGGCGGCCATGCCGAACTCGCGGATGCCGTAATAGAGGTAGCGGCCGCCGTAATTCTCGGCCGTTAGCGGGCCGGTGGCGGCGGTCTTGGTGTTGTTCGAGCCCGTCAGGTCGGCCGAACCGCCGATCAGCTCGGGGATCAGCGGGGTGATCGCCTCGAGCGCCATCTCGCTCGCCTTGCGCGTCGCGACCGTGGGCGCGTCGGCGATGAGTTTCGCCATGAACGCTTCCGCCTCGCCCTGCGGCGCGGGGAGCTGGCCGGCCATGCGCCGCTCGAACTCGCCACGCGCCGGATGCGCCGCGAGCCGGTCGGCCCAGGCCGCGCGCGCGTCCACCGAGCGCTTGCCGGCGCGCAGCCACGCCTCGCGAATATCCTGGGGCACCTCGAACGGCGCGGCGGTCCAGCCGAGCGCCTCGCGCGCGCCGGCGACTTCGGCGGTGCCGAGCGGCGAGCCGTGGGTCTTGGCGGTGCCCTGCTTGGTCGGCGCGCCCTTGCCAATGATCGTGCGGCAGCGAATCAGCGAGGGGCGCGGATCGGCCGTGGCCTCGGCCAAAGCTTCGGCGACGGCGGCGAAATCATGCCCGTCGCACTCGACGACATGCCAGCCGGTCGCGGCATAGCGCGCCGGGATGTCCTCGCTCGACGACAGCGAAACCGCGCCGTCGATCGTGATCTTGTTATCGTCCCACAGCACGTTCAACCGCCCGAGCTTCAGATGCCCGGCGATCCCGATCGCTTCGTGGTTGATGCCTTCCATCAGGCAGCCGTCGCCCGCGATCACCCAAGTGCGGTGATCGACCAGCGCGTCGCCGAACACCGCGCTCAGATGCCGCTCGGCGATCGCCATGCCGACCGCCATCGCCAGCCCCTGCCCCAGCGGGCCGGTGGTGCATTCGACGCCGGGCAGCTCGAAATTTTCCGGGTGCCCCGCGCACGGGCTGCCCAATTGGCGGAACGCCTTGATGTCGTCGATCGTCGGGCGCGCATAGCCGGTCAGGTGGAGCAGCGCGTAGATCAGCATCGATCCGTGCCCGGCCGACAGCACGAAGCGGTCACGGTCCGCCCAATGGGGATCGGCAGGATCGAACTTCAGATATTGGGTGAAGAGCACGGTCGCCGCGTCGGCCATGCCCATCGGCATCCCGGGATGGCCCGAATTGGCGGCCTCCACCGCATCCATCGCCAGCGCGCGAATGGCGTTGGCAAGCTGTTGGTCGGTCGGCGCCATCCTATCCCCGCTGTGGCACTCAGCGCGCCGTGAGTCGAAAGTCGCGCGCGTCTTTGCGGTGGCACGGCGCCCCCGTCAACCGCCTCGCCGCGCCGCCGGCTTGCGGGGGCCGCGCACCGTGCTACGTTGCGGCGCATGGCAGAGGCGTTGGCGCGGATCGAGGCCGCGCTCGAACGGATCGACCGCGCGGCGGCGCGGCACCAGGAGCAAGCGGCGCGGCTCGCGGCCCGGCACGACCGGCTGCGCGAGCGGGTGGCGGCGGCGATGACGGCGCTCGACGCGCTGATCGAGCGCGATGGCTGAGGTGGTGATCCAGCTCGGCGGGCGCGGCTATCCCGTCGCCTGCGCCGATGGCCAGGAGCCGCGGCTGCACGCGCTCGGCGCGATGCTCGCCGAACGCTGGCCGATCGCGCAGCGCGCGGCCGGCACTGGCCCGCCCGAACGCGCGCTGCTGCTGCTCGCGCTGATGCTGGCCGACGCGCTCGACGAGGCGCGTACCGCGCAGCCGCTGGGTGATTCCACCCTGCTCGATCGGCTCGCGACCCGGCTTGAAGCGCTGGCGGAAAGCCTTGAGGACGCCGCGCAAAATCCCTAGATAGGGCATGGCGGGTACTGCCCGGCACGAGCTTTAGGAACATCCCTGAGGCGATATCACCATCCACGGGGGCTGTCCCTACCCTGGCCCTGGCCAAGGCAAACGGTTCCCACCTGACGTTGAGGCGTCAGAGGATATTCGAGCAACCGACCCATGGTGGTCCCGCCACTTACCCCTCCGCTGAAAGCCGATCTCCGCGCGGCGATGCGCGCCGCGCGTTTGCGGCAGGCGGCCGTGCCGATCGTGCCGCCGGCGCCGTTCCTCGCGCGTCTGGCCCAGCCAGGCGTGATCGCCGCCTATCTCCCGATCGCGGGCGAGGCCGACCCGGCGCTGCTCGTCGAGGCCGCGGTCGCGCGCGGCTGGGGACTGGCGCTGCCCCGCATTGCCCGGCGGGGCGCGCCGATGCGCTTTTTGGACGGCGACGCCCCGCGCGAGCCGGGGCCGATGGGCCTCACCCAGCCGGTCGCGGACGCGCGCGAATTGGTGCCCGATCTGATCCTCACCCCACTGGTCGCGTTCGACCTGCGCCTCAACCGGCTGGGCCAGGGCGCGGGCTTCTACGATCGTGCGTTCGCCGACCACCCCCAGAGCTTGCGGATCGGCGTCGCCTGGTCCATCCAGCGCGTCGAGGCGGTGCCGACCGAGCCCTGGGACGTGCCGCTCCACGCTGTCATCACGGAACAGGGCTGGATCGAGCGATGACCCCAAGTTGGCGCAAACCCGCCGGCGCGCTGCTGCTGCTGCTGTTGATCACGCTTTGGGCGGTGCTGGTGACGAGCCTCTCGGGTACGCTCGCGCGCTGGCCGGCGCTGGTTCAAGCGCTCTTTTATCTGGTGACGGGGATCATCTGGATCATGCCGCTGAAGCCGTTGCTCCGCTGGATGGAAACCGGGCGCTGGCGGGCGGAAAAATAAGGCCCCCGCCGCGCGCGACAGGGGCCAGGTTTCTAGAGAGCCGCGGGTGCCCTAGCGGTAATTGAAACCGTAATAGCTATAGACCTGCTCGCCATAGCTATCATCATAGCTGGGTTCCTGCTCGCTATAATGCGGCGCGCCCTGCAGCTGTTCCTTGGTGACGTCGACCACATAGCCGCCATGATCGGTGTCATAGGTCAGCGCGTCCCAGGGCAGCGGATAACGGTCGGTACCCATGCCGAGGAAGCCGCCGAAGGTCATCACCGCATAATCGACCTGGCCCGAAAGCTTATCGACCATGAAATGCTCGATCGTGCCGAGCCGCTCTCCCTGCTGGTTGTAAACCGCGGTTCCTTCGACCTTGTTCGAGGCGATCAGATCGCTGGTCTCGCGCGTGTCCAAATTCTGGCTTGTGTCCATGATTGCCCTCTTGGCTTGCGGCACGGCGGGAGAAAGCCGCGCTTCCGGAGGGGTCAACGCATGGCGCAGCGCGCGCGCGGCAACGGTTGGTCGCTCGCGCGGCTCGTTTGAGCAGAAGCTGCTGCGAAATGGCGCGAGTGACGGGGCTCGAACCCGCGACCTCCGGCGTGACAGGCCGGCGCTCTAACCGACTGAGCTACACCCGCGCATCGGTTGAGGCGGCGCGGATAGGCGAGCCGTGCGGGGCTGTCAACAGGGGAATGCGGCGGCCAAACCCGGCCCTTCGTCCACTAATTGCCAGCGACCAATCTGTCGCCAAGCCTGAGAAGGACGGTGATCGGATCGCGGCCATTGCCATAGCCATAGGCAGCCGCCTCGCGCCGGCTGCACTGCCGCTCGCCCGCGAACAGGCCGCATCGGCCGGCAGGGGTCAACGCCGCCATACCGCCCGGCGAATCCGCCGTCCGGCCATCGGCCGCCAGATCGCGCTCAACCGGCAACGGCAGGCGATACTGATCGCCGCGGCGGCCGCAGACCACAACTTCAGCGCCGACGCCCGGGGCGCAGAGCGACAGCGTGGGACGGGTCGGCTCCGCGACCGCCACGGTGCCCAGATCGAAGTTGGGCACATCGGCCGGCATGCCAATCGCTTGCAGCGCCAGCATGAGGCGCCAACTCACCGCCCGCCGCCCCCGCGCCGTCGCTGTTCGAGCGTGCCGTGTTCGAACAGGAAGCCGGCGATGTCGGGCTTGCCGGCGGCCGCGACCACCGTTTGGGCGATGATCAGGATCGGCACCGCCAGCAGCGCTCCCGCCGTGCCCCACACCCACCCCCAGAAGCTCAACGAAATCAGGATCATGATGGGGTTGATCGTCAGCCGGTGGCCGACGATCAGCGGCGTGATGACATTCGCCTCCAGCAGGTGCGATGCGACCATGATCGCCGCCGGCATCAACGCCACCCACAAATCGGTGAACACCATCGTCCCGCCCAGCGCGAGCAGCACCGCCGCCACGATCGGCCCGAAATAGGGAACGTAATTGAGCAGCGCGACGATGCCACCCCACATCGCGGGGTATGGCATCCCCATCGCCCACAGGCACCCCGCCAGGAACACCCCGAGCGAGAAGTTGATGACGGTGATCGTCCCCAGATAGGCCGAGGTATCGTCGACCACGTCCTGAATGACGCGCGCGGTCGCCATCGCACCCGAAAAGCTCGCGCGGCTGGTGATCGTCTCGCGCCGCAGCCGCGTCCAGCCGGCGAGGAAGAAATAGACGACGAGGATGCCGAAGAAGATGTGGACGAACACCGACGGCGCCGAACTCGCGATCAGATCGACGAGCGAACTCGGCGGCGGTTGCTGGGTCTGCGCGGCCCGCGCGACCGACTGCGCCGAGCCGGCCGCGAACTTCATCGCGGTGCGATCGATGTATTTTTCCAGGCTTTGGTAGAGCTCCAGGATCGGCTTCAGGTTCATCTGGATACGGCCGATCCGCTCCGGCAACAGGCGGAAGAACGCGACCGCCGGCACGATGATCGCCGCGAGCGCGACATTGGCGGCAGCGAGGAAGCCCGTGACGCAGAGCAGCGCCGCGATCGACGACGGCACCCGCCGCCGCTCGATCCATTCGAGCACCGGCACCAAGGCGATCGCGATGACGAGCGCGGCGGTGAGCGGCAGGAAGAATTCGGTTCCGGCCTTGAGCGCGAAGGGAAGCGCGAGCAGCAACCCCACGCCGCCGATCAGAGTGACCGCGGCGAGCAGCCGGTCGCGCCGCAACATCGCCTCCTCCGCCGGCGTGGGCGGGCTCGGCGCCGCCTCGTTCAGACCTTCATATGGCTTGTCCACGATCCGTTCCTTGCTGCGCCCCTCTTAGCGCCATTCCCTGCCGCTGTAATCCCGGCTAGCGTTCATTCCATGACCGAGCTTTTAGTGATCGACGCGGGCACCACTTCCACCCGCGCCATGGCTTTCGCTCCCGATGGAACCTGCCGCGCGAGCGCCGCCGCCGAATTGACCCAGCATTACCCGCAAGCCGGCTGGGTGGAACATGACGCGGGCGAAATTTGGGCACGCACACACGAAATGGCCGCGCAGGTGATCGCGGCGGTAGGCGGGACCGATCGCATCGCCGCGATCGGCATCACCAACCAGCGCGAGACGGTGGTGTTCTGGGACAAGGTGAGCGGCGAACCGCTCGCGCCCGCGATCGTCTGGCAGGATCGCCGCACCGCGCAGGACTGTCAGGCACTTAAAGAGGCCGGCCACGAGGCGACCGTGCAGGCCAAGACCGGGCTGCTGCTCGACCCGTATTTTTCGGGCTCGAAGATTGGCTGGGCGTTGCGCCACTGGCCGCAGCTCGCCGAGGCGGGCGATCGGCTCGCGATCGGCACCGTTGAAAGCTGGCTGGTGTGGAAGCTCACCGGCGGGCTGCACATCACCGATGCCACCAACGCCAGCCGCACCGCGCTGATGGCGATCGGCAGCGGCGCCTGGGACGATGGCTTGATCGACCTGTTCGGCGCCCCGCGCGCGGCCTTGCCGGAAATCGTGGACTGCGCCGGCCGCTTCGCCGAGACGCGACTGTTCGGCGGCGCGATCCCGATATGCGGGCTGGCGGGCGACCAGCAGGCGGCGACGATCGGCCAGGCCTGCCTGAACCCGGGCGACACCAAGGCGACCTTCGGCACCGGCGCTTTCATCCTGACGATGGCGGGCGCCACGCCGCCGATCTCGCGCCACCGATTGCTCTCGACGATCGCCTGGCAGCTGGGGGGGCGGCGCGCCTATGCGCTCGAAGGATCAGTGTTCATCGCGGGCAGCCTGATCAAATGGCTGCGCGACGCGCTGCAGCTGATTCCCGATGCCGCCTGCACCGCGGCGCTTGCCGCCTCGGTGGCCGATAATGGCGGCGTCTATTTGGTGCCCGCCTTGTCGGGCCTGGGCGCGCCGTGGTGGCAGCCCGAGGCGCGCGCGGCGATCACGGGCCTGAGCTTCGCGACCGGGCGCGCGCATCTGGTTCGCGCCGCGCTCGAGGCGATGGCGCATCAGAGCCATGACCTGATGACCGCCTTCGCCGCCGATGGCTGCACTTGGGCCACGCTGAAGATCGATGGCGGGATGGTCGCGAATGATTGGCTGGCGCAGGATCTGGCGGACATGCTCGCGATCCCCGTCGAACGCCCCAGCTTCACCGAGACGACGGCGCTCGGCGCGGCGATGCTCGCGGGCGTCGGTTGTGGCCTGTTCGCAGACCTACAGGCGGCGAGCGTGATGCGTGGCCGGGTCGAGCCCTTCATTCCGAAGCTGAATGACAGGGCGCGCACCGCGCGGCTCGCGGGGTGGCAGCAGGCGGTGCGTTCGGTGGTTGACGCAAGGGACGCTCAGCTAGGTTAAAAAATGCCAGTGGATTGACTTGTTTCGACGCTTTGGCGCAATTCAGGCGCACCCCGGGGGATTAGGGGGGCGAAAGGCTCGCGAAGGCCGGGACGCTTTCGCCAGACAGGAGAGAGTGATGCGCCGTTCGATTTTCACCATCGCCATGCTCGCCGCGCCGTTCGCGGCGGCACCGGCTCTCGCGCAGACCGACGCCGCGACGGGCCAGAAGCTCTACACGCAGAAGTGCGCGATCTGCCACGCGCCGAACCAGAACAAGATCGGCCCGATGCACAAGGGCATCGTCGGCAAGAAGATCGCGAGCGTGCCGGGCTATGCCTATTCAGCGGCGTTGAAAAAGCTGCAGGGCACCTGGACCCCGGCCGCGCTCGACAAGTGGCTGGCCAACCCGCAGGCGGTGGCCAAGGGCAGCAAGATGGTGCTCCAGGTCGCCGACGCGAACCAGCGCAAGGCGATTATCGCTTACCTGGCGACGCTGAAGTAAGCGCTTCGTTCGGTTGTAGGGAAGCGCGCCGCGGCGGGAAGCCGGGGCGCGTTTTTCTTTTGGGGGAACGGTGCGGCGGCCTTTGTCGACGCCGACGCTGACGGATGCATTGCCGACTTGTTGGCCAGCTTTCGACGCTGACCGGTTACGCCCATGTTCCCGTCGATGAACCGCGATACAGTTGGGCCAGATGAGATGCGCCTTCGCGCTGCGGTCGAAGCGATTTATGGCTGCTTCGCGGCCCCTGTGCCTAAACAGATCATCGGCTGTCCCTGCTGTATCACGACACGGCAAATAGACATTCTACTAACCAAGCCATTACACGCGGTAACCGGGACCGCCCTCTGGCGATACGTATCGGGCGTTTTCCTCACCGTCGGGGCGGAGCGCGATTTTCGCTATTTGCTGCCACGCATCTTGGAAGTTTCGGCGTTCGATCCGACCAACGCCAATGACCCGGAAGTTGTTTTGGGTAAGCTGAAGCTCGCGGGGTGGCGCTCTTGGTCGCCCGCGGAACAGCAGGTGATCGAGGAGTTCGTGGACGCCTGGTTCGAGCGAGAGCTGACGAGAGACTTGGCGGGCGCCGAAGCGGGCTGGATCGAGATGAACGCCGAAAGCGTTCTCTGCGGCGCGGCACGGGCGGGATTTCCGCTGCGGCCTTGGCTTATCCGCTTGTGCGAGCCCGATGCCGCTCCCGTGCTAGAAGACCTGAAATCGCGCTATCCTAGCGAGCTGTCCGCGTTTTGGGAGCTCGCCCCTCAACAGCTTCAGGAGTTTGCTACAATCCTAGACGGTGGATCGAGCTAATTCTGCCCCGCTAAGCCGCCGCCTCCAGCCGATCCGCGAAGAACGATTTCAGCTCGCGCTTCAAAATCTTGCCATTCGCATTGCGCGGCAAAGTCTCTTCCGAAAAACGTACCGCCACCGGCACTTTGAACGCCGCGAGATGCTGGCGCACCCAGGCTTGCAATTCGGCCTCGCTCGCGCTGGTGCCCGGCGCGAGATAAACCACCGCCGCCGGCTCCTCGCCCAGCGTGCGGTGCGGCAGGCCGATCAGGGCGGCGTCGCTCACTGATGGATGGGCGTAGAGCACATTCTCGACTTCGCTCGAATAGATATTCTCGCCGCCGCGAATGATCATGTCCTTGGCGCGGTCGACGATGTAGAGGAAACCTTCCTCGTCCAGACGCGCCAGATCGCCGGTGCGCACCCAGCCATCGACAAAGGTCGCCGCCGTCGCCTCGGGCTTGTTCCAATAGCCCTTCACGATCATCGGCCCGCGCGCCCACAATTCGCCGACCTCGCCCACGGCCAGTTCGTGGGTGCCGCTTTCGTCCATGATCTTCAGGTCCGCGACCGCGACCGCCGGGCCGGCGCTGGTCGGGCGGTTGAGATAATCTTCCGCCCCATGGCCGGTGACGGTCGCCATCGTCTCGGTCATCCCCCAGCCATTGCCGGGCAGCGCGCCGAATTCGGTGTAGATGCGCTTGACGAGTTCGGGCGCGGACGGGGCGCCGCCATAGGCGATGCTCTCCAGGCTAGAGAGGTCGTATTTGGCGCGATCGGGATGGTCGAGCAGCTGCCAGGCGATGGTCGGCACACCGCCGGTCGCGTGGACCCGCTCGCGCTCGATGATCTCCATCGCGCGGATCGCATCCCATTTGCGCATGAAGATCAGCGTCGATCCGCTCGCGACCGCGCCCATCATCCCGGCGCTGCACGCGGTGACGTGGAACAGCGGGATGCAGGTGAGCATCTTCTTGGGCTCGGGCGCGGCCGGTGGCGCCTCCCCCCGGCGCAGCAAGGTCCGCGCGCCCGAATAGCCGCTGGAGAAGATGTTGGTCACCAGATTGCGGTGGGTGCCGAGCGCGCCCTTGGGGTTGCCGGTGGTGCCGCTGGTGTAGAAGATCGTTGCCTCGGTCTCGGGCGTCAGCGCCGCTTCGGGCAGCGGTTGATCGGGGAGCGATGCCCAATCATGCGGCGTGCCGATGAGGTCGGTCAGCGTCACCTCGCCCGCGCCGCGCAGCACCACCACGCGCCCGAGCGCGGGCAAAGCGCCGTAATGGTCACGCAGCCGATCGTGCCGCTCGGCATCGACAAACAGGACGCGCGCGCCCGAGTCAGCTAGGCCGTATTCCAGCTCGGCGCCGGTCCACCAGGCATTGAGCGGCACCGCGATCGCACCGATCGCGACGGTCGCGAAGAAGATCACCGGCCATTCGGGCAGGTTGCGCGCGCACAGCGCCACCCGGTCGCCCGGCTGCACGCCCATCGCGATCAACTGCCGAGCGAGCGCGGAGACGGCGCGGAAATGCGCTTCGTAAGTAACCCGCTCATCCTCATGGATCACGAATTCGCGCGCGCCGTGCAGGCGGCTGAACTGCACCAGCAAGCCCAGATGCGGCGGCGCGTTCTTCCACACCCGCGTCGGCACGCCGCCGATTTCGACCGTTTCCATCTCGAACCGCGCGCCCGGCGCGGTGAGCATTGCCTCGATCTCGGCGAGACTCGCCTTGGGCCAGCTGGGGTCCAGCGCGATCAGGGGTTCGCCAAGGCTCGACATCGCGGGGTTCTCTCCATCCAGACTTCGGCTCTCACCGCCGGTTTGGCGTGAAGGTTAGTGTTGATTCGGCGGCCGCTCAAGGCAATAGAAGAGCCGGTTTCGAAACAGGGGTACGGCTTTGATGGCACTCGCGGACCCGCAGGCACTGGGCTTCGATCGGGCGCGGCTCGCGCGGATCGATACGCTGCTCGCCGAACGCTATGTGACGACGGGGCTGCTGCCGAACGCGCAAATCCTGATCGCGCGCGAGGGCGAAATCGCCCATTTCAGCCATCTCGGCCAGGCGCGCGAGGAGGGCGGCGCGGTCACCGAGGCATCGCTGTTTCGAATCGCGAGCATGACCAAGCCGATCACGAGCCTGGCGTTCATGATGCTACTCGAAGAGGCCGAGGTGGGGCTCGACACGCCCGTCCACCACGTCCTCCCCGAGTTCAAGGGGCTGGGCGTCTATAATGGTGGCGGCGGCGGGGTGCCTTTCGTTACCAAGCCAACCGCCGAGCCGATGCGGATGGTCGATCTGCTGCGCCATACCAGTGGGCTGACCTATAGCTTCCAGAACCGCAGCAATATCGACGCCGCCTATCGCGAGCAGAAGCTGGAAAACTGGTTCGGCAACCATGACCTGAACGGGTTCGTCGGCGCGCTGGGGCAATTGCCGCTGGAGTTCTCGCCGGGCAGCGCGTGGAATTATTCGGTGTCGACCGATGTGCTCGGCGCGGTGGTCGAACGGCTTTCGGGCCAGACTCTCGATGCCTTCTTCCACGAACGCATCTTCGCGCCGCTGGGGATGCACGACACCTTCTTCCACGTACCCGAAGATAAGATCGACCGCTTGGTCGATTGCTATGATTGGGTGCCCGGCGGCAAGAAATTGTGGGACCGTGGCGCCAACAGCGCTTGGGCGCACCGGCCCAAATTCCTCTCGGGCGGCGGCGGGCTGGTATCGACCGCGCTCGATTATCATCGGTTCTGCACGCTTTGCCTGAATGGCGGCACGCTCGACGGGGTGCGGCTCGTCAGCCGCAAGACGATCGAGCTGATGACGCAAAACCACCTGCCCGGCGGCGCCGATCTTTCCGCCATGTCGAAATCCTTGTTCAGCGAGACGCAGAATGCCGGCACCGGCTTTGGCCTGGGCTTCGCGGTGACGATCGACCCGGTGCGGTCGATGATGCCGGGTTCGGTCGGGGAATATTATTGGGGCGGGATGTTCTCGACCGCCTTCTTCATCGATCCGGTCGAGCGGATCAGCATGGTGTTCATGACCCAGCTGCGCCCCTCCAGCACCTATCCCATCCGGCGCGAGCTGAAGACGCTGATCTATTCGGCGTTGCTGTGATGGGCCTTAGGGACGCTGGATACTCGACCAGCTCCTCCCCCGGCGGGGGAGGAGCTTTGCTACCCGCACTCGACCAACAACAGGAGCAACCATGACCTCGCCGATCACCACCGAACGCCATGATGATGTGCTGGTCATCTATTCGGACAATCCGCCGGTCAACGCGCTGGGCGCCGCCGTTCGCACCGGGCTCGACGCGGCGGTGAAGGCGGGGCTCGCCGATGCGAGCGTGAAAGCGATGGTGATCGCGTGCAAGGGCAAGACCTTCTTCGCGGGCGCCGACATCACGGAATTCGGCAAGCCCCCGGTCGAACCGCTCCTGCCGCAGCTGCTCGACATGGTGGAGGCCGCCGACAAGCCGATCGTCGCCGCCATCCACGGCACCGCGCTCGGCGGCGGGTGCGAGGTGACGCTCGCCTGTCATTATCGCATCGCGGTGCCCTCGGCGCAGATCGGCACCCCCGAGGTGAAGCTCGGCCTGCTCCCCGGCGCGGGCGGCACCCAGCGGCTGCCGCGCCTGGCGGGCGTCAAGCTCGCGCTTGAACTCACCGCCAAGGGCGATCCCATCGGCGCCAAGCTCGCGCAGCAGGCCGGGCTGGTCGATCGCCTCGCCGGCGAGGGCAGCCTGGTGGAGGACGCGATTGCCTTCGCCCGCGAAGTCGCCGCTGTCCGCCCCCTCCCCCGCGCGAGCGAGAAGACCGCGACCGCCGATCCCGAGGCAGTCGCTGCGTTCAAGAAGGAAAATGCCAAGCGTTTCCGTGGCTTCGACGCGCCTGCCGCCAACATCGCCTGCGTCGAAAAGGCGACCGACGGCTCCAGCTTCGAGGAAGGCATCAAGTTCGAACGCGAAAGCTTCATGAAGCTGATGTTCGGCACGCAATCGGCCGCCATGCGCCACATCTTCTTCGCCGAGCGCAAGGCGGCGAAGATCGACGGCATCGCCGATGACATCGCGCTGCGCGCCATCAACAAGGTCGGCGTGATCGGCGCGGGCACGATGGGCGGCGGGATCAGCATGAATTTCCTGTCGGCGGGCATCCCGGTCACCATCGTCGAAATGGCGCAGGAAGCGCTCGAGCGCGGCACCGGCGTGATCCGCAAGAATTACGAGGCGAGCGCCGCCAAGGGCCGGCTGAAGCCCGAACAGGTGGAAGCGGCGATGGGCGCGCTCACCCCCACGCTCAGCCTCGACGATCTCGCCGATTGCGACCTGATCATCGAAGCCGTTTACGAGAATATGGACGTTAAGAAGGAGCTGTTCGGCAAGCTCGACAAGATCGCCAAGCCGGGCGCGATCCTTGCCTCCAACACCAGCTATCTGAACGTCGATGAGATCGCCGCCTCGACCAGCCGCCCGCAAGACGTGGTCGGGATGCACTTCTTCTCGCCCGCCAATGTGATGAAGCTGCTGGAAGTGGTGCGCGGCGCGAAGACGGCGGACGATGTGCTCGCGACCGTGATGGCGCTGTCCAAGAAGATCAAGAAGGTCGCGGTCGTCGCGGGCGTCTGCCACGGCTTCATCGGCAATCGGATGCTAATGCCGCGCCAGGTGGAGGCGAACAAGCTGCTGATGGAAGGCGCGACGCCCGAGCAGATCGACCGCGTCCATGTCGAATTCGGGATGCCGATGGGGCCGTTCCAGATGAGCGACCTGGCGGGCGTCGACATCGGCTGGCACCGCGACCCGAGCCGGATCGAGAATATCCGCGACGCGCTTTGCGCCGAGGGCCGCTGGGGGCAGAAGAAGGGCGCCGGCTTCTATGATTATGACGAGAAGCGCAACCCGACGCCCAGCCCCCGCGTCGCCGAGATCATCGAGGAGTTCCGCTCCAAATCGAACCTGCCCAAGCGCGAGGTGAGCGACGAGGAGATCATCGAACGCACGCTCTACACGATGGTCAACGAAGGCGCGCTGATCCTGGAAGAGAAGATGGCGCAGCGCGCGAGCGACATCGATGTCGTGTGGATCTATGGCTATGGCTGGCCGGTCTATCGCGGCGGCCCGATGTTCTGGGCCGATACCGAAGGGCTGAAGAAGATCGTCGCGGGCCTTGAGAAGCACGGCTTCAAGGTGGCCGAGCTGCTCAAGAGCAAGGCCGAGGCTGGCGGGCGGTTCAATTGAGAGTGATAGTGACCATGACCCTCTCCCCTTCAGGGGAGAGGGTGGCCCGCGTGAAACGCGGGTCGGGTGAGGGGGCGATGCCGCAGAGCGCCGTGCCCCGCATCGCCCCCCCTCTCCCAACCCTCTCCCCTAAAGGGGAGAGGGCTTATGGTTGTTCGGCATGACCCGAACCGCCCTCGCCACCGCCGCCGCGATCCGCGCGGGTGAGACGACCGCGCTCGCCGAGGCCGAAGCGGCGATCGCGCGGGTCGAACGGGACGATGGCGCGATCAACGCGGTCGTCGTCCGCGATTTCGCGCGCGCGCTGGAGCAAGCCCGTGCGGTCGATGCGCGGATCGCGGCGGGCGACACTGGCGGTGTGCTGCTCGGCGTGCCGATGACGGTGAAGGAAAGCTTCGACGTCGCGGGCCTCCCCACCTGCTGGGGCTATCCCGAACACGCCGATTTCATCGCGAGCGACGATGCGGTCGCCGTCCGGCGCCTGAAGCGCGCGGGCGCGGTGATCCTGGGCAAGACCAACGTCCCCGTCGCGCTCGCCGATCTCCAGACTAACAACCCGGTCTATGGCCGCACCCGCAACCCGCTCAACCTTGAACGCGTGCCGGGTGGTTCCTCGGGCGGGGCGGCCGCGGCGCTCGCGGCGGGTTATGTACCGGTCGAGATCGGCTCCGACATTGGCGGCTCGATCCGCATCCCCGCCGCCTTTTGCGGGCTGTGGGGGCACAAGCCCACTTATGGCGCGCTGCTGAGCACCGGGCATAACTTCCCGCGCACCAGCGGTAGCGGCGTCGCGCTCAACGTCATCGGCCCGCTCGCGCGCGATCCCGATGATCTGGAGGCGCTGCTCGATCTGCTCGCCGAAGCGCCACTCGCCCGCCCCGCCCCGCGCGCACCCGGCGACTGGCGGGTGCTGCTGCTCGAGGTGCGCCCGCATGTCGCGGTGCAAGCGAGCATCGCCGACGCGATCGAGGCGACCGGCCGGGCGTTCGAAGCCGCCGGCGCCAAGGTCGATCGCACCAGCCCGCTAATTCCCGATCTCGCGGCGCAAACCGCGCTTTATCTGCGGATGCTGCTGCCCGCGCTCACCCGCGGCAAGATGCCGGAGGGAATGCAGCCGCCGAGCCTTATCGACTGGTTCGGTCTGATCGATGGCCAGACCCAGTTTCGTACCGCCTGGAACCGTCTGTTCGAGCATTATGACGCGGTGATCGCGCCGATCTGGGGCACCACCGCTTACCCGCATGATGACACGCCGCTCGGCGAGCGCCTGCTGATCGTCGACGGCGAACCCACCCCGGCGGGGGCACAGATGGCGCTGCCCGGCCTCGCCACCTTCCCGATGTTGCCCGCCACCAGCGTGCGCATCGGCACCGATCCCGATGGCCTGCCGATCGGGGTTCAAGTGATCGCCGATTACAACCGCGATTTCACCGCGATCGCCGTCGCCCGCGCGGCGCACCAGTTGATGATGGGGAAGTGACCATGACCGACCTTGAAACCTTCCGCGCCGAAACCCGCGCCTGGCTCGACGCGCATTGCCCGGCTGAAATGCGCGAGCCGGTGCGCGGCGACGCCGATATCTGCTGGGGCGGGCGCAACCCAAGCTTCAAGCCCGGGCAGCAGCAATGGCTCGACGCGATGGCGAGCCGCGGCTGGACGGTGCCCGATTGGCCCACCCAATATGGCGGCGGCGGCCTGTCGCCCGCCGAGACCAAGGTCCTGCGCGAGGAGATGGCGACGCTCAGATGCCGCAGCCCGCTCAATTCGTTCGGCATTTCCATGCTCGGGCCGGCGCTGCTGAAATACGGGACCGAGGAGCAGAAGCTCGAGCATCTGCCCAAGATCGCGCGTGGCGAGATTCGTTGGTGTCAGGGCTATTCGGAGCCCAATGCCGGGTCCGACCTGGCGAGCCTGGCCACCTCGGCGATCGAGGATGGCGACGATTTCATCATCAACGGGCAGAAGGTGTGGACCTCTTACGCCGACAAGGCGGACTGGATCTTCTGCCTGGTGCGCACCGACAAGGCGGACAAGCATAACGGCATCAGCTTCATCCTGTTCGACATGACGACGCCGGGCGTCTCGACCCGGCCGATCCTGCTGATCAGCGGCTATTCGCCGTTCTGCGAGACCTTCTTCGACAATGTCCGCGTGCCCAAGGCCAATGTCGTCGGCCAGATCAACAAGGGCTGGGATGTCGCCAAATATCTGCTCGGCCATGAGCGTGAGATGATCTCGGGCATGGGGCTCGGCACCACCAGCGGCAACCCGCTGATCGAGGGCGCGCTGGCGACGATCGGGCTCGACGCCGATGGGCGGCTCGCCGATCCGCTGCTGCGCGCGCAGATCGCGCTGTTCGAGGTGCGCGCCCGCGCCTTCGGCATGATGTCCGAACGCTTCATCGACGAGCTGAAGGCGGGCCAGGCGCACCCGGCGCAGCCCTCGATGATGAAATATTACGGTACCGAGCTGAACAAGGCGCGGCATGAGCTGATGATGGCGGCGGGTGGCTCCGACGCGCTCGAATGGGAGAGCGAACGCTCGAACCAGGGTGGTGCGGCGCGGGCGTGGCTGCGGACCAAGGCCAATTCGATCGAGGGCGGCACCAGCGAGGTGCAGCTCAACATCGTCGCCAAGCGGATTTTGGACCTGCCAAGCGCGTGACAACAAGCCCTCTCCCCCAAGGGGGAGAGGGTTGGGTGAGGGGGTGATCCGGGCACTGTCGCCCTGCTGCATCGCCCCTCACCCGACCCCGCCTTCGGCGGGGCCACCCTCTCCCGCCGGCGGGAGAGGGCCAAGAAGGAGACCCCAATGCCCCTCTACCTTACCGAAGACCAGACGATGCTCCGCGACACCGCGCGCGATTTCGTGCGCGAGCAGGCGCCGGTCCGCCACCTGCGCGAGCTGCGCGACAGCGCCAACCCCGATGGCTTCAGCCGCGATCTGTGGAAGCAGTTCGCCGAAATGGGCTTCACCGGCATTTTGATCGGCGAGGATCAGGGCGGGCTCGGCCTCGGCCATATCGAAGCCGGGGTGGTGCTTGAGGAGATCGGGCGCAACCTCTCACCCTCGCCCTTCCTCTCCACCGCGGTCGCGGCGGTCGAGGCGCTGAAGGGCACGCCGCACGCCGCGCGCTGGTTCCCGAGCATCCTGGCGGGCGAGGCGGTCGCCGCGCTGGCGATCGACGAGCGGGCGAAGCACGGCGCCAACATCACGCTCAAGGCCGAGCGCGCGGGCAATGGTTTCCGGCTGACCGGCACGAAGCAATTCGTGACGCACGGGCACGCCGCCGACGTCATCCTGGTCGCAGCGCGCACCGCCGGCGCCGAGAATGAGGATGCGGGCATCACCCTGTTCGCGGTCGAGCGCGGCGCGGCGGGGCTGGAGGCAACCCCCGAGCGGCTGGCCGACGCGAGCATCGCCGCCCGGCTCAACTTCGACGGGGTCGAGGTCGATGCCGATGCGGTGATTGGCGAGGTCGATCACGGCGCCGATCCGCTCGCCCGGCTGCTGCGCGCGGGGCGCGCCGGCGCCTCCGCCGAACTGCTCGGCGTCGGCGGCGGGGCGATGGACATGACGGTCGATTACCTCAAGGAGCGCAAGCAGTTCGGCCTGCGCATCGGCAGCTTCCAGGCGCTCCAGCACCGCGCCGCGCATCTCTATAGCGAGATGGAGGTCGCCCGCGCCGCCGTGCTCAAGGCGCAGCAGCTGCTCGACGCGGGCGATGCGCGCGCCGACGAGGCGGTGCATGTCGCCAAGGCGATGACGGGGCTCGCGACCACGCTCGCGGTGCAGGAGGGTATCCAGATGCATGGTGGCATCGGCATGACCGACGCCTATGACATCGGCTTCTACATGAAGCGCGCGCGCGTGCTCGCCGAGACCTTTGGCGACAGCAACTATCACGCCGACCAGCTGGCGCGGATGGCGGGCTATTGAATCCGCCCCAGGCGCGCTTGGGGAGGATCAAGAGGGGAAATGAGTTGACCGAGACGACGCCCGAAGCGCTCGCCGCCGAGCTTTGCGCGCTGCTCACGATCGAGGAGCTCGACACCGATCTCTATCGCGGTGCCAGCCGGCGCGAGGGCTGGGGTCGCGTCTTCGGCGGGCAGGTGATCGCGCAAGGACTTCAGGCAGCGCAGGCTTCGACCGAGGCGCCCAAGATCGCCCATTCGCTCCACGCCTATTTCATGCGCCCCGGTGCCGAGGATCACCCGATCATCTACCGCGTGGTGCGCGATTTCGACGGCGGCAGCTTCGCCACCCGCCGCGTGATCGCGATGCAGAAGGGCGTGCCGATCCTGAGCATGACCGTGTCGCTGCAGCGCCCCGAGGACGGCCTCGCGCATCAGGAGCCGATGCCCGAGGTGCCCGCACCGGAGGGCCTTCCAAGCGACCTGGCGCTGCGCCAGGCGATGGCCGATCAGGTGCCCGAGAAGTTCCGCCGCGGCTTCCTGCGCGCGCGGCCGATCGAGACACGCCCGGTGAGCGCGCGCAACCCGTTCAAGCCGGAAAAGGGCGAGCCGCGCCAGGCGAGCTGGTTCCGCATCGCCGCGCCGATCGGCGATGATCCGGCGATGCACCGGGCGATCCTGGCCTATGCCTCCGACATGGCGCTGCTCAGCACCGCGCTGCTGCCGCATGGGGTCAACTGGATGACTCACCCGCTGCAAACCGCGAGCCTTGACCATGCGGTATGGCTGCACGAACCGTTCCGGGCGGACGACTGGCTGCTCTATGTTTGCGAGAGCCCATGGAGCGGGCACGGTCGCGGGTTCAATCGCGGGCGGGTTTACGCGCGCGACGGCCGACTTGTGGCGAGCACCACGCAGGAAGGGCTGATCCGGATGCGGGCGGAGCGCTGAGGCCGCCGACGCGAAAAAGCCCGCTACCTCGGTGAGGTCGCGGGCTTTTGCCACCAAGCGTGCGCGTTCAGCGGCTGACGGGCACGTCGTTGTTGTTCTGATCGCGCGTGCCCGCGATCACCGCGAGCGCGGCGACCGCGCCACCGATCACGATCACGGCGAAGGCCGCGATGCCCGCGTTCGAGACCTTGGCCTTGCCCCCCTTCGCCGCCGCCCGAACGGGTGCCGCGTTGCCCAGCGACAGCGGCGCGGCCGCGTTCACAGCCGGCGTCCGCGCGGGCGCGACCGTCGGCAGCGCGACCAGGCTCAGCGCGGCGCTGGCCGCGATCAACTTCTTCATAGGTCTCCCCTCTCGTTTCGGTGAACCAGCACCGTAACTTGCTAAGGGGCAAAGAGTTCCCGCCCTCAGACCGCGGTCTTGCCGAATTCCTGACGGGTGACGGGGTGGCTCGACGACAAGCCGCCATCGACCGCGAGCGCCTGACCATTGACGTAACTCGCCTCGGGCGAGGCCAGGAACACCGCGACCCGCGCGAGTTCTTCGGCCTGCGCCGCGCGACGCAGCGGGTTGAGCCGGCCGACCCGGTCCATCTTGCCCGCGTCGCGCGCATAATCGAACGTCGGTTTGGTCATCCCCGTCTCGGTAAGGCCCGGGCAGAGCGCGTTGACCCGCACATTCGATCCCGAAAGCTGCTGTGCTGAAACCTGCGCGAGGTTGATCACACCCGCCTTCGACGCCGAATAGGCCGGCGACCCCGCGCCCGAGCGGATGCCGGCGACGCTCGCGGTGAGCACGATCGCGCCGCCGCCGCGCTCGGCGATCTTGGGCGCGGCGTGCTTCACCGCCAGGAACGGGCCGATCAGGTTCACCCGCAGCACCTCGGCGAACAGCTCGGGGGTGGTATCGAGGATATTGGCCATGCCGCCTGAAATGCCGGCGTTGGCGAACATCACGTCGAGCCCGCCAAAGGCCTCGCACGCCTTGGCGACGGCGGCGGCGACGTCCTCCTCCTTGCCGGCGTCGATCCGCAGCGCCTGGGCGCGGCCGCCGGCGGCGGTGATCGCGGCGGCGGTCTCGGTGACGCTCTCCGCCCAATCGGCGCACAACACCGCCCCGCCTTCCGCCGCGAACAGCCGCGCCGCGGCGGCGCCAATGCCCGAGGCCGCGCCGGTGACGATGATCGATTTGCCCTGGAAGCGCATGAACTTTTCCTCTCGAATCAAATCGTAACCCCGCCGTCGAGCACGATCGTCTGCCCGGTCATGAAGCTCGACGCGCTGCTCGCCAGGAACACCACGGCGCCCGCGATCTCATGCGGCTCGCCGATGCGGCGCAGCGGCACGCTCTTGTTCGCGGCCTCGATCCGCACCGGGTCTTCCCACAGTGCCTTGGCGAAATCGGTCTTGATCAGGCCCGGCGCGATGCAATTCACCCGCACATTGTCCGGCCCGAACTCATGCGCCAGATTGCGCGCGAGCTGCATGTCGGCCGCCTTGCTGATGCAATAAGCACCGATCACGGTCGAGCCGCGCAAGCCGCCGATCGACGAGACGATGATGATCGAGCCCGATCGCCGCGCGCGCATCTCCGGCGCGACCATCGCGATCAGCCAGTGGTTGGAGACGATGTTGTTGTCGAGGATCTTGCGGAACTGATCGTCGCTAATCCCCTCCTGCGGCCCGTAATAGGGGTTGGAGGCGGCGTTGCAGACGAGAATGTCGATCCGCCCGAACGCCCGGCGCGTTTCGTCGACCAGGTGCTGCAGCCCCGCCTTGTCCGAGATATTGGCGGCGACCGCGATCGCGGTGCCCGCGCCGAACTTGGCGTTCAGCTCCTCGGCGACCGTGTCGCACGCCTCCTGCTTGCGGCTGGAGATGATGACCTTGGCGCCGTGCTCGGCGAGTTCATAGGCGCTCGCCTTGCCGATCCCGCGCGACGAGCCGGTGACGATGGCGACCTGGCCGGTAAGATCGAACTGGCTCATTACTCCCTCTCCAAACCCTATACGTTGGGTCGTCATCCCGGGCTTGACCCGGGATCCCGCTACCTCTTCTCACGGGCGAAGGTAGCGAGACCCGTGATGAAGGTGGAACCGTCCCCCGGACGGTTCCACCTTCATCACCAAGTCCGGGTTGACGGTTGTGCTTTTGGCGATGTGTCTCGCCTCACGCCCCCGCCTTCTGCGCGAAATGCCACGCCGCCGCCGCCAGCGCGCCGACGCGCTCCGCCGTCTTCGCCGCCTGCGCGCTGGAGGCGGTGCCGTCGACGATGCGCTTCTTGATGCCCTGCACGATTCCCGTCAGCCGGAAGAGGTTATAGGCGAAGTACCAGTCGAGATCGGGCACCCCGTCGCGCCCGGTCGCGGCGGCATAGCGCGCAACGGCTTCCTCCATCGTCGGGATGCCGCTCTCGCCGCCCGCCAGCCCCATGATGCCGGAGCGTCCATCCGCCGGCGTCACCCAATTCATCAGGAAATAGCTGAAATCGGCGAGCGGATCGCCGAGCGTCGACAGTTCCCAATCGAGCACCGCGATCACGCGGGGCTCTTGGCCATCGAAGATCATATTGTCGATGCGGTAATCGCCATGGACGATCGCGGTGCGCGTCTGTTCGGGCACGGTGCGCGGCAGGAACTCGATCAACGCCTCGACATCGGGCATGTGCTCGGTCTCAGAGGCCCGGTACTGCTTGGTCCAGCGCGCGACCTGGCGTTCGAAATAATTGCCGGGCTTGCCATAATCTTCCAGGCCCGCGCCGGCATAATCGGTGTTGTGGAGCGCGGCGAGCGTGTCGATCATCGCGTGGTAATGCGCGCGGCGCCCATCGGGCGTCAGGCCCGGCAGCGCGCCGTCCCACAGGTTCCGCCCCTCGACCAAAGCCATCAGGTAGAATTTGCTGCCGATCACCTCCGGGTCTTCGCACAGGCCGTAGGGGCGCGGCACCGGGAAGCCGGTGGGGTAGAGCCCCGCGATCAGCCGATATTCGCGGTCGACCGCGTGCGCGCTCGGCAGCAATTTGCCGAAGGGCTGGCGGCGCAGCACATAAGTGCCGTGCTCGGTAATCACCTTATAGGTCGGGTTCGATTGCCCGCCCTTGAACTTTTCGAGCCGTACCGCGCCGCTTGCGCCCGGCACATGCGCTGCCATCCAGGCGGCGACCTTGGCAGGGTCGATCGGGTCGTCCGCCGGTACGGGGAGCGTGCCGACCATCAGTTCCTCGGCGGTCATGCGAATTCGATCACGGAGCGCACCGTGTCCCCCTGCCGCAGCGCCGCGAGCGCGCCGTTGACGCCCGCGAGCGGGATCTTCTCGGCCACCAGCGTATCGAGATCGAGCTTGCCGTCCAGATAGAGCTGCACCAGCCGGGGCATGTCGATCGGGAAGCGCGTGGAGCCGAGCAGTGAGCCTTGCAGGCGCTTGCCGGTGAGGAAGCTCGGCCCCGGCAGGCTCACCGCCTTGCCCGGCGCGATCATGCCCAGGATCGTCGCGGTGCCGCCGCGCTTCAGGAGGGTCCAGGCGAGCTCGGCGGTTTCGGGGCGCCCGACCGCCTCGATCGCATAATCCACCCCACCGAGCGTGAGCGCGGTCAACTTCTTCACCAGATCGGGCTCATCCGGCGCGAAGCCGTGCGTGGCGCCGAGCCGGGCGGCGAGCGCGCGCTTCTCCGGCACTGGATCGATCGCGATGATCTGCCCGGCGCCAGCGATCTTGGCGGCATTGATCGCGGCGAGGCCGATGCCGCCGCAGCCGATCACCGCCACGCTTTCGCCCGCGCGCAGCTTGCTGTCGTTGAAGATCGATCCCGCGCCGGTAATCACCGCACAGCCGAGCAGCGCCGCTTGCGTCAGCGGCATGTCCTTGCTGATCGCGACGCAGGCATTTTCATGCACCAGCATCGCTTCCGCGAACGCCGAGAGATTGAGGAACGGCGCGAGCGGGGTGCCATCAGCGCGCGACAGGCGCGGCGGCGCGCCCTTGGGACGGCGCGTCGAGGGATCGACGCACAGCGAGGGACGCCCGGTGACGCACATCTCGCAGCTGCCACAGAAGACGGTGAAGAAAGTGATGACGTGATCGCCGGGCTTCAGCCGGGTCACGTCAGACCCCACCGCTTCCACAACCCCGGCCGCCTCATGGCCCGGCACGGTCGGCATCGGGTGCGGGAAGCTGCCGTCGACGAAATGCAGGTCCGATCGGCAGACGCCGCACGCGGCGGTGCGGATCAGCACCTCGCGCGGGCCGGGGGTGTCGATGCGCACGTCCTCGATCACGAGGTCCGCTTTGGGTTCGAACAGGATGGCGGCTTTCATCTAACTCCCTCTCCCCTTCAGGGGAGTTTGGGGCAGGATTGTCCCCCGGACAATCCTCAACCGTGCGGGGCACGGTTGACCCCAAACTGGTTGGCGAGAGGGGACGAGTTTGCACGCGCCGCCCTCTGCATCGCCGCCCCTCTCCCACCCCTCTCCCCTGAAGGGGAGAGGGCTAAGTGGCTCAACCTACGGTCAACCCTACCGCCGCACCGCCGCCTTGGCAGCCACCGCATCGGGCAGATCGGCATATTTGCCGAACTCGTTGCGAGCGATCGCGCGGTTGTGGACCTCGTCCGGGCCGTCGGCGAAGCGCAGCGTGCGCAGCGAGGCCCAGGCGCTCGCCAGGCCGAAATCGTCGGACACGCCGCCACCGCCATGCGCCTGGATCGCGTCATCGAGCACCTGCAGCGCCATCGTCGGCGCCTGCACCTTGATCATCGCGATTTCGAGCTGCGCCGCCTTGTTGCCCGCCTTGTCCATCATGTCGGCGGCTTTCAGGCAGAGCAGCCGCGTCATCTCGATATCGATGCGCGCGCGGGCGATACGCTGTTCCCAGATCGAATGATCGGCGATCCGCTTGCCAAAGGCGACGCGGGTGAGCAGCCGCTTGGCCATCGCCTCGATCGCGGTTTCCGCCACGCCGATCGTGCGCATACAGTGATGGATGCGGCCCGGCCCCAAGCGCCCCTGCGCGATCTCGAACCCGCGCCCTTCGCCGAGCAGCAGATTCTCGACCGGCACGCGCACATCCTTCAGCTCGACCTCGCCATGCCCGTGCGGCGCGTGATCATAGCCATAGACACTCAGCATCCGCTTGATCCGCACCCCCGGCGTGTCGAGCGGCACCAATATCTGGCTCTGCTGGGTGTGGCGCTGGCTGTCGGGGTTGGTCTTGCCCATCACGATCGCGATCTTGCAGCGCGGATCGCCCACCCCGCTCGACCACCATTTGGTGCCGTTGATCACATAATGATCGCCGTCGCGGACCATCGAGGTTTCGATGTTGGTCGCGTCCGAGCTGGCGACCGCCGGCTCGGTCATCAAAAAGGCCGAGCGAATCTCGCCGTTCATCAGCGGGCGCAGCCAGGCTTCCTTCTGATCGCGCGTGCCATAGCGCATCAGCACTTCCATGTTCCCGGTATCGGGCGCCGAACAGTTGAAGCACTCGCTCGCCCAGCCGATCTTGCCCATCTCCTCGGCGCAGAGCGCATATTCGAGATTGGTGAGCTGGGTGCCTTCGAATTCGAAGCTGTCATCCACCGGCGGCGCGCCCGAATGCGGCGGCATGAAGAAGTTCCACAGCCCGGCGGCCTTGGCCTTGGCCTTCACCTCCTCGATCACGGGGATCACTTTCCACCGCTCGCCGGTTTCGGCCTGGGCGTGATACTCGGGATCACGCGGGCGGATTTCACGCTCGATGAAATCGCGAACCCGGTTGCGGAAATAGGTTTCGCGTTCGGTGAGCGTAAAATCCATGGCATCCTCCCGGCTGGCAGGCCCCTGGCTTAGACCGTACCGCTTATTCGGTAAAGCTCCGAAAGCCGGGTATGTCACTACGCCTCGCATACGAATTCGCGAACGCCAAAGGGGACTGTTCCTTCGAAAAGACTTTGCTAAGCTAGAAAGTGATGGGCGATATCGAAACGATCGAAACGGGCGGCAGCACCAAGCGCTTCCGGGCGAAGCGTGACGCGATCCTCGCCGCCGCGGCGCAGGCGATCAACGAACAAAGCGCCAAGGGGATGACCTTCGCCGATGGCGCGCGCCGCGTCGGGCTCAACACGACGAGTGTGACCTATTATTTCAAGCGCAAGGAAGATTTGGCCGCCGCCTGCTTCGAACACACGCTCGACTGCCTCCAGGCGATGCTCGACGAGGCGCTGGAGCAGCCAACCCCGCAGGCGCGCGTCGCGCATTATCTGAGCGCCAACATGGCCCGGCTCGCGCGGATCGAGCAGGGCGCGGCGACGCCGTTCGCGGTGCTCTCCGATCTGCGCGCGATGGAGGAGCCAATGCTCGGCCGGCTGATGACCGGCTGGCGCGAGGTGTTCCGCAAGACGCGAAGCCTGTGGGGCGCCGCGCCCAGCCGCGCCCACACCGATCTGTTCGGCGCGCGCGCGCATGTGCTGCTGGAGAACACCTTCTGGATTCCGGTGTGGCTCGGCCGCTACGAGCCCGACCAATATGCCCGCGTCGAGGCACGGCTGATGGCGGTGTTCGCGCACGGCATCGCCGCCCCGGGCGAGGCCTGGGCACCGAGCCTGCTCGACCTTGCGACCGATGACAGCGAGCCCGGGCGCGAGGCGTTCCTGCTCGCGGCGACGCGGCTGATCAACGAGCTCGGCTATCGCGGCGCTTCGGTGCAGCGGATCGCCTCGCAGCTCAACGTCACCAAGGGCAGCTTCTACCACCATCTCGACGCCAAGGACGATCTGGTGATCGCCTGCTTCAAGCGCAGCCTCGACACCATCGCCGAGGCGCAGCGCCGCGCGGAGGCGCTGCCGGGCAGCCATTGGCACCAGCTGGCGAGCGCGATCGCGACGCTGCTCGATTTCCAATTCTCCGAGCGCGGGCCGCTGATGCGGACCACCGCGCTGTCGGGCCTGACGCCCGAGGTGCGCGCGGCGATGGTCGCCCGCTCGAACCGGATCGCCCGGCGCTATGCAGGGTTGATGAGCGACGGGATCGCGCAGGGATCGGTGCGCCCGGTCGATCCGCTGATCGCGGCGCAAACGCTGATGGCGTTGCAGAACGCCGCCTTCGACATGCGCAAATGGGCGAGCACGATGCCGCGCGAGCGGGCGATCGCCTTCTATGCCTCGACGCTCGCCTTCGGGCTGTTCGACGATCGGGTGCTGGCGGCGGGATAACGGCCCTTACCCCATCCGCTTGAGCAGCACCCCCGCGCGCCAATAGTGAAAAATCGCCCAGGGCGTGAGCATACTTATCGCGAGCATCGAATAACGCAGCGACTCCTGGCCGAAGCTTGGCTTGAGCGCGTCGCTGATGATGCCCGCGAGCGTCGGGCCGGCGCCCAGCCCGATCAGGTTGATCACCAGCAGCGTGATCGCCGCCCACAGCGCGCGCATCCGCGTCGGCGCGAGGCCTTGGATCAGCGCGAAGCTCGGCCCCAGATAGCTTGAGGCGAGCAGATAGCTCATCAGCACCGCGACGAACCCGGTGGTGAAGTCGCCCGCCAGATAGAAGGCGATGGTGAAGGGCAGCGCGGCGATCTTCAGCAGCGCGACGAACCACGCCTGGCTGTACAGGCCATAGTGCCGCCCGCACCAATCGGCGAGCTTGCCGCCGATCACGCCGCCCGCCGCCCCGGTCAGCGCCACCGCCGGGGCATAGATCAGCGCGACGCTCTTCAAACTCATTCCCAGCGAGCGCTGGAGATAGCTCGGCCCGAAATTGCCGACCGCATAGCCGATCAGCGAGGTGAGCGTCACCGCCAGGATCAGATGCACCGCCGGCGCGCAGCGGAAGAGGCTCGCCATCCCTTCGAGCATCGTCGGCTTGGCCTGGGGCGCGACCGGCGCGGGGTCCGAGAGGCCCCGGCGCGGCTCGACCATCACCAGCCACACGATCAGCGCGAGCGCGATCCCCGGCAGCCCGAGCGCGAACATCGCGGTGCGCCAGTCATAAGCGGCGGCGATCGATCCGCCGATGATCGCGCCGAACCCGCCACCCAGCACCACCCCGGTCGAATAAATCCCCATCGCCCCGGCGCGCTTCTCCGGCGGATAGAGATCGGCGATCACCGAATGCGAGGGCGGGCTGGAGCCGGCCTCCCCCACCCCGACGCCGATCCGGTAGAGCAGCAGCTGGCCGAAGCCGGTCGCGGTGCCGCACAAGGCGGTCATCCCGCTCCACAGCGCGAGCGCGACGGCGATGATCCGCCGCCGGCTGTAACGATCCGCCAGCCAGGCGACCGGCAGGCCAAGCGTCGCATAGAATATCGCGAAGGCCAGGCCCGAAAGCAGCCCCAATTGGGTGTCGTTCAGCTTCAGATCGGCTTTGATCGGCTCGAGCAGGATCGCCAGGATATAGCGATCCATGAAGCTGAAGAAATAAACGAGCGTCAGCAGCGCGAGCGTCCAGCCCCGCCAGCGCAGCGCGCGCGTGTCGGCGATGGCTTGGTCCTCGCGGGGGCGGGGGGCGGCTTCGGCTAGGCTGGCCATCGCATTTGCTCCATCGCGGTAGGCTCGGTCCCTTCGAGCCAAAAACAAAGCCGCCGCCCGGAAGGGTCCGGGCGGCGGCGATAAAGGGCGCTACATGAGCTTCGCTACTCAGAAACGCTGGGTCACGCCCGCGCGCATGTTGAAGCCAAGCGGCGAGGCGGTGAACGGATCATAGTTGAAGTCGAGCCGCGCGAAAGGCGGCATCTCGTCCAGCATGTTCTGGAACGACACAAACAGCGTCGTCTTGCTCTTCAGCGCCACACGGTATGTGAAATCGAGCGTGCTGAACGAGCCGATATTCTGCCCCGCCGTGACCGAAGCCCCCGCGAGCGCGGTGGTGTTCGGGCCGAAAACGGCGGCGGTGCGCTGATCGGTATAGCCGTCGATATAATTGAACTGCAGCCGCCCGCTATGGATGCCGCGCCGCACGTCGAGATAGGCGAAGCCCTTCACCTGCGGCAGCGGATAGGCTGTCGTCTGGAAGTTGAGCTTGCCGACCGCGTCGAAGGTCGGCTGCACCACGACGCCCTCCACGCGCACATCGGCGGTGCGATAGTCGATCACGTAGGTACCGTTGGCGCCCAGAGCCAGATCGAACGTCCCCCAGCCCCATTTATACTCGGCCTGGAAGTCGAGGCCCGAAGTGGTGACGTTGGCGTTGTTCTGCAGCAGCGTGCGCAGCCGGGTGACGTTGCCGATGCCGCAACCGGCGGCGGTGAAGGTGAAGCGCGCTTGCAGCGCGGCGAAGGCCGGGTTGTTGCAGTTGGCGTTGCCGGTCGCGCCGAACAGCGTGCTGACGATGCCGGCCACCGGCTCGGCCTCGATCGGGCCGCTCAGCTCATAGCGCCAGTAATCGACGCTCGCGCTGAAGCCGCCACGGTTGACCAGGATGCCGCCGCCATAAGTGGTCGCGCTTTCCGGGCTGAGGTTCGGGTTGCCGACGATGTCGATCGCGCGGAACGAGCTGCCGATCACCTGCAGCGAGGTGATCTGCCCGTCCAGATTCTGCGGCGGCGGCCCACGGAAGGTCGTCCCGCCACCGCCGCGCAGCGCCAGCCACGGCGTTACCTGCCAGCGGATGCGCCCTTGCGGGTTGAAGGTGGAGCCGACGCGGCCGCCATAGTCTTCATACCGGGCGGAGAATTGCGCGTTCAGCGTATCGGTGATCGGCGCCTGCAATTCGCCGAAGAAGGCGAAAATCTCACCCTGGAAGGCAGTGTTGCGGTTGGTACCGAGGAAGCCGAGCGCGCCGGTCTGCTGCACGCACACGGCGTTGGGATTGAGCGGCGAGCCCGGGCACGGGTTCACCGCCAGATTGGCGTCGGCGTTATAGCGCACGCCATAGGTGTCGCGGCGATACTGGCCGCCGAGCGCGAACGACACGTTGCCCCCGGGCAGGCGCAGCGGCGTCTTGCCGCTCAGCACCATGTCGGCGGTGAGGTTCGAGGTGCGGGTGTCGCTGCGGGTGGTGCGGAAGAAGTCGTCGATCGTCGCCAGATCGTTGACCAGGCCCGCGCCGGGGGTGAGGTTGAACCCCGCCGGCGCGCGGGTGCCGGCGAAATTGGGGTTCACCTGGCCCGTCACCGGATTGTTTCGGATCGCGGTGGAGAAGGGGTTGAAGAAGGTGCAGCCATTGGTGCCGGCGAGCGCGGCGAGCTGCGCCTGGGTGAGCCCGGCGCGCGAGGCGCTGCTCGAAAAGGCGCAGTTCGGGCCGCCAAAGCCCGCGAGCGCGTTCTGGAGCAGGTCGCCAAAGGTATCGGTACCCTCGATTCCGCGATCATAGACCGAATAAGCGAAGCCCGCCTCCAGCGTCAGCCCCGATCCGATGTCGCCGGTCAGGCTGCCGGTGATCCGGGTCACTTCCGATTGGCGCTGGCTGAACGCGGCGCCGCGGTTGTTGCCCGGAAGCTGCTGGAACAGCGGGTTGCCGCCCAGCAGGAACGGGCGGAACAGCACCGGGAAAGCGAGTGCCGGCGCGAGTGGCGCGCCGGTCGCCGGGCTCGTCACGCAGCCCGAGGCGGCGCCGTAGAGCGTGCAATAGTCCCGCAGCGCCGGGGCATAGGTCGGGATGGCGAACACCCCCGCGCCGGCCGCTTGCGCGAGCGACAGCGTGTTGCTCGCGGGCACCGTCGTCAGCGGCGAGGCGGCATAGCCCGAAGGCGGCAGCGTCGGCAGATAGCTGGGCGAGGTGGTGATCCGCGTCGACGACGAGCCGTAGAGCGCGCTGAAATTGGCGGTCAGCCGGTCGCTGATCTCGATCTTGGTTTCGAGATAGGCCTGATAGCGATCCTCGGGCTCGACCAGATTGTCGAACTGGCCATAGTTGGTGAAGCAGCGATCGGTGGTCGACCCCGGCAGCGACCGGAAACCGCCAAGGTCGGTACAGCCCAGATCGCGCACGAAGTTCAGATTGCCGCCAAAGCCGAAGTTACCGGGGCTGCCGCCGCCGGTATAGCCGCCCTGCGGGTTGTTCGGATAAGGCTGCACCGTGAACGGCCGGTCGACCGTGCGCAGCTCGGAGCGGCGCTGATAGCCGAACGCCGCGAGGAACTGCAGCGGGCCTTTCTTCATGCCGTAGCTGATGCCGCCGGTGTAATCGCCGTCGGAGCCCGGAATATAGCGATAGGTCGCCTCGGCCTGGAAGCCGCGCTGCTCGCTGCGGGTGATGAAGTTCACCACGCCCGCGATCGCGTCCGAACCATAGGTCGCGGCGGCGCCGTCCTTCAGCACTTCGATCCGGCCGAGCGCGGCCGAGGGAATGAGGTTGATGTCGACCACCGGCACGCCGGTGCCCGCCTGCACGATGCGGCGGCCGTTGAGCAGGACGAGCGTACGCTGCGGCCCCAGGCCGCGCAGGTTGACGCTCGCCACACCTTCTGCGCCTTGCGAGCGGGAATCGAATTGGTTGGCGTCGCCAAGCACGCCGTTCGAGCTGGGCAGGTTCTTGATGAGATCGAGCGCGGTCGGCGCGCCGCGGCGCTGAAGCTCGTCATAACCGATCACGTCGACCGGGAGCGCGGCATCCTCGGGCGTGCCGCGGATCAGGGTGCCGGTGACGACGACATCGGGGGTCTCGGCCTGGGCGGGCTCGGTGGCGACGGCGTTCTGCGCGGCCGTGGCTTGCGCGGCGGCGGCGGTCTGCGCGGCGGCCGGCGAAACGAGCACCAGCGCCAGCGCGGATGCTCCGCACGCGCCGAGAAGCGTGGATTTCTGCATCAGTCTCTCCCATCTGGGCCAGGCCGCTTACGGGCACCGTACCCTATCCTCGAATAGACAATGGACCGGCGTTGACGTCAAGCAAAACACGCGTTGCAAAACGCTACGTTTCTCGCGTTCGGTGCTGGACCGACATGACCTGGCCGGACCTACCCCAGCCGGACCGTTATTCGAAAATTGCGGCAGCGCGGCAATGGGCAATTGGCGGACGCATCGCCGCACCTTCAGGATCGTCAATTGGGTAAACGACGCCGTCGCCGGCGGCCCGCGATCGGCCAACCAGCGGCGATTCCGGCAGGATCAAGGAGCCGCGTCGCCCGGTATTGGCCGCCGGGGCAGGCGCCCCGCGCGTTAGGCGCTCAATAGCCGTTCAGGCGCGCGAACCGTTCGCGGTGATAGGCGGCGTTGCCCCACATCGCCTCGAGCACCGCCGAGCGCTTGATGTAGAAGCCCGCGTCATGCTCGTCGGTCATGCCGATGCCGCCGTGGAGCTGGATCATCTCGCGGCTCGCGAGCTTGGCGGTATCGCTGGCGATCGCCTTGGCGAGGCTCACCGCCTGGTCGATGTCCGAACGGCCGCTGTCGATCGCCTCGAAAGCGCCCTCCACCGCCGATCGCATCAGCTCGATCTCGGTGAACAGCTTGGCCATGCGGTGTTGCAGCGCCTGGAAGCTGGAAAGCGTCTGGCCGAACTGCACGCGCGTCTTGAGATAATCGTTGGTCGTCTCGAACGCTTGCGTCGCCAGGCCGAGCATTTCGGCGCACACCGCCGCGGTCGCGCGGTCGATGATCGCTTGCGGCGCGACGTCGAGCTTTTCGGCCGGCGCGCCTTCGAAGCGGATGTCGGCGTGGCTGCGGCTGTCGGCCATCTGGCGCGATTGGCGCGTCACCCCCTCGTCCCCCGCGACGAGATAGAGGCCGTCGGTCGCGGCGACCACGAACAGGCCGGCGCTGTCGCCTTCGGCGACGAACGCCTTGGTGCCGGTGAGCCGCCCGCCCGTCACGGTGGTCGCGATCCGCGCCGGATCATGCACCGGGCCTTCGTCCACCGCGAGCGTCGCGACGAGCGCACCGCTCGCGATTTGCGGCAGATATTGCGCCTTGGCGGCGTTCGACCCGCCCAGCACGATGGCGCTGGCAGCAGCGGCACTCGCGGCGAGGGGGGAAGCGGCGAGGTTGCGCCCCAATTGCTCCAGCACCAGCCCGAGCGAGAGATAGCCGAAATCGCTGCCGCCGAACTCTTCCGGAATCACGATCCCGGCGAGCCCCATCTCGGCGAGCTTGCCCCAGGCGTCGCGGTCGAAACCCTCGGCGGTGCCGGCGTTGCGCAGCTTGCGGAAGGCGGTGACGGGCGATTCATTGTCGGCCCATTCGCGCACCATGTCGCGCAGCATCACTTGTTCGTCGTTCAGCACCGCCATTGCTTGACCTCTCGCTGTTGCCGGGAAAGGCGGGCGGCGGTCTCGCGCGCCGCCGCCTGCGCCCCCCTCTCCTCCTGCACCCGTGTCGGGGCCGGCCTACCTATTGGTGATCGAGCATCCCCAGGATGCGCTTGGCGATCACATTGTTCTGGATTTCGGTCGATCCGCCATAGATCGACACCGCCTTGCCCCACAGCCAGGTGCGCGTCTGGGCGAGTTCGGCCTCGCTGAAGCCCTCGCCTTCCCAGCCCAGCCCGGCCATCCCCATGATCTCGATCGCCAGTTCGGCGCGGTCCTGGGTGAGGCGCGCGCCGACATTCTTCATGATCGAGGTGGCGGCGGACGGCCCCTGGTTCGATTTCGCCTCGAGCGCGGCGCGGCGCAGCGTGAGCATGAAAGCGCGCTGGTCCATCTCGTGGCGCACCAGCCGCATCCGCAGATCCTGGTCGGCGACTTGGCCGTTATCGTTGGCACCGCGATATTCCTTGGCGAGCTGGCTGAGCGGCTTGCCCGCGAACATCCGTCCGGCGTTCGACCCGCCGCCGGAAAGCGAATTGCGCTCATGCTGGAGCAGGCGCTTGCCGATCGTCCAGCCCTGCCCCGGCACGCCGACCAGATTTTCCTTCGGTACGCGGACATTGGTGAAGAAGGTTTCGCAGAAGGGCGACTGGCCGCTGATCATGCGGATCGGCCGCACCTCGACCCCGGGCGACGTCATGTCGATCAGCAGGAAGCTGATGCCTTCATGCTTCTTGGTCTTGTCGGTGCGGACCAGCGCGAAGCATTTGTCGGCCCATTGCCCGCCGCTCGTCCAGGTCTTCTGGCCGTTCACGATATAGTGATCGCCCATATCCTCGGCGAAGGTTTGCAAGGAAGCGAGGTCAGAGCCCGCGCCGGGCTCCGAATAGCCCTGGCACCAGCGCACCTCGCCCTTGGCGATCGCCGGGATATGCTCCAGCTTCTGCGCCTCGCTGCCATATTCGAGCAGCGTCGGGCCGAACATCATCACCCCCATGCCGCCAATCGGGTTCCACGCGCCGATCCGCGCCATTTCCTCCTGCAGCACGCGCGCTTCGGCGCGGGTGAGGCCGCCGCCGCCATATTGCTTGGGCCAGGTCGGCACGCCCCAGCCCTTCTCGCCCATCGCCTTTTGCCAGCGCGCCTCGTCCTCGCTCGGCTGATGCGGGCCTTCGAGCACCGACAGGGCATTATCCTTGCCCTTCAGCGAGGGCGGGAAATTCTCGGCGAGCCAGGCGCGCGCCTCGGCACGGAAATCGTCGAGCGTTCGGGCTTCGAGTTCGGGCGCAGTAGCCATGACAAGCGGTCCCTTCGGGCCGATTCTGAATATCGGGTATGGGAATGGCATAGAAGCCGCGGGTTGCAAAGAGGCAAGATACCCGCCGCCCTACCCGCTTACCCGCCACGCCCTGGGCTGCTAAGGCAGGAACCGACAGGGGACCGGATATGGCAGGGACAAATCGCGCCGTTTCGATCGTTTTGGCGGCGGTGCTGATCGATACCATTGGCTTTGGCATCGTCTTGCCGGTGCTGCCACAGCTGATCGTGCGGTTGAGCCACCTGCCGCTCGCCGAAGCGACGCGGATCGGCGGCTACATGCTGATGGCGTTCGCCGCCGCGCAGTTCTTCGCCGGGCCGGTGATCGGCAATTTGGGGGATCGGTACGGACGGCGGCCGGTGATCCTGGCATGTATGCTGGCGTTCGGGCTCGATTATGCGCTGATGGCGTTCGCGCCGACGCTCGCCTGGTTGTTCCTGGGGCGGGTGATCGCCGGGGTGACGGGCGCGGTCTATGGCCCGGCCAACGCGGTGCTGGCGGACGTCACCCCGCCCGAGCAGCGCGGCGCGCGCTTCGGGCTGATGGGGGCGATGTTCGGGCTTGGGTTCATTCTGGGGCCGGCGCTGGGCGGGTTGCTCGCCGGGCTCGATCCGCGCGCGCCGTTTTTGGCGGCGGCGGTGATCGCGCTGCTCAACGCCGTCGGGATCGCGCTGCTGCTCCCCGAAACGCTCGCGCCCGAAAATCGCCGCCCCTTCGAATGGCGCCGCGCCAACGCGCTCGGCGCCTTCGCCCCGCTGCGCCAGGCGGGCGGCGCCGCGCCGCTGATCCTGACCGCGCTGGTGTGGCAGCTGGCGCACATGGTCTATCCTTCCGCCTGGACCTTCTGGGCGAAGATCCGCTTCGGCTGGAGCGAAGGGCAGATCGGCTGGTCGCTCGCCGCCTCGGGCGCGGTGATGATCGTGACGCAGGCGCTGATCACCCAGCGCGCGATCAAGCTGCTGGGCGAGGCACGCGCGATGCTGATCGGCATCGCCGCCGGCACGCTCGCCTTCGCCGCTTATGCGTTCATCCCGGGACCGGGGCTGGTGTACGCGGTGATCCTGCTCGGCTTCGCGCAGTGGTTCGTCTTCCCCTCCACCAACGCGCTGCTCTCGCGGCTGGTCGATGCGCGCAACCAGGGCGCGCTGCAGGGCGGGATGGCGAGCGTGGGCAGCGTCGCCGCGATCGCCGGGCCGCTGATGATGAGCCAGGCGCTGGCGCTGGGCGCCGAACGCGGCTTTCCGGGCGCCGCCTTCGCGCTCGCGGCGGTGCTGGGGGTGGCGGCGCTGGTGATTGTCGCGCGTTTCGTCCTACCGCGCATCGCGCCGGCCGTTGCGCCGACCAACTGACGCCCCATCTTAGCTCGGCTAGTGCAACAAGAGGCGCGTGAGATGATCGAACTCTTCTATTGGCCCACCCCCAATGGCCACAAGATCACGATGTTCCTGGAAGAAGCGGGGTTGGAATATCGGATCACCCCGGTCAACATCGGCGCGGGCGATCAGTTCAAGCCCGATTTCCTGAAGATCGCTCCCAATAACCGTATGCCCGCGATCATCGATCATGCCCCCGCCGATGGCGGCGCGCCGATCAGCATCTTTGAATCGGGCGCGATCCTGCAATATCTGGCGGAAAAGACCGGCAAGTTTCTGCCCGGCGACGTGCGCGGCAAGTATAAGGTGCTGGAATGGCTCGCCTGGCAGGTCGGCGGGCTGGGGCCGATGGCGGGGCAGAACCACCATTTCAACCGCTATGCGCCCGAGAAGATCGACTATGCGATCAACCGCTATGTCAACGAAACCAACCGGCTGTACGGCGTGCTGAACAAGGCGCTGGAAGGGCGGGACTTTATCGCCGGCGACTATTCGATCGCCGACATGGCGAGCTATCCCTGGATCGTCCCCTACGAGGCGCAGGGCCAGAAGCTCGAGGATTTCCCGAACCTGCAGCGTTGGTTCGAGGCGATCAAGGCGCGGCCCGCGACGATCGAGGCCTATGCCAAGGGCAAGGCGGTGAGCGCCCAGCCGGTGATGACCGAGGAAGCCAAGAAGCTGTTGTTCGGGCAGACGGCGAAGGTGGTCGCCTAGCGCTTCAGGAACATCGCGGAACAGGCCGTCGCCCCGCGCTTGATGCGGGGCGACACCGGCCCTGCGGATCACCCTTGCTGGAAGAGCCCCGCCCCCTCACCCCATCGTCGGGATGATGAAGGCGTTGCTGCCATCGGCGCTGCCATCGGGCCAGCGCTGGGTGATTGTCTTGATCTTGGTCCAGAAACGCACGCCTTCGGGGCCGTGCTGGTTCACATCGCCGAACGCCGAGCGCTTCCAGCCGCCAAAGGTGTGATAGGCGACCGGCACCGGGATCGGCACGTTGATGCCGACCATGCCGACATTCACTCTGCCAGCGAACTCGCGCGCGGCGTGGCCGTTGCGGGTAAAGATCGCGACGCCATTGCCGTACTGATGCTCGCTCGGCAGGCGGACGGCGGTTTCGAAATCGGGCGCGCGGACGATTTGCAGCACCGGGCCGAAGATTTCCTCGCGATAGCTTTCCATCGCCGGCGTCACCCGGTCGAACAGCGAGGGGCCGATGAAGAAGCCCTGTTCGTGCCCCTGGAGGGTGAAGCCGCGCCCGTCGACCACCAGCTCGGCGCCTTCATCGACGCCCTTCTGGATCCATGCCTCGACGCGCGCCTTGTGCGCGGCGTTCACGACGGGGCCATAATGCGCCTCGGCATCGGTCGAGACGCCGACGCGCAGGCCGTGGATCGCGGGGAGCAGCTTTTCGCGCAACGCATCGGCGGTCTTGTCACCCACCGGCACCACCACCGGCAGCGCCATGCAGCGCTCACCCGCCGAGCCGAACGCCGCGCCCGACAGCTCGGCGACGACCTGGTCGAGATCGGCGTCGGGCATCACGATGCCGTGGTTCTTCGCGCCGCCCATCGCCTGGACGCGCTTGCCCGCCGCGCCCCCGCGCCGATAGACATAATGCGCGATGTCCGACGAGCCGACGAAGCTGATCGCCCCGATCGCGGGATGATCGAGGATCGCGTCGACCATCTCCTTGTCGCCATGCACCACCTGCAGCACGCCCTCGGGCGCGCCGGCTTCCACCATCAGCTCGGCGAGCCGCACCGGCACGCTGGGGTCGCGCTCGCTGGGCTTCAGGATGAAGGCGTTGCCGCAGGCGATGGCGACGCCGAACATCCACATCGGGATCATCGCCGGGAAGTTGAACGGGGTGATCCCGGCGCCGATGCCGATCGGCAGGCGCATCGAATAAACGTCGATCCCCGGCCCCGCGCCCTGGGTGTAATCGCCCTTCAGCAGATGCGGGATGCCGCAGGCGAACTCGATTACGTCGAGCCCGCGCTGCACGTCGCCGCGCGCGTCGGCGACCACTTTGCCATGTTCGCTCGCCAGCAGATGCGCGAGAGAGTCGATATTGGCCTCGACCAGTTCCTTGAACTTGAACAGCACGCGCGCGCGGCGCTGCGGATTGGTCGCGGCCCAGCGCGGCTGGACGGCTTGGGCAGCCGCGACCGCGCGCTCCAGATCGGCGGCGGTGCCGAGATTGACGTGCGCCTGCACCTGGCCGCTGTTGGGATCGAACACCTCGCCTTGGCGGCTCGCGGCGCCGCCGGCGCCTCCGGCGATGACGTGATCGATGATGCGCATAAGCCGACTCTCCGCGAAGCTTTCTATGATTGCGCGCGCCTTTGGCACAGCCGGCGCGCCGAGCGCAATCAGCGCGACGGATCGTCGGCGGTAGCGACGCTGACCGGCGGCGGCGGACTGACCTCCGTGACCACCGGGGTGCTGGTCGCCGAGGTGGGCGCGGTGGCGAGCGTGGCGATGGTGGCGCGCGGCGCCGGGCGGTCATCGACGAGCAACGGCTCGGGCGGCGGCGGCCGCTCGTCGCGATCGAGCGACGGGTCGGGCGGGCCGGGGTCATAGCCGATGCGGTCCACCGCAGGCGCGGGGTACGACCAGCCGGCGGTGGCGACCGCCGGAATACTTTCGGGCGGGGCGGCGGGGCCGGGCTCGGGCACCGCGACCAGCGGACCCGGTAGCGGCGCGTTCTGATAAAAGGGGTTCAGCCCCGATAGCGCGAACTGCGCGAAGAACAGGCCGGCCAAACCGCCCCCGCCGATAATCGCGAGCAAAGCCAGCGCGTAGCGAACAAGGGAGGAGGCCGCCATGCCGGCAAAAACGCACGTTCCACCCCCGCCGTTCCCCGGAGCACTCTTTGCGAGCAGGTGCGAAACATTACAGTTTCTACAGAATAACCCCGGCTAAATGCATTGTGAAATCTCGGTAAGTGTTGGTAACTTACAATACTGCCCGCTTGATTGCGCTATGACACTGGGCTGTAAGCGCGGCTGACAGCTCCAGGTTTCTTCATAGGATCACGCCTTGCACGATGAAGCACATGCCGCGCGGCCGCTACCGGCCGCGCCTTCTTTGCCGCGCCAGCGGCAATGGCTGCTGATCGGGATCGTCGCGGGCGGCATCTTGCTGATCGCGCTCCTGCTCGGCGGGGTCCGCGCGCTGCTGGCGCCCAAGGAGGCGGAGGCCGCCGCGCCGCCGCCGGGCACCGTCACCCTCACGCCGTCGCAACTCAGCCAGATGAAGATCGCGCCGGCGGGCTTCGGTGATCCCGGCGCGCTGCTCGCGGCGACCGGCGTGATCAGCGTCGACCAGAACCAGAGCACGCCGGTGATCCTGCCCTTCCCGGCGCAGGTCGCGCGGGTGTTCGTCGACGCCGGCCAGGAAGTGCGGCGCGGCCAGCCGCTCTTCTCGCTCGAATCGGCGAGCGTGGTCGATGCCCGCAACGCGCTGCTCGCCGCGCAGGCGCAGGTCGCGACCGCCGACGCCCAGCTCGCCACCGCCGAAGCGACCGCCAAGCGGCAGAAGGAATTGTTCGAAACGGCGGGCGGCGCCGAGAAGGACTATCGCCAGGCGCAGACCGATCTGGTCGCCGCGCAATCGACCCGCCGCGCGGCGCTCGCCGCGCTCGCGGCCGCGCGCAACAAGCTCGCGCTGTTCGGCGCGGGCGGCCAGGGTGGCGGCGGCGCGCTCGTCTTCCGCGCGCCGGCGAGCGGCACCGTCGCCCAGCGCAACGTCGCCCCCGGCCAATATGTCGACAGCGCGCAGGACACCGCGCTGATGACGATCGCCGATCTCTCGCGCGTCTGGCTGGTCGCGCAGGTGCCCGAGGCACAGGCGCCGATGATCCATGTCGGCGACACCGTGCAGGTGACGACCCCGGCCTTTCCCGGCCGCCAGTTCCGCGCGGTGATCGACAATGTCGCCGCCGCGCTCGATCCCGCGAGCCGCCGCCTGGCGGTGCGCGCGAGCGTCGCCAACCCCGATCGCGCGCTGAAGCCGCAAATGTCGGCGAGCTTCTCGATCCGCCCGCGCGCCTCGGCGAGCGCGACGGTGATCGTGCCCGCGCCGGCGGTGATCTATGAAGGCGATGACGCCCGCGTCTGGGTGCAGCGCCAGGGCGGCAATTTCGTCGCCCGCGCGGTGAAGGTCGGCGAAAGCGCCGGCGGGATGACGCGCATCCTGGCGGGCCTGAAGCCCGGCGAGCGGGTGGTGACGGGCGGCGCGCTGTTCGTGAACGAGGCAGGGCTCGGCGAATGAACGGTCTTGTCGATCTCGCGCTGCGCCAGCGCTTCCTGATCCTGTTGCTGCTGGTCGGCATGGTGCTGGCCGGCGGCGTCGCCTTCGCCAATCTGAATATCGAGGCTTATCCCGATCCCGTCCCCCCGCTGGTCGATGTCGTGACGCAGAGCCCCGGCATTTCCGCCGAGGAGATCGAGCGCAACGTCACCACCCCGATCGAAATCGCGATCGCCGGCCTGCCCAATGTGAAGGCGGTCCGCTCGATCTCGCTGTTTGGCCTGTCCGACGTGAAAGTGCAGTTCACTTATGACGTGAACTATCAGCAGGCGCAGCAGCTGGTGCTCAACCGGCTGGGGCAGATCGGCACGCTGCCCAACAACGCCCAGCCGGAAATCTCGCCGCTGAGCGCGGTGGGCGAAATCTTCCGCTACCGGCTGAGCGCGCCGCCCGGCTATTCGGTGATGGACCTGAAGACGCTGCAGGATTGGGTGCTTCAGCGCCGCTTCAAGCGCATTCCCGGCGTGATCGACGTCACCGGCTGGGGTGGCAAGCTGCGCGCCTATGAAGTGGTGGTCGATAACGACCGGCTCGTCGCGGCCGGGCTGTCGATGCCGCAGCTGATCGCCGCCATCAACAAAAGCGACGACAATGTCGGCGGCCAGACGGTGAATTTCGGCCAGCAGGCGGCGATCGTGCGCGGCATCGGCCTGATCCAGTCGGTCGAGGCGATCAAGAACGTGCTGATCGGCTCGCCGGGTGGCACGCCCATCTTCCTGAAGGACGTGGCGCAAATCCGCATCGGCAACCTCCCCCGCCTCGGCATCGCGGGCGAGGGTCGGGATGACGATATCGTGATGGGCATCGTGCTGATGCAGCGCGGCGCCCAATCACTCCCGACGATCAAGGCGGTGAAGGCCGAGGTCGACAATATCAACAACAGCGGCCTGCTGCCCCCGGGCGTCAAGCTGACCCGCATCTACGACCGATCGGACCTGATCTCGGTGACGACCAACACCGTCACCCACAATCTGATCGAAGGGATCGTACTGATCTTCCTGCTGCAATGGATTTTCCTCGGCAATCTGCGCAGCGCGGTGATCGTCGCGATCACCATCCCCTTCGCCCTCTCCTTCGCGGTGCTGATCCTGACGGTGCAGGGGGAATCGGCGAACCTGCTCTCGGTCGGCGCGCTCGATTTCGGGCTGGTGGTGGATGCGAGCGTGATCATGGTGGAGAACATCTTCCGCCACATGGTCGAACGCGCGGCGCTGGTGCGCGGCGGGCGCAGCCACTTCACCCCCGCCAACCGCTTCTCGGCGGTGCTTGGCGGCGCGAACGACGTGAGCCGCGGCATCTTCTTCGCCGCCGCGATCATCATCGCCAGCTTCCTGCCGCTGTTCACGCTGACCGGGGTGGAGGGCCATATCTTCGGCCCGATGGCGAAAACCTATGCCTATGCGATCGCCGGCGGGCTGATCGCGACCTTCACCGTCTCGCCCGTGCTCTCGGCGATGATCCTGCCCGACGATCTGGACGAGGTGGAGACGTGGATCGTGCGCAAGCTGCGCCAGGCCTATGAACCCGCCGCCGCCTGGGCGCTCACCAACCGGCTGGCGACGCTCGGCATCGCCGGGGTGATGCTGGTGACCGCCGCGGTCGCGGTGCGCGAGCTGGGGGTCGAGTTCCTGCCACATCTGGAGGAAGGCAATCTCTATATCCGCGCGACGCTCCCGCCCTCGGTCTCGATCGAGGCGGGGCAGCCGGTGGTGAACGGCATCCGCCGGATCATCGCCAGCTATCCCGAGGTGCAGCGGGTGCTGACGACGCATGGCCGCCCCGATGACGGCACCGATGCGACCGGCTTTTTCAACGCCGAATTCTACACGCCCTTGAAGCCCGCCGAGGAATGGCCGGCGGGCGTGACCAAGGACAGCCTGACCAACGAGATCCAGAACAAGATCAAGGCGCGCTATCCCGGCGTCGATCTGGAATTCACCCAATATATCCAGGACAATGTCGAGGAAGCCACGTCAGGGGTGAAGGGCGCCAATTCGATCAAGGTGTTCGGCCCCGATCTGATGACGCTGGTGAAACTCGCCGATCAGATCAAGGCGCAGGCGGCCACCGTGCGCGGCGTCGCCGATCTCGCGGTCTCCTCGTCGCTCGGCCAGCCGACGGTGCGGATCGACATCGACCGCGTCGCCGCCGCGCGCTTCGGGCTGACCCCCGACGACATCAACACCACCCTCTCGGCGGCGATCGGCGGGGCGAGCGTGTCCGACCTGTACGAGCCCGGCACCGACCGGCACTTCCCGATCGTCGTGCGGCTGCAACAGGGCCAGCGCAGTGACTTGACCGCGATCCGCAACATCACCGTCGCCGCGCCCAACCCCAGCGGCACGGGATCGGTGCCGGTACCGCTCTCGGCGGTCGCGACGATCCGGCTCACCTCGGGCGCGTCGTTCATCTACCGCGAGCATCAGGAACGCTATGTCCCGATCCGCTTCTCGGTGCGCGACCGCGACCTGGGCGGCACGGTGGGCGAAATCCAGGCGAACATCGCCAGGCATGTCGTCCTGCCGCCGGGCTATCACCTCGAATGGGCGGGCGAGCTGGGCAACCTGACCGACGCGATCAATCGCCTGTCGGTGGTGGTGCCGATCAGCCTGGGGCTGATCCTGGTGCTGCTCTACATGAACTTCCGCTCGATCCGCGACAGCCTGCTCGCCTTCTCGGTGATCCCGATGGCGGTGATCGGCGGGGTGCTGGCGCTCGCGCTGACGGGCACGCCGTTCAGCATCTCGGCGGCGATCGGGTTCGTCGCCCTATTCGGTATCGCGGTGATGGACGGGATTCTGGTGGTGACGACCTATAACCAGAATCTGGAGAACGGGCTTAGCAGGGAGTTGGCGATGGCGGCGACGGTGCGCAATTCGCTACGCCCGGTGGTGATGACCTGCCTCGCCGCCGCGATCGGGCTGCTGCCGGCGGCGCTTTCCACCGGCATCGGCAGCCAGGTGCAGAAGCCGCTCGCGCTGGTGGTGGTCGGCGGGATGACGGCGGCGCCGGTGCTGATCCTGCTGGTGCTGCCGGTACTGATCGAGCTCTTCTCCCGCCATATGTCGGTGCCGGTCGAGCTGTACCACCCGCCGATCGACGACGCATCGCAGGGAGCGATCGCATGAAGCGCGCCCTGATCCTCGCGCTGCTGCTCGCCAGCGCCTGCACCCCCGGCCCCAAGCCCGACCTGTCGGTCGCCAAGCCGCCCGAGCGCGCCGGCGAGACGATCGCCCCGGCGAGCGGCGGGGCGCAGACCCTGGTCGCGGGCTCGCTGGTCGAGCGCGGCTGGTGGAAGCGGTTCGGCAGCGCGGAACTGAACGCGCTGGTCGATCAGGCACTCGCCGCCAACAACGATCTCGCCGCCGCGCAGGCCTCGCTCAAGCAGGCGCGCGCGCTGGCGCGGGCGGTGAAGGGCGATCTCGGGCCGCAGCTCGACGCGGGCTTCACCGCCGATCGCAGCCGCGTGTCGAATCGCATCTCGTCGCCGCTGATCGACGTGACCGAGAATGACTATACCCTCAGCACCGCGACGCTCTCGGTCAGCTATCCGGTCGACCTGTTCGGGCTGGGGCGCAACCAGCTGCGCTCGGCACGGGCGCGGACGCGGGCGGCGGCGTTCCAGCTCGATGCGGCGCGCACGACCGTGGTGAGCAACCTCGTCGTCGCGGTGATCGCCCAGGCGGCGCTCGATGCGCAGTATCAGGCGGCGCAGGCGAGCATCACCAGCAACCGCGAAATCCTCCGCCTGATCGAGGCGCGCCAGCGCTTGGGCGAACTTGGCCAGGCCGATGTCGCGCAGCAGGCGACCGCGCTCGCCAATGCCGAAGCCGTGCTGCCACCGCTCGAGCGCGCCCGCCAGCACCAGCGCGCGCTGATCCAGACGCTGATCGGCACCCCCGCGGGCAGCGCGCTGCCGGCGCTGCCGGGACTCGACGCGCTCACCCTGCCCGACCGGCTGCCGCTGTCGCTCCCCGGCGAGATCGTCGCCCACCGTCCCGATGTCCGCGCGGCGCAGGCGGCGGTGGAGGGCGCGGCGAACGATGTCGGCGCCGCGATCGCCGCGCGCCTGCCGCAACTCACGCTCAACGGCAGCTTCGGCGGCGCGACCGAGCGGATCGGCAGCCTGTTCGTGCCGGGCAATCTGTTCTTCTCGGTGGTCGGCGGGATTTCGCAGCCGATCTTTCATTCAGGCGCGCTGAAGGCCCGCCAGCGCGCGGCCGAGGCGGCGCTGGAAGGCGCGCAGGCGCAATATCGCGCGGCGGCGCTCCAGGCCTATCTCGACGTGGATGACGCGCTCGCGGGGCTGCGCACCGACGCCACCGCGCTGGACGCGGCGGTCCGGGCGCGCACGGCGGCCGCGCAATCGCTCGACTTCACCCGCCGCCAGGCCCGGCTGGGGCAGGTCGGGACGCTGCAACTGCTGAGCGCCTCGGCGGCGGACGCGCAAGCGGCGCAAGCCCTCGTCCAGGCCCGCGCCGCGCGGCTGAGCGACACGGTCGCGCTGTTCCAGGCGACGGGCACCGATTCGCTCCCCGACGGAACCCGCTGAGCCCCGCCCGCCGCCCGGGAACGGCATTATCCGCGCCTTAAGCACGTCGCGCTAAAGCGGCGGGCATGGCCGCGCCCAAAGTCCTCCCCAAAATCCTCGTCGTCTTCGGTACCCGGCCGGAGGCGATCAAGCTGTTCCCCGTCGTCCGCGCGCTGCAGGCGCGTGGCGACCTGAGCGTGCGCAGCTGCGTCACCGCGCAGCATCGCGGGCTGCTCGATCAGGTGCTGGCGATCGCAGGCATCACGCCCGACATCGATCTCGACCTGATGGAGCCCGGCCAGACGCTCGACCGGCTGACCGCGCGGCTGCTGACCGGCTTGGGCGAAGTGATGGACGCCGAGCGGCCCGATCGGGTGATCGTGCAGGGCGATACCGCGACCGCGATGGTCGGCGCGCTCGCCGCTTACTACCGGCGCATCCCCGTCAGCCATGTCGAGGCGGGATTGCGCTCGGGCGACATCTACCAGCCCTTCCCCGAAGAGGTGAACCGCCGGATCGTCGCGCCGATCGCCGACCAGCATTTCGCCCCCACCCAAACCGCCGCCGATGCGCTCGCCCGCGAAAACATCGCGCCGGCGCACATCCACGTCACCGGCAACACCGTGATCGATGCGCTGCTCGCCACCCAGGCGCGGCTCGGCGAGCAACCCGCGCTCGCCGCCGGCCTTGATGCGATCGCCGCGCGCTTCGCCGGCAAGCGGCTGATCCTCGTCACCACCCATCGGCGCGAGAATTTCGGCGGCGGGATGGAGGCGATCGCCCGCGCGCTCGCCCGCATCGCCGCGCGAGGCGACGTGGCGATTCTCTTCCCGGTCCACCCCAACCCCAATGTCGTGCAGGTGATGGACCGCATCCTGGGCGACCACGCCAACATCGCCCGGATCAATCCGCTCGATTACCCGCATTTCGTCCGCGCTTTGGGCCTCGCGCACATCGTCCTCACCGATTCGGGCGGGGTGCAGGAGGAAGCCCCCGCGCTCGGCAAGCCCGTGCTGGTGATGCGCGAGACGACCGAGCGCCCCGAAGGCGTCGCCGCCGGCACCGCCCGGCTGATCGGCGCCGACGAAGCCCGCATCGTTTCCGAAATCTTTACGCTGCTCGACGATGGTGCCGCGCATCAGGCGATGGCCCGCGCGCACAATCCGTTCGGCGATGGCCATGCCTCGGCACGTATTGCGAGGATCGTGGCGGATGGTTTCGGGCTCTGACATCAAGGTTTGCGTCGTCGGCCTCGGCTATATCGGCCTGCCGACGGCGGCGGTGATCGCCCGCACCGGCGTGCCCGTGCTCGGCATCGACGTGTCCGAAGAGGTGGTCGCCACCGTCAACTCGGGCAAGGTGCATATCGAGGAAGTCGATCTCGACGGCCTCGTCTCGGGCGTGGTCGCGCGCGGTTCGTTGCGCGCCGCGACCCAGATCGAACCCGCCGACGTGTTCGTGATCGCGGTGCCGACGCCGTTCAAGGAAGGCCATCAGCCCGATATCGGCTATGTGCTGAAGGCCGCGACCAACGTGGCGGCGGTGCTGAAGGCGGGCGATGTCGTGATCCTCGAATCGACCTCGCCGGTCGGCACCACCGAACAGGTGCGCGATCTGCTCGCGCGGCTGCGCCCCGATCTGAAGATGCCGGGGCTGACGCGTGAACTGGCCGATGTCGCGATCGCCTATTGCCCCGAACGCGTGCTGCCGGGCCGCATCCTGGTCGAGCTGATCGACAATGATCGGGTGATCGGTGGCATCACCCCGCGCTGCGCGCGCAAGGCGCTGAGCTTCTACCGCCGCTTCGTGCGCGGGGCCTGCGTCACCACCAGCGCGCGCGCGGCGGAGATGACCAAGCTCACCGAAAACGCCTTTCGCGACGTGAACATCGCCTTCGCCAACGAATTGAGCCTCGTCGCCGATCAGATGGGGGTCGATGTGTGGGAGGTGATCCGCCTCGCCAACCGCCACCCGCGCGTCAACATCCTGGCGCCCGGCCCGGGCGTGGGCGGGCATTGCATCGCGGTCGATCCCTGGTTCCTCGTCGCGCAGGCGCCCGAGCACACCCCGCTGATCCGCACCGCGCGCGAAGTGAATGACGGCAAGTGCGATTACGCGATCGAGCGCGCGACCGCGCTGATCGAGGCGCATCCGGGCCTGCCTGTCGCGTGCATGGGGCTCGCCTTCAAGGCGAATATCGATGATTTTCGCGAAAGCCCGGCGCTGAAGGTCGCGCTCGCGCTTGCCCGGCGCTTCGGCGAGCGGGTGCGGATCGTCGAGCCCTTCGCGCGCGCGCTGCCGCCGGTGTTCGCGGGCACCGGCGCCAAGCTGATCGACCTCGACGAGGCGATCGAAAGCTGCCCGGTGATGGTGGTGCTGGTCGATCACGAACTGTTCAAGTCGGTCCCGCTCGACGAGCGCGCGCGCAAGTTCGTGTACGATACGCGCGGCATCTGGCCCGATCAGCCCGCGCCAGCGATGGAGCCGGCCGATCTGCGGCTGGCGAGCTGAACCCGGCGCTACTCTATCGGCCGATCGCGCGCCGCCAGGATCGCCGGCACGACCGGCCGCGCCGCGCCGGCCGGAATCGCCGCCGCGGCCGCCTCGCTCACCTTGATCCGCTCGCTGCTTGCAGGGGTGCCGCGATCGCGGAACAGCCCGTAATCGAGCGCCCTGCCCGGCCCGCGATAGAAACGCGCCGCCAGATCGACCGGGTAACCCGCGTTATAGAGCAGGGCGACCGCGAGCTCGTCCGCCTCCAGCTCGCCCTGCTTGCGTAAGCGCGCGTTACGGCCCAGTTCGCCAACCAGCGCCCCGCTCTTCACCCCGGCCGCCGCCAGCCGGGCCTGGGTCTTCAGGATCAGATGGCCAAGCTCATGCGCCATCACCACCGCGAGGCCCTGCTCGTCGAATCGCTCGATCGACCGCGCGGCGATCGCGATGATGCCTGATTCGAGCGCGTAGCTGTCGCGCTCGAAGGTCACCTCGGCGAGCGCGCGGCAGGCGGGAATTGGGGTGATGCTTAAGTCGCGCCGGCCCGGCGCCCCGGCCAGGGTCAGTCGGATCGGTCGATCGGGAGCGCGGGCCGCGAGCCGGGCGAACAGCGCATCGCGCACGCCGGTCGATGCCGGCGCGTCACCCGGCGCGGGGGTATCGAGCGGCGCGCCGTCGATCGCGAGCAAGGCATCGTCCGGGCGTGCCCCGGCCTGCCCCGCGGGGGATTCGGGCAGCACGAGCTCGACCGCGACCGGCGCGGCGAAGCCGAAGACCGTCCTGGCACTGCCCCGCGCTGCCGGTTGATACTGGGCAAGGGTATGAAATTGCAGCCCCAGCTCGGGCTCGAGATCGCGGCACAAGGCGGCGTTGCGGGTCGTCAGCCGATACGCGATCCCCGCCAGCCGTGCGTCCGCCGCCCGCAGCGACTCGAGCGTCGCGGGCTCGACCCCGGGGGCCGCGCTCGCGCCCGGCGTCACGGCGATCAGCGCGAATAAGGGGAGCAGCAACCGCATCCCCCTTCCCTAGCCGCCCTCGCTCGCGCAGTCATCCACTTGGGTAACCGCTGGTAAGCATTCGGCTGTTACGGCACGATCGTCATGCCGGTCGCTCAGGCGACACCGGCCTTCACGGGGAGAATAGCGTGGGCTTGCAAGGCGCGAAGGTGCTGGTGACCGGGGCCGCGGGCTTTATCGGCTATCACACCTGCCAGCAGCTGCTCGCCGCCGGTGCCACGGTGTGCGGCATCGACAATTTCTCGCCCTATTACGACGTGCGGCTGAAGGAGGATCGCGCGGCGCGATTGCTGGCGCAACCGGGCTTCGCGCTGCACCGCCTGTCGATCCAGGACATGGACGCGCTGCGGACGGTGTGGACCGGCTTCGCGCCGGGCATCGTCATCCACCTCGCCGCGCAACCCGGCGTGCGCTACAGCATCGACCATCCGCGCGAGTATATCGACACCAATGTCGTCGGCACGTTCAACCTGCTCGAACTCGCGCGCCACCACCCGGTTGAGCATCTGCTGATTTCCTCGACCAGCTCGGTCTATGGCGCGAATACCCATATTCCCTTCGACGAAGGGCAGGCGATCCAGAAGCCGGTGAGCCTGTACGCCGCCACCAAGGGCGCGACCGAGCTGATCGGCCATAGCTACAGCCACTTGTTCGCCATCCCCGCCACTTATTTCCGCTTCTTCACGGTCTATGGCCCCTGGGGTCGGCCGGACATGGCGCCGTTCAAATTCACCGACGCGATCGCCGCCGGCCGCGCGATCGACGTTTACAACAACGGCGACATGGCGCGCGACTTCACCTTCGTCGACGATCTGGTCGCGGCGATCCTGGGGCTCGCGGAAGCGGTGCCGGGCAAGACGCGCATGGCGGGTGATTCGCTCTCGCCGGTCGCGCCGTTCCGGGTGGTGAACATTGGCGGCGGGCGGCAGACGCGGCTGCTCGATTTCATCGCCGAGATCGAGCGCGCGCTCGGCAAGCCCGCGATCAAGAACATGATGCCGATGCAAGCCGGCGACGTCGAAGTGACCGAAGCATCGAATCACCTGCTGCGCGCGCTGATCGGGCGCGTGCCGGAAACGCCGCCCGCGGTGGGCGTCCCGCGGTTCGTCGCCTGGTATCGCGATTATTACGGGGATCGTCTCCGCTAGGCACGGCATCGGCGGTTGTCGCGGCGCCGCGCTTCGCCTATCGCGCGCGTTCGCCCCCGATTGGGGCCACGGTCCGTCGCCCAATGCTCAAACTGTTTCGAAAAGCCGCCAAGCCCACCGCCCCCGGCCGCATTCCGCCCGGCCAGCGCGTCTATGTGATCGGCGACATTCACGGCCGGCTCGACCTGCTCGATACGCTGCTCGAACTGATCGAGGCCGACGACGCGGCGCGCCCCTCGGCCGAGCTACAGCTTATCTTCCTTGGCGATCTGATCGATCGTGGTCCGCAATCCGCGGCGGTGGTCGAGCGCGCGATGCAACTCGCCACGCAAGGGCCGTGTCGCTTCCTGATGGGCAACCACGAGGAATTGCTGCTGCGCTCGCTGGACGGCGATGAACGCGCGCTGCGGCTGTTCGCGCGGGTCGGGGGACGCGAGACGATCCTGAGCTATGGGATGGACGAGGCCACGTACAACGCGCTCGATTTCGGCGAACTGCTCGACGCGCTCCCCGGCCTGGTTCCGCCTGCGCATCGCACCTTCCTGGAAAGCTTCGAGGACATGATCGAGCTTGGCGATTATGTCTTCGTCCACGCCGGGATTCGCCCCGGAGTCGCGCTTCCTGAGCAGCGCGTCGCTGAACTGCGCTGGATTCGCGATGAGTTTCTCGATCATCCCGGGCCGCATCCGCGCATTGTTGTTCATGGCCACACCATCACGCCCCAAGTCGAATGGCGCCCGCATCGAATCGGGATCGATACCGGTGCTTACGCTAGTGGCGAACTGACTGCGCTGGCTTTGGAAAATGACGAGCGTTGGACAGTGGCAACGCCGCAACAGGCGTAAATGAGCAAGGCGCCTTCATTCGCGCGACACAATTTTTTTAGTGATTTTTGTACCAGCCAAGGCTAAGGACGACAGCCGCGGGGGTACGCAGGTTTCCGCGTGTTGACCGGTCTCGCACGGTAAAACCCAAGCCGGGTTGCCAGGCGGGATTTCCCGTGGCAGAGATAGGTTGTTGAAAAAAAGGGAGTTTAAAATGAGCTTCGCGAAGTTCCTCGTTACGGCTGCTGCCGCTTCGATGGTCGTCGCTCCGGTCGCCGCCTCGGCGAATCCGGCGTCGGCCCTGTCGATCGCTCCGGCCGCCAAGGCGGTCCGTGCGGCCCCGGCCGGCAAGAAGGCCAAGATCAGCCAGGCGGGCATCATCGCCCTCGTCGTGATCGCCGCTGGCGGCGCGATCGCCGGCATCGTGGCGGGCACCACTGGCTCGAACAACTCGACCAGCCGCTAAGACCGGTCGACACGCGACTATTGGAAAGGGGTGGCGAGCGATCGCCGCCCCTTTTCTTTTGGAGCGACTCTCTTCTTGCCGCCTTGGCTGTCAAAGGGCGCCCTAGGGTTGGTTTCAGCTTCGCTGAACCGGCGCCCGGCTGCGCCCGCGAATCTTGCCTACCCGTGCAACCACCCGCGAATCGCCGCCGCAACAACGCCCAGCGTCGCCACGCTCGCGCCCCAGATCGCCGCGAGCCACAGCAGCCGCTGCCACAGCGGCCGGTCATCGCCCCCGCCCGCGCCCTCATCCTCGCGCGGCGCACGCATCAATGATAGCCTTCGCCCACCTTGCCGCGGAACACCCAATAGGACCAGGCGGTGTAGGCCAGGATGATCGGCAGCATCACCCCCGCCCCCACCAGCATGAAGGCCTGGCTCGCCTCGGGCGCCGCCGCCTGCCAGATCGTCACGCTGCGCGGGATGATGTAGGGAAACATCGAAATGCCGAGCCCGATGAAGCTCAGCGCGAACAGCGTCAGCGCCAGGGCGAACGGCGCGATCCGGCGATGGGTGGCGAGCGCGCGCCAGAACAGCACCGAGACGATCGCGACGAGCAACGGCACCTGCGCGGTGATCAGCACGCCTGGAAAAGTGAACCACCGCTTCACATAGCTGTGCGCGAGGAACGGCGTCGCCGCCGACACCGCGACGATCGCCAGGATGGTCAGCGGCCCCAGCAGCCGCGCGAGCGCATAGGCGCGGCGTTCGGTCTCGCCTTCGGTCTTCACGATCAGCCAGCACGCACCGAGCAACGCATAGCCGATCACCACGCTCACGCCCGTCAGCACCGTGAACGGCGTCAGCCAATCGAGCCAGCCGCCGCCATAGGCCCGCCCGTTGACCGTGATCCCCTGCAGCAGCGCGCCCAGCGTCACCCCTTGCGCCAAGGCGGCGATGGTCGAGCCGGTGGTGAAGGCGAAATCCCAGAAGGGCTGGTGCGCGGGATCGCGCCAGCGGAACTCGAACGCGACCCCGCGAAAGATCAACCCCAGCAACATCGCGATGATCGGCGGATACAGTGCCGGCAGAATGATCGCATAAGCCAGCGGAAAGGCCGCGAACAGGCCGCCGCCGCCTAGGATCAGCCAGGTCTCGTTGCCGTCCCACACCGGCGCGATCGCGTTCATCGCCTGGTCGCGATCCGGGCCGCGGATGAAGCGCGGGAACAGAATGCCGATCCCCAGATCGAACCCGTCGAGCACGACATAGGCGAACACCGCGAACGCGATCAGCGCGGCCCAGATCGTCGCCAGATCATAGTTCAGGTTCACGCCGGCTGGCCCTGGCGCTGAACCTGCAAGGTCGGCGTCACCCCCGCGGTGCGGATGGGCGCGTCGCCCAGATCCGATTCGTGGACGTGGACGCCGCCGTGCATCAGCTTCAGGATATACCAAGTGCCGACGCCGAACACCGCGAAATAAACGAGCACGAACGCGACCAGTGACGCACCCACCGCGGGGGCGGCGAGCGGCGACGCGCTTTGCGCGGTCTGGAGCAGCCCGTACACGGTGTAGGGCTGGCGGCCGACTTCGGTGGTGATCCAGCCAGCGATCACCGCGACGAAGCCCGACGGGCCCATCACCAACGCCGCGCGGTGGAGCCACGCCCAGTCGAACAGCCGCCCGCGCACCCGCGCCAGCAGCGCCCACAGCGCCAAGCCCAGCATTGCGAAGCCCAAGCCCACCATCACCCGGAACGACCAGAAGACGACCGGCACCGGCGGCTGCTTGTCGCGCGGCACCCGGTCGAGCCCGGCGAGCGGGGCGTTCAGATCATGCTTCAGGATCAGCGAGGAGAGCTTGGGCAGCTCGATCGCATAATCGACGCGTTGCTCGCGCTGGTTGGGCAGCCCGAACAGGATCAGCGGCGCGCCATCTTCATGGCTTTGGAAATGCCCCTCCATCGCCGCGATCTTCGCCGGCTGATGCTCGAGCGTGTTGAGCCCCTGGGTATCGCCCGCCGCGATCTGGAGCGGCGCGACGACCGCGATCATCCCCATCGCCATCGAGAACATGATGCGCGCGAAACGGTTCTGCCGGTCCTTCAGCAAATGCCACGCGCCAACCGCGCCCACCGCGAGCGCGGTGGTGAGATAGGCGCCCGTCACGGTATGGACCAGCCGATAGGGAAAGCTGGGGTTGAAGATGATGGCCAGCCAATCACCCCCGGGCACGAACTGGCCGACGGCGTTCACCGCATAACCCCGCGGCGTCTGCATCCAGCTGTTCGCCGACAGGATCCAGAACGCCGAGATGAAGGTGCCGAGCGCGACCATGCAGGTGGCGGCGAAGTGCAGCTTCTTGCCCACCTTCTCCATCCCGAACAGCATCACGCCGAGAAAACCGGCTTCCAGGAAAAAGGCGGTGAGCACCTCATAGGCCATTAGCGGCCCCAGCACCGGCCCGGTCTTGTCCGAAAACACCGCCCAGTTGGTGCCGAACTGATAGGACATGACGATGCCCGACACGACGCCCATCGCGAAAGCGACGGCGAAAATCTTCAGCCAGAACTTGAACAGGTCGAGATAGGCTTCATCCCTGGTGCGAAGCCAGAGCGCCTCAAGCACCGCGAGGTAGCTCGCCAAGCCGATCGAAAAGCTCGGGAAAATAAAGTGGAAGCTGACCGTGAAGCCGAACTGGATGCGAGCAAGCAGGATGGGATCGACAGCCGCGAACATGGATCACCTCTTGCTGAGGTGATTTGGGGGCGGAGGATGGAAGGTGCAAGTGCTAGGGGTGGAAGCGTACGGCAGCGACTCGGAGCAACCCAAACTCTAGACGTATGAGAGCGCGTCAGTTGATCAGACCGCTCACACCAGGGCGGGAACAACGTTTCGGTCGATATGGGATAGCTGGGCCGCGTCGTCGATCCACGCCCTCGTAAGCTCGACGCCGTCCCGCCAAAAAACGGGTAATGCCGGCGCGAGCTCCTTTATTGGCGAGAGGTCGTGGCAATATTCAAGCGTCAAATTATTCAGACGGTCGCTAGTTATTGGCAAGGGGAGGCCGACGCGAACTGAGAAATCGCCTAATGCCGCCGCCGCCCGCGCGACGGTGTCCGGCACTGTTGGCACATGCCTTCCCCACCCCGCCGCAAAGGCGTTGATCCAGGCTGTCACATCAAGCGGTTGATAGTCGCCCAGATACAGGACACGACGATGAACTCTCGCGGCCGGGGCATCGACCACCGCTGCGATCTGATGTGCCAGATTGTCGATATATGCGTAAGTTTTGCGCACCGGCCCCCGCTTCAAGTGGACATAGCGCCCCTTCTTCACCAATCTCAAAATCCCGGCATAATGCTCGCTCATGCCCGGCCCCCAGATCGTTGGACAGCGCAACACTGCCCATTCGGCGCCGGCGCCATCTGCCGAACTGACCGCCGCTTCGGCAATTGCCTTCGACGCGCCATAATCGCCGACTGGGTCAAAATGATCCTCTTTCCCTGGCGGAATATCCAATCGATGGACTAATTGCGATGATATCTGCACCAAGCGTCGCTCGGAGTTTGTACATTTAAAAGCCTTCATTATGTTAGTGACCCCGATCGAATTCACCAACATTTGTGGGTTTCGCTTAACGCCTTTTAGATTGGTTTGCGCAGCACAATTCACAATCACTTTTGGCCGAAAGTCTTTCAATATCTTTACGAGGCTATCATAGTCTAAAAGATCGGCAGAAAAGCGGGCGCTGCTGGTTCGACTTATGCCCTCTGCTTCTTTTCCCTGTGCCTTGAGAACCCTCAATAGCGTTGCGCCAACGAAACCACTGCTCCCTGTCACGAGTACACGCAACACCCACCTCACCCATCACGGCTCCCTACGAAGAATGGAAAATCGGATAGCGTCGCTATGTTCCCGCTCGTAGAAATTTATTCGGATATATTGCGTTGGGATGCATTTGTTCTGTTATTGATATCGTCAAGGCGGGGTCGGGATGTGCCGGCAGTTCGCGGCGTCGCACACAGGTTGCCCCGTTCAGGGCCTGCCTTTGCGGCTCCGGTTCCCGTGTCGGCGCGCCGAACATGCGGGGGCAGGTAGGAAAATCCCAGCGGCGTGACGCTCCCAACGCTCGGAAGCTATCCGCTTGAACTAGTGTCGCACAGGAAAACGGCGGGTGGCACCAATCACCACGGCTTACATTTCGCTGAGACCCATGGCTGGGGCTAGGCCGTCACGATCTCGATCCGGCTACATCGGTACGAACCTAAGCATGTTGCTGGTGGCAGAGTGGCGGGACCGCGCTCACGCCGAAATCGGACCATTACCGTCGAACCTGGCCTTGCCGTCGCGTCTGCTCGTTGGCAGCCCGAAACGAGGAGGTCCCATTAGCCAGCGGATCGAAAGATTGATCGAGCCGGTTCCGAAAACGGGACTGGATTCGGCTGGAAACGCGCGTACTGAGCCGTGCCGTGGCGACCACCCCGGTCACATCCTGGCGAGTCCGGCGCGTGCCGGTTCGCCCGGCGATAGAGGTGGGCGTCTGCCCCGGCGTTGCCTGCCTGACCGCACTGTTGCCGACAGGCTGCGGCGGTGGCAGCGGCAAATCATTATCATCTGCGTCCGAGCCCCGAATCTGGCCGTGAGCAACGGTTGGGGCGACGATCGGTGTGCCGGCAACGAGCAGGGCCGCGGCAAGCCGGACAAAGAGACGATAAAGACGCACGCCGTACATCCTATTTGGGCCGCGCGCCGCCGCTCGCGGCCGACGCGGCGTTGCTTCCCTGCACCGGTCGAAGCGCCACGTAGCTCAGCTGGCCGGTGACACCTTCCACGGACTCGGACGGGCGGATCGTGAAGGCAAGTTGCTGAACCGCGCAGCCGTTCGTAACCGTTACCAATCCGGCAAATCGGCCACGACCGTTTTCGGACGGCGGAACGGCTACCTGTCCGAGTTCACGCCCGTCAGCCATGCAACTCAGCGCCCAATAGGGCCAAGCGTTAGCGGCAGGCCGCAAATCGATACTCTCGCCTTCAATTCTGTAGCTGCCTGGTGGCAGAACGAGACGCTGTCGCAGCACCACGCCACCAACCGTCGGCGCGGTGGAAAACGCAAAGAGGCCGCGGTCAGCGCCGCGCTGGATTGTACCCGAGAGGCCTTCGTCGTTGATCGACACCCAGTCCAGCTGAGAGGGAGAGTCGGCTGATCCGGTGAAATAGGGGTCATTCGAACGGTGCCGATCCGCGTCGGGATGGAAGCTGCGGTAAAACGCCCAGGCGGCTTCGGGCTTCGCGCCGAGCAGCCGGTCGACCAGGATGTTGCGACTGGTGGTCGCAACGGGCACCCCTGATGCGCTAAGCTGTTGAAAAAGCCCAGCGGTTTGCACGGGCGATTTGGTGTTGATCGCTAAATAAGTGATGAACGATTCACTCCATAACGGTTTTTTCTGGAGCGTTTTAGTCAGTGAGAGCGCGATGGCAGGGTCAGTGCTAGCAGTGGCAAGCACGGGGAACAGGATCTCACCCGCGCCAGGCTGTGTCCGCAGGGCAATATCATAATGCCGCAGCGCACCAGGAATATTCCCTTGTCTCACCGCGTCCTCGATCAGCCACAGCTCCGTGGGCAAATCACGGCGGGTTAAACGGGCAGCATACTCAAAGAGGCGGGCCGCCCTGGCGGCGTTACCGTTCAACTGGGCGACAAGACCCAGCGTACCCACGGCCGCCACCGCCGTCGCGTCTTGCAGCAATGCACGTTCAGCGAGCTGGGTCACGCCGCCTTGATTATCGGCGACGTCGTTCTCGAGCATCTTACGTGCCCAGGCGCCGCTCACACGCCCATTCCCCGGCGCGAGTTGATGAGCAAGCTCGGGTGCCTGCTCCGTCAGCACAACCGCAAGCGACTGCGTGACGATTGCGTAACCCGCGCCGACGGCGCAAAGCGCCAGGGCAAGGCCCTTAATCCCACCGCCGAACAAGCGCCGGGTAGGGTGGGCAAATCTGCTCATCCCCGCCGGGAGACCTTCTCGCCATCACTCAACCGATTATGGCCATAATCAAAACCGGCGCCATAGCCATAGCCATAGCCATAGCCATACCCATAACCATAGCTGGCACGCTTCGCCTCGAATTTCGTAAGCACGCCGCCGAACAAGCGAGCGTTAGCGGCCGAGAGGCGCCCCAGCGCGGTCTTTACCTGGGTGACCCGAACACTATGCGATTCGATCGCGAAGACGACGCCTTCCACGCGGCTCGCGATCAGTGGTGCATCTGCCAGCCCCATCACTGGTGGCGCGTCGATCACAACGTGATCGTAGGTGCTCAACAGCCGTTCGATGAGCACTGCGAGGCGGTTACCGCCGAGAAGCTCAGCGGCATTTGGCGGCAACGGTCCGGCCGTGATCGCATCGAAGCCGTAGTCAGGCACGGGAATGATCATCGGTTCGACGTCATCTTGCCCCGCAAGGAAATTGCTCAGCCCCAGATCATGCCTCGCGCCGATCAGCAAATGCACCGATGGCGAGCGCATATCCGCGTCGATGAGTACGACCCGACGACGGCCTCGAGCCAGAACCGTGGCCAGTGATAGGGCGGTCGAGGATTTGCCCTCGGCCGGCCGCGTCGAGGTTACCGCGAGCGAACGCGGCATCCCGTGCTCGGTGGTGAAAGACAAACTAGTCTGGATCGCCAGATACGCCTCGACGAAATTGGATTTGCGATCCAGCAAAGCAACTTCGGGAGCCTGGTCCTCAATCTTGGGCACCACGCCCAACATTGGGATGCCAAGCTGGCGTTCCAATTCGCCAGGATCCGCGATCGTTTCGTCCAGCTGTTCCAGAACCATTGCGGCCGCAGCACCCAAGCCTAGGCCAATCAACATCGCCAGCGCGAGGTTTACCAGCAGCTGCGGGCTGGAAGGATGATCCGGAATAACAGCGCGATCCACAAAGGATACGTTGTTGATGCCGACACCACCGGCAACGCCGATCTCCTTGAACCGCTGCAACAGTCCATCATACAACGCCCGGTTAGTATCCACTTCTTGCTGGAAGATATTATACTGGATGCTACGGGTTCTTAGGTCGAGATAGTCGCTCTTCAGCTGCTCCACTCGCGCACGAAGGCCACTTTCACGGCTTTCTGCCTGGAGATAGTCTGCGCGAATGGCGCCGGCAACTCGCGCCTCTTCACGACCGATAGCGCGATCGAGATCATCGATCTGCGATTTCAGCGCAAGCGCGGGAGCATAGCGAGGCTCGAACTGGGTAAGCAGCCGCTGATAATCCGCAGAAAGTTCGGCACGGCGCTGGCGCAAAGAGTTGATTGCCTGGTTTCGCAAAGCTTCGCTCGAAGCACCGCCACTGCCCAGCTGGCGATAACGCGCCTCGGCTTCGACCCGCTCTGCGACCGCCTGCGACAACGCCGTGCTGAGCGCGGCGAGTTCATCGGCGACGATCGAACGCTCGCTTGTCGCTCCCTGGCCGTTGCTTTGCGCGGGAAGATTGATGATCCGTTGCGACGCTGCATAGCCGACAAGCTGCCGCTGGGACGCATCCAAGCGCGCCTTCGCCTGCGCCAGCTCTCGCTGCAACAGGTTTCGGCCATAGGACGTCGCCTGGACCTTTCGCTCTAGGTTTGTCTGGATGAAGCTTTCCGCCCACGCGTCCGCGACCTGCGCTGAAAAAGCAGGGCGCGGACTTGTAAAGTTTATGTCAACCAGACGCGAAAGTCGCGTTGGGGTAATGGCCACGTGTAATAACAAGATTTCACCGGCCAAACGCCGCCGCTCATTGCGTCCGCTGGAGACGTAACGGCCGTTGATCTTAGCGAAAGCAGATCCCTGCTCCTTTACCTTGAACATTTCATAAAAAGAGCGGTCGTCGATAATACCCATCGTTGACGCGACACGTTCCGCCAAGCTCTTCGACTTAAGCAGCCCATATTGCGTTTGGTAAAATTCCTGATCGGCAACGTTTTCTTCACGCTCGACACCCTGAAAGTTCGTTACCCGATTGGATTCACGAGCGATTTCAATGGTCGTTGTCGCCGTATAGAGCGGAGTCTTAAGCAGCGTTACGACAACCCCGATGGCGACACAAGCCAGGACGAAGCCCAAAATAACGAAGCGCCAGCGCAACGCGATCCGCAGATATTGGCGGATGAGCGGCATGTTACTTTGGGCTGGCGGTTGCACGGGGGCCAGCCCCGGAACCACCAAATCCCCGCGCCCAGGCGATGTCACGATGTTCATCAATCAACCTTACCGAATAATCGCAATGAGGGGCGCCGAAAGCAGTGGCGACAGAGCCACGAAATCGCGGAACAGGCGCCGTTGCGGCGAATCACCGACGACGATGACGTCATTGGCGTAGATCGCTGGATCGGCATAGACACCGCGGCGGATGGCACCGACATTGTACAAGGCCGCCATGCGCTGCCCCTTCACGGTACGCAGAATGACCACGTCGTTTTGCCGCGCATATTCCGTCAGCCCCTTCGCAGAGGCGATCGCACGCATAAGGGTCATTTGGTTGGTCACCGGGTAAAGTCCGGGCTCAACGACCTGGCCGTCAATAGTTGCGACCTGACTGACCGAGCTCTTGATGTTGACGACGACGTCGGGATCCTTGACGAAACGTGCGCGCAACGCAGCTTCGATCGAGCGCGCCAGTTCTTCGGCGGTTTTCCCACGCGCGTCGAGCGTGCCGACCAGGGGCATCGCAATCCGGCCGCTGGCGTCGATCTGAATTTCCCGGCTGAAATCCGGGATGTTAACGACCTCGACCACGATCGTATCAAGCGGACCTATCAATGCCGGACGATCCGAAGCAACCAGATCGGCCCGTTCGGGCGCGGGAAGGCTGCTGGCGTCCTGCACCACCGTTAGGCCGGGCGCTGACTCGATCGACGTCTTACCGGCGCAGGCCGATAGGGCTACCACAAGGATCAGCGCGGGTGTAATCTTGCGCATGCTTTTCGTCACTCGGTGTTTGGATGGCGGTCGTATAGGCGCTAGGCCATTCATGGTAAAGGGCGAGGCGGGGCGCTTCGCCGCGTCCGGGTGGAGCTTGGGTCGATTGGCGCTTTAGAAGTCGCCAGCCAAAGCGCCGCAACGATCAGTATTTCCATCATCAGCGGCGTTCGCAGCGGATAGTCGAACAGGCTGGCGATCAGCAACACCAGCACCATGACCGACCCAGGTTGCGCCAGATTGCCCAGGGCCGGACGACGCCAGGCTTGCACGCTTGCAAAAGCCCACCAGGACAAACAGCACAGCAACAAGAGCGCACCCGCCATCCCACCGTCGAGCACCACTTCAAGCACGTCGTTATGGGCGTGGTTCAGATAGGTGAGGCGAAGCAAGCGATCTGGCTCATGCAGCCGGAAGATTGGGTCGAAGCTCCCGAAACCGGTGCCGACGGGAAAATAATCAGAAATCATCTGCGTGATGGTCGAAAAGCTTCGGCTGCGCAGGTCCTCACCCACGCTCAGCGTTGCCAGCCGTTCAATCGAGGCGGCACGACGCGCCCCAACGCTGACCAGCGTCAGGCCGAGCACGGCCAACAGCGCGCTTCCAATCAGCGCGGGAGCTGCCCAGCGGGGCAGACGCACCGCCGCCGCACGCAGCCCCCGCCAGGTTCCCACCGCGGCAAACACAATTGCGACGCTACCCGCCGTCAAACCGACCCTAGAACCGCTGGCCAGGATCAGCAGCAGAAAGACCAAGACCAGGCCAATTGCAACGGGTGCGCGCCAGGCAAGTCCGCCTGGATGCATCAGCGCCCAGTAGGGCGCGATGACGGAACCCAGCGCCATGAATACGGCAAAGTGGTTGCGGTTGGAGAAGCTACCGCTGACTTCCCCCGGTGCCAAGTCCGCCAACGGCACATCGATATTGAACCCCGATGCCTGCAGCACCGCGATCAGTGCGACCATGCTGATCTGCGCCAAAACCAGCGTCGGCAGAACCTGGCGTTCACGGCTCCGCAAGCCGAGCGCCAACACGAATACGGCGAGCGGGACCGACAACGACCCCAGAGCATTGACCGTCGCCGAAGGTACCAGGCTCAGGGGACGCCAAGGTTGTGGCCGACCGGCAAGCACCGCGGCTTCGGCGAACAGAGCACGTCCGGGCAAGGCCTGCCAAAGCGCGGGCGGTAACGGTACAAGCTGCACGCCCACCAATAGGATTGTCGCTCCCAGCAGCCACGCGACCGGCCGGGCACCCCGCCAAACACCGATCGGCTGGAACAGCAGGACCATCGCCAACGCCACAAAGGCACCGGCCCGAACGATCGCTTGTGCCATAAGGTCGGCACGCGATGCCCCGCCGGCCGAGGTCAACAGCAGGCCGAAGGCACATACCAAGACCAGCGCCATGCTGATCGAGAAACGGGGGGATCGCGAAGTGGACGGGGCCATCGAAACCAACTCACTCGATCAGGCAGATGAACGGCACAAGCGCGACAAACACCGTGCCATACAATCAGGCCAGCTTATCGCTTGTCCGGACCGAGCGGCACGTTCGCATTGTCGGTTCGATCCCATTCTTCGAAATCGGGCATCACTGGCCCGGTTTCGACCTGAGACGGGTCAAACTGCCACGGATGCACCTGGTGCGGTTTCAAGGTTTCATAATATTCGTCTTCGCTCATTTTCAGAATGTCAAGGAACCAGTCCATCGAAGCTGGCCGTTTTCCATCATACTGATATTCGATTTCTTCGGCTTCTTCGCGCGTTTTCTTTCCGTTTCGAATGTCGATCGAAAGAAGATGATTGGCGCGACCATAGCCCCGCTTCACGAATTTGGAGTAATCACGCATGCCCTGGAAGGTACATTCGATCTTCTCGTAGTCATATTCGGGGGGCACGCCTTCAACCGGCTGTCCCTTCCAACCAAGCTCACGTTTGATCAGGTCAACGTTTGCCTTCGTATCCCACTCGATATAGTTGCCAAGACAGATCGAGCGCACTTTAAGGCGGATCAGATCCTTACGCTTGGGATAATCGAACATCCACAAGTCGCGCCGATCGACACGGCCCTGCAGGAACTCATACATGTCATCCGCGGTAATGCCCTGGTTCATGAGGCGGTTGAAGCGCTTCTCGTCAACTTCCTCCATCTCTTCGAACGTATACCAGCTATGATACTCCGCCGTGCTTTCGCCCCAGAACAGCAGCGGGGTTTCAAACCGCACCGCCATGTGCATCACGCCGGCATAGATACCGGTGTGGCAATGCCAGCAAAAATCGCCGCGGCGTTTAAATGACTCAAGCATGGTTTCACGCACGACGTGCCAGCTCGGCGTAAACTCAACGACGTCAACACCCAATTGCTTAAAAACAGAAGTATTGTTCTGCTCAACCAATGGGCGGTAGCCCCAGTGGTTATAGCGAACCACGAGCGGTTTCAGCTTCAATACGCGCACGATGTAATAAAGTTGAAAGACCGAGTCTTTACCACCCGAATAGGGAACGACACAGTCGTAAAGACCCTTGCCCTTATACTCGGCAATCAATTCTTGCAGTTGCTTGCCGCGGGCCTCCCAGTCGATCTTGTCTTTCTTGAATTCGATCTGGCGGCAGACACTGCAAACGCCTGCATCGTCGAAAGTGATGGTGTCCACGGTTTCAGGAACAAGACACCGCACACATTTCCGCATAACAAATTCCTCAGGCATGTCGCGGAGCCGGCCAATCCCTAGGCCTGTGCCTCACGCAGTCGATGCGCCATTAGCGCTTCAATGCACACAAAGTCCACCAGATCATCTATCTCGAGCGCCTTGAAGCGATCGGTCACATAACCAAGCGTGTGCTCATGGGCGAAACTGCGGGTGCGGCGGAGCGCGGCAACGCTAGAGATATAGAGCGACCCGTCCAGCGCGAACACCGGATCAAGGTCTTGCCGCCTCGGCAACGCCGCAAACGAGTCCGACAGCAGCGGTCGTATCGTGCCGTCCTGGTCGCGTCGCACCGCAAAAGCGGGGTGGCTCGTCTCTAACGGCGTCACGCCCACGATGGCCTCGGCCGATGTGTTTGCCGCCACAAGCTGCTCGAGCGCAGCGTCGACATCGCTCGCCTCGGTCATCGGCGAGGTCGGCTCCAGCAGCACCAGATAATCATATGCATCGCCCACTGCTTCAAGCGTATCGAGCGCGTGAAGGATGAAGTCGATCGAGGCGGCGGTATCGCTCGCTAGCGCCGCAGGACGCAGAAAGGGAGCCTCCGCGCCATGCTCGACCGCGATCGCCGCATATCCTGCGTCATCCGTGGAGATAACCGTGCGATCGACATAGCGCGATCCGCGCGCGGCACACACCGGCCACGCCAGTAGCGGCTTGCCATGCAAGGGCCGGATATTCTTGCCCGGCAGCCCCTTTGATCCAGCGCGCGCTGGCACGAGCGCGAGCACCCGGCGGCCATTGATCACGGCTCAAAACCCAAGGGCGGCAGTACCACATTGCGCGCCCGCGACCGCTGCAATGTGCGGTCAATAATCTTCGCCACCAAAAACATCGTCGGCGAACTCTTGATGCCGTTAGCCCGCAATCCGCGTCGCAATTCGCTGTTTTGGCGCGCGATGCTCCGCCAATTGCCGCCAGTCGTACCACCGTCGCGCATAATCACCCATATATCGTCGACATGGGCGTCGGTAATTCCGAACCGGCCGAATATCCGGCCCATAAACTCGCCATCAGCGGCCATCCGATATGAAAGATCGAAGCCGCCTGCCCGCTCATAAACGCGCCGGCGCAGGAAGAGCGTGGGATGGGCCGGATAAAAACCACGTTGAATTCTTTTCGCGGTGCTTTTCTGGCTACGCCAAAGGCGCGTGACCTTCGAAACATCGTCGCGATCGACATAAACCAGATTGGCATGAACCGCATCGAGCGATGGGTCGGCATCGAACTTCGCCATTACCTGCTCGATCACCCTGGGGTGAGCGTAGAAATCGTCGGAGTTCAAGAAACCGATCACCTCGCCGGTCGCGAGAGCCAATCCCTTGTTATAGGCGTCGTAAATGCCTTTATCTGGCCCGGAAACAACGCGGCCGACCCGGCGCCCTTCCGCCTTGACCACCTCTAATGTGTTGTCCTTCGATGCGCCGTCGACGATGATGTGCTCGATATTGGCATAGGTTTGCACCTCGATCGATTTCAACGTGTCGCGGATCGTGGCTGCGGAATTATAGCAAGCCGTGAGCAACGTGATCTTGGTCATATAGTCACCGGATGGAGGGGCGGCGCGAGACGGTCCTTGTCGGACAGGATGGGATCAACAATCCCCATCACATCGCGCAACCACGCAGTAACGGAAAAGGCTTGTTCAGCGCCAGGATCGTAACGCCCCTGGCAGATATATTCGAACACGGTATCGTCGCAGGCATAGAAGCCGTGCGCGAAATGTGCCGCGATGCGAACCCAGCCGTCAGCCGCTGTGATCGTGCGGTGAACGATGGATCGCTGCGGGTCGTCGAGCGAAGCCAGCACGTCGACGATCCGGCCCGACACCACTCGAATGATCTTGGTCTGTGGGGCAGGCGCCAACTGGGCGTGGAGGCCGCGAAACACACCAGCCCGGCTGAATGACCGCTTCAGCACCAGATCGCCGCTTTCATGCAGTACCTGCAGCCAACCGCGCGTATCTTCAAATCGTGGCGCGCTTGCTTCAAGCAGCGGAAACGCGTCGTCCAGGCTCACAATGTCACACCGCGCACGACCGCACGTTTGCGCGCCGAGAGAAGATCGGACTCCATCATCTCGTCAACCATCGCGTCGAAGCTGATCTCGGGCGTCCAGCCAAGTTCGGCCTTCGCCTTGCTGGCATCGCCGAGCAGCGTCTCGACTTCCGAAGGGCGGAAATACTGTGGATCGACACGAACAATCGTCTGGCCCACGTTGATCGCGGGGCAACGCCGTTCGATGGCGTCGGGGTCGATCGCGACGACCACCGCGTGCTCGTCAATTCCTTGCCCATGCCAAGCAAGCGTTACGCCGATCCGGCGAGCCGCCTGCTCGACAAAATCACGGACGCTGTATTGAACGCCCGTCGCGATGACATAGTCCTGCGGCTGATCTTGCTGCAGCATCAACCACTGCATCCGAACATAGTCCTTCGCATGCCCCCAATCGCGGAGCGCATCGAGGTTGCCAAGATAAAGGCAGCTGGATCCGCCTTGCGCAATTTCAGCTAGCCCACGGGTAATCTTGCGCGTGACAAAAGTCTCGCCCCGGCGCTCGGACTCGTGATTGAACAGGATGCCGTTGCAGGCATACATGCCGTATGCCTCCCGATAGTTCACGACAATCCAGTAAGCGTAAAGCTTGGCGACCGCATAGGGGCTGCGCGGGTAGAAAGGCGTGGTTTCCCGTTGAGGTATCTCGCGGACATCGCCGTATAGCTCCGAAGTCGAAGCTTGATAGAAGCGTGTCTTCTTCTCCATGCCCAGGAAGCGGATAGCCTCAAGTAGCCGCAGCGTCCCGATCGCATCAACGTCGGCGGTGTATTCTGGGGATTCAAAACTTACCGCGACATGGCTTTGCGCGCCAAGGTTGTAAATCTCGTCCGGTCGCGTCTCATGAATGATGCGGACGAGATTACCTGTATCAGTCAGATCACCGTAATGCATGGTGAATCGAACACCGGCCTCATGTCGATCCTGGTAAATATGATCAACGCGCTCGGTATTAAACAAGCTCGATCGCCGTTTGATACCATGGACCGTATAGCCCTTTTCAAGCAAAAGCTCCGCCAGATACGAGCCATCCTGGCCAGTTACGCCCGTAATCAGCGCCGTCTTACCACTCATCTTATCAGTAACCCCGGTTTTTGCCATCGCCCCAAATCACGCCCTCCCGTTTGCAGTGCATTAAGGGAAAGTTGGCGCGCACCCCAGCGACGACTCGACGCCTCGCTGGCGGATTGGGCGGAGAAAATCAACCGGCCACGCGCGTTTTGCGTGCCGACGCAAGCGCGCTGGGGATCGGCGAACGCAGCGGGGTTTCGCCGCGCTCTTGATTGTTGAGGCGGCGCGAGTAAACGCGCGCCATGACCACGGCAATCATTGATTACGGCATGGGCAATGTCCGTTCGCTGTCAAACGCCTTGGAATATGTGGGCAACGACGTTGTGCTGACGAAGGACCCCGGCGCGCTCGCCGACGCCGATCGATTGCTGCTGCCCGGCGTTGGCGCGTTTGGTGATGCGATGGCGGCGATCAATGCCAGCGGTTTACGGCCGTTGCTCGATCGGCTCGCGCTGGAGGAACGCAAGCCGGTCCTTGGCGTGTGCCTTGGGATGCAGCTGTTCGCCAAACGGAGCCTAGAGCACGGCGTTCACGAGGGGCTGGGCTGGCTCGACGCGGAGGTCTTGCCGATGCGCCCTACCCCACCCTCCAAAGTGCCCCATGTCGGCTGGAACGCAATCACGCCGATGCCCGCGCACGATTGGCTGTTCGACGGGCTCCCGGCTGGCGAGAGCGACTTTTATTTCGTCCATTCGTTCCACATGGTCTGCCACGACTCCGTCGATTGCGCCGCCACCTGTGAACATGGCGGCACATTCACTGCAGCTGTTGCCCGCGGCAACCTTGTCGCCACTCAGTTTCACCCCGAGAAGAGCCAGGACAATGGCCTGCAGCTATTGACCAACTGGCTGAACCGCGAATTTTAACATGCTGAAAAAGCGTATCATTCCAAAGTTTCTGATCCGTGGCGGGCGGCTCGTCAAGCTCCGGCGCTTCGACGACGATCAGCGTGAGGCCGGCAATCCGGTTTCGACTGCCAAGGTATATGACAGCTACGGTATCGACGAACTGATCTTCCTCGATATCGACGCGACACGGGAAGGCAGGGTGGTCGCATCTTCGGTCATCGAACGTGTCGCCGAAGAGGTTTTCATCCCGTTCACCGTCGGCGGTGGCGTGCGCAGCTTGGACGAAATCGAGGCGCTGCTGAAAGCCGGCGCCGACAAGGTGAGCATTAACTCCGCTGCCGCTGCTGATCCGGGCTTCGTTACCCGTGCCGCCAGCCGCTTTGGCGACCAGTGCATTGTCGCGTCGATTGATTATCGCCAGTTGTCCGACGGTAGCCGCCCCGTTTTCGCGGCGGGTGGACAAACCGCGGTCGGTCAAGATGCGATCGACTGGGCACTACGCCTGCAAGACGCCCATGCCGGAGAGATCCTGCTTAGCTCGATCGACCGCGACGGCATGATGACCGGCTATGATCTCGACCTGATCGCCGCCCTTTCCGATCGCTTGAACGTGCCGTTGATCGCCTCGTCCGGGGCGGGAAGCCTGGCCGATTGCAAGGCGGCGCTCGATGCTGGGGCGTCGGCGATCACGATTTCGTCTATGTTCATTTTCACCGATCATTCGCCGATCAAGGTACGCACTTATCTAAACACCAATGGCGTACCCGTACGCAGCCAGAAAGGCAGCCGCTCCTAGTGCTCCAGCTGCGCGCATCGTTGCCTGCAGAGCGGCTCGCAAGCTTGGCCGCGCGCCAGTGCAACAACGTTTTGCCCGACGGCGAGGATGTATCGCCAGACGATCTGATGTCAGCGATTCCCGCCGCGCTGGGAAGGTTGGAGTATTGCTTTCAAGCTATTGATAATAAGTATTTTTTTGACGGCCAGGCAGCGGTTTTCAATCACCTTCACGGTGATCAATATTGCATGTGGCTGTATATCTTAAGCAACGAGTTGTACCGGCAAGGTGCGCCGTCGTCGCTGTCCGCCAAGCTCTTTATGCTGAACAAAGCGCTTCATGGCTGCGACATTTTTTATGAGGTGACACTGCCAAGCATTTTCTTGGTGGTGCATCCGCTCGGAACCGTGCTTGGGCGCGCGAACTACGGCGATTACTTTGTCGCTTATCAACGCGTGGGCGTAGGTTCGAACCGCGATGTTTATCCTACCTTCGGCAAGCACGTGACACTGCGCCCGGGAGCGGCGGTACTGGGTCGTTCCATGATTGGTGACCATTGCCAAATCGCCACCGAAAGCCTGGTGCTTGACCGAGATGTACCCGCCGGCACGCTTTACATCGGCCGGCCACCTGCCGCAGTGGCGAAGGCCAATTCCGCCCCCTATCCGCTTTGGCGCCATCAACGGGTAATCGCATGACAGACAGCCGTTCGAACACTAAAGGCGACTTTGCCGCGCTCCGCGCCCGGCTCCACCGGGCGATCCCGGGCGGTGCGCACACCTATTCCCGCGGTGACGACCAGTTTCCCGCCATCGCGCCGCCGGTGCTGGCGCGCGGCAAAGGCGCCTATGTATGGGATACGCAGGGCAATCGGTATCTCGATTACGGCATGGCGCTACGGGCCGTCACTATCGGCTACGCCGATGAGCGTGTGAACAGGGCAGCGATCGCGCAAATCGATAACGGCGTGAACCTGACGCGCGCATCGACGATCGAGTTGGAAGCCGCCGAACGTCTAACCTCGCTGATCCCCAGCGCTGAAATGGTGAAGTTCGCCAAGAATGGCTCGAACGTGACCACCGCGGCCGTCAAGATCGCGCGCGCCTATACCCGGCGACGCTATGTCTGCGTTCCCCGGCAACACCCATTTTTTTCGTTCGACGATTGGTTCATCGGCACGACACCCATCCAGCGCGGGGTAGATGCGCCGCAGGTATCGTCCACCTTGGTGTTCGACTATAACGACATGGCGAGCCTTGAGGCGTTGTTCGATGCCCATGGATCGGAAATCGCCGCCGTGATGATGGAGCCGGCAACGCACATTCTTCCCTGTCGCGGTTGTGCAACGGTATCGAACTGGCCCGCCACGTCCTGCGCCGCTTGCCCCAACGCCGCCGGCAATTTCCTGCATCGCGCGCGGCACCTCGCGCATCGCCATGGCGCACTGTTCATCCTGGACGAGATGATCACCGGCTTTCGCTGGAATTTGCGCGGCGCCCAGGCCTTTTTCGGGATCGAGCCCGACCTTTCCACCTTCGGCAAGGCGATGGCGAATGGGTTCTCGTTGGCCGCGGTCACCGGAAAGCGCGAGTTCATGAAGGTCGGCGCAATCGACGAGCCGGGGATGGAGCGTACCTTCCTCCTGTCATCAACCCATGGTGGCGAGATGCCCGCCTTGGGCGCGTTCATCGCTGCCACCGAGATCAACGAAACCGAGGATGTGGCGGGGCATTTGTGGGCCTATGGCGCGCGGTTCCGCGCGGGTTGGGAAGATTGTGCGGCAAGGCATGGCCTGGCGGATCATCTTGTGCTTGAAGGGCCGGCGGTCGCGCTGAATTACGTGACGCGCGGCGCAGACGGCGCCCCCTCGCCCGCTATGCGTACGTTGCTCGCTCAGGAAATGCTCAAGCGCGGCGTGATGATGCCGTGGCTCGCTTTCGCGCAAGCACATGGCGCCGACGAGCTAGCTTTGACCCTGGACGCATTGGACGGGGCCATGGCCGTTTATGCCAACGCGCTCAGCGATGGAATCGACGGGCTGCTTGAGGGGCCCGCCGTAAAGCCCGTCTTCCGGTCGCATAACTGATGGATAATCGGCTCGATGGGCAAGTCGCCGTGGTCACCGGCGGCGGCGGCATTCTTGGACGAAAGTTTTGCGCGCGATTGGCAGATGCTGGCGCGCAAGTAGCTGTCGTCGATCTTTTTGGCGACGCGGCCGAAGCTGTCGCGAGGGAAATCGGCCACGGGGCGACGCCTTTCACATGTAATGTCGCCGATCCGGATTCCGTGCGACGCTGTGTGGATGCCATCGTGGACCGTTTCGGCCGGATCGACATTCTCGCGAACAACGCGGCGACCAAAACCGGTGACGTACGGGCCTTTTTCACCCCTTTCGAGGAATATCGCCTCGAAACCTGGCGGGAAGTCATGTCCGTCAACATCGACGGCATGTTCTTGATGGCCCAGGCAGCCGGCGCGGTGATGGTTGCCGGCGGCCGCGGTGGTGCGATCATCCAGACCTCGTCCATCTACGGCCTGGTTGGTCCCGATGCGCGCATCTACGAAGGCTCGGACTATCTGGGCGGGCCGATCAACACGCCGGCCGTTTACTCCGCCTCGAAGGCAGCGGTGATTGGACTTACCCGGTGGCTCGCCACATACTGGGCGCGGCACGACATTCGGGTGAATGCGCTGGTGCCCGGCGGGGTTTCGTCGGGTCAAAATGGTGTATTCGCTGAACGCTACGCGGCGCGCGTGCCGCTGGGCCGCATGGCGACCGCTGACGAGATCGTCGAACCCTTCCTGTTCCTTGCCTCGCCGGCTTCGCGTTACGTGACGGGACAGGTGCTGGCCGCCGATGGCGGCTGGACGGCGTGGTAGACGCAGCCCTATCCCAATGTACCTGGTTACGATCAAGTTTCTGGAAGTACTCTCCCGCGCCCTGTTCGTGGTAGGAACCAGCTACTCGCTTAGCTTGGGTGGTGCCGGACAGTTTGGCATTACGGCCACTTGGATTGGGCTGTTCGCTTTCGCTTTCAACTGGGAACGGCAGGTGGACATTCAGCGCCGGCACGCCGGCGATTCTGATGCGGTGTTCGACCGGGCGGTAAAAGTCGCCCTCCCCTTCTGGGGTTTCAACCAAGTGATAATGATGCCGCTGTTCCTGCTTGTTGTGGGCGGCATGGCAAAGCTCACGCCCATGCAGTTGGGATTGGCGGCGGTGATCGTCAGCTGCGAACACGTTGCCAATCAAACCTATCAGATGGCCCTGATTTCCAACCGCTATACACCCTTTCTGGCGATCGTCGCGGCAAAGAACGTGGCGGTGCTGCTCGCGGTGCTGCCCTATATCCTGTTCTTTCCAAGCCGGCTGACACTGGACTATGCGCTCGCGAGTTGGGCGATTGGGCAAGCGGTTTGCGCAGTTGCCGTTTTCGGGCTGTGGCTTCACCGGCGACGCCCCGCGCCTGTTGACGATGGATTGAACGGTTGGCAACGGGTGTTCCGCCAACATCGCGCCTCCTTCACCCATTTTCAGATCGGGCTTATTGCAATTCTGGCACTGCAAAGCGACCGCCTCATTATCGGTTGGCTGTTGCCTATCGAACAGACAGGGATTTATCTTCGCCACATTCTAATTGTTTCCTTCATCTATCAGTATTTTAATGTTGCCTCATACGGTCGGATTATGCCGCGAGTTTTTGCCGCTGCGCAGGAGGAAGACGACGCTCAGCTATTTCAGCGCGTACTTCCAGAAATAACTCATGTTATATTGGTAGTATCCTTGGCATTCGCGGTTGGCATTTGCGTCGACGTTGTCACTGGCGGCCTGATCACGCAGCGCTACCATCTTTCGCTGATATATGGGGGTGTTCTCACCCTTGGCGCCCTGCTTCGGGTCGTTGCCGATTTCGTTGGCATGATTGCCAATGCACGGATGCGCGAGGACGTCATTCGGCGCCAGCAGCTGATCGCGTTCTCGGTGGGCAGCATATTGCTGGCGGGCGGCGTATACCGCTTTGGCATTGTCGGCGCCGTCATTGCCACGCCTATAACTTCCGCGATCTATCTGTTCCTAATTCAGCGCGCGGTCCGCGCCTTTTCCGAAAGCTAATAACGCATGAGCCCTCCGGCCCATCCTGGCACCATTCTGATCTATTCAATTCACAACAGCGAAGCCTGGTGGCGCGCTGTCGGCAATGCGATGGGGTTCGAACATGCGGTGCTCGTTTCCGACCTGCGCGGTGAAGGGGATCATAATCTCGTCGACCCCTTCTACAACGCCTATCGACGCCATTACCGCAGCGCCGCCACCTCGTCCCCGCTTGTGCCGGCGGAAATCGTTGAGACAGCGATTGCGCGATGCCGTTTGCTGCGCTGGCTCCCCCGCCGGCGCGCAATCGCGATGGCCCTGGCGATGGCAGAGGCGTGCGACGCCGTGCTGGACGCGGTGAAGCCTCGGGCGGTCGTTAGCTGGCCGATTGATCGCTACGTGATGGACATGCTCGAATATCGCGCGCGGGCGCGAGGTATTCCCTATTTCGAGGTGACGGCCAGCGCCATCGCCTCAATGTCGATGCTGCTCTACCGTGGCCGCCTTATCACGACGCCCGATCTCCCTGATGCGGCAACGGTAACGGCACGGGTGAGCGAAATTGCAGATCCACTGTTCACGCCCGCATATGTACAGCGGCAGCAGCGCTACTCGGCGTGGCGCTGGCTCAAGACATTCTCCTACTTTAAGCTGCGCGGGGTGGCATTCTGGCTGATCTCGCTGCTGAAGCGCGATCCGCTCAACCTTCACTACATGGATGCCCAGTCGTTCCTTGGCCATAAGCCGAGGTTGGGCGACCTGCGGATCCTGCGGCTGCTAGACGCCGATTGGCAAACCAAGATCGCCGCCTATCCCAAGGAAAAACGTCTATTCCTTGCGCTACAGCTTTTTCCTGAAGCATCGATCGATTATTGGATCGACGATCTGGATCTGGTCGATCATGAAAATATGCTGGTGGAGACCGCTCAGGTGTTTAGCGCGGCGGGCTATTGCGTGATCGTGAAGGATCATCCGCTGCAGTTCGGCTTTCGCCAGTGCGCGTTGATCGATCGGTTGAAGGCGCTGCCCGGCGTGGTGATGGTGCCGTATGAGGTAAGTGGCAACGCATTGCTGGCGCAGGCAGGTGTCACTTTCACCTGTACCGGCACGCTGGGCATGCAAGCTGCTTTGCTGGGGCTCAAGGCGATTACCACCGAAACCTACTTCACGACGCCCGATGACTTCATCTTCGTGCGGACGCGGAGCGACATTGCCGATCTGCCTGCACGGGTGGAAGCGACCCCGCCGGTTACCGATTTGCCGGCCCGCCAACGTCGGATCATCACGCATTTGCTGCAAGGCAGTTTCGCCGGCGAGTTCATGTCGTTCAAAGGCTATCGTGCCGACAGCGCCGATCCCCGTGTGCCGGCATTGGGCAATTCACTGGGCGAGAGAATAGCGGCATTGCTGGGCGCTGGGGAGGTGGCGATGAAACAGGGGGAAGGGTAATTAAGCTCGATCTGGCGATGGGGTGCCCTCTTCCAGATACGGCTCTCAGCCGAGGGCACACATCGACCCGTATCGTCCAACAGCAATTTGCAACCGGGGCTCCTTGCGTTAAGGGCGAGCGTATGACTGACCGTCCCTTGGTAGCTCGCCCAATCCAGAGACTGCCTACTACACCTTCGCGAACCGATTTTACGACCGACTCGAGCGACGATGGGATCCGCCATTTTACCGGCGTCTATTGGAATTGAACCTTGTCATTCTGGACCCTATTCGGGGTGTTGAATTGCCGAAATCAGCGAAGAGCTCGCATGAATTTGAGCATTCCTGTGATTACGGAGTGAATCAGTGGGCGCACATCCAGCAACATTGATGATTCGCGTTTGGCTGTTCATAGTGGGTGCATTCGTCATTTTGCCGTTTCATTTAACCGGCAGAACTATGAGTTTATACGGCAACTTTATGCTGGCGGCATTAATTGCAACCTTCTGCATAGGTAGTCTTATAGTTGCCGCTCCCATGAAGCGTAACTCATATGCACCCAATATAGCTATCAATTTTCATATTACCGATCGGCTATTGCGGGGCGCATCGATCATAGCCAGCTTTTTATTCGCCATAGAGTTACTACGTGATAACTATGTTGACCTTACGGCAGCATATTACGAGCGGAGTGACCGTGTTACAGCGACGCTCTCGGGAACAGGCGAAGGGGCTGGTCTTTTATTTCAGATTGCCTTTTTGCTATATCCTTCAGCTTATTCTTATCTCGTCAGAGAGATTGGTTTTTCGCGTAAGATATCTGTATTTCGATTGATCGGCTTCGGAATTGTTCCTCTTGTTATGGTTTCGCTCGTGTTGGGCGGAAGGGCACCTCTTGCGGTCGGTATATTTATCGCGTTCCTCGCCATTGGATTGCGCCAGCAAATCTATCCCCGAACGCACGCTGCTGGAGGGCGCTCAGGCCGTAACGTCGGTATCTACATAGCGCTTGGCCTAGTAATGCTCGTTGCGCTCAATTATTTTTCTCAAGTATTCTTTGTTCGCGCCGGTGGCGCGGAAAACGTGGGCGCGGCTTTTGATAATGCTGCATATAATTGGGGAGTTACCTTTGAAGGATATTATGCAGATGTATTAAAATCTCTCATAGGCGAAGGGAATCTGTACCTCGTATTTGTTTTCACGTGGTATTTGGTGCAGGGTATCGTAATATCGAATGTTATATTTACGGATTATGGTGGCCCTCCTCATTTCGGCGTGTACGGCATCGATCTTGTGACCGCCACCATGCGCCGACTGGCCCCCGGTTTTGTTGCGGACCGTTTTCAGCAGTTGCTTGATCTCAACGTGTATGGATTCTTACCGTCCGCATTTGGGACCGCTTTTGTGGATTTCCGTTACTTCTGTTTTATTTTTGTTTTCATATGGGGATTACTTGCGGGGTTTGTTTATCGCCGAACGCGGGACGGTCGCGATCCACGATGGCTAATTATGGCACCCTTCATCAGCCTCGGCATTGGCTTTAGTTCTGTTAACACGCCGCTTGGCTTTTCCAATGGCCTTGTTAGTCATATCTGGATGCTCATTGCGTTTCTCTCAGCCCGTACCGTCCTTATTCAAAATCCTCGTAATGTTTAAATTTTGGACTGTTGTTTTAGACAAATGGGAATGTTTGGACTAATGCCTTAATTGGTTTATAGAAAAGTCTTTCAACCGATGTCGTCAGACAAATAGGTCATTAGATCGTGGGGAGTATCGATGTATTTCGATGACAATCATCTCAGCATGGCAGGTGCCGAACGGTTCGTCGGCGTCATGCGCCGGCAGGGCCTGCTGCCATGACGCTGTTAGTCACCGGCGCTGCGGGCTTCGTCGGAGCGGCGGTTTGCCGGCTGGCACGGCAGGCAGGCCGCGACGTTCGCGAAGCAACCAGGGCGAGTGTCGGCGAGATCGGCCCTGATACCGATTGGGGCGCCGCGTTGGAAGGCGTGGATGCCGTCATCCACTGTGCCGCCCGCGCGCATGTTCTTGCCGATACGGCAGACGATCCGATGGCTGTGTTTCGCTCGGTTAACCGCGATGGCACGCTGGCACTAGCGCGCGCCGCCGTGGCCGCTGGCGTGCGGCGCATGGTGTTCGTCTCGTCGATTGGGGTAAACGGCGCACGCACCCAGGGTCGCCCGTTTCGCGCTGACGACGAACCTGCGCCACATTCGCCTTATGCGGTCGCCAAGTTCGAAGCAGAGCAGGGTCTCGCCAAACTCGACGGGATAGAGACCGTTATCGTCCGGCCACCACTGGTGATTGGGCCGGGGGCGAAGGGCAATATCGGCCTGATCGCCGGCTTGCTGCGCCGTGGTATTCCGCTGCCGTTTGGGGCGATAACGGGCAACCGCCGGGATCTGGTTTCGCTGGAAGTGCTCGCCAAGTTCCTGCTGCTGGTTGCGGATCATCCCAACGCCGCCGGGAAGACGTTCCTTGTCAGCGACGGGATCACGCGATCGACGGCCGATCTCGTCCGCGCCGTCGCCGCTGCGGAAGGGCATCCCGCACGGCTTCTGCCGATCCCTGCGGCAGCCCTCGATCTGGCGCTGAGGCTGACCGGACGCACAGCCATGCGTGAACAATTGCTCGGCGATTTGGAGGTCGATATAGGCGCCACACGCAGCGAACTCGATTGGACGCCTCAGGCGCGCTAGCACCTAATTTCAGGGGGAATACCATGCCTGTTTTCATTATCGCCGAAGCCGGCGTTAATCATAACGGCGAGGTTTCACGCGCGATGGAAATGATCGATGTCGCCGCTCACGCGGGGGCGGACGCGATCAAGTTTCAAAGCTTCAACGCCGACAAGCTGGCCAGCAACTTGGCCGAGAAAGCCGCATATCAGAAAACCGAAACCGGCGATGGCGGCCAACGGGCCATGCTGAAAGCTTTGGAGCTTTCGGACGTCGATCATAAGCTGCTTTTCGACCATTGCCATGCGCGCGGCATCGAATTCATGTCGACGCCGTTCGACGAAGATGCCGCGGACATGCTGGTTGCACTGGGCGTTAAGCGGATCAAGATCCCGTCGGGCGAAATCACCAACTTGCCCTTTCTGCGCCATCTGGCACGCAAACCTCTACCGCTTATTCTTTCGACCGGGATGGCGACGCTTGGAGAGATCGGCGAAGCGCTCGAAACGATCCGCGAGGTTAGAGGCAACACAGATGCAGTGACAGTCCTGCATTGCACCTCGAATTACCCTGCCGATCCAGCGGAGGTGAACTTGCGCGCGATGACCACCATCGCGACTGAAACCGGCATGGCGATCGGCTATTCGGACCATACCCTTGGCCTTGCCGTCTCGACCGCCGCGGTCGCGCTGGGGGCGACCGTTATCGAGAAACACTTCACGCTTGATCGGGCGCTGCCGGGGCCGGACCACCGCGCGTCGCTGTCACCGGAGGAGCTGCAGCAACTGGTGGCACAGATTCGAACGGTCGAAGTCGCCATGGGCTCGGCGGAAAAGGCGCCCACCCCAAGTGAAATCCAAACCAGCAAGGTCGTCCGTCGATCGGTGATGGCCCGGCATGATCTGGCCGCGGGCGCGATCGTTCAGCTCGAGGATCTCATTCTCCTTCGACCGGCAACGGGCATCGCCCCCAAACACCTCGATCAACTTCCCGGTAGGCGCCTGACGCAAGCAGTTGGAGCGGGCGAGCCGCTGACTTGGGACATTCTGGCCTAGCGCTAGGCAATGCCGCGGTCGGATAGGCCATCAGACCGACGCTCGACGCCGTCGGGTCGACCTTCTCCCGTCCGCCTTCCAAGCCCGGGCGATCGCATCGAAGCGTCCCGCCTTGACGATGAAAAACCTAATAGCTGTTCAATTTCATCAGCATCTCCGGGGGCAATGGCGTTTCCGACAAGATGCGGCTGATCCGGTGGGCGGCACTGCCATCGCCATACAGGTTCACGCGCGGATAGCGGCCATGCTGGCGAATTCGCGCCAGCGCCGTCGTGATGGCCTCGCTCGCACAAGGCACGTCGATCACATTGCCGTTGCGCTCACGCAAATTCTGGCGTGAGCCAACGTTGATCACCGGCGTGCCGAACGTCGCCGCTTCAATGATCCCCGAGCTGCTGTTCCCGATCATCACGTCAACCGTCGCCATCGCGGCGATGAAATGCGGGCGGGGCAGATGGGTTTCTATCCGAATCCAAGGTGCGCCTTCGACGGCGCGCAGGGCGGCGCGCACATCATCGCTGCCGGCATCCGAATTCGGCATCAACGCCAAGGTTTGCAGCCCTCCGGCTTGGAGGACGGCCAGCAATCGCTCTGTATCGGCCCGCGCGGTTTGCGTCTCGTGCAGAACGGGGTGATAGACGAAAAGCGCCAACGGCAACGCCGGGTCGAAGCCGTATCGAGCGCAATATTCGGCGCGGGATGGGCATGGCGCGTCGGCAAGGCCATCCAAGCCCGGAGCACCGACGGCAAAGATGCGATCCTCACGTTCGCCCATGCGGATCAGCCTTGCCCGGCTGGCCTCGGTCGCGGTGAAGTGCAGATGCGAAAGCTTCGAGATGGCATGGCGGACCGGCTCGTCCACCGTGCCGGAAAGCTCTCCCCCATGAACATGGGCGACCGGAATGTTGAGATGGATCGCGGCAATCGCACCAGCCAGCATTTCACCCCGATCGCCCAATAACAGCACGATGTCGGGGCGGTCGCTCGCAAGCACCTGGGTGAACCCAATCAGCGAATGGCCGATATTCTGGGCCATGGCCGCGCCGGTCGCCTCGTCTAGCGATACCGGAACCCTGCCGCAAACCACCAGGCCCGACTGCTCGATCTCGTCAACGGTGTGCCCATAAATGGAACTCAGGTGCATCCCGGTGACGAGTACCGAAAGATCCAGATCGGGGCAGGCAGCCATCGTCAGAAGTGTATGGCGCATCAGCCCGAAATCCGCCCTAGTCCCACTGACATACACGATTTTGCGCAACGTCCGCTCCAAACGGAAAAAGCCGGGGCCTGATGTGTCGCAGACCTTTGCGCGGCCTATACGAAAGGTCATCGCGGGCGGCCAGCGGCAATCGGAACGATCGGGTTGTCTTTGAGCGCCGTTCCCCGCTAAGGCAGCCGCGCGAGGGGACGGAGGATCAGCGCGTGCACATCGTTGGGCCGACAGAGGCGACGCTGCCGGCTGGTTCTTCAATTACCATTCTTGGAGCCGGTGGCCATGCTAGTGTCGTGGTCGACGCTTGTCTGCGCGCCGGCATGTCATTGGAAAGATTGCTTCTTCGCGATGCCGTTCCCGACATGCAGGTCTTCGGCCTGGTCGCAGAGGTGCCGGAAGTTACGCCCGCGATCATGGGACAGCCCTTTCACGTTGCCGTGGGCAGTTCGGCCGCGCGGGAGAAACTTACGGTTTTGGCGGTCACAGCTGGCGCACAACCTTGCGCCGTGCTCCATCCGGCGGCGATCGTGGCGGAAAGCGTCGCCATCGGCGAGGGCGCCTTCGTCGCGGCGTTGGCGGTAATCGCGCCCCGCGCGACGATCGGGGCGGCGACCATCGTCAACCATGGCGCGGTCGTCGAGCATGACTGCGAGATCGGGGATTTCGTCCATGTCGCGCCGCGCGCGACGTTGGGCGGCGGCGCCCGTGTCGGGGCGCGATCGTTGATTGGCACCGGCGCGGTCGTGCTTCCCGGGGTCACCGTTGGCCCTGGAACGACGATCGGCGCCGGCGCGGTCGTCACGTCGCCGGTGTCAGGAGGCACCTGGGTCGGCATACCTGCCCGTAGAATGGAACAACAATGAAGGATTTGAGCGGCATAACGACAACCCGCGTAGCGACCATTCGCGATGCACTGGCCATGATCGATGGCAGCGGGCACGGCTTGGTTTTGCTGATCGACGCCGAGGGGCGGTTCGAGCGGACGGTCACGGACGGCGACTTGCGTCGCCTGCTCCTGAAGGGTCTGCCAATGGATGCGTGCCTAACCGAGCTTCCAACGCTCGCTTCGCTCGTCATCAACGAACGGGCGTCAAGACGCGACGCTTTAGAACTCATGGATCAACGCCAGATCAATCACCTGCCCGTCGTCAACGACCACGGACAAGTGGTGCGCGTGATTGAGCGGCGCGACATTGAAAAGCCGATCCTGCTCTCAACCCCGCATATGGGCGATACCGAACTCGCTTTTGTGGAAGAAGCCTTCCGAACCAACTGGATTGCGCCGCTCGGTCCCAATGTCGATGCGTTCGAACGGACGATCGCGGACATGACCGGAGTCAGCCATGCAGCCGCGCTCTCTTCCGGGACGGCCGCGATCCATCTCGCGATGGTGCTGCTCGGCGTAGGCGCCGGGGATACCGTATTCTGCTCCAGCTTCACCTTTGCTGCCAGCGCCAACCCGATCGTGTATCAAGGAGCTATCCCCGTATTCATCGATTGCGAGGATAGCAGCTGGAACATGTGCCCCAAGGCGCTGGAACGTTCGCTGGCGAAGGCCAAGGCACAGGGTAAGCTTCCCAAGGCGGTGATCGTCGTCAACCTTTATGGTCAAAGCGCCGACATGGATCCGATCCTGGCGCTGTGCGACGCGTATGGCATTCCGGTGGTGGAGGACGCGGCGGAATCGCTGGGCGCAACGTACAAGGGGCGCCAGAGCGGGTCGTTCGGTAAACTTGCCGCTTTCTCCTTCAACGGCAACAAGATCATCACCACCTCGGGCGGTGGGATGTTGCTCAGCGATGATGGCGATCTGATCGCCCGAGCCCGCTTCCTGTCCACCCAAGCGCGCGATCCCGCCCCGCACTACGAACACAGCGTGATCGGCTATAACTACCGCATGTCCAACATCCTCGCGGGGGTGGGCCGTGGGCAGTTGCAGGTGCTCGACGAGCGCATCGCCAAGCGGCGTGCCGTTTTCCAGTCCTATGTCGATGGGTTGGAGGGCGTTCCCGGAATCACCTGGATGCCTGAGCCGGCGTGGAGTTTTTCGACCCGCTGGCTGTCAACGTGCACGATCGATCCCACCGTTCACGGCCTGACGGCGAAAGCGATCGTAGAGCGGTTGGCTGCGGAAATGATCGAGGCTCGGCCTCTGTGGAAGCCGATGCACCGGCAACCGGTGTTTGCCGGGTGCGACTACGTCACCGCGGACAATGAGTCGGTGTGCGATCGCTTGTTCGACACCGGCCTGTGCCTGCCCTCCGGCTCGAACATGAGCACGGCCGAAGTGGACCGGGTCATCAACGCATTGCGAAACATTCTGGGCGCAAAATAATGCCTCGGATGATTGATGTCGTTTTGGCGCTAGCTGCCTTGATCGTGTTCGCTATTCCGATGGCGTTAGTCGCGATCGCGGTGAAGCTCACCTCGCCCGGACCGGTTCTTTACTGGTCACAGCGCGTTGGCCGCTACAACTGCCTGTTTGCGATGCCAAAATTCCGCTCGATGCGGATCGACACCCCGGCACTGCCGACCCATTTGCTGCGCGACGGCGAAAGCTGGCTGACGCCGATTGGCGGATTTCTGCGCCGATCAAGCCTTGATGAACTGCCGCAGCTTTGGTGTATTCTGACGGGGGACATGGCAGTCGTCGGCCCGCGTCCGGCACTGTTCAATCAGGACGATCTGGTCGCGGCGCGGACCGCCCAAAAGGTCCATGAGTTACGTCCGGGCCTGACCGGATGGGCACAAGTAAACGGTCGCGATAACTTATCGATCCCGGAAAAGGTCGATTACGACGCTGAATATCTGCGCCGACGCTCCTTCGGATTTGATATGATTATTATCTGGAAGACAATAAAGAAGGTGTTGGGAAGTAGCGATATCTCCCACTAGGCAATAATGCCATCAATGTCGGCGCGGGATGGTCTTCTTGATTATGGTTCAGACCCGGGCCGGATGCTCTTCTCATCTCGGATGTGATCTTGGCCGGATAGAAGACGCGGAATGTCGGTTCTGGATGAGGGCGCACATACAATCAGTCTCGCGCGCCTGCTACGTCAGTACGTTCGTCGGAGCACCACATAAGCCATTCGTTTCCGGCGACATGGCCTCAATTGCTGAACCGAGTAATCCGGGCGCCTGATGCCCTAGGGCGCTCGATGCCATGGGGTGCGGTAAGCGGCCCCGTCGCGTTCAGCGTGGTGCCCCCGCCCCGCCCTGCTCTTGCAGCCCCTGCATCTGCTGCAATGCCCGCATCTGCTCCGCCCGCTGCCGCACCACATCTTGCGGCAGGAAGTCGATCATCTCGACATCGAAAATCAGCACCTGGCGGGCGAGCTCGGCCGCCTTGCCCTGGAGCGGCGGCGCACCGGCCGGGCGCGGGGCGCCATAACCGAGCGTCGGCTTGATCCAGAAGCGATACTTCGCCCCCTTCTTCATCAGCTTCACCGCTTCGCCAAAGCCGGGAACGACATCGGTCGGCGCGAAGGGCGTCGGCTGGGGGGATCTGTCAAAGGTGCTGCCGTCGGGCAGTTTGCCTTCGTAATTGACAAGCACCACGTCGCTATCGGTCGGCGTGGTCGTACCGGCACCTGGGCGGAGCACTTTATATTGAAGGCCCGAGGCGGTTTGCACCACGCCGGGCTGCTGCCGGTTGCGCGACAGAAAACGCGCGCTCGGATCGACGGGCACCGTCATCGCCGCAAGCGCGATGCCGCCCAGCACCGCGATGATGATCCCCGCCCACAGCATATAGAGCAAGCTCCGCTTGGTCGGCGGAATCGGCAAGGCGGTGACGGTCATCGCGGGCTCCCTTGAGGGCCGGGTACGGTGATTGGCTCGGATCGGTCGCGTTCGGGCAGGCGGCGCTTACTTGGCGCCGTCACGCTCCATGCGCTTGCGCTCGAGCTTGCGGGCGCGGCGGACAGCGGCGGCACGCTCGCGCGCGCGCTTCTCGCTCGGCTTCTCGTAATGGCGGCGCAGCTTCATCTCGCGATACACGCCTTCCCGCTGCAGCTTCTTCTTCAATGCCCGCAGCGCCTGGTCGACATTGTTATCGCGCACGATGATTTGCATAAACCGCTCGATCTCCGATCCATGAAAATAGGCCGGCGCGAAGCAAGCTCCGCACCGCAGAGTCGGGCGCATAGGCGCAAAGCCCCGGAAAGGCAAGCGTTCAGCGCGGCCGCCGCCGCGAACCTATGCCCGACAGACGACTGGCGATGATGCTGGCCGGCAGCGCGATCAGCCCGGCGATCCAAGGACCGTGCGGCGCGCCGATCAGGTCACGGATCGAGAAGCCGGCATAGATCAACACCATGAGCAGTGCCGCGTACCGTGTTTCCGGCAGCCAATCGCGCATCGCCTGGTCCTCGTCAGCATTTTAGCGGGCGATAGCATGAACCCGCCCCGGCCGCGCGATGTCGATCGCCAAGGATTGCCCGCCCTCGCCCACCCGCTATGAAGCGGGGCGATGACCCGGCCCCTGCACCTCTATAACTCGCTCACGCGTCAGCTCGAACCCTTCACGCCGATCGATCCGGCGTGCGTGCGCGTCTACACCTGCGGCCCGACCGTCTATAATTATCAGCATATCGGCAACATGCGCGCCTTCCTGTTCGCCGACACGCTCGGCCGCGTGCTGCGCTGGAAGGGCTGGCCGCTGCGCCATGTGATCAACATCACCGATGTCGGCCACCTGACGAGCGACGCCGACGCCGGCGACGACAAGATGGAACGCGCGGCGCAGGCGCAGGCCAAGTCGATCTGGGAGATCGCGGCGCATTATACCGCGGCATTCAAGGACGACGTGGCGCGGCTCAATATCACCCCGCCCTATATCTGGTCGGTCGCGACCGATCACATCGCCGAGATGATCGCCTTCGCGCAAAGAATCGCGCCCGGCCATTGCTACGAGCTCGACTCCGGCCTCTATTTCGACGCGACAAGCGTGCCCGATTATGGCCGCCTCGCGCGTGCCGGCGCCGACGAGCCGGGAGAAAGCCGGATCGATCCCGTCGCCGGCAAGCGCCACCCCCAGGATTTCGCGATCTGGCGCAAGGAAGCGCCGGGCGAGAACCGGCAGATGGCGTGGGACTCGCCCTGGGGCCGCGGCGCGCCGGGCTGGCACCTCGAATGCTCGGTGATGAGCCTGAAGCATCTCGGCCACCCGTTCGACATCCACACCGGCGGGATCGACCACCGCGAGATCCACCACCCCAACGAAATCGCGCAGAACCAGGCCTATTGCGCCTGCGCCGACAGTGGCGCGCGGCTGTGGATGCACAACAACTTCCTGCTCGATCGCGCGGGCAAGATGTCCAAATCGGCGGGCGAATTCCTGCGGCTGCAGGTGCTGGTCGATCGCGGCTACCACCCGCTCGCCTATCGGCTGCTGTGCCTGCAGGCGCATTATCGCAGCGAGCTGGAATTCAGCTGGGAGCAATTGGCGGCCGCGTTCACCCGGCTGAAGCGGCTGGTGATGGCGGCGCGGCGGCGGTTGCCCGACGCGATCGAGGCGGGCGATCCCGCCCCCGCCGGGCGCTATCTGGCGGCGCTCGACGAGGCGGTGTCCGACGATCTCAACACCGCGCGCGCGCTGCCGGCGCTTGAGGAACTGCTCGCCGACAAACGCGTGCCCGCCCCAGCGGTGGCGGCGGCGCTCGCCCAGTTCGACGCGGTGCTCGGGCTGGAACTGCTGACCCTGACGCGCGAGTCGCTGCGGGTGACGCCCCGCGACGCGGCGCTGACACCCGACGAGGTTGCCGCACGCCTGGCCGAACGGCGCGAGGCGCGCGCGGCCAAGGATTTCGCCGCGAGCGACGCGATCCGCGACGCGCTGATCGGGCAGGGCGTCGAGGTGATGGACGGCGATCCGCTGGGGTGGGATTGGCGGATCGAAGCGTGACCGGCTGTTGGATGGACAGCAGGCCCACATCGCGCTAGGGCGAGCATGGCCATCGACGGATGGCGTAGCAGGGAGCGTGGGACCACCGCGATCGGGGAAACAACGGCAGACCGGCCTGGAAGAACCCAGGATTTAGGTGCTCCCCGGCCGAACGAACAGAGCGGCAAGCGGTACGGTCAAGGGGGCGCAGATGGCGGCAAGAGACTTTATCAATCGGTTAGTCGCGCTGCCGCGCGGAACGAAACGCGCGATCGTGATCACGACCGACGTCCTGATCCTGGCGCTCAGCGTTTGGTTCGCTTTCTATCTTCGCACCGGCGATTGGTGGTGGCCGGTCGAATCGCTCGCCAGGCCGATGATCGCGGCGATCGCGGTGGCGATGCCGATGTTCGTCACCGCCGGCTTTTATCGCTCGATCTTCCGTTACGCCGGGCTAGCGACCGCGGTCTCGATGGTCCGTATCGTCGCGCTTTACGGCCTGATCTTCGCCGGCACCTTCACCGTGATGGGCTTTGGCGGCGTGCCGCGCACCGTGGGGCTGATCCAGCCGCTTTTGGTTCTGGTGATGCTCGGCGCGTCACGCGCGGTTGCCCGGATGATTCTCGCCGAACCTAGCCTGCGCCTGCATCGGGACGGGGTTCACCGCGTTCTGATTTATGGCGCGGGCGCGGTCGGACGCCAATTGGCCGGCGCGATCAAGGCCAGCGACGAGATGCGGCTGCTCGGCTTTGTCGACGATGACCCCGCCTTGTGGGGCTCGATGATCAACGGCATGCGTATTATCGGCCCGCGCAGCCTGGCGCATCATGTCGTCAAGGATCGGATCACCGATATCTTGCTCGCGGTGCCTTCCGCGACACGCGCGCGGCGCAGCGAGATCGTCCGACAGCTCCGCGACTTGAACTTGCATGTCCGTACCCTGCCCAGCGTGGTCGAGATCGCGCGCGGCGAAGTTTCGGTGCAGGATCTCAAGGATCTCGAAATCGAGGATCTGCTGGGGCGCGAGCCTGTCGCGCCCGACGTCGAACTGCTGCACAAGAACATCACCGGCAAGGTCGTGCTCGTATCGGGCGCGGGCGGCTCGATCGGCAGCGAATTGTGCCGCCAGATTTTCGACGCGCGCCCCGCGCTGCTGCTGCTCGTCGAGATGAGCGAGTTCAATCTCTACGCGATCCACCAGGAACTGCTGCGCCGGGTGGCGATCGGCGGCGCGGCACCGATCGTCATGCCGCTGCTTGCCTCTGTGCAAGACAAGCGCCGGATGCGCGAGATCATCGCGACGTGGCGGCCCAACACCATCTACCATGCCGCGGCCTACAAGCATGTGCCGCTGGTCGAGCATAATCTGGTCGAAGGCGTGCGCAACAATGTGTTCGGCACGCTGACGCTCGCGCTGCTCGCGGTCGAACTCGGCGTGCCCGACTTCGTCTTCGTCAGCACCGACAAGGCGGTGCGCCCGACCAACGCGATGGGCACGACCAAGCGGCTGGGCGAGATGATCCTGCAGGCGCTCCATGCCAGCGGCGGCGAGACTCGTTTCTCGATGGTGCGCTTTGGCAACGTGCTCGGCTCGAGCGGATCGGTGGTACCACTGTTCCGCAAGCAGATCGCCGAGGGCGGCCCGGTGACGATCACCCATGCCGATATCACCCGCTATTTCATGACGATCCCAGAGGCCGCGCAACTGGTGCTGCAGGCGGGCGCGATGGGCGATGGCGGCGACGTATTCGTGCTCGACATGGGCGAGCCGGTGCGAATCCAGGATCTGGCGCGCAACATGATCGAGCTTTCGGGCCTTTCAGTGCGTGACGCCGACAATCCCGATGGCGAAATCGAGATCAAGGTCGTGGGGCTGCGCCCTGGCGAAAAGCTGTACGAGGAACTGCTGATCGGCGACAATCCGGCCGCCACCGCGCACCCCCGCATCCTGCGCGCGCGCGAGGGTTTCCTGCCCTGGACCGAGTTGAAGACCTATCTGGCGCAGCTGGAGGCGGCAGTCGATCAAGGCGATGCCGCGCGCGCCCGCGCGCTGCTGCGCAGCGTCGTGCCCGAATTCGCGCCGTCCAGTGAACTGGTCGACTGGGTGGCGCGAGCGCGGCCCATCGACGAGGGCGCGGCGGAGGGCCTGCCCGCGGAACGGGCGGCCTGAAATGACAGCTCGCCGCGCGGCACGATTGATCCGCGCGCGCGGCTAGGCCATCCTGCCCTCCAAAATAAGGAGAGGCCGCCCATGGACGCCATCACCACCCGCCCGCCGCTCGACGCGCAGGTCGCCACCTGGCGTCGTGACGGCGCGGTGATCCTCGATCGTTTCTTCCCGTCGGATCAGATCAAGGCGGTCGAGGCCGATTGCGACGCCTTGTTCGCCGCGCGGCGAAGGTCGCACGAGGCGGTCACCAAGACGCCCGCCGGCGCGGTCGGGGTGTTCGATCCGGCGCAGTTCCGCAACCAGGATCACCTGCCCTTCGCCGCCTCGCCCGCGATCAACCTGCTCGGGCTCGACGCGCGGCTGATCGCCTTCGCCAAGGCCGCGCTCGGGGTGGAGGATGTGCGGCTCTATCAATGCGACGCCTGGGCGAAGTTCACCGGCGACGCCGATTACGATCAGCCCTTCCACTGCGATTTCAAGAACCACACCCTCACGGTCCCCGGCGACGATCCCGCCGAGCGCACGATCAACTTCATGATCTATGTGACTGACGTGAGCGACGATCTGGGCGCGATCCATTATGTGCCCAACCCCGAGGCGACACCGATCGTCGGCCCGCTGCATCCGGTGCTGCCCGAGGAAGCGGCGGGCGGCGCCACCCTGTCGCGCGACACCCTCTCGCTCGCGCAGGACCATGCCACCCCGTTCGCGCACCCGATGCAGCAGGCGCTCAAGGCGATCGAACGTTCGGGCGCGGCGCCGGCGGGATCGATCTTCGCTTACGGGATCGACGTTTATCACCGCGGCACCAACCTCACCCGCCCCGGCGGGCATCGCTACACCATCACCGCGAGCTACAAGGCGGCGGGCAACGACCAGATCGGCTGGAGCGCCTGGCCGTTCCACTTCCTGAAGCCCTGGGCGAACGTGATCCACCATGCCAGCCCGGAGCAACTCGCCTGCCTCGGCATCCCCCGCCCCGGCGATCCGTTCTGGACCGAGACGACGCTCGCGCGCGCGCAACTGCGCTGGCCGGGTTGGAACATGGCGCCCTGGCGCGAGGCCGCCGCCGCGTGAAGGCTGTCCTTCCCGCGCTCGCCCGCCCGTTGATCGAGCCGCGGCTGCCGGCGGGGCTCGATGTCGCCTGGTTCACCGATCGCGAAAGCGCGCTCGCGGCGGTCGCCGATGCCGATATCGCCTGGGTCGATATGCAGCGCCCGGGCTGGACCGGCGAGGTGGTGGCGGCGGGCGAAAAGCTCAAATGGGTGTCGACCATCTATGCCGGGCTCGATGCCTTCCCGCTGCCGCTGCTGAAGGCGCGCGGAACCGTGCTCACCAATGGCGTGGGGATCAACGCGCTCGCGGTCGCCGAATATGCGGTGATGGGGGTGCTGGTCGCCGCCAAGCGCTTCGACGAGGTGGTTCGGCTCGCCGACAAGCACGAATGGACCATCGCCGCGCCGGGCCAGACCGAGCTCTATGAAACCCGCGCGCTGGTGATCGGCATGGGCGCGATCGGCACGCTGATCGCCGAGCGGCTGCGCGCCTTCGGGGTCGAGGTGGTGGGCGTCACGCGCTCCGGGCGCGACGGCACGCTGACGCCCGATGCGTGGCGCCCCCGGCTCGCCGAGTTCGATTGGGTGATCCTCGCCGCGCCCTCCACCGGCGAGACCAAGGCGATGATCGGCGCGGCCGAGCTCTCGGCGATGAAGCGCGGCGCCTGGCTGGTCAATATCGCCCGCGGCGACATGGTCGATCAGGAAACGCTCATCGAGGCGCTGAACGCGCGCCGCATCGCCGGCGCCTTTCTCGACGTGGTGACGCCCGAGCCGCTGCCCGCCGATCACCCGCTGTGGCGCGCCCCCAACGCGATCCATTCGATGCACCTTTCCGGCCGCAGCCAGACCAAGATGTTCCAGCGCGCGACCACCCTGTTCCTCGAAAACCTCGCCGCGTTCCTGGCGGGGCGACCGATGACGAACGTCGTCGATCTGGACGCGGGCTATTGAGCGTCCGCCCGGCGACGGCGGCCGACGCGGCGGCGCTCGGCGCGATCGGCCCCGCCGCTTATGCCGAGGCCTATGGTGACTGGTGGACGACCGCCGCCGGGCTCGCCCGCCATCTCGAAAGCTTCGGCGCCGACGCCTTCGCGGCGCTGCTCGCTGATCCCGGCGTGCGGCTATGGGTGGCCGAGGAAGCGGGCGCGGTCGTCGGTTTCCTGACGCTGCACCTGCACAGCCCCGATCCGATCACCCGGCGCCCCAAAGGCGGCGAGTGCAGGCGCATCTATCTGCTGCGCGCGGCGTCCGGGCGGGGCCTGGGGCGCGCCTTGTGCGACGCCGCCGCCATGGAGGCCACGCGCGCGGGCCTCGATCATCTCTGGCTCGACGTGATGGCCGAGGCGCCTTGGGCGGTGAACGCCTATCGCGCCTGGGGCTTCGCCGAGATCGGCCGCCAGCAGTTCCACAACGCGCTGCGTGGCGACCTGCGCGAGATGATCGTGATGGCGCGCGCCCTCTAACCGCGCCCGCCAATTGCATCCCACCCGCTTCTCGCCCATGGTACGCGACGATTTTTCACGCGAAGAGAGTATCCATGGCCGCCAACTGGGCCCCCGATAGCTGGCAGCAGCACGAAGCGCGCCAGCTGCCCGATTATCCCGATGCGCGCACGCTCACCCAGGTGTGCGACACGCTCGCCAACTATCCGCCGCTCGTCTTCGCGGGCGAGGCGCGCAACCTGATGGCCGAGCTGGCCGAGGTGGCGGAGGGGCGTGCCTTCCTGCTGCAGGGCGGCGATTGCGCGGAGAGCTTCGCCGAATTCCACCCCAATAACATCCGCGATACCTTCCGCGTCATCCTGCAGATGGCGGTGGTGCTCACCTTCGCGTCGAAGCTGCCGACGGTGAAGGTCGGGCGGATGGCGGGCCAGTTCGCCAAGCCGCGCTCGGCGCCGGGCGAGGTGCAGGACGGGATCGAGCTGCCCGCCTATCGCGGCGACATCGTCAACGATTCCGCGTTCACCCCCGACGGCCGCGTGCCCGATCCGCAGCGGATGCTGGCGGCCTATCACCAGTCGACCGCGACGCTCAATTTGCTGCGCGCCTTCGCCAGCGGCGGCTATGCCAGCCTCGACCGGGTGCATGGCTGGATGCACGATTTCGTCGGCCGCAGCCCCTGGGCGGTGAAGTACCAGGAAATGGCCGATCGCATCGGCGAGACGCTCGCCTTCATGGCAGCGTGCGGGCTCAACCCGCAAACCGTGCCGCAGCTCGCCGCGACCAGCTTCTACACCAGCCACGAGGCGCTGCTGCTGCGTTATGAGCAGGCGCTCACCCGCCGCGATTCGCTGACGGGCGACTGGTACGACACCAGCGCGCACTTCCTGTGGGTGGGCGATCGCACGCGCTTCGCGGGCTCCGCGCATATCGAGTTCCTGCGCGGTATCGGCAATCCGGTCGGCATGAAGTGCGGGCCGAGCCTCGAGCCCGACGCGCTGCTGCGCCTGCTCGACACGCTCAACCCCGGGCGCGTCCCCGGGCGGATGACGCTCATCACGCGCTTCGGGCATGACAAGATCGAGGCCGGCCTCCCCCGGCTGATCCGCGCGGTGCGGCGCGAGGGGCATCCGGTGGTGTGGAGCTGCGATCCGATGCACGGCAACACGATCAAGGCGACGAGCGGCTATAAGACGCGGCCGTTCGACCGCATCCTCGCCGAGGTGCGCGGCTTCTTCGCCGTCCACCGCGCCGAGGGGTCGATCGCGGGCGGCATCCATGCCGAGATGACCGGGCAGAATGTGACCGAGTGCACCGGTGGCGCGGTCGACGTGACCGAGCAGTCGCTGGCGGATCGTTACCACACCCACTGCGATCCGCGCCTCAACGCCGGGCAGAGCCTGGAACTGGCGTTCCTGCTCGCCGAGATGCTCAACGCCGAAATGCGCGAGCGCCGCGCGGCGGCTTGACGCACCGGGGGGCCGGGCCTATGTGCCCGCCTCCCGCGCGGCCCCTTCGTCTAGCGGTCTAGGACGTCGCCCTCTCACGGCGAAAACACGGGTTCGAGTCCCGTAGGGGTCACCAGCGTCGCGTGCGCGCCGTTTGTTGCGCCCCCTTGACAATTGCCGCCGTGCGTCATCCACTCCTCGCTGCGCCGCACAACGCGGCCGGGCGGAGGGCGGCGGTTGGCGAAGGCCTTCGATGAGATGAGCGGCATGGGCGCGGAAGTTCGCGCGCCCTATGCCGATATCGATCGCTGGCTGCGCGATACCCCCGATGACGTGCTGCGCACCCGCCGCGCCCAGGCCGAGCTGTTCTTCCGCCGCATCGGCATCACGTTCGCCGTCTATGGCGACGCGGCGGCGGACGAGCGGCTGATCCCGTTCGACATCGTCCCCCGCGTGATCTCGCGCGGCGAATGGCGGCGGCTGGAGGCCGGGCTGATCCAGCGGGTAGAGGCGCTCAACGCCTTCCTGCGCGACATTTACGGGGCGCGCGAGATCCTGCGCGCCGGGATCGTGCCCGAGGATCTGGTGCTGCAGAACCCGCAATTCTGCCTGCGCGCCGCCGCCATGCACCCGCCGCACGGCATCTACACGCACATCGCCGGCATCGACATCGTCCGCACCGGGCCGGATGCGTTCAGCGTGCTGGAGGACAATGTCCGCACGCCTTCGGGCGTTTCGTACATGCTCGAAAATCGCGAGGTGATGCTGCGGCTGCTGCCCGAGCTGTTCGATCGCCACCGCGTCGCCCCGGTCGACGATTATCCCGAGATGCTGCTGGCGACGCTGCGCTCGGTCGCGCCGCCGCGCTGCGCCCATGCGCCGGTGGTCGCGGTACTCACCCCGGGCTATCACAACTCGGCCTATTACGAGCACAGCTTCCTGGCGGACAAGCTGGGGGTCGAGCTGGTCGAGGGGAGCGACCTCGCGGTGATCGACGATGTGCTCTACATGCGCACCACCGAGGGGCCGCAGCGCGTCGACGTGCTCTACCGACGGGTGGACGACAATTATCTCGACCCCCTCGCTTTCCGCCCGGACTCGGTGCTGGGCGTGCCGGGACTGATCGCGGCGCAGATGGCGGGCAATCTCACGATCGCCAACGCGGTCGGCACCGGCATCGCCGACGACAAGGCGATCTACAGCTACATGCCCGAGATCGTGCGTTTCTATTCGGGCGCCGATCCGCTGATCGACAATGTGCCGACCTGGCGCTGTCGCGAGCCCGAGGCGCTGCGCGAGGTGCTCGATCGGCTCGACGAGCTGGTGGTGAAGGAGGTGGACGGATCGGGCGGCTATGGGATGCTGGTCGGCCCGCACGCGAGCCGCGCGCAGATCGAGGCGTTCCGCGCCCGCCTGCTCGCCGATCCCGCGCGGTTCATCGCCCAGCCGACGCTGGCGCTCTCGACCTGCCCGACGCTCTCCGACACGGGCGTGGTGCCGCGCCATGTCGATTTGCGCCCCTTCGTCCTGACCGGCGCCGCCGGCACGCGCATCGTCCCCGGCGGGCTGACGCGGGTGGCGCTCAGCGAAGGGTCGCTGGTCGTCAATTCCAGCCAGGGCGGCGGCACCAAGGACACCTGGGTGCTCGATGATTGAGCGTCTGTTTGAGAACGCGCCGACGGCGCGTGGTGGCGGCCCCAGCCCGCTCGTGGAGCGCGGCTGATGCTCTCACGCACCGCCAGCGCGCTGCTGTGGATGGGCCGCTATATCGAGCGCGCCGATTTCGTCTCGCGGCTGATCGACGCGACATTGCGGCTGGCGAGCCTGCCTTCCTCCTATGGCGGCGATGTCGCGGCGTGGAGCAGCGCGCTCGCCGCCGCCGGCGTGTCCGACGCCTATGCCGCGCGGCATGAGCAGGTGAGCGAGGCGGCGGCGCTCGATTTCCTGGCGCTCGACGCGGCCAACCCTTCCGCGATGCGCGGCTGTATCGAGCGCGCCCGCACCAACGCCCGCGCCGTCCGCACCGCGCTGACGGTCGAGGCGTGGGAGGCGATCAACGGCGCCTGGATCGAACTCCAGCGCTTCGGCACCCGCGGCGGCGGGCGCGAGCGGCTGATCCGGCTGAACGAGGCGGTGAAGGCGGCCGCGCTCGCCTTCGATGGCGCCACTCACCGCACGATGCTGCGCGACGATGCCTATTGGTTCATCCGCCTGGGCGAAACGGTCGAGCGGGCGGACAACACCGCGCGGCTGCTCGACGTGAAATATCACCTGCTGCTACCGCGCGACGAGCCGGTGGGCGGCAGCCTCGATTATTTCCAGTGGACGACGATCCTGCGCACCGTCTCCGCGCTCACCGCCTATCGCCATATCTACCGCGACAATGTGAAGCCGTGGCTGGTCGCCGATCTGCTGATCCTTAACCGCCGGATGCCGCGCTCGCTCGCCTCGTGCGCGGCCGAGGCGGTGCATTATCTCGATGAGCTCGCCCGCACCACCGGCCGGCGCGGCCCCGCGCATCGCCAGGCGGTGGCGATGGCGACGCGGCTGAACGCGGCGCGGATCGAGACGTTGTTCGCGGACGGCTTGCACGACGCGATCGTCGATTTCATCGTCGAGAATAATCGCCTGGGAACCCTGATCGGGGAGCAATATCTTTTCTGATGCGCATCCGCCTCGATCACCGCACCACCTATCGCTACGCGACCCCCGCCACCGGCCTGATCCAGGCGCTGCGGGTGACGCCGCGCGAGCATGGCGGGCAGCACATCCTCTCATGGCGGATCGACGCCGACCAGGACGGCAGCTTCCGCGAAAGCACCGACGCCTTCGGCAACCGCGTCACCATGTTCTATGCGAGCGGCGCGGTGGCCGAGATCACGATCAGCGTCACCGGGATCGCCGATGTGAACGATACCGCCGGCATCATCCGCGCGGACGAGCCCCTGCCGGATGCGGTCTATCGCCGCACCACCCCGCTCACCACGCCCGACGCGGCGCTGCACGCGCTCGCCGAACGCTTCGCGGGGCTTGCCCCGCTCGATGCGCTCCACGCTTTATGCCGCGCGCTCTACCAGGAGCTGCGCTTCGAAGTGGGGCTCACCGACACCACCACGCCCGCCGCCGCCGCCTATGCCGCCGGGCACGGGGTGTGCCAGGATTTCGCGCATGTCTTCATCACCGCCGCGCGGCTGCTGGGGGTGCCGGCGCGCTATGTCTCCGGGCATCTGGTGCGCGACAGCGCGCAGGAGGCGGCGCACGCCTGGGCGGAGGCGCGGGTGCCCGATCTCGGCTGGGTGGGGTTCGATCCCGCCAATGGCATCTCGCCAACCGATGCCTATTTGCGCGTCGCGACCGGATTGGACTATCTCGACGCCGCGCCGATCCGGGGCACAAGGCGCGGTGGCGGCGCGGAGAGCCTCGCGGTTCGGGTCGACGCGGCGCAGGCAATGGGTCAAGCACAGGCCTGATCCGACAAGGGGGGACGGGCGGTGACCTATTGCATTGGCATTTTGGTGGCGGACGGCCTGGCGATGCTCGCCGACACGCGGACCAATGCCGGCGTCGACAATGTTTCCTCCTACCGCAAGCTGCGGCTGATCGAGAACCGGCCCGATCGCTTGATCGTGCTCGCCTCGGCGGGGAGCCTTTCCACCACCCAGTCCGCGCTCGAGCGGTTGCGGCTGGGGCTCGCCGATCCCGAAACCGGCGAGATGGCGACCTTGCGCGAGGCGCCGAGCATCTATGCCGCCGCGATGCTCGCCGGCCGCGCGCTCGCCGCCGCGCGCACCGACATGGCCTCGCTCCAGGCCGAGGATGTCAATTTCGACGCGACTTTCCTGATCGGCGGCGCGATCGGCGGCGAGCCGATGCGGCTGTTCCTGGTCTATGCGGCGGGCAACGCGATCGAATGCGGGATCGAGACGCCCTATCTCCAGATCGGCGAGAACAAATATGGCAAGCCGATCCTTGATCGCGCGCTCGCCCACGACACGCCGCTGACCGACGCGATCAAGACCGCGCTGATCTCGTTCGATTCGACGATGCGCTCGAACCTCGCGGTCGGGCTGCCGATCGACGTGATGATCGCCCGGCGCGGCGGCGGGGAGGCGGTCACCAAGCGCATCGGCGAGGACGACGCCTATTTCCACGATCTGTCGCAGCGCTGGGCGGATGCCCTGGCGCAGGCGCGCGCGGCGATCCCCGATCCGCCTTATTGAAGGCGGGCGAACACCGGGCGCCCCGGATGATGGGGCGCCCGATTCATCCTCAATACCGCGCGCGGATGCCGACGAACAGCGAGCGCCCGATGCCCGACACCGGATAGGCCGAGTTGGCAATGTAAGGCGCCAGATCGGTGAGGTTGTTCACGCCGGCATAGAAATTGATCTTGTCGTTGAAATCATAGCTCGCCGACAGATTGTGAACGAAATATTCGGGCCCGAATGCTGCGTTGCCGAATTGGGCTTGGAGCGTTTCGATTTGGATCACACCGGCAAGGGCGGTGCTGCCGATATATTGCAGGCTGTAGTTCAAGCCAAACTGGCCATGGCTGACATTGACCGTACCGACACCGGAGAATTCAGGAACGCTCTGTTCGCGCAGCCCGGGGTTGACGAGATTGGGGCGCAACGGATCGAAGAAGCGATTGACCTTTTCGGTCCAGTTGCCGTTCACGCCAAGGTTCACGCGCGTCTTGGCTCCAAGACGTAGATCGTAGTTGATCGTGAAATCGACGCCCGAGGTTTCGATCCGACCGAAATTGATCTGGGTCTGCGTCAGGAACGCGAAGCCGAAGGTCGCGGGCCCCGCATTGGGGCCGTTGCGGCGGAACAGATTGCAGAACTGGTTGGGGAAGGTGGCGCTATCGTAGCAGGTGTCGACGATGTCCTGCGCCGTCACCGCCGCGATCGCGTCGGTGATGCGGATTGAGTAATAGTCGGCCGAAAGCGTGAGCCCGCGCAGGAAGCGCGGCTGGATCACTGAGCCGACCGACCAGGTCGTCGCGGATTCACGCCGCAAATTGGGGTTGCCGCCGCTGGTGCCGGAGAAACGCGCGGTCAGCGGATCGGTATAGGTCGCCAGGAACGCCTGCGGGTTCTGAATACCCAGCGCGGTCGCCGCCGCCAGACAGTTGGTGGCGCGATTGGGGTTGAAACCGCGCAGCGTCAGGTCGCACGGGTCGGATGGACGGAACGTCGCACCCTGCGCCGGGCTGAACAGCTCGGCGATGTTGGGCGCGCGGATCGCGACAGCATAGCTGCCGCGGAAGCGAATGTCGCGGACCGGCGCATAGACGGCGTTGACGTTCCAGGTGAACGCGCCGCCCACGGTCGAGTAATCGGCATAGCGCCCGGCCGCGCCCACCGTCAGTTCATGCGCGAAGGGGAGATCCTTCAACACCGGCAGCCGGACTTCGCCGAACACTTCCTTTACGTCGAACGAGCCGCCGGTGTTGAGCGTTCGAGTGGTAGGATCGAACACGAGCTTGTTGTTGGTCGAAATCGAGCCGATGAAAGTGCCCGCCGGCCCGGCCGGCGACCCCGCCGGCAGCAGGCCGAGTTCGAGATCGTTGAAGCGCGAGGTCGATGTCTCGCGGCGATATTCCAGGCCCGCCGAGAATTGCGGCGCGCCGCCTGGCAGCTTGAAGAAGCCGCCGGTGTCGCCGGTCACCGTCGCCGTCACCACGGTCTGCGTCAGGCGAAAGCGATCGACGGTCGAGGTGGTGATGAAGTTCACCGCCTCCTGGCTGACCGAGTTCACCCCGTTGAACAGGCTCGCCGGGCGGCACTGGCCGTCACCCGGGCGGAAGGTGAAGAACCCGCCCTGGATCACCGGGAAGCTTTCCGAGCCGACATAGGGCACGTTGCTGATGTCCGAACGGCAGATCGGCTGGCCGTTGGGCCCGCGCACCACGTCGATCGCGGCGAACAGGCGATCATAGCGCACCGAGTTGCCGTTGGTGTTGACGTTGTCGGTCAGGCCGTAATTGCCGAGCACTTCATAGCGCAGATGCGGCGTCACCTCGCCGCGCACGCCGGCCACGACCCGGTAGGTGTCGCGCGCCGAACGGTCGATGCCCGGCCCGAGATCGAGGAAGTCGCGGCTTACGCGCAGGCCACCCGCCGCATTGGCCTCCCCCTGGAGCGCCGCCGGGATGAACGGGTTGTCGGGCAGAATCAGCAGCGAATCGTAGAAGGTGTTGTAGTTGTTGCGCGAGATCGTGTTGTTGCGGGTATATTTGGCGTCGACGAACAGCTCCGCCGCCGGGGTGATCTCGAACCGGCCACGGAAATTGGCGTAGAAGCGCTCGCTGCCCGGAGTGAGCGAGGTGCCGTTGGTGCGCTCCACCGCGCCGTCGCCGCCAAACTGGTTCTGGCTGGTCGAGATGATGCCGTCCTGGAAGATGCGCACCCCACCGCCGGGGGTCGAGACATAGCAGCCGCCGCCGCCAAAGCCGGTCCAGCCGACATAGCTTTCGTTACAGTCGGCGATGCCGTTGTTGTTGAGATCGGTGGTGAAGCGCGCGAAATCGGCGCGGAAGATCAGGCCGGCGTTGGAGCTGATGCCGAACACCGGCTGGGCGCCGATCACGAGCGGGGCGGCGGACGCGGCGCGGGTGATCAGCGCCTGCTCGGCCGCGGTCGGCGTGCGGCCCGGGAACAGCGCCTGGAAAGCGGCCAGATCGCGCGGAATCGGCGGCCCGAACCCGATGCGCGTGGTGCGCGGCCCCGGCCCGCCGACGCGGAAATAGCTCGCGAAGTTGGGGGTGTTGACGGGGTCGATGTCGCCGCGCTGGAAGCGCAGCGCGGGGTTGGCGTAGGTCGTCGAGTTGTTCGCGCGGCCATTGTTCGCGGTGAACGGACGATCGCCGAGCAGCACTTCATTCTCGTTGGCATAGCCCGCGGCGAAGGTGAAATTGCCGCGCCCGCCGGCGAAGTTCACGCCCCAGGCACCGTCGATCCGGAAGCTCGCGCCGTCACCGCGATCGGCCGCGCCCGCCTGATAGTTGAGGGTGAGGCCCTTGTAATTGCGCTTCAGCACATAGTTGACCACGCCGGTCACCGCGTCGGCGCCGTAAATCGCCGAGGCGCCGCCGGTGAGCACATCGACCCGCTCGATCAGCGCGGCGGGGATGGTCGACACGTCGACCGTCTGCGAGCCCGCGACACCCGAGACGTGGCGCACGCCATCGACCAGCACCAGCGTGCGGTTGGCGCCGAGCTGGCGCAGGTTGAGCGTCGCCTGGCCGACGCCGCCCGCGCCGCGCTCGAGCGAGTCGGCGACGGTGCCCGAGGAGATCAGCGCCGGAATCTGGCGCAGTGTCGCGGTCACGTCGATCGCGCCGGCGGCGCGGAGCTGATCGGCGCTGACCGAGCTGATCGGCAGCGGCGCGGTCGCGTTGGGATCGAGCCGCAGGCGGCTGCCGGTTACCACCACGTCGGCGTCGCTCGCCTCGGCCGCCTCCGTCGCGGGCTTCGCCGCCGGCGTATCCTCGGCGAACGCCGGCGCCGCGACGATCAGCGCGCTCGCCGACGCGCCGGCCAGCACCAAGGTCTTAAACCGCATAATCTTTCCGCCCCCGTTTATTGGAAAACAACAACGGGCAGGCTGAATTAAGAATCATTGTTTTGCAACCGGTACAGCCGCGCATGACTGTTGCGTTGCAACATTTGTCGCACCGCGTGGCAAAGATGTAACAGGCCAGTTACGGTCGGCGCGGCGCCTCGCCGGGCTTGGTGCTTCGCGGGGCCAGGAACAGGATGCGCATCAGCGTGTCGCCGGGATCGCGCAGCGGATCGGTCGCGATCGAGCTCACCCGGCCGTCGACCGGGGCCTCGAGGCGTTCGATCACGCGGCCGAAGGGATCGGCGATGGTCGCGACCAACTGCCCCTTCGTCACCGCGTCCCCCAGCCCCACCAGGAGCGTCGCATAGCCGCCGCGCGTGCCGCGTACCGTCGCCAAACTATCGCCGACAAAGGGGGTGACGCTCGCCGCCGGCGCGGCGCCGGGCGCGAGCATCTTCAGATCGACCATCACCCGCGCAATGCCATCGACCGCCCGGCCGATGACGACGGGATCGAACATTTCGGGGCGGTTGAGCTCCAGCGTGATCGCGGGGACGCCGGCGCGCAGCATCTCGGTCTCGACCGAACCCTGCACGCCGGGATCGAGCTTGATCATGTCGGGCGCGATCAGCTCGGCGATCGCGCGGGCGCGGGGCGAGCCGGCGAAGGCATAGATCGGATAAGCGGTGCCGCGCGACTGGGTGTGGAGATCGATCGCGGTATCGGCATTGGGGAACAACAGCCGCGACCACAGCCGATAGGCATAACGATCGCCGCGATCGGTCGCGTCGGCCTTGCCCGGCATCAGCCGGTTGAGATTGTCGCCGTCGCGCCCGTCGCCGGGGGTGAAGGCGCGGCTGTGGTGCAGCAGCCCGGGCGTGTTGAGCCCCGGCACCGCGACGATCGTGCCGCTCAGCACCGCCGGATCGATCCGCTCGACGAGCCGGTGGATCACCGCGACGCCGTTCAGCTCGTCGCCATGGATCGCGGCGGTCAGCAGCAGCCTTGGCCCCGGCCGCGCGCCGCGCACGACGATCACGGGGACGTACCAGCCCTGCCCCACCGCGTTGTCGGTGACGCGGAACCAGAAGCGGTGCACCTGCCCGGCCGCGAGATCGCGGCTGTCGAGCCGGTCGATCACCGGCGTGCCGTCAATGCGGTCGCCGGTCGGGAGGGTCTGCGCGTGGAGCGGTGGCGCGCTCGCCATGGCGAGGGCCGCCAACGCGGTGGCGAGCAAGGCTTTGCCGAACATGGGTGTTTCATAACGCTGGCGGCCCGGCGCGCAAGCCGGCGTCGGCGCCCCCCTCGCACACGGGCTTCAGCTGGCGGGTGCCCGGACGGCGGGGTCGCAGGCCGCGCCGTCGCGCGCCCGTCCGGCGCTGGCGAGGAGCGCCGGCTGGGCTTGCGGTTCGAACGCGGCGAACATGCTCCTCGGCGCGCGATCGGCTTCCGCGCAGGGGCTTGGCGGTTCGGCGGCGAGGTTCGTCGTGCGCACCGCGGGCGGCGCGCAGGCGGCGAGCGTCAGCAGCAACCAATAGAGGCTGCGCGCCCAGCTTCTGATGCGTGGCGACATGGACTGGCTTCCTTCGATCGAACGGCATGACCAAAGGGCAGACCCCGTGCGGGGTCTGCCCCCTCCCTTTGATTGGTCATCCGCTCAGCGCGCGGCGAGCGTGGTGGCCGGGCGCTGATCGCGCGCATAGCGATCCATCGCGATCGTGGTCGCCTTCGCGGCGCATTCGTTGATCAGGTAATAGGGCAGGCCGGGATTGGTCGCGTCGCACACCAGGCGCGAGGCATGGCGGACGCGCTCCAGAAACTGCTTGTGGCCTTTCGCCGTCCCCATGTCCAAATCCTTGTACGAGACGCGCATCGAGGCCTGGTCGCCCTCAATCGTCTGGGCGCGGGCGGCGGTGGTGTCGATGGCGGCGACGGTGGCGACCGCGGCGAGCGCGGCGGCGGTGAAGCGAACCAGGATCATGGCATTTCCTCCGAGCGATGGTTGCCGGCGCCTTGCCGGTGACCAAGCATCTAGGCGGGTCGCCGCGTCCAATCCTGAGGACATTCTGGAAAGATTCTGGAAATCGCCTGGCGCCGCCCGTCGTAACCTTTCTGACGACTGCTTCCTGTTCGCCGATCCGCGTGATAGGTTTCCCATCGCAATCACCTCGAGAGGGAGGCGTGCGTGGCCGACGATGTTCCGTTCGTCTTCGACCGATTCCGTCTCGATCCGCTCGACGCGCGGCTGATCGGGCCGCACGGACCTGTTCCCATCGGCAACAAGGCGCTCGCCGTGCTCGAGGCGCTGCTGCGCGCCGAAGGGCGGCTGATCACCAAGGACCATCTGTTCGAAACCGTCTGGGACGGGATGGCGATCACCGAAAGCGCACTGACCAGCGTAATCAAGGAGCTGCGCCGCGCGCTGGGTGATAACGACAAGCCGCCGCGTTTCATCGAAAGCGTGTATGGGCGCGGCTATCGTTTCCGCGCGGCGGTGACGCGCGAAGGCACGGCGGCGCCCGTGGCCGAGCCTTCCAGCGAACCGCCCCGCGCCTGTCTGCCCCGCCCGGCGGCGACGCTGGTTGGCCGTGACGACGATCTCGCCGCGATCGCCGACCGGCTGCGGGACCATGGGCTGGTGACGATCGTCGGCCCCGGCGGCATGGGCAAGACGCGCGCGGCGCTCGAACTCGCCTGGCGCCAGCGCGACCGGCTCGAGCATGGCGTGTGGTTCGTCGAGCTGGCCCCGCTCAGCCAGGGGCCGCAATTGCCCGAGGCGGTGGCGAAATGCCTCCAGATCGCGCTCCCCGCGACCGATCCGGTCACGGCGCTGGTCGAGCGGCTGCGCTGGCGTGACTGCCTGATCGTGATCGACAATGCCGAGCATCTGATCGCCGATGTCGCCCAACTGGCGGCGGCGGTGCGCGCGGCGTGCCCCGGGGTACGGCTGCTCGTCACCTCGCAGGAGCCGCTGGCGATCGCCGGCGAGCAGCTATGGCGCCTGCCGCCGCTCTCGCCGGACGAGGCCGAGGCGCTGTTCCTCGATCGCGCCCGCGCCATCGACCCCGATTTCGGCGCCGAACCCGCCGAGCGCGCGCCCGTCGCGGAGATTTGCGCCCGGCTCGATCGCCTGCCGCTCGCGATCGAAATGGCGGCGGCGCGCGCGCCGATGCTCGGCAGCGCCGAACTGCTCGCGCGGCTGAGCGACCGCTTCACCTTGCTCACCGGATCGCGCGGCGCCGCGCCGCGCCACCAGACGCTCACCGCGACGCTCGCCTGGAGCCACGACCTGCTGAGCCCGGCCGAGGCGACCCTGTTCCGCCGGCTCGCCGTGTTCACCGGCAGTTTTTCGTTGCAAGCCGCCGCCGCCATCGCCGCCGACGAGGCGCTGGCGCCCGATGCCGTGGTCGCGGCGCTGGCGGCTTTGGTCGCGCGCTCGCTGGTCGCGGTGCAGGCCGGCGACGGGCGACGGCGCTATCAGCTGCTCGAGACGATGCGCGCCTTCGCGCTCGCCAAGCTGGAGGCGGCGGGAGAGCAGGCGGCCTGGCGGCGGCGCCACGCCGCCTATTTCGCCGATCTCGCCGAGCCCATCCTCGCCGACTTTTGCGGACCGGTCAGCGATGCCGAGCTGGTGCGCCGCTACCGGGTGGAGTTCGACAATATCAACGCCGCGATCGACTGGGCCTATGGCGCGGAAGGCGACCGCGAACTGGGTCACCGGCTGGTCGCCTATACCACGCATATGCGCACCGACCGGCCGGGCAAGCGGCTGCTCGACCGGGCGATCAGCCAGCTGAGCCCGTCGACGCCCGCGACGATCCGCGCCCGGCTGCTCTCGGCGCGGCTGCACGCGCTGATGCGGCTGAAGCCCAGCGCCGCGCTCGAGCTGGCCGACGAGGCGCTCGACGCGCTGCGATCGAGCAGCAACGACCCCGAAATGATGATCGACACGCTGTCGTCCAAGGGGTTCGCTTACTGGTTCACCGGCCGGCTGGCGGAGGCACGGCGCGTGTCCGACGAAATCCAGGCGCTGCTGCCGCAGGGGCCGCTATCACGGATCGGCGTGCTCGGCCTAGGGCTGGAGGCGTGCGTGCGGCTGGGCGAGGCGGGGCCGGCGGCGGCGCGCCCGCTGTTCGCGACGATGATCGCGGCGCTGCGGGCGGTCGGCGCGCCGGGCCTCGCCCATTATTGGGAGATGACCGCGCTGAGCTTCGAGCCCGACGACGATCTCGACGCGTCGATCGCGGCGTGGCGCGACTTGTTCGGCCGGGTGCAGCACGGCGTCGCGCAGAGCCATGAGGTGCCGTGCCAGGTCGCGACCGAACTCGCCAGCCGGCTCGCGCGCCGGGGGACGCCCGACGATCTCGACGAGGCATTGACGATCGCGCGCGATCAGTTCCGGCTGAACGCGATGGCGCTCGATTACCTGGCTTTCCTGCCGATGGTGTGCATCGCCGCCAAACAGGGTCGCGCGGCGGACGCGGCGATGCTGCTCGGCCACGCCGAAGCGCGCCGCCGCCAGGCAGGCGAATCGGTGCTGACCAAGCGCGATTTCGCCGAGGCGCACGCGGTGGTTTCGGCGGCGCTGCCCGCGGACGAGCGCGACGCGCTGCTCGAACGCGGCGCGGGGCTGCCGATGCACGCCGCGGTCGATCTCGCGCTTGGCGCCCCCACCGCCCCCGCGCTGGTGGCGGCGTGAGCGCGGGGCCGCCGCCGCCCTATCGCCTGCTATCGGTCGCGATCAGCAATGGCTGCGATCTGATGCGCTGGCTGCTCGATCGCGCGGGGCTCGATTTCGAGGAGGAGCTGCACGTTCCGCTGCTCCATATTTTCGCCACCTGGCCGCGCGGCGCGGGCGTCGAGGTGCCGGTGATCCTGGCGCCCGGCACCTTGTGGAAGGGGCCATTCGGCCAGCTCGACGCGATCGACGGCCACGCACCGGCGGGCGCCAAGGTCTATGGCGACACATTGGAGGAGCGGCTGGAGAACAACGCCTGGCTGCGCCAGATCTTCCCCAGCTTCTTCGGTTTCCCGCGCCAATATGTCTATCATTTCGTGCTGAAGGACCGGCGGGTAATGACGCCGATCGCGATCCATGGCGCGCCGTGGTGGGAACGGATGGTGGTGCGCTGGCTCTATTTCCTGTGGGAGCCGTTGCTGCGCCGCGGGCTCGGCATCACCCCGCAAGTGGTGGCGGACGCGCCCGCCGCGCTCGCCAAGGGGCTGGACGCGGTGGCGGCGGAGCTTGGCCGGCGCGGCACCCCGTTCCTGGCGGGCGACGCCCCCGGCGGGGTCGACATCGTGATGGCGGCGTTGATCGCGCCGCTGGTCTTCCCGCCCGAATATGGCGGCATGGCGCCCCCGCTCGACGAAGTGGCGCCGGTGCTGCGCGACTGGGTGCTCGCCAACCGCACCCACCCCGCCGGCGCCTATGCGCTCGCGGTCTATGCCCAGAACCGCCCGCATTATCGGGGCCTGCCATGACGATGGCGCCGGCGGAGAGCTGGCACACCCCGGCGGGCGGCGGCGGCGCGATCGCCAAGCTGCTGCGCGCGCGGCGGCTCGGCTGGTGGGCGGCGCGGATCGGCATCGCGCTCGCCCGCTGGTGGAACAAGCCGCTGCGGCTGGGGCAGAGGGTGATCGTCGCGCGGCACGACCATGTGCAGGAGGTGCTGCGCCGCGATCTCGATTTCCTGATCGCGCCGGTGAATGGCGATCGGTTCGAGGCGATCGGCTTTCCCTTCATCCTGGGCAAGGACCGGGCGATGCCGCTGGCGCATGAGCGCGCCACGCTCTACCGGGCGCTGTCCCGGGTCGACATGGCGCCGCTCCAGGCGGCGCTGGAGCGCGCGATCACGGCGCGGCTGGGCACCGGCGCGCACAGCATCGACATCGTTGGCGACTATGCGCGCCCGCTCGCCGGGAGCACCGCGCGCGCGTTGTTCGGCATCGCCCCCGCCGACGAGCCCGCGTTCCTCGACGCGGCGCGGGCGATCTTCGCGCATTGTTTCCTCAATCTGGCGGGCGACAAGGCGGTCGAGGCGCGCGCGCTCGCCGCCGCCGCGCAGTTGAGCGCCTGGTTCACCACCGAGATCAACCGCCGCCGCGCCGCGGGCGCGCTGGGTGAGGATCTGATGGGCCAGCTGCTGCGCGCCGGCGCCGACGACGATCTCGTCCGCCGCAGCCTGGGCGGGATGCTCGTCGGCAGCATCGACACCACCGCGACCGTGGTCGCCAAGGTGATGGCGGTGCTGATCGCCGATCGCGCGCTGCTGGCGCGCGTCGCCGCCGATCACGCCGATCCGGCGCGCATGGCCGCCTGGTGCGACGAGGCGTTGCGGCGCTGGTGCCATGTGCCGCTGCTCGGCCGGCAAGCGGCGGGCGCGACCGAGCTGGGCGGCACGCAAATCCCGGCCTCGGCGCAGCTGATCCTGTGGACCCAGGCCGCGATGTGCGATCCGGACGCCTTTCCCGATCCGGCGACGCTGCGCCCCGATCGCCCGAGCGGCGCCTATCTCCACCTGGGCGGCGGACTCCACCCATGCGCGGGGCGGGCGATCAACCGCTGGCAGATCGCGATGCTGGTCGGCGGGCTGGTCGCGCGCGGACCGCAGCGGCTGGCGCCGATCGAGTGGGCCGGCCCCTTCCCGGCGCACGCCCGGCTGAGCCTGGCGGGGCTATGAACCAGGCCTTCGTCACCATCGTCGCGCCGCTCGATCCGGCGAAGCTCGCGACCGCGCAGGCGGCGATCGACCTGCTCGGCAACCCGATCGCGCCGGAGCTCGCCGCCTTGCTGGGCAAGACCGATGCCGATGGCGGCGGCACCCATTTCCTGAGCCTCCACGCGCTGCCGAGCTTCACCGCCGGCCGCGCGCATCTGGTGCTCGAATTCTCCGCCGATGGCAGCGAGGCGCAAGCGATCGACCGCGTCGCCACGGCGATCGGCGGGATACTCGGCCCGATTTTCGCGCTCGCCCGCGATTGGGGAGACGGCAATGTCGCCGCCTATCTGAAGGCGCACAGCATCACCTGCGGCTTTGGCTGGCGGACCGCGCCGGGGCTGAACCATGGCGGCAGCCCGGGGATGAGCGTCGGGCGGATCATCGCCGAGGCGGCGCTCGCCGATCGCTGCGCCGGGGTGCTGAACGCGCAAGGGGCGGGGCTGAGCGCGCTCGCCCGGCTGGAGGCGGTGCGCGCGGCGCTTGGCGACGAAGGCCGCGCGCTGCCCCCGGGGGACGCCGCCCCGGCCTTCGCCAAGCAGGGCCTGGCGAGCATCATCCCCACCGCCGCGCTCGCCTTTATCCGCACCTATTTGTGGCCGGTCGGGCTGGTGCTGCTCGCGTGGATCGCCGCGAGCGCGCTGTGGCGCGCCCGGCACGCGCCCGATTGGCGCCACGCGCTGCGCCCCGCGCTCCACGGCGCCTGGCACGGCCTGTGGAGCGGCGCGCTGATCCTCGCGGTCGCGACCGCGCTGCTGCTCGGCCTCACTTACTGGCTGCTGCGCCGCGCCGAGGCGCGCGACTGGGTGAGCGAGCGCAACCCCGATCGCGCGACGCTGCGCGAGATCGTGGCGCGCGAAAACCACTTCGCGCACAACCACATGGTCTCGCTCACCGAGCGCAAGCCCGGCTGGGTGCGCGCCTTCACCGCCCGGCTCGCCTTCTGGGCGATCGCGACGCTGTCGCCGATGCTCTACCGCCCGGGTTATCTCGGGCCGATCGGCACGATCCATTTCGCGCGCTGGGTAACGGTGCCGGGCACGCGCGATTTCATCTTCTTCTCCAACTATGGCGGCAGCTGGGAGGCCTATCTCGAGGATTTCATCACCCTCGCCCATATCGGCCTTACCGGCGTCTGGTCGAACACCGTCGGCTTCCCCAAGAGCGCCAACCTGTTCCAGCAGGGCGCGACCGATGGCGAGCGCTTCAAGCGCTACGCGCGACAAAGCATGGTGCCGACGCGCTGCTGGTACAGCGCCTATCCCAGCCTCACCACCGACATGATCCGCGCCAACGCCGCCGTCCGCCGCGGGCTGACCGGCGCGATGACCGAGGACGAGGCGAACAGCTGGCTCTGCCATTTCGGCTCGGCGATCCGCCCGCAGGACACGCTCGTCACCCCGCAAATTCAAAGCCTGTTGTTCGGCGGGCTGGGCTTCCTGGAACATGCCGCGTTCAGCCTGTGGCGCCTGCCGCGAGACCGCGCGCTCGCCCGCGCCTGGCTGCGCGATCTGCAGCCGCTGATCGGCTGGGGCGATGGCCGCCGCGTGCGCGACGACGATCGGCTGCGCGCGGTGGTGCAATTGGGGCTGAGCGCGCCAGGCCTCGCCACGCTCGGCCTGCCGCCCGACGCGCTCGACAGCTTCCCGCCCGCCTTCGTCGAAGGCATGGCGGCGCGCGCGCGCATTCTGGGCGACAGCGGCGACACCGCGCCCGATCGATGGTGGTGGGGCGCCGAGCCCGACCATGTCGCGCTGATCGTCTATGGGCAGGACGCGCCGACGCTCGCCGCGATCGAGGCCGAACTGCTCACCGCCGCGCTCCATCGCGGCGTGCTCCAGAGCCACCGCGTCGAAATGGCGCGCTTCGATCGCGCCAACAATTACGAACCGTTCGGCTTCGCCGATGGGGGTTCGCAGCCGGTGATCCGGGGCACGTACAAGGGCTTGCGCAGCGGCGATCCGCTGCACCTGGTCGAACCCGGCGAGTTCATCCTGGGCTATCCCGACAATCGCGGCAATCTGCCCCCCGGGCCGGTGATGGACCCGATGGACGACCCCGAGAACCGCCTGCCGCATCTCGATCCCGACACCAGCTTCGCGGCGGCGGGCGTCAACCAGCAGCGCGCGATCGGGCGCGACGGATCGTTCCTGGTGGTCCGCCAGCTCGAACAGGATGTCGCCGCGTTCAACAGCTATTGCGCGGAGACGGCGACCGAAATCGCCCCCCGGCTCGGCGCGCCTTATTGGGTGACGCCCGATTTCATCGCCGCCAAGCTGGTCGGGCGCTGGCGCAACGGCGCCGCGCTGGTCCGCGCGCCGTATAGCGCCTCGGCCAAGCAGGCGATCATCGACGCCAACGACTTCTGGCTGGGCGCCGAAGACCCCGAAGGGCTGCGCTGCCCGTTCGGCGCGCATATCCGCCGCGCCAACCCGCGCGACAGCCTCGATCCCGGCTCGGCCGATCAAGTGGCGATCAGCAACCGCCACCGCATCATGCGCATCGGCCGCCACTATGCCCCCGACCCCGGCGCCAATCCGGGGCTGCTGTTCATGTGCCTGAACGGCGATCTGGAGCGGCAGTTCGAATTCATCCAGCAGACCTGGATCAACGGCAATATCGTGTCGCTCAGCTGCCCGATCAGCCTGAAGGGCGAAGGCGATCCGCTGCTCGGCCCGGGCGGCGGCAGTGGCTTCACCATCCCGACGCGCGATGGGCTGGTGCGGCTGAAACCCCCGCCCCGCTTCGTCACGATGCGCGGCGGCGGCTATTATTTCCTTCCCGGCCGCGCGCTGCTCGGCTGGCTCGCGGCGGCGTGATCGCCGACGCCAAGACGCTTGCTCGCGGCGTCGGGGCGTGCCAGCGTATGGCAACACTAGGGAGGAATGGCATGGATCGGCGGCAATTCTTGGTGAGCGGCAGCATGGCGGCGCTCGCGGCGAGCGTTCCGGTACGCGCGCAGGCGCCGAGCGGCGACGCCAAGCTGAACGCGCTGTTCGATCGCATCTTCAACGAGAATATCGACGAAAGCCCCGAAGGCGCGACACAATTGGGGCTCGATCGCGGCCCGCGCGCGGCGCTGCGTCGCAAGCTCGACGATTATTCGCTCGCCGGGCGCGCGCGTCAGGTAACGCGCGGCAAGGCCGCGATCGCCGCCATCGAGGCGGTGGACCCCGCGAGCCTCACCGCCGAGGGCAAGCTGAACCGTGAGGTCGTGCTCTATTCGCTCAACAGCGGGCTGAAGGGCGCCGCCAAATACGGCATCCAGAGCACGATCCGGCCCTATGCGATCTTCCAGCAGGGCGGCGCCTATTTCTCGGTGCCCGATTTCCTCACCTCATCGCACGTCATCAAGGACATGGGCGACGCCGACGCCTATCTCGCCCGGCTCGAAGCCTTCGCGACCGCGCTCGACCAGGATAGCGAAACGCAGCGCGCGGACGCGGCGCGCGGCTATGTCGCGCCCGATTTCGCGCTCGAACTCACGCTCGGCCAGCTCGACAAGCTGCGCGGGGTGAAGCCCGAGGAAAGCTCGCTCGTCACCTCGCTCGCCACCCGCGCCAAGGCGGCGAACCTGGCGGGCGACTGGGGCGCGCGCGCGACGGCCCTGCTGAGCGAGAAGGTCTATCCCGCGCTCGATCGCCAGATCGCGCTGGTGAAGGGGCTGCCGCGCCGCAAGGAAGCCGGGCTGTGGGCGCTGCCGCAGGGCGACGCGATCTATGCCGATGCGCTCGCCGCCGCGACGACCACCAGCTACTCGCCCGATGAGGTCCACAAGCTCGGCCGCGCGCAAGTGGCGGAGATCAGCGCCGAACTCGACAAGATCCTGCGCGCGCAGGGGTTGACCCAGGGCTCGGTCGGGGCGCGGCTGACGGCGCTGAACGCGCGGCCCGAACAGCGCTACGCCGATACCCCCGAAGCCCGCGCGGAACTGCTCGCCGGGCTCAACGCCGGGGTGAAGGCGATGCAGGCCAAGATCGGCCAAGTGATCAGCAACCCGCCCACCGCCCCGCTCGAAATCCGCGCGGTGCCGGTGGAAATCCAGGATGGCGCGTCGAACGGTTATTACCGGCTGGCCGCGCTCGATGGCTCGCGCCCGGCGATCTACTTCATCAACCTGAAGGATCTCGGCGACTGGCCGAAATACACCCTGCCCTCGCTCACCTATCACGAGGGCGTGCCGGGGCATCATACCCAGCTGAGCATCGTCGCCGGCCTGAAGACGCCGCTGCTGCGCCGGCTGTCGTTCTTCAGCGCCTATTCCGAAGGCTGGGCACTCTATGCCGAGCAACTGGCCGACGAGCTGGGCGGCTATAACGGCGCGATCGAGCGCGCGGGCTATCTCCAAAGCTATCTGTTCCGCGCGGCGCGGCTGGTGGCCGACACCGGCATCCACGCCAAGCGTTGGACGCGCGAGCAGGCGACCGATTACCTGGTCGAGACGGTCGGCTTCGCCCGCCCCCGCTCGCAGCGCGAGATCGAGCGTTACTGCACCCAGGCCGGCCAGGCGTGCAGCTACAAGCTCGGCCACATCGCCTGGAACCGCGCGCGGGAGAAGGCGCGGGCGATCATGGGCGCGAAATTCGACATCAAGGCGTTCCATGACGTGCTGCGCGACGGCGCGGTGCCGCTGACGATCCTCGACAAGCTGGTCGAAGCGCGGGCGCGGGCGGCGATCGCCTGAATCACCCCGCCCGGGATTGCCCGGACGCGCACGGCGTTGCCCCGGGGCGGCTTTGCGTCGCCCCGGACGTGCGTGGCATTGCCCGGGAAAGGCTCGGCGCTGCCCCGCGCTGGCCAAATCCGCGTCCCCCATTCGAGGGGCCGCACGCGGCGGACCGCGAAATCCCCACCCGATCATGTCGACTATCGCGCCGGCCCCGGCGAGCCGATCCTAGCATCCGGCCCGCTAGCCAGCACCTCGCCGCTGTTCGCGAGGCAGTCGAGAGGAGACTTCGACATGGATCGCTTCGAGGAGGATATGTTTGACGACCTCGCAATGGACGAGGCCGAGGGTGCCGCCGACGGTTTCGACGCCTTTGACGCCGGCGACGAGTTCGACGCGGGCGACGAAGCCGACGGCTTCGACGGCGCCGACGAGGCCGACGGGTTCGACGGCTATGACGAGTTCGACGCCGCCGACGCTGGCGACGAGTTCGATTCCTACGACGAAGCCGATGGCTTCGACGCGGCCGACGGCTTCGACGGGTTCGAAGAAGGCGACGAGGGCGATGAGGAAGACATCGACCGGATGCTCGCCTTCGCGCTCGGCGCGGAGGATAGCGACGAGTTTTTCCGCCGTATTGCCCGTACCTTATCGCGTGTCGGCGGCGCGGTGGCGCGCGGGGTTGCCCGGGCGGCGCCGGTGGTCGGCCAGATCGCGCGCACGGTCGCGCCCGTCGCGGGGCTGATCCCGGGGGTCGGCGCGATCGCCGGGCCGGTCGCCAATGTGCTCGGCCAGCTGCTCGCCGACGAGGCTTCGGAGGAAGAAGCGCTCGATGCCTTCGCCGAACTGTCGGTGCGCGAGCGCCGCGCGGTGCCGGTCGTGGCGGCGCTCGCCGCGCGTACGATCCTGGGGCCACGCGCGGCGAGCCTGCCCCCGGCGGTCCGGCGCCAGGCGGTGCAGACGATCCGGGCGGCGGCGACCCAGCTCGTCAATCGCGGCGGCCCGGGCGCGATCCGCGCGCTGCCGCGCATCGCCCGCAGCGTCCGCCGTACCGCCGTCGCGCGCCGCACCCCGGTCCAGATGCGGCCCCAGGTGCTGGCGAACACCGTGCGCCGCGTCGCCCGGCAGAACCCGCAGCTGCGCCACCGGCTGGTGCGCCCCTCGCCCACCGGGCGACGCGTGATCCAGCGCGTCGGCCAGGCGGTGCGCGCCGGTCGTCCGCCCGCCGCCGTCGTGCGCCGGGTGATCGGCGGCGCGGGTGGAGCGGGTCTCGGCCATCATGGCGGCGGCTATGGCGGCATAGCGGGCACCACCACGGCGGGCCACGGGACGCGGCATCATCGCGGCCGGCGCATCACGATCCGCGGCCCCGTGACCATTGTGATCCGCCGCTGATCAGGCGCCTTGGGGAAGGAGCACGGCCATGCCCGCGGACACGCTCACCCGCTTCGTCGACACCAAGCTGATCGCGCTCCAGGCGCGCGCGGGCCGGCTTACGGTGCTGACGCCGCGCCGGGTGGGCTTGCGCCCGCAGGACATGCCCTATGCCCCTTCCCCCGCCCATTTCGGCGCCGCCAATCGCCGGCTCGCCACGATCGCCCGGTCGATCCGCCGCCGCTCCGGTGCGCTCGAACGGGTCTGGCGCGACAAGACTCCCAACCAGAAGCTCACCGCGATGGCGCTGCTCGATCGCGACGTCGATCGCACCCGCCGCACCTTTGGCATGTTGTTCGAGATTTTCTGCCAGCGCGGCTCGAGCTTCGCTCCCGCGCTCGCCGCGCATGACGTGATCGCCGCCGATTGCTACGCGGCGGTACGCGCGGCGCTGCCCGATGTGTTCGAAGGCCCGCTGCTCAAGCCGCTCACTTACATGGAGCATGGCTATTCGCCCGCGACCCAGCGGCGCGGCGTCGCGCTCGCCCGATTGCTGGGCGACAGCAACCCCTTTCCGGTGATCCGCATTCCGTGGGATCGCGACAATCCCTGGCAATCGGTGTTCCTGCATGAAGTAGCGCATAATCTGCAGGCGGACATGCGGCTGTGGCACGAAAATGCCGACGCGCTCGCCAACCGGCTGGTGCGGATGCGCTTCGATCCGCTGGTGGTGACGATCTACCGCCGCTGGCACAAGGAAATCTTCGCCGATCTCGCCGCGCTGCTGCTGGGCGGCACCGCATCCGCCTGGGGGATGATGGAATTCCTGGCGCATCCCGAAGCGCGCGCGCTCACCTATCGCCCCGGCAGCGTCCACCCGACCGGCTGGTTCCGCGCGCTGATCCTGACCGAGATGATGCGCCGGATGGGCTTTCCCGAAAGCGCACAAAAGGCCGAGCGCGTCTGGCGGCAACTCTACAATCCCGGCCACGGCCACCGCCTGCCGCCGGCGCTGCTCGCCGCCACGCCGCATGTGATCCCGGCGGTGGTCGACGAGATCGCCTATCAGCCGCGGCGCAACCTCGGCCAGCACGCGCTCGCCGACGCCATCCCGTTCACCCGCGCCGACGAAGCCGCGATCCGGCGCGGCGGCATCGCCATCGCCGCCGGGCGGGTGCCGCCGCTGCCGCCGCGCTTCCTCGTGTCGGCGAGCCGCTTCGCGCTCGAAAGCGGGGGTGACCCGACGCGCATCGCGCGGCTGGTGATCCACCACCTCGCCCGGCTTCACCGGCACGATCCCGTCTCCGGCCGTGGCCACGCGCCGCGCGCTTCCGCCCACCCCGTCGCAGCATGAGGTAGACCGCGATGACCGACCCCCAGACCTCGACACCGCTGGCCAGCCGATCGCCCAACGCCATCACGGTCGACAATCTGCTGCGCCGAACGCTGCGCGTTAGCGACCCCAGCGATCCGCAGCAGATCGCAGGCGCCTTGCTCGATCGCTATGCCGCCGACGCGGAGCTGATCCGGCGCGAACGCGAAGGCCTGCCTTTCGCATCGACCACCGCGCCGCTGCCAACCAGCTTCGCCGGACCGCCAAGCGGTTCGGTGGCAGAGATCGCGCAGGCGCGCGACGATCTGGAGCGCGATCTCGATTCGCTCCAAACGACGGCGGCGCTCAAGGACATCCGCGTCGAAATCCGCGGTTGGGCGCGCAGCTTGCGACAGACGGCGGCGAACGGGCTCGCCGCCGCCGCGCAGGCACTCGACGCGGTGCAGCTCAACACCGCCTTGGCGGCGCGGCGCAGCTTCGGCGATTATGCCCGGCTGGCGCGCTATATCGGCGCGCTCACCCCCGATCAGCAGCCCGCGTTCCGACAATTCGCGCAAAGCTGTGACGTGATGGCCGGGCTGATCCTCGTCGCGATCGGCGATGGCTATGCGGCGAGCGGCATCACTCGATCGACGGCGATGCTGCGGGTGAGCGCGGGCGAGCTGCAATCGCGGCGGAACGCCGTGGTCTTGGCGCTCCGCACGATGACCGGCACGGTCGAGGCGAGCCTCGGCCAGGAGGATTGGCCGCGCGGGTTGGAGGCATTCCGCCAGCTCACCCACGCGCTCGACAATCAAGGCCAGGCCGATCTGCGCGCGCTGCTGGAAGAAAATACCCTGGCGAGCGCGCTTGACGAGCTGGTCGATCTGACGACCGGCGGCAGCGTCAACAGCCTGCGCGACCTGTCGACCGCTTCGGCGATGCTGGTCGGGCGCCTCCAGCGGCTGGTCGAATATGGCCAGACCTTCGCCGCGCCCGATTATCGCGAGACCTCCAAAGATCCCAACGCCACATCGTCGCCGGAATCGCCGCCCATGTCGGCCTTCGTTTCGGCGCTATCGCTGTTCGTTGACGCCTTCCGCAGCGTGCGCGGCGCCCGGCTGCTCGACATCTCGCGACCGACCATGCTGCTCTACGGGCTCTACAACTCGATCGGCACCGATCAGGTCGCTGATCGGCTCCGCCGGCTGGTGAGCGTTCGCGGCGCGCTGGCTCAGAGCATCGACTGCTTCGCCGATTGCGGCTGCGATTCACAGGCGACCCAGTGCCAGATCGTGCTCGACCTGCTGCTCTACAATCTCGATCGGTGCATCGATTACTACGCGCTGAGCCCCAGCCTGGACGGGCGGGGCGAGCCCGAAATCAGGGCATACAGCCTCGCCGATCTCATCATGTCCTTCGGGCATATCTGCAACGAGCTGGAAGCGGCGGGGCGAGCACCGGAAATCAGCCATGCGCTCGATGACGCGCTCAACGAAGTGCAGCGGATCGTGTCGCAGGAATGGGGCTATGGCAGCCTGCCTCGGCGCGACCGGAGCATCGTGATCCGCGAACTGAGCAGCCAATATCTGGTCGAGGCGCGGGTGCAAGACGTCGCCCGCTCGCTCGCGCCGGCATGCAAGCTCGAGCTGGTGTTCGATTACAGCCGCGATCGTTCGGTGGGGCTGGAGCTGATCGGGTGGGTGCTCGAGGAGGTCTACAAAGTGGCGGTGCCGCAATCGGGCGGTCCGATCTCGATCCCGCCGACGCTGTCCACCTCGGTCAGCCGGCTGGCCTTTGGCCGTGCCAATCGGCGCCAAATCTGAGCAGGGAGAAGCACCATGTCGCACGCATCCCGCACCGATTTTCGCAAGCTCGCCGCCGAATTCGTCGAGCGTCAGGCAAGTGCTCCAGCCGCCGGGCACGGGATGCCGGGCGGCGGCGGGGCGGCAAGCTCGGCGGTCGACGTGCCCAGCCTGCCGGCGGTGCTTGACCGTGTGCTCGGCAAGGTCGGGCGGCTCGACGGAATCGAAACCGCGATCGATACGACCCGCGGCGACGTGATCGGCCTTGCCGAAACCGCGGCTGCCCTGAAAGACGATACCGCCACGATCCAGCAGGCGCTGGGTGCGGAAGGCGCGATCGCCAGCCGTTTGACGACCATCGCCGGCCATCTCGACGCGCTGGGCAGGATCGCCAAGACGCTCGCGCGGCCCCAGGCGCCGGCCGGCATCTCGCTCGCGGTCGTGCGCTTCATCGCCGCGATTCTCGATACGAGTGGCGACGTCGTTCAGCGCACCGGCTGGGGCGCGATCGTCCACAAGGAGCTTCAGCGCCCCAACCTCGCCAGCTTCGCCAAGATCACCGACCCACTCGGCGAAGCGCACAAGTTCAAGACCGCGTTCGAGCGCGGCGGCCATGCTCGCGAACTGGCGATGACCGATCACGACTGGTTCGTCACGATCACGACGTTGATCGCGCTGGCCCAGCCGGCGGAGCATCACCCCGACCAGCCGGAAGACGTGACGCTGGTGACGAATTCACCCGCCGCGCCCGCCGCCATCGCCAAGGAGGCGGCCGCCGCCAAGCCGAAGGGGCCAACCCGCGCCGATCCCAAATCGTCCGCCTGACGCGCTGCCCCGCCCCCGCGCCGAGCAAATTCCAGGATGAGGTCCGATCATGGCTTACGAATCAAACGACGTCATCAAGCGGCTCTTCCAGCGCTTCTTCCGCGATGAGCTGCCCAATTTGTCGCCAGCCGAGCGGGCCGCGTTCGAGGCGCAGTTCGAGGATCGCTTCGAGGATCTGGTGCAACGCGCCTCAAGCCCCAGTCCGACCAGCTTCGGCGACCTGACCGGCCTTTCGGGCGGACCGATCAAGGGGTTCGAGCAGCTCGCCTACCCGCTGCTGCGCAATGATTTCGATGAATCGGTCATCCCCAGCCAGCTCCACGCGGCGGCCGAGCTTTACTACATCTACCAGATGGAACGGATGAAGGTGTTCCAGGTCGTCAACGTCCTGCGCCGCATGTTCCAGTTGGGGCAGATGCGCATCCAGCGCGGCCCCGGTGCGCGCGGGCTCTACATTCTCGAGAAATGGACGCCGATCCGCTATGCGCGGCGCGACCGGCTGATCGCCTATCGCCGCGCCTTCAACTACGGTACCGTCGCGACGCCGGCCGGCGCGGTGACCAACCGCAATTTCCACTTCCAGCTCGTCGCCTTCATGTCGGCGCTGGCGCAGTATTTCCGCGATCTGACGATCGGCCTCGTCATCCGCGGCAGCAACGCGCTCGATGAACGGCCGTTCGCGCCGCTCGCGACGATCCAGCGGGTCGGCACCGATCTGCGCTTCGCGCTCGACCGCGCCAGCTATGGCAACATCCTCGCGCTCACCACCGAGGTCGGCCAGTATCTCCAGCAAATCTTCGAGCTGCTCGACGCGCCCGATATCAAGAAGGCGTTCGACGCCAACACCAAATGGGACGTGATCGAGGTCGTCTCCCAGCGCCATCTCGGCGGCGCGGCCGATCTGTCGCAGCGCGCCAAGCTCGCCGAGAGCGGCCGTCGCATCCTGCAATATATCGCCGACAACGACTTCCGCACCACCATCGACCCGGTGGTGTTCCAGGCCGATGCCAAGGCGGTGGGGATGCACGCCGAAGCCTGGATCGCCGCCTATCGCACCACGCCGGAAGGGCGGCGCTTCCCCGGCGTTACCGAGCATCTGCGCTGGATGGCGGGGCTTTCCACCCGTCAGTCGATGATGGTTTCGGCCTGAGCGCCGGCGAGGGAGTGCCGCGATGGAGGCCAGGCTGCCGCTCTCGCTCAAGGTCACCGCGCGAACGAGCGCGTTCATCCTTGATGCCGCGCTCGCGCTCGAACCGCTGGGGCTGCTCACCGCGCTGCGTCTGGCGCCATTCGCGCCAGTGTGGCTGCCGCGCAGCTTCTGGGGGCTGCTCGATAACGACAGCTTCTACCGCGCCCACCCCGACAGGCTCGGAGGCATGGGGCATGACGACGCGGCGCGCGCGGCGATGGCGGCGCAGCTCCCCGGCTGGCACCGCGCCTGGAGCTATGGCCGGCTGAGCGCGAGCCTCTATTGGGTGGGCGACGCGCATTATGAAAGCCGCCTGCCGGAGGGGATTGGCGGCGAGTTGCTCCCGCGCTTCGAACGCTGCGCCGCCGCGCTCGACGCCGCGTGGAGTCGCCGTCAGCTGGGAAGCGACGGCCCGCTCGCGGAATGCGCGCGCGACAGCCTGGCGCTCGCCGCCGCGCTTCAGCCCGATCCGGTGACCATTCTGACACCCGGTGGCGGTGACGCGCCGCCGTTGCTCTGCGGCCTGTTCGAGCAGGCGGGGCTCGATGCGTCGGTGATCGCGCTGCCCGGGCGCGCCGCCGCGCCGCCGGGCGCGCTGTTGCCGCTCGCCGCGCATCGCCGGCGCTACGCCGCGGTCCACGTGATCGCTCCCGCGGCGCTCGCGTTCGCCGAGGCGATTGACGAAACAGAGGAGGATGTGTTCGACGCCGATCCCGCCCCCTGGGCCGGCGCGGCGCTCCTCTGGCAACGGGTAGAAGCGCGATGAGCATGCGCGATCACAGCCGCCCGCGCATCAACCGCGACGAGTTGGTGATGATCACCGTGCTCGGCCAGGTCGCGCCGCCGCTCGAACGCCTCGGGCCGTGGCGGATCGGGGCGGACGGCACCCCGCGCCACCTGCCCGGCTCGGGCGGGATCGTGCTCAGCCACCGCGTCGGCGATCGCTGCGTCGGGCTCGCCGCCGACCATGTCGAGCCTGGCGTCTCGATCCGCAACGAGGCGCGCGCGGGCGACGGCGCCGCCAATCAGGCGCTGCAATCCTACGCCTGCATCGGCAATTTCGCCGTGATCCAGTCGGGCCGCGCGCTTGGTTCGCGCGGCGTGGTGGTGGGCAAGCATGGCGGGATCGACAATGTGCTGCTCGATTTCCCGCTGCCCGTGATGCGGCGGATGGCGATCGGCGACCGGGTGCAGGTCTATGCCTATGGCATCGGCGCGCGGTTGATCGACTATCCCGACATTCGCCTCGTCAACTGCGCGCCCCGGCTGATCGCCAAATGGCGGCTGTGGGATAGCGACGGGCGGCTGTCGATCCCGGTCACCCATGTGGTGCCGGCGCGGCTGATGGGATCGGGGCTGGGTAAAAACAACGTCATTAGAGGCGATTACGACATTCAGCTCTCCGATCCGGAGGCGGTACGCCGCCACCGGCTGGGCAGCTTACGCTTTGGCGACATCGTCGCGATCGAGGATGCCGATAACCGGTTCGGCCGATCGCAGCACGGCGCGTTCGTCTCGGTGGGCGTCGTCGTCCATAGCGAGAGCACCGTCGCGGGCCATGGTCCCGGCGTGGTCACCTTGCTGTCCGGCCCCGCCGACCAGATCGCGATCCGGCGCGACCCCGCCGCCAACATCGCGACGATCCTCGGCATCCGCCAGGCCGCGCCGCCGCAGCCGCGCCTGCCGCTTCCCGAGCGCGAGGCGCGCGAGCGCCAGCGCGCCGCCACCCGCCTCCCCGTCCTGACCGAATGAGGCCTGCCATGCTCTCCACGCTTGAACAGACCATCGAACATGAAATCGCCCGGTTGAGCGGCTCCCGCTGCCGCTGCGGGGGCTGCGATCCGGGCGCGACCGACCGCGCCGAGCACGCCCTTGCCCGGGCGACGGGGTGCGGTTGCGGGTGCGCTCGGTGCAGGAGCCGGGGGATGGCGCAGGCGCGGGCGGACGAGGCGGCGCGGCCCGCGCGGCGGCAGACACGTGGCGGGCGGCTGACGCTCGATCATTTCCAGGGCTGGACCGCGCCGGTCTCGCTCGCGGCGCTGCGCCAGGCGCGCGGGGGGCCGATCCCGGCCGCGCTGCGCCCCTTCTTCGCGACCGGGCGCCCCAATCTCTACCGCCTCACCCGCGCCGGGATCGACCGCGCCCGCCCGCTCACGATCGGCATGACCCGCACCCAGAAGCCTATTTTCCAGCGTATTCATGAACATAAGTACACTGCGCAGGGCGATCCCCGCGTCCGGGCCGCGCTCGCCCGGATCCCGGAGGGCGCGATTCTGGTCCAGGCGGGCATCCTGCGCGGGCCCGATCTCTCAGTGTCGCTGGCGCATGTCTATGAGGGCCTGCTCCAGGCGCGCGAGCGGCCGCAGCTGAAGGATCCGAGCACCACCACCTTCGAGGATTGAGGAGAAACGCGATGGACCGGACTGGCGCGCGCCGCGAATATCTCGCCGAACTCGACGCGCTGGTGCTGGCCGAGGTGCGGGCGCTTCAGCCGCGCCCGGCCCCGCCCGGGCAACGCCACGCCCCGCCCGAGCCGCCCCGCGCCCGTCCCGCGCCGCGCCCGGACGCCGCCGCGCCGCCCCGGGCAGCGCCGGACCTCGCGCTGCTCGACGTGGAGGATCGGGCGTTCGTCGATCGCACCGTCGCCTGGCTCCGCGGCCGGCCCAACCCAGACATCGTCGCCGACGCACTATGGGCCGCGATCGCCGATGCCCCGCCCGCCCAACCCGCCGCCGACGATCCCAGCGCCGACGCGCCCCCCGCCGGGGACGCGCCATGACCGACTTGGCCGACGCCATCCCCTACGCGCTTGACCGGCTGGTCGATGAAGCGGACTATGCCGTAATCGGCCCCAATGACGGTCGCCGCCGGGTGATCGCCACCAACCGCTTTCCCTGGTCGGCGATCTGCCATATCGAGCGCGACTTCGGATCGGACCGCCTTTCGGGCTGCACCGCGTTCCTGATCGGGCCGACGACGCTGCTCACCGCCGCGCATTGCCTGATGAGCCCGATGCGCCGGGTGCTGCGCGTGCCGAGCGCGCCGCAGCGCATCCGCGTGACCCCGGGCCGCGCCAACGCGGCGACCCGGCCGTTCGGCGCGCAATGGGCGGCATCGTGGCGGGTCCACCCCGAATATGCGCGCCGCCCCCGCGCCGAGGTGGATATCGGCGTGATCGAGCTCGCGCGGCCGTTCCATCCCGATCCGCGCCATTTCGCGCTGATGGCGCCCAATGACGCGGCGCTGCGTCGCCTGCGCCAGCGGCGGCTGGTCCATATCAGCGGCTATCCGGGGGACAAGCCGCTCGGCACCCAGTGGCAGCATGAGGAGCGGCTCGATCGCGTCGATGCCGCGCGGCTCCATTACACGGTCGATACCTGCCCCGGGCATAGCGGCGCGCCGATCTGGGTGACGCTCGATCCGCGCCGTCCGCCGCGCGTGATCGGCGTCCACACCGCCGGCCCCAAGCCGCACGCCGGCGGCGCCTGGGGCTGCCGCGCCGGTGTGCCGCTGGCGCCCGCCGGGCTGTTCAACAGTGGGGTGCGGCTGACTCCGGCGGTGCTCGCCGCACTCGGCATCGCTTATGGATAAGATAACGCACACGCCATGATTGACTCGACTCGACTCGAAATTTGTGGCTAATCTGTAACTGAAGCCGAAAATCCGAAGCCGAATTGGCAAAAGCACCGCTTGGCGGGGGTATTCGCGTGCCTGACGTTTTGAAGAACAGCGCCCTGGCGCAGCCCAGTTCTCAACCGTCTCCGGGCGAGGTCGAGGGCAGTTGTCGCGAACGCTTGTGCGTGATTGACGGGGTTCGTTTCGCTGCTGTCCCCGAACGCGATTTCGCCACAAAAGATGGCATTTTATTTGGCGCGAGCCCCGTCGGACGGATCGACCTGGATGGCGAGCCCTATTTGCTGTTCGATCGCCCCAAGGCAGCGCCCGCGACCCGCGCCGCCGAAGTGTTGACACGTCGCGAGCTGCAAGTCGCGATGCTAGTCGCGCAGGGCAAGTGCGACAAGCAGATCGCCCGCCAGCTCGGCATCAGCGGCTATACCGTGCGCGAGCATCTGCGCCGCACCTTCGCCAAGCTCAACGTCCCCCGCCGCGCGGCGCTGGTCGCGGTGATCCTGCAACAAGGCGCCGAGCGCGGGCTGGCGGACGAGGGCGCGCTGGCGATCGGCGGCGGCGGCTGAGCGAAGGTGTGGCGCCATACTGACGAGCAGCGCGGTGTTGCTTGGGGTGTGCGTTGAACTGGGGCCGCTCTCTGCGAGACGGGGGGGCGTCCGGGATGGGGTGGTTTGCTGCCGTTCGCCCGACCAACGAACGATTGCGACAAAGCACGCTAGGTTATCGGCTTTCTGCAAGTCGGTCCATAGGCGACCTTATAGGTCTTGCCGAAGCAGCGGATCAGCCCATCGACCACGCCGAGGTTAGGTGGCCAACTGCGCCCCGCATTGAGGTCGCTCGGCTTTGGTAGCTCGGCCAACCGTTTGCGAGCCTTCGTCAGCGCAACCTTATCGCGCCGAAGGAAAGCGATGGTCGCATCGACATATGGGTTCCATCCGAACTTGTCCCGGTTAGCCGGCTCACGAGACTTATCCATCAGCGGGATGGCTGCTCCATAGTCGCCAGCCTCAGCTCGAAGCTGAGCCTCATGCCAATAGAGTAACGGAAGGTAGGCTTCGGCGTTCATCCGATAGGCTCGAACCATATTGGCGGCAGCCTCTTCGCAGCCGGGCTTCGACGAAAGGGCGCGCCATCCAGCGGTCGCGTCTTGGTCAAAGGCATTAAACCCTAAATCGAGGCCGTTTGAATCGTATTTGCATTGATCGTTAGCTGGCGGTGGTGCGGGAGCGGTTGTCGCAGCCTGCTCCGCTGCTAGCAGCAATGCGATCAGTGCGATCATTCTGCGTCTCTCTCAGCTATGTCGCTGCTCTGAGTAGCTGCGATAGCACGTTGCTTAGAAGGTCAGCTAGTGGAGCGAAAGCTGCCACTTCCAACCTCTCCCCAAAGGGAGAGCGAGGGCGTTAACTGCCTCTAAAAACGGACGGACCGCTTTCACCGGCCTCCAGCCGGCAACACCGCCTGCCGCGGCGCCCGCTCGCCGCTCATTTTCGCGCCGACTGGCACGCCCCCGTCCGCGTCAGCTGATAGCGCAGGTCGAAGGGGGCGCCGTGATCGATGCCTTGCGTTTCCAGCGCCAGGCTCCGCCCGGTTTCCAGCGTCAGCACAGTGCGGCCATGGCCGGCGCCGGGGCAGGTATAGTGCACCGTCGCCGCGCGCGGGCTGTCGTCGATCAGGCGGCGGCTGCAATCGGCCATGCCGTGTTCGATCTGAAGCAGGCTCGCCGGATCGGTGATGCACAGCGCGCGCGTGGTGCCGCTGCCCAGCTCGCGCAGCTGCCAGTTGCCGGGCTCGATTCCCGCCAGCACCGCCGGCGCCTGAGCCGGGGCGGCGGCCACCAAAGCGGCACCCATCGCGATCAGCCAAATTGGGCGGGCCATAACCAGCATCCCTCGCAGCCGCACGGCGAAGAGCGCCGCGCCGCCATAAGATGGTGCGTCGATTACCGTTGCGCAATGTCCTGGAGTCGGTTCGGAACAGGCGCCAGCCGCCATTTCGGGACGGCGCCCGCCGGCGGTACGGGCGTTCGGCGCCTTTCTGGCCTGACTCTCAGTCGACGCGCTCGCCGACCCGGATCGGGAAATGCTTCGCGCAGAACGCGCAATCGACCATGATCACCCCATCGGCATCGGCCATTTCGGCCTGCTCCTCGGGCGGAAACTTGGCGAGCACCTGCGCGATATAGTCGGCCGAGCAGCGGCAGCCGCGCGACAGCACCAGCTCGCTCAGCACCCGCACCTCGGGCTCCTCGTTGAACAGCCGCCAGACGAGGGTTTCGAGCGGGGTGGCGCTGTCGGCGATCTCCTCCACCTCCATCGTCGCGCCGAGCGCCTCGACATGGTGCCATTCAGGGTGATCGAGCCGGGTGTGGAGCCGCTCGCGCCCCTCCTCGCCCTCGGGCAGGTGCTGGAGCAGCAAGCCGCCCGCGACGCGGCGGCCGTCGCTCAGCCGGCGCAACCCCGCGCGCACCAGCGTCGGGATCTGCTCGCTCTGCGCGAAATAGCTTTGCGCCGCCTCGGCGAGCGTCTCGCCATCCAAGGGCACGATGCCCTGATAGCGCTCCCCGGTCAGCGCCTGGTCGAAGGTGATGGCGAGATAGCCCGCGCCGCCGAACAGCGCCTGCAGCCCCGGCGTCTGGGGAAACGCGGCGACCTGATCGGCGTCGAACTGGACATAGCCGCGCAGCGCCCCGCCCTTATAGTCGGCGACCATCAGCCGGACCGGACCGGCCTCGGTCTGGGTCTGCATGGTGAGCTGGCCTCCGGCATCCTTCAGCGTCGCGCCGATCAGCGCGGCGAGCGTCAGCGCCTCGGCGAGCAGCGCCTCGATCACCGGCGGATAAGCGTGCGCCGCGAGGATTTCGTCGAGCAGCGGCCCCAGCCGCGCGAAACGGCCGCGGGCGTGGCGGCCGGGGATGGTGAAGCCCAGCGCGCGGTCAAGATCGGTGCGTATCAGGTCGTCCATGGTCAATCCGTTGGTCTTGCCCCTTCGGATCGCACACGAAAAAGGCCGCGCCGCGCTGGGCGCCGTTGAACTGCCGCTAGATAGGAAGCGTGGGCGCGCGTCTCAACCGATCTGGCCGAAGCACCAGCGCAGCACCGATTTCTGCGCGTGGAGCCGGTTCTCCGCCTCGGGCCAGATATGCGATTGCGGGCCGTCGATCACTTCGGCCAGCACTTCCTCGCCGCGATGCGCGGGCAGGCAGTGGAGGAAGATCGCCTCGGGCTTGGCGAGCGCCATCAGCGCGGGGGTTACCTGGTACGGCATCATCGCCGCGAGCTTCGCCTCGGCATGGGCCTGGCCCATCGAGATCCAGGTATCGGTGACGACGACATCGGCGCCGGCCACCGCCGCCGCCGGATCGCCGGTGCAGCGCGCGCGGCCCTGGCCAAGCGCGATCACCTCGGGCGCGGGGGTGTAGCCTTTCGGACAAGCGGCGATCACCTCGAACCCCATCAGCCCGCCCGCCTCGACGATCGAGGTAAGCACGTTGTTGCCATCGCCTAGCCAGGCGAGCTTCAGCCCGGGGAGCGGCTTGCCCGCCTCGATGATCGTCAGCAGATCGGCCATGATCTGGCAGGGGTGCGAGTGATCGGTGAGGCCGTTGATCACGGGGACGCTCGCGCGCGCCGCCATTTCCTCCACCTTCGCATGATCGTCGGTGCGGATCATGATCGCATCGACATAGCCCGAGAGGACGCGCGCGGTATCGGCGATCGTCTCGCCGCGGCCGAGCTGCATGGAGCCGGCATCCGCGACGATGGTGGTGCCGCCCAATTGGCGCATCGCCATGTCGAAGCTGAAGCGGGTGCGGGTGCTGTTCTTCTCGAACACCATCGCCAGCGTGCGCCCGGCGAGCGGCGCGTCGGCATCGGGCGTGCCCTTGGGCCAGCCGGCGCGCGCCGCCTTGCGATCGAGCGCGTCGGCGATCATCGCGGCGATCCCGTCGCCCCCGGCGTCGGACAGGTTGAGGAAGTGGCGCATCGCTACGCCGCACCGTGAATAGCCCTCTCCCCTTTAGGGGAGTTCCGGGTCGGTTGTGCCCCCAGCACAACCTCAACATCGCGGGGCGATGTTGCCCCGGAACTGGTTGGGTGAGGGGGTGATCCAGAGGGTGACGCGTGCAAGCTCTTCCCCTCACCCCGACCCTCTCCCCCAAGGGGGAGAGGGAGATTGGCGGCGGACCTCACGCCGCCAATGCCGGCGCGAAGCTGCGCGCGGCCTCCGAGAGCTTCTCGACGCATTCGGCGATATGCGCTTCCTCGATCACCAGCGGCGGCAGAATGCGCACGACGTTATCGCCCGCCGCGACCGTCAGCAGCCCGTGACGGTCGCGCGCATGCGCCACGAAATCGCGCGAGACCGCCGCTTCCTTCAGCTTCAGCCCCAGCATCAGCCCCTTGCCGCGCACGCTTTCGAACACCGCGTCGTGATTGGGGATCATCTGTTCGAGCGCGGCGCGCAGCCGTTCGCCCATCATGGTGACATGGTCGAGGAAGCCGGGCTCCAGCAGCACATCGAGCACCGCCTCACCCGCCGCCATCGCCAGCGGGTTGCCGCCATAGGTCGAGCCGTGGGTGCCGAACACCATGCCCTTCGCCGCTTCCTCGGTCGCCAGGCACGCGCCGAGCGGGAAGCCGCCACCAATCCCCTTGGCCACCGCCATGATGTCGGGTGTCAGGCCGTAATGCTCGTGCGCGAACAGCTTGCCGGTGCGGCCATAGCCCGCCTGCACCTCGTCGAGCACCAACAGCAGGCCGTGTTCGTCGCACGCCGCGCGCAGACCTTTGAGGAAGGCGTCGGACGCCGGGCGGATGCCGCCCTCGCCCTGCACCGGTTCGACCAGGAAGCCGGCGGTGTGATCGTTCACCAGCGCCAGCGCCGCCTCCAGATCGTCGAACGGGGCGTAGGCGAAGCCGGGGAGCAGCGGCTCGAACCCGTCGCGCATCTTGGGCTGGTTGGTCGCGCTGATCGTGCCCATCGTGCGGCCGTGAAAGGCGTTGTTGAAGGTGATCAGCGTGTGCCGCTGCGGGTTGCCGTTCACGTGATGATAGCGGCGCGCGGTCTTGATCGCGCATTCCACCGCTTCCGCGCCCGAATTGGTGAAGAACACCGTATCGGCGAAAGTCGCATCGACCAGCCGCTGCGCGAAATGCTCGCCCTGGGGGGAGCCATAGAGGTTCGAGACGTGCATCAGCGTCGCCGCTTGATCGGCGATCGCCTGGACGAGCTTGGGATGGCCGTGGCCGAGCGCGTTGACCGCGATGCCGCTCGCGAAATCGAGATAGCGCTCGCCGCGCTCGCCGATCAGGTAGCAGCCCTCGCCGCGCACCGGTCGCACATCGCACCGCGGATAGACGGGCATGAGCGGAGTGATGGGCATGGGCGGGCCTCCTCTTGCAGAAACGCGAAAGGGCGACACCAGGGCCGCCCTGAACCGCGTTTTTAGAAGGCTTGGCGGTGGAGCGCAACGGTGCGGGGGCCGCCGCGTCCACGCGCTAGATAGCTGCGCCGCGCGCGATCGGCCCACGCCCGTCCCCTCCCTTTCAGGGAGGGGTGTATCGTTCGCCCTAGGGCCAAGCCCCTCCCTGCAAGGGAGGGGATGGGGATGGGTGGCAACAGCGCGCCACCGCCCCGCTCAGGCCGCCAGCAGCCGCTGCTTCAGTTCCGCGAAGCTGCATTCGGCGACCGCCTGCTCCATCGGATCGGCGGTCACGATCCGTGCCAGACAATTTTGCTGCTGCGCGATCGCGTCGATCGCCTGCAGCGTCGTGAGGTTGCGTTGCATCATTTCGACATCGCTGCACAGCACTTCGCCGAGCGCTTCGATCTCGGTCGCGAGGCGCGACAATTGGGCGCCGACGCGCTCCAGCCAGTGATTACGATCATTCATTGCCAATTCCCCGCTCATGCCGCCGCGCTCAGGCTGATCCGCTCGAGCATCACCTCGGCGATATCGCCGGGCGCGAGCAGTTTGAGACCGGGCACGCGCCCCTGCGCCGCCGTGATCGCCTCGGCGATCAGCGCGGTCGCGGGGTCTTGCGCCGCGACCCGCCCACCGGCACCCGCGATCGCCGCGAGCCCGGCCGCGCCGTCGCCGCCCGCACCCGACAGGATCACCCCGCCGGCGCGCTTGCCCGCCGCTTTGGCGAGGGTGGCGAACAGCATGTCGGCGGAAGGTCGCGCGCCCTGCACCGGATCGCGATCGAGCATCCGGATCACGCCGCCCGGCCAGCGATCGATCACGATATGGTGAGTCGAGACACCCGCCACATAGATATGCCCTTCGAGCAGCGGCATTCCGTCCGCCGCCATTTTCACCTCGGGCGCGACCGCGCGGGCGAGCTTGGCGCCGAACGGCACCAGCAGCCCTTCGTCCATCGGCTGGACGAGGATGGTCGGCGGGCAGTTGGCGGGGAACCGCGCGAGCAGTTCGACCGCCGCGTCCGGCCCGTCCATGCCGCCAGCGATGCCGAGCACCGCGCCGTCATACCGATAATCGCGCACCACGCCCTTGGCTTCCTTCGCCTCGCCCTTCTTGGCGAGCACGTTGGTCTTGGAGGCGGCGATCACCAGCTTGCACAATTTGCCGGAAATCTTCTCGAACTCGTCGGGGGTCGCGCGGGCGGGCTTGGGGAAGCAGTCGACCGCACCGATTTCCAGCGCGCGCAGCGAAACGTCGCCGCCCTTATGCGTCAGCGTCGACAGCATGATCACAGGCATCGGCTTCTTGTCCATGATCTCGGCCAGGAAATCGAGGCCGTTCATGCCGGGCATTTCGACGTCGAGCGTCAAGACGTTGGGCCGCAATTGTTCGATGAGCTGGCGCGCTTCCGCGGCGTCTCCAGCGGCACCGACGACGACAATGTCCTTACTCCGTTCCAGCGCGCTCGAAAACAGCGCCCGCATGGTGAGCGAATCGTCGACCACCAGCACTTTGATTGCGGCCATAACCCAGTCCTTAAATAAACTCGTGCTGCGGCATCACGCCGCGTCGCGCAGTTCGATCTCGCCGGTCAGCGTCGGCAGATCGAGCACCATCACCATCCGCTCGTCGATCGCGACCAGCCCTTCCAGGAACGGCACGACGCTGTCGGCCTCGGTCGCCGGCGGCGGCTGCAGCTGATTGTCCTCGAACGTCACGATGTCGCTCACCGAATCGACGATCAGGCCGCGGAACTGGTCCTTCACGCGCGTCACGATGATCACGTGGCGGGCGGTGGGATCGGTCGCGTTCCAGCCGAGCCGGGCGGCGAGATCGATCACCGGCAGCACCGTGCCACGCAGGTTCACGACCCCGGCGACATAACCCGGCACGTGCGGCAGCCGGGTCGTCGGCGTCCAGGCCCGGATTTCGCGGATCGCCATGATGTCCACCCCGAACACCTGGCTCTCGACTTGGAACGTAATGATTTGACGCGCCATTTTCCCCTCCCTCAATGGCTCACGCGGCGCACCGCGGTGGCCAGTTTTTCCGCATCGAACGGCTTCACGATCCAGCCGGTCGCCCCGGCGGCGCGGGCGCGCGCCTTTTTCTCGTCCGAGCTTTCGGTCGAGAGCACCAGGATCGGCCGATCGCGGTGACGATCATGCGCGCGCAGCTTCTCGATCAGGCCGAAGCCATCCATGCGCGGCATGTTGATGTCGGTGATGACGACATCGACATCGTTGGCGTCGAGCCACTCAAGCGCATCGACCCCGTCGACCGCCTGCGCCACCTCGAAACCCTTCTCGGTGAGCGCGGAACGCAGCAGCGCCCGCATCACATTGCTATCATCAACCGTCAAAACCTTGGTTTGCATCGCCTATTCCCCGCCTACTTCCCCAAATCAGAACAATTCCACATCGCCCGTGGCGCGCGGCGCGCGCTGCACCGGCTCCGGCGCCACCACCTCGGCCGCGACCGAGCGGCAGCGCGCCTTGCCGAGCGCGGGCAGAAATTCCACCCGCCGCGCGACGCTGCCGCCCAGATCGGCATGGACCACCGGGATCCGCTCGCGCTCCAGAAAGCTCTGCGCGAACTGCCCGTTGATGGTGCCGATCTTCAGCATCGCCCGGTGCATATTCGCGCCACCGTAAAGATGTGCTTTCATCCGGCCCTTGCTGGCACCCAGTCCGAGCATCTGGTTGATCAGCACTTCCATCAGGTAAGCGCCGTAATTCTCGTCCAATTCTCCCGCGCCGCGCCCCTGGGGCGGTTCGGCGAGCAAAAAATGATTCATGCCGCCCACGCCCGCCAGCGGATCGAACAGGCAGCAGGCGATGCAGCTGCCCAGCACCGTGGTGAGCGACAGGCCGGCCTCGTTGCTGGCGCGCGCCTGGCCCTGCATCACGGTGATGCGGCGGGCGTCGCCTTTCAGGATCGGTTGGTGGAACATCAGCCCCGACCTCCCAGCGCATAGCCGGCGATCTCGCCCAACCCGGCGACATGGCCGGCGGCGCCGAGCTGGATCGCCGCGCGCGGCATCCCGAACACGGTCGAGGTCGCTTCGTCCTGGGCGATGGTGGTCGCGCCCGCGCGCTTCATCGCGAGCAGGCCGTGCGCGCCGTCCGCGCCCATGCCGGTGAGCAGCACGCCCACCGCCGCCGGGCCGACCGCCTCCGCCACCGAGTGGAACAGCACGTCCACGCTCGGGCGGTGGCCGGAGACCGGGTCGCTCGCGCGCAGCTTGCTATAGAGCCCGCTGCCGGCGCGCACCGCCAAATGCCGGTCATTGCCCGGCGCCAGATAGACGTGACCGGGCAGCAACTTCACATCGGTTTCGGCGAGCTGCACCTTGGGCGCGCAGCTCTCGTCCAGGCGGCGCGCGACGGCGCCCGCGAAATGGCCGTTGATGTGCTGCACCACCAGGGTCGGCGGGCAATCGGCGGGGAAACTGCCGAGCAGTACGTGCAGCGCCTCCACCCCGCCGGTCGACGAGCCGATCGCGATCAGCGCGATGTCGCCGCGGCGCTCGGTGATCGCGGTGCGCGCCGGGCGCACGTCGATCTGGCGGCCGCGCGTGGCGGCGGCGGCGCGGATCGAATTGGCGAGGCGCCCGCCATCGCTCGACAGCAGCTCGCCCGGCCGCCCGCGCGGCTTGGCATAGCAATCGACCGCCCCCATCGCGAGCGCGCGCGCGGTGATCTCCGCCCCTTGCTGGGTGAGGCCCGAGACGATCACCACCGGCGTCGGGCGCAGCCGCATCAGCTTTTCGAGGAAATCGATGCCGCTCATCCCCGGCATTTCGATGTCGAGCGTCACGACATCGGGATCGAGCTGGCGGATCTTCGCCCGCGCGTCATTGGCGTCGACGGCGGTGTCGACCACTTGAATATCGGGCTCGTCGCGCAACAGCGCGCTCAGCAGCGCGCGCATCGTCGGCGAATCGTCGACGATCAGAACGCGGATCATGCTGCCTCCTTGCGGTAAATGGTGTTGCCAATGGGACGCAGCACACGGCTCGCCGGGCCGGTCACGCGCTCGCTATGGCCGATGTAGAGCAGCCCGCCGGGGCGCAGCTGCTCGGCGAAACGCGCGACCAGCCGTTCCTTGGTCGGCTGATCGAAATAGATCATCACGTTGCGACAGAAGATCACGTCGAACGGCTTGTTCATCGGCCAGGGGCCGAGCAGGTTCAGGGTGCGAAACCGCACCAGCCGCATCGCGTCGGCGGCGATCTGGGCGTGGTCGCCGCGCTCCTCGATCCAGGCACGGCGCAACGGCATCGGCACCGGCTCCACCGAGGCGATCGGATAGCGCCCCTCGCGCGCGGTGGCGAGCGCGTGGTCGGCGAGGTCGCTCGCCAGCACGATCACGTCGCGATCGGCGAACCGCCGCGCGGCGACGCGATCGGCGCCGAGCAGGGTCGTCACGATCGACCAGGTTTCCTCGCCGCTGGAGCAGCCCGCCGACCACACCCGCACCGGCTGCCCGGCCTGGGCGCGCTCGATCAGCCGCGTGCGTACCTCGCCGCCCAGATGTTCGAAATGATGCTCCTCGCGGAAGAAGAAAGTGTGGTTGGTGGTGAGCGAGCACACCGCCTTGCGCCGCTCTTCCTTGTCCTCGTCGAGCAGCTTCACATAGTTGGCGAAGGTGCCGCAATTGCGCCGGCGAACATGCGGGGCGAGGCGCGAATAGACCAGCATCGCCTTGCCCTGGGGCAGCACGATCCCCGCCTCGCGGTAGATCAGATCGCGCACCGCGGCGAAATCGGCCGCGTCGTACACGCCGGCGCTGACCCCGGGCATCCGTTCGAAGGCGAGCGCCTCGCTCATGCGGCGACCACCGCGTCGGCGGCGTTCACCGCCCGCGCGACGACCGCGTCGACATCGACGATCAGCGCGACCTCGCCATTGCCGAGGATCGTCGCCCCCGCCACGCTATCGACCGAGCGATAATGCGTCGCCAGGCTCTTGATCACGAACTGGCGCTGGTCGGCGATCATATCGACCTGCAGCGCGGCCTGGCCGGCGCTTTCGGTATCGACGATGATCAGCACCGCCTCGCACGGGTCGGCGACCGCGTCGCGCGCGCCGAGCGCCCGATCGAGCGGGATCACCGGGATGAAGCGGCCCCGAACGTTGAGCATCCGCCGGCCCACGCCCATCGGCGCGATTTCGGCCTCGGTCGGGCGAAGGCTTTCGACCACATGGGCGAGCGGCACGACCAGCGTCTGATCCCCCACCGTCACGATCATCCCGTCCGAAATGGCGAGCGTCAGCGGCAGCGCGAGGGTGAAGGTGCAGCCCTCGCCAGGGCGCGAATCGATGGTGATGCGGCCGCCCAGATTCTTCACGTTCTGGCGGACCACGTCCATGCCGACGCCGCGACCCGAGATGTTCGACACCTGCTGCGCGGTGGAGAAGCCCGGCGCGAAGATCAGATTGTCGATCTCCTCGTCGCTCAGCTGGGCGTCGGGCGCGACCAGGCCGCGCTCCTTGGCCTTGGCGAGCACACGCTCGCGGTTGATGCCGCGACCATCATCCTTGATGTGGATCAGGATGCGGCCCGAACGCTGTTCGGCGGACAGGTGCAGCAGCCCTTCGGCCGACTTGCCGGCGGCAAGGCGATCGGCGGCGGGTTCGATGCCGTGATCGACCGCGTTGCGGATCAAATGGGTCAGCGGCTCGCCCAGGCGTTCGAGCACGGTCTTGTCGAGTTCGGTCGCCTCGCCCGACATTTCCAGCCGCACGCGCTTGCCGGTATGCGCCTCCAGCTCGCGCAGGATGCGCGGCACGCGGCTGAACACCGAACCGATCGGTTGCGCGCGAATGCTCATCGCGCTTTCCTGGATGTCGCGGGTCAGGCCATCGAGCACCGCCAGTTCCTCGACCGCGGCGAGCCCTTGCGCCGACAGGCGCTGGGCGAGCATCGCCTGGGCGATCACCAGCTCGCCCACCGTGTCGATCAGGCGATCGAGCTTGGTCAGGTCGATACGGATCGACTGGACGGCGGGGCCGGCGGAAACCGGCGCTTCATCGCTCGACGGCCGTTCGGCGACCGGCGCGGGGGCCGGCGCGGGCGGCGTGGCCTCGGCGACCGGGGCCGGGGCAGGCTTGGGTGCCGGCACGGGCGCGGGTTCGACCGGGGCGGCGGCGACCGGCGCGGGCGCCGCGACCACCGGTTCGACCGCGACCGGCGCGGGAACGGGCTCGGGCGCGGCCGGCTCGGCCACGGCGGTGCCCATCAGCTCGATCGTCAGCTCGACATCGTCGCCGACGAAATCGAAAATCTCCTCGATCGCGCTTTTGTCGACACTCGCCGGCACGCGATATTCCCAGCCGAGATAGGCGGCGCCGACATCGAATTGTTCGAGCTGGGGCACCTGTTCGGCGTCCATCGCGGTGCAGACCGCACCGAGCCCGACCAGTTCGCGGATCAGGAACAACGGCTCGCCGCCATTGGCCAGCGCGCCTGCCTTGGGACGGATGCTCACCCGCCAATCCGGCGCCGAGGGCGCTTCCTCGGGCTCGGGCGAGATATCGGCCATCAGCGCGTCGAGATCGAAGTCGAGCCCGTCCGACGCGGGTGCCGGCTCGGCTTCCGCCGCCGGGGCCTCGCCCGCGCCGCCGCTCGCGAAATTGCCGCCGCGCGCGGCGTCGAGCTCGGCGAGGATCGCGGCGTCGTTCGGCGCATCGCCATTGGCGCGGCAGACATTGACGTGATCGGCGAGTACGTCGAGCGCGCGCAGCATCAGCGCGTTGAGCGGATCGGAGAGCGGCAGCAGCCCGTCGCGCACGTCCGACAGCAGCGTCTCGAAGCCATGGGTGAAGGCCTGGAGCGCTTCATAGCCGAACGCCCCCGCCCCGCCCTTGATCGAATGGACCGCGCGGAACACCGCGTTGATCGTCTCGGCGTCCGCCGTGCCGGCCTGGCAGGCCGACAGGCCGGCTTCGGCGGCGGCGAGCGCTTCCTCGCACTCGACGAAGAAAATCGCCTGGATTTCGTCCGCGGTCATGCCGCCCCTCCCTCAAACAGCTGGCCTTCGGCCCCCACCATCGCCGCCATTTCGCGCAGCGCGTCGGACGGCTTGATCAGGCAGGCCTGGCCCAGTTCGGCCGCGGTCTTGCGTGCGCTCAGCAGCAGCTGGAGCACCGCCTGGCCGGGCTTGGCGACTTCGGTCGCGTCGATCGTCACCGGCCCCTGGCCGAGCGCCTGGAGCAGCGGATCGACCAGCTGGACGATCGCTTGGCGGTCACAACGTGCTGGCAGCGTGATGTCAGTCATCGCATTTCCCTCCCCGGTCCGCCGGGATCAGAATTCAGTCCAATCCTCGTCATCAACGGGCGCGGCCTTTAGCGCGAGGTTACCGTCGACCGCCGGCGTTACCCGTTTCGGGCGACGCACCGGCGCCGGGGGGGCTTCGTAAGCCTGGGGCCGGGGCGCATCGCTCGCCACGAAGCGCTGGACGAGCGCGGAGAGGGTATCCGCCTCGGTGGCGAGGCTGCGCGCCGCCGCGGTCGATTCCTCGACCATCGCCGCGTTCTGCTGGGTCATCTTGTCCATGTCGGCGACGGCGGCGTTAACCTGTTGCAGGTTGGCCGCCTGGGTCTCGGCCGATTGGGCGATGCCGCCGACCATCGTGCTGATCTCGCCCACCCGGTCGACGATGCGCTTCAGCATCTGGCCAGTCTCGCCGACCAACGCGACGCCGCCCGACACCTGCTCGCCCGAGGTGAGAATCAGCGCCTTGATGTCCTTGGCGGCATCGGCCGAACGCTGCGCCAGCGCCCGCACCTCGCTCGCGACCACCGCGAAGCCCCGGCCCGCGTCACCGGCGCGCGCCGCCTCGACCCCGGCGTTCAGCGCCAGCAGGTTGGTCTGGAAGGCGATCCCGTCGATCACGTTGATGATCTGGGTGATCTGCTGCGAGCTCTTCTCGATCGCGCTCATCGCGGCGACGGTGCGTTCGACGACTTCGCCGCCGGCGCTCGCCTCGCGGTGGGTCTCGCCGATCGCGCGCTTCACCTCGATCGCCGAGCGGGCGGTGTCCGCGACGCCGACCGTCACCTGGTTCATCGCGGCGGTGGTTTCCTCGAGCGAGGCCGCCTGCTGTTCGGTGCGGCGCGCCAGATCGTCGGACGCGGCGCGGATCTCGGTCGAGCCGTTATGCACGCTCTGCGCCGAATGGGCGACGCCGGTCAGCGTTTCGCCCAGCCCGGCGACGGTCTGGTTGAAGCCGTGGCGCAGCGCTTCATATTCGGCCGGCAGCGGCTCTTCGATGCTGTAGTTCAGATTGCCCGCGCCGAGCTGTTCGAGCCCGGCGGCGATCACATCGACGACGTGGCGCTGCTTGGCCTCGGCCTCGACATTGCGCTTGGCCGCGCCCCGGAACACTTCGAGCGCGTCGACGATCGTGCCGATCTCGTCCTGGCGGCCGGCGCCTTCGACCGCGGCGTCGAGATCGCCCGCGGCCATCGCCTGCATCGCCTCGGCGGTCTTGGTGAGCGGACGCAGCGCCAGCCGGTTGAGATACCACAGCCCGCCGAGCACCAGCGCGAGCATCACCACCGCGAGCCCGCCGAGCAGCGCATAGGTAGTGCGCAAGGTGCTGGTAGCGGATGCCTCGGCGTCCTTCTGCTCGGCGGCGAGCACCTCGCCCAGCTTGGTCGCTTCGCCGGCCTGGAGATCGATATGGGCCTGCAGATCGTTATAGGCGGTGTCGATCTTCTCCTTGTCGCCGCTCGCCAGCGCCGGGACGAAGCTCTTCTCGACGGTGTCGAACAGCGCGTCGCTCTCGGCGTTGGCGCGCTTCAGTTGGTCGTGGACCTTGGCGGGCAGCGCGGCACGCTCCCAATAGGCGCGGCGATCGCGATAGGCCTTTTCGAGTTCCTTCAGCCGTTCATGCCGGGCCTCGAGCGTGGCGGGCTCATAATAAAGGCGGGTCGCCTCCAGCGCCGCGTCGGTCATCAGCAGCGGGGCGGGCAAGGAGTCGGTCGCCAGCTTCTGCGCCAGGTCGGTGCGCTGCTGCACTTCTCCACCGACACTGATCTTGCTGACCCCAAGCGACATGACCACCGCGCTCACCGCAAGCGTGCCGACCACGACAGCGCCCCCGATCTGGCCTTTCACCCGAATTTTCATCTGTGCCCCTCTAGCTCGCATCCGGACACCGGCCGGATCGGGCGCGGCGGGAGCAAGGCCCACCGCACGCCCGGCTCCGCACGCCGGTCAACCAGCGCTAGGGCCCGGGTGGTAAATTTTGCTTTTAGCCTGCCGAAAAATTTCGCGGCCGCATCGATGCTTATTTTCAGTCCTGGCAAGAAGATACGGAGCGCGCCACCGGCACGCCCCGTAGATTCACCGCAGAATTTGCGCGCTGATAGACGCGATCGTCAGAACTCGTTCCAATCCTCGCGACTCGCGGTGGCGACGCGCCGCCCATCGGCGGTCGCCAATTGCGGCGCGCGCTTGGCCGCACGGGGCGCGACCACCGGCGCGGGCGCTTCATCGAGCATGAAGCGCGAGACAAGCTGCTGGAGTTCCTCGGCCTCGCTCGACAGGCTGCGCGCCGCCGCCGTCGCTTCCTCGACCATCGCCGCGTTCTGCTGCGTCACCCGGTCCATGCCCGCGACCGCGGCGTTCACCTGTTGCAGGTTGCTCGCCTGTTGCTCGGCCGAATCGGCGATCGTGCCGACCATGGTGCTCACCGCGCTCACCTGCTCGACGATGCGCGCCAGGATCGCGCCGCTTTCGCGCACCCGGCTGACGCCCGCACCGACCTGTTCGGTCGACGCCGCGATCAGCGCCTTGATGTCCTTGGCGGCATCGGCCGAGCGCTGGGCGAGCGCGCGCACCTCGGTCGCGACCACCGCGAAACCCCGCCCCGCGTCACCCGCGCGCGCCGCCTCGACGCCGGCGTTGAGCGCGAGCAGGTTGGTCTGGAAGGCGATGCCGTCGATCACATTGGTGATCTGCGCGATCTCGCGCGAGCTGGCCTCCAGCTTGTCCATCGCCGCGACCGCGCGCTCCACCGCCTCGGCGCCCTGATGCGCCTCGGTCTGGGCGATGTGGATCGCGCCGCTCACGTCGCCCGCCCCTTGCGCGGTGGTGCCGACCATCATCGTCACCTGGCTCATCGCCGCGCTGGTCTGTTCCAGCGTCGCGGCCTGCTGCTCGGTGCGCCGCGCGAGATCGTCGGACGCCGCGCGGATCTGGGTCGCGCCGCTGCTGACGCTCTGCGCCGAATGCGCGACCGAGCCCATGATGTCGGCGAGCTGCGCCATCGTCTGGTTGAAGCCTTGGCGCAGCGCTTCATAGGCGCTGGCGAACGGCGCGGTGATGCGGTGGTGGAGCTTGCCGGCGGCGAGCGCCTCCAGCCCGTCCGCCAGTTCGCGCACGACCAGCTGCTGCTCGGCCTGGTGGCGCGCCTGCGCCTGGCCGGCTTCGCGGAACACCTCGATACTGCGCGCCATCACCCCGATCTCGTCGGCGCGGGCGGTGCCTTCGGGCGCCTCGTTATAGTCGCCGCCGGCCATGCGCTCCATCAGGTTGGCGGTCGCGGCGATCGGGTTGATCACCGCGCGCAACAGATAGAAGACGGCGCCGGCGAGCAGCGCGATCAGCACCAGGCCGACCAGCGCCATCGCGACCATCGTGATCTGCATCACCCGGTCGCCCTGCTCGCTGAGCTGGGTGCGCAGCGCGGTGCCGGTCGACATCACGCCCTCATTGGCCTTCTGATGCGCGACGAAAGCGGCTTCGAGCCGGCCATAGCTCGCGTCAATCGCCGCCCGATCGCCGCGCGCGACCGCGGGAAGGAAATTGCTGTCGACCTCGTTCCAGAAGACGCGCCCGGTCTCGACATCGCGGGCGATCGCGGCCTTCACCTCGCCGGGGAAAGGCGCGGCGCCGAAGCGCACATCATTGTCGGTGAATGCCTTTTTCTGGCTTTCGAGCAGCGGGCGCATCTCGCTGAGCAGCTGCGGAGCGCGCGCCAGGCGGGTAACTTCGACGAAGGGCTCCGCCACGTAGAGCGTGGTCGGCGCGACCTCCACGAGTAAATCGTTTGCAAGCTGGTTCTGGCGGTGGACCGGTCCGCCAACGCGGATCTGGTCGATCCCGAAGCCCATGCCCGCGCCCGATAGCGCGACCGCGCCGATGAGGAAGGCGCCGCCGAGCTGCCCTTTACGCTTGATCCACATATGCCAGTGTCCCCTGCCCAGGAGCGGGCTTCCGATGGGCTGACACTGGGACAACTACTGTAAACAACCTTGGAAGAATTCGATTGTAAACTGCCCGAAATGGGTAAGTTGGGGATGTTCAATCGCCCGTCAGATCGCGTTCGATCCGCGCCAGCTCGGCGACGAAGCGCGCGCGGTCGTCCAGTGCCCGCGCGATCATCAATCCGCCCTCGATCCGGCTGACCGCGGCGAAGGCGCGTGCCTCGGCCGCGTCGGGCGCGGCGCCAGTGGCGACCAGCGCCTCGGCGAGTGCGGCGAGCCAATCGCGCAACAGCGCCGCCAGGCAGGCGCGGGTGGCGGCGGGGGCGTCGCTCAAGGTCATCGCCGCGATCGGGCACGGCGCCTCGCCACCGGCATAGAGCGCATCGACCGCCGCGATCATCGCGCCGATCCGCCTCGCCCGGTCAACCGGCGCGCCAAGCGGGGCGATCACCAGCGCGCGCACCCGCGCCGCCGCGCGCTCGGCCACCGCGAGCGCCATATCGTCCTTCCCGCCGGGGAAATAGTGATAGAGGCTCGACTTGCCGAGGCCGGTTTCGCGCGACACATCGCCGATCGACACCGCCTCGAACCCGCCGGTCCGGAACAGGGCATAGAGCCGGTCGAGCAGCGCCTCGCGCGCGTCATTGGCTGGTTTGGGCGCGGTGGTGGGCATGGTCGGTCTCTTGGCGGCGAGGGGCGGGTGTGTTCCGCCCCCGCCATTTCGGTCAGGCCGCGACGGCTTCGACCTGGGGGAAGTCCACGTCGGTCTTGAACACCTCATTCACATAGTTGGTGAAGGTGTTGAGCACGACATGGGCGATGATTTCGAGCAGTTCGGCATCGCTATAGCCAGCGGCGCGCACCGCTTCCAGCTGAGCCTCGCTCACCCCGCCGCGCGCGGTCGCGACCTGGCGCGCGAAGGTCAGCGCGGCGTCGAGCTTGGCATCGTGGGAGCGGCCCTGGCGCGCGGCCTCGATCGTCTCGGCATCCAGCTTCAGCAGCTGGCTGGCGAGGAAGCTGTGCGCGGCGTTGCAATAAGTGCAGTCGTTCACCGCCGCCACGGCGAGCGCGATCTGCTCGCGCAGCGCGGGCTTCAGCATGCCCTTGCCGAGCGCACCGCCCAGCGAGAGCAGCCCTTCGAGCGTCTGCGGGCTGGTGCTGACCAGGCGGTGGAGATTGATCGACTTGCCGAGCGCCGCCTTCGCCTGGGCGAGCAACGGCTGCGCGGCTTCGGGAGCGTCTTCGATCGTGGCGGGATAAGCGATGCAGGCCATGGAATTACCTTTCGAATGATCGGTCGGGGTCCGGCATGGGACCGATCCGATGGCGGCGATATAGTTTGTACCGATCGTTCGGTACAGGAGGTAAAATTTGGATGGTCGAAAGATTCCCTCCCTCCGTCTCGGTGATCCCCAAGGCATCGCGCCGATGGATCGACGGCGCGGATACCGCTCGCGGGCGGCGCGGTTGCGCCGCCGCGCGCCGCCGGGCAGGGTCGGCCAAGGTCATGCCGGGTGATGGGAGAGAGCGATGCCGCTTTATGAGATCGACGGGAAACGCCCCGTGCTCGATGCCGAAGGCGGCTGGGTCGCGCCGAGCGCCGATCTGATCGGCGATGTCCGGCTCGGCGCCTGGGCGAGCGTGTGGTTCGGCGCGGTGATCCGCGGCGACAACACCCCGATCCTGGTGGGGGCGCGCAGCAATGTGCAGGAAGGCGCGATGCTCCATTCGGACCCCGGCGCGCCGCTAACCATCGGCGCGGGCTGCACCATCGGCCACCACGCGATCCTGCATGGCTGCACGATCGGCGACGATACGCTGATCGGGATGGGGGCGATCATCCTCAACCGCGCGGTGATCGGCGAGGGCTGCATCGTCGGTGCCGGCGCGCTGGTGACCGAGGACAAGAGCTTTCCCGCCGGCAGCCTGATCCTCGGCAGTCCGGCGCGGGCGGTGCGTTCGCTGGACGCGGCGGCGACGGCGCTGCTCGCGGCATCGGCGGCGCATTATGTGGAGAAGGCGCGGGCGATGGCGGCGGGGTTGCGGCGCGTGGATTGAGCGGGCGAGCGGGGCACGACCCGCCCGCCCGCGCGTCAGATATGGATCGGCTTGCCCGTCACCGCCATCGCCGCTTCCTTCAGCGCCTCGGCATGGGTCGGGTGGGCGTGGCAGGTATAGGCGATGTCCTCGCTGGTCGCGCCGAACTCCATCGCCTGCGCGGCCTGCGCGATCATCGTGCCGCCGACGCTCGCGATCACCCACACGCCCAGCACCCGATCCGACTTTTCGTCGGCGATCACTTTCACGAAGCCGTCGGGCTCGTGATTGGTCTTGGCGCGGCTGTTGGCGAGCATCGGGAATTTGCCGACCTTCACGGCCCCGCGCTCCTTCGCCTGTTCCTCGGTCAGGCCGACGCCGGCGATTTCGGGGAAAGTGTAGACCACGCTCGGGATGATGTCGTGGTTCACGATCCCGGTGAGCCCGGCGATATTCTCGGCGACCGCGATCCCCTCATCCTCGGCCTTGTGCGCGAGCATCGGCCCCGGCACGACATCGCCGATCGCCCAGACGCCCGGCACCGGGGTGCGGAAATGATGGTCGATCTCGATCTGCCCGCGCTGATTGGGGGCAAGGCCGATCGCCTCCAGGTTCAGCCCTTGGGTGTTGGCACGTCGCCCGATCGCGACGAGCACCGCTTCGGCCTCGATCGTCTCGCCCGCGCCGCCGGCGGCGGGTTCGATCGAGACCCGCGCCTTGCCGCCTTCGACCTTCACGCCCGTCACCTTGGTCGACAGGCGGAACTCGAAGCCCTGCTTCTTGAAGATCTTATTGGCTTCCTTGCGCACTTCGCCGTCGAAGCCGGGCAGGATCTGGTCGAGATATTCGACCACCGTCACCTTGGCACCGAGCCGGCCCCAGACGCTGCCGAGTTCGAGCCCGATCACCCCGCCGCCGATCACCACCAGCCGCTCGGGCACTTTCGCCAGTTCGAGCGCGCCGGTGGAGTCCACCACCACCTGCTGGTCGATCTCGACTCCCGGCAGCGGGGTTACCGACGAGCCGGTGGCGATGACGATGTTCTTCGCCCGCACCCGCTCCCCGCCGACCTCGACCGTGCTCGCATCGACGAACGACGCGTGGCCCTTCAGCCAGGTGACCTTGTTCTTCTTGAACAGGAATTCGACACCGCCGGTGAGCTGCTTCACGGCATCGCGGCGCTGGCCATGCATCGCTTCCAGATCGAGGCTCAGCCCTTGCGTCTTGATCCCCATCTTGGCGAGCGCGCCCGTCGCCGCTTCACGGTAGAATTCGCTCGCGTGGAGCAGCGCCTTGGAGGGGATGCAGCCGACGTTGAGGCAGGTGCCGCCCAGCGTCTCGCGCGCCTCGGCGCAGGCGGTCTTAAGGCCGAGCTGCGCCGCGCGGATCGCCGCGACATAACCGCCGGGGCCAGCGCCGATCACCAGGACGTCATAGTCGAAATCAGCCATTTGTATCTCCAGACCCTATTGCGGCGTGTTCCAAGTTCGTCGGCTTCGAACGGCTCGGATCACCTTTCAACCGGTTGCGCTTAGCGGCGACGAGGTCGCGGACGAAGCCCATCATCGCCATCAGTTCAGCCTTGGTGACGCCAGGATAGGTCTTGATGATCTCGTCGAAATTCGCGCCGCCTTCGATCATCGCCAACAGCAAGTCGATATAGAGCCGCGTTCCCGCGATCCGCACCTTACCCATGCAAACCTCCGGGTCGGTGACGATGATACCGTCCCACGGAGTTCGATTAGGCGCCTTGCTCACGGGAAAATCCTCGCTGCAGCCGAGCAAGCCGGATCACAAATCGATCAGCAGCCGGGTCGGGTCCTCGATAGCATTTTTGAGCGCGACCAGGAACGTCACCGCCTCGCGGCCGTCGATCAGGCGGTGGTCGTAGCTCAGCGCCAGGTACATCATCGGGCGGATCACGATCTGCCCGTCGCGCACCACCGGACGGTCCTCGATGCGGTGGAGGCCCAGCACGGCGGACTGCGGCGGGTTGATGATCGGGGTGGACATCAGCGAGCCGAACACGCCGCCGTTCGAGATGGTGAAGGTGCCGCCCTGCATCTCCTCCAGCTTCAGCGTGCCCTCCTTGGCGCGCTTGCCGAAATCGCCGATCGTCTTTTCGATCTCGGCGACCGAAAGCTTGTCGGCATCGCGGATCACCGGCACCACCAGTCCCTGCGGCGCCGACACCGCGACCGAGATATCGGCATAGTCGCGGTACACGATCTCCTCGCCCTCGATCGAGCCGTTCACCGCCGGAATGTCGCGCAGCGCGAGGCACGCGGCCTTCACGAAGAAACCCATGAAGCCCAGGCGCACGCCGTGCTTCTTTTCAAACAAGTCCTTGTAGCGCGCGCGCGCTTCCATCACCGCGCTCATGTCCACATCGTTGAACGTGGTGAGCATCGCGGCGGTGTTCTGCGCTTCCTTCAGCCGGCGCGCGACCGTCTGACGCAGCCGCGTCATCCGCACGCGCTCCTCGCGGCGGGCGCCGGTCGGCGCGCTCGGGGCGGGCGCGGGCGTAGGCGCGGGGGCGGCGGGCGCGGGGGCGTGCGCCGCGGCAAGCACGTCTTCCTTGGTCAGCCGGCCATCCTTGCCGCTGCCCTGCACGGTCGCGGGATCGACCCCGGTCTCGATCACCGCGCGGCGCACCGAGGGCGAGAGCGCCGCGGCCGCTTCGGCGCGGGCGGTGGCGGAGACGGCGGCGTCATCGGCGGGCGCGGCGGCGGCCGGGCTCGGCGCGGGGGCCGGGGCAGGCGCGGCGGCGGCGCCACCCGCCTCCACCGTACCGATCATCGCGCCGACCTGCACCGTGTCGCCCACCTTCACCGCGTGCGGCCCCATGACGCCGGCCACCGGCGCGGGCACTTCGACCGAGACCTTGTCGGTCTCCAGACTCGCGACCGGCTCATCGGCCTTCACCGGATCGCCCGGCTGCTTCAGCCATTCGCCGAGCGTCGCTTCGGTGATCGATTCGCCCAGCACGGGCACTTTGATTTCGGTTGCCATGATCGTTCCTCGTGCGGGTTAATGCTGCATCCGGCGGATTTCGTCGCGCACGCTGTGGCCCAGCGCATCGGCGACGAGCGCGCCCTGTTCGAGCTGGTGGCGCTTGGCGAGCCCGGTCGCGGGCGAGGCAGCGGCGGCGCGGCCGGCATAGCGCGCGCGCTTCGGCCCCACCCCGGCTTCGGCGAGGCATTCCTCGATGAACGGCTCGACGAAGAACCAATAGCCGTTGTTCTTTGGCTCTTCCTGCGCCCAGACGACCTCTTCCAGATTGACCATGCGCTTCAGCCGCACGACCAGCGGCTCGCCCGGGAAGGGATAGAGCTGCTCGATGCGGACGATCGCCGTCTCGGTATCGCCGGCCGCGTCGCGCGCCTCGATCAGGTCATAAGCGACCTTGCCGGTGCACAGCACCAGCCGCTTCACCGCCTCGTCCGCCGGCGCGCGCGGGTCGGAAAGGATGCGGCGGAAATGGCTTTCGCCCTGGAAGTCGGCCGCGCTCGACACCGCCATCTTGTGCCGCAGCAGCGACTTGGGGGTGAAAACGATCAGCGGCTTGCGGAAGTTGCGATGCATCTGCCGGCGCAGCAGGTGGAAATAATTGGCCGGCGTGGTGCAGTTCGCCACCTGCATATTGTCCTGCGCGCACAGCTGCAGGAAGCGTTCGGGCCGCGCGCTGCTGTGCTCCGGCCCCTGGCCTTCATAGCCGTGCGGCAACAGCATCACCAGGCCATTGGCGCGCAGCCACTTGGCTTCGCCCGCGGCGATGAACTGGTCGATCATGATCTGCGCGCCGTTCATGAAGTCGCCGAACTGCGCCTCCCACAGCACCAGCGTCTTGGGGTCGGCAAGGGCATAGCCATATTCGAACCCGAGCACCCCATATTCGCTCAAGGGCGAGTCGAGCACTTCGAACCGGCCCTGGTCGATCGTGCCGAGCGGGATGAATTTATGCTCGTCGCGCTGATCGACCCACACGGCGTGGCGCTGGCTGAAGGTGCCGCGCCCCGAATCCTGGCCGGAAAGGCGCACGCCATAGCCTTCATAAAGCAGCGACCCGAAGGCGAGCGCTTCGCCGGTCGCCCAATCGAACCCCTCGCCCGTCTGGAACATCGTGCGCTTGGCATCGATCACGCGGGCGAGCGTTTTGTGGATGTTCACGCTGTCCGGCACCGTCGTCAGCACCCGGCCGATCGCATCGAACAGCTTGGTATCGATGCCGGTTTCGATGTTGCGCCGCGCCGTCTCCGGATCGGCCGGGGCGTGCAGGCCTGACCAGCGCCCGGCGAACCAATCGGCCTTGTTGGGCTTATAGCTCTGCCCCGCCTCGAACTCGCCTTCGAGCAGCAGGGTGAATTGCTGCACCTTCTCATCGATCCAGGCCTGATCGATCACGCCTTGCGCGATCAGCTTCTGGCCATAGACTTCGCTCACCGGCGGATGCTTGCGGATGCGCTCATACATCAGCGGCTGGGTGAAGCTTGGCTCGTCGCCTTCGTTATGGCCGAAGCGGCGGTAGCACCACATGTCGATCACCACGTCGCGGTGGAAGCGCTGGCGATATTCGATCGCCATCTTGCAGGCGAAGGTCACCGCTTCGGGATCATCGCCGTTCACATGGAAGATCGGCGCCTGCACGCCCTTCGCCACGTCGCTGGGATAGGGCGAGGAGCGCGCGAATTGCGGCGAGGTGGTGAAGCCGATCTGGTTGTTGATGACGAAATGGATGCAGCCACCGGTGTTATAGCCGTTCAGCCCCGAAAAGCCGAAACATTCCCAAACGATCCCCTGCCCCGCGAACGCCGCATCGCCATGGATGAGCACGGGGAGCGACGCGGCATGTTCGTCCAGATCACCCGCGATCGTCTGGATCGCGCGCGTCTTGCCGAGCACCACCGGATCGGCGGCTTCGAGGTGCGACGGGTTGGCGACCAGCGACATATGCACGCTGATCCCGTCGAACTCGCGGTCGGTGGAGGTGCCGAGGTGATATTTCACGTCGCCCGAGCCGCCGACATCGTCCGGGTTCTGCGAGCCGCCGCCGAATTCGTGGAAGATCACCCGCAGGGGCTTGGCCATCACGTTGGCGAGCACGTTGAGCCGCCCGCGATGCGCCATGCCGTAGACGATCTCGCGCACGCCATATTGGCCGCCGTACTTGATGATCGATTCGAGCGCCGGGATCATGCTCTCGCCGCCATCGAGCCCGAAGCGCTTGGTGCCGACATATTTCTTGCCGAGGAAACGCTCCCACTGCTCGGCCTCGATCACCTTGTTCAGGATCGCGCGCTTGCCGTTGGGGGTGAATTCGATCGCCTTGTCGCGGCCCTCCATCCGGTCTTGCAGGAAGCGGCGCTCCTCGACATCGGCGATGTGCATATATTCCAGGCCGACATTGCCGCAGTAATTGGCGCGCAGAATGTCGACCAGCTCGCGCACCGTCGCGGTCTGCAGCCCGAGCGCGCCGCCAAGATAGATCGGGCGATCGAGATCGGCGCCCGAAAAGCCGTGAAATTCGGGCGTCAGGTCCGCCGGCAGCTCCTGCTTGGCGATGCCGAGCGGATCGAGCTTGGCCGCCAGATGCCCGCGCACCCGGTAGGTGCGGATCAGCATCATCGCGCGGATCGAGTCCTCGGAGGCGCGGGTAACGTCGACCCCGCCCGCGGGCACGGGCGCGGGCGCGGGCTTGGCGCCACGATCGGGCTTGGGCGCGGGCGCCATCTGGGTAGGATCGAGCGCGGCGGTGCGCTCATCGGTATCGGCGATCGGCCAGCCGGCGCGCGCCCAGCTGGGCCGATATTCGGGTTCGAAGCTGCTATCCATCTCGATCACTCCACACCTTCGAAACGCCCCCGGACCGGAGCCCGCCCCCGATCGTCGTCAATAAGCCGGTGGACACACGCGGGCTCCCGCTTATTGGCCGGATTTTGCGATTTCCGGCCGTTTGTTTCATCCCGCCGCCGGCCCGGCATCCCTCCTTACGCCACTGGCTCGGGCAGCCAAGCCAGCGCCGCCGCCTTCAATGGTTCAACGAACTCGATCGGATTGGCCGCTTTCTCGAAACAGATCGAGGCATGGCCATCAGGCAGATCGATCACCAGCTGATGGAAATTGCCATAGCCGACGATCACGAACGCCGCGCCACCGCAATCGATGTCGCCGCGCTGGCGCGCGAGCGTGAGCAGGGTGGGATTGACGAGCAATTCTTCGTAACGATCGCTCTCGCCCGCCGAGGCGCCGGCGATGCCACCCCGCTGGCGGCTCGCCAGCACGCCGCCGCGATACAGCGCGACATAGCGGATCGCCGGCGAAAGTTCGAAGAACGCGTCCATTCTCTTCAGCCCTTCAACACCTCGACGAGCGTCGAGCCCAATTCGCTCGGGCTGGCGGCGACGCGGATGCCCGCGGCTTCCATCGCCGCGATCTTGTCCTCGGCGCCGCCCTGCCCGCCCGAGACGATCGCGCCGGCATGGCCCATCCGCCGCCCCGGAGGCGCGGTGCGGCCGGCGATGAAGCCGACCATCGGCTTCTTGCGGCCGCGCTTGGCCTCGTCTTTCAGGAACTGGGCGGCCTCCTCCTCGGCCGAGCCGCCGATTTCGCCGATCATGATGATCGACTGGGTCGCCTCGTCCGCCAGGAACAGTTCGAGCACGTCGATGAAATTGGTGCCGTTCACCGGATCGCCGCCGATGCCGACCGCGGTCGTCTGACCAAGCCCGGCGTTCGAGGTTTGGAACACCGCTTCATAAGTCAGCGTGCCCGAGCGCGAGACGACACCGACCGAGCCCTTCTTGAAGATGCTGCCCGGCATGATGCCGATCTTGCATTCCTCCGGCGTCAGCACGCCGGGGCAGTTGGGACCAATCAGCCGCGACTTGGAGCCGCTGAGCGCGCGCTTCACCTTCACCATGTCGAGCACCGGAATGCCTTCGGTGATCGTCACGATCAGCGGCACTTGCGCGTCGATCGCCTCCAGGATCGAGTCCGCGGCGAAGGGCGGCGGCACGTAGATCACGCTCGCGGTCGCGCCCGTCTTGGCAACGGCTTCATGGACGGTGTCGAACACCGGCAGCCCGATATGCTCGGTCCCACCCTTCCCCGGGGTGACGCCACCGACCATCTGCGTCCCATAAGCAAGCGCTTGCTGGGTGTGGAAGGTGCCGGTCTCCCCGGTCATGCCCTGGGTGATGACCTTGGTATTCTTGTCGACGAGGATGCTCAACAGTCGCTCCTGATCAGTGAGGAAGGTTCTTGAATGGGTTGATCACGGTGACATCGCCGTAACGCTGCCCGTCGTTCAGGTCTTCGGTATAGAGCAGGTCGGCATCGGCATGATGCGCGGCAGCCAGGATTGCCCCATCCCAATAGCTGATCTGGTAACGCCGCGCGAGCGCCGCTCCCGCCCCGACCAGCCGCGCATCGACCGCCACGCACGGCTGGATGGCGATACGATCGAGCCATTCCTCGGCCTCCTCGATCGGCAACCGATAGGGCCCGTCCTTCACCGCATTGTGATAGAATTCGGCGAGCACCTGCCCCGATACCGAAAAGTCGTGACCGCCGATCAGATCGAGCGCGACGGGACGTTTCAGCGCATCGACGCCTTCCAGCTTGGTCCGAGCGGCGTAAAGCAGCACGTTGGTATCGAAGAACAGGCCCGCCATCAGATCTTGTTCAACCGGTCGAAGCGAGGACCAGAATAGCAATCCTCGCGGTTCCACTTCCACCCACCCTGGCCTTGGGGATCGTCGTTCGCCATATTCTGCCGGCCTTTATCCGCCATCCACGCCCGCGCCTGTCGCCGCCGTTCGGCAAGCCCGGTCTTCTCCTCCATGAATTCGCGGATGAGCGCATTCACCGTCGTACGTTCCTCGGCGGCGACGATCCGGAAGCTTGCCAGCAAGTCCTCCCTGACGGTGATGGTCACGTTCTTGTTCATACCGGCGCTCCACGGTTACACAGGATATGTGTAAGGTGTGTTTCCGACGGTTTCATGTCAAACGGCTGCGATCGTGCCACGCCTAGGCCAGGCTCGGCTCGATCCCTTTGCACGCCACCAGCAGCTCCTTCACCGCATCGACCGAGACCTGGAAATTGGCCTTCGCGGTTTCGTCCAGCGCGATCTCGACGATCTGCTCCACCCCGCCCGCGCCGATCACGCAGGGCACGCCGACGTAAAGGTTATCGACCCCGTATTGGCCGGTGAGATGCACCGCCGCCGGCAGCAGGCGCTTCTGATCGAACAGATAGCTCTCCGCCATCGCGATGCCGCTCGTCGCGGGCGCGTAATAAGCCGAGCCGGTCTTGAGCAGCGCGACGATCTCGCCACCGCCCGAGCGGGTGCGCTGGACGATCGCGTCGATCCGCTCCTGGGTCGAGCGGCCCATCTTGATCAGGTCGGGCACGGGGATGCCGGCGACGGTCGAATATTGCACCACCGGCACCATCGTGTCGCCGTGGCCGCCGAGCACGAAGCTCGTCACGTCCTGCACCGAAACGCCGAATTCCTGGGCAAGGAAAGTCGAGAAGCGCGACGAGTCGAGCACGCCCGCCATGCCGACCACCTTGTTATGTGGCAGGCCGGAGAATTCGCGCAGCGCCCACACCATCGCGTCCAAGGGATTGGTGATGCAGATCACGAACGCATCGGGGGCGTGCGCGGCGATCCCCTCGCCCACCGCCTTCATCACCTTCAGGTTGATGCCGAGCAGATCGTCGCGGCTCATCCCCGGCTTGCGGGCGACACCGGCGGTGACGATGCACACATCGGCGCCGGCGATATCGGCATAATCATTGGTGCCGGTGATCGACGCTTCGAACCCTTCCACCGGCCCGCACTGCGACAGATCGAGCGCCTTGCCCTGCGGCACGCCCTCCACCACGTCGAACAACACGACATCGCCGAGCCCCTTGAGCGCCGCGAGATGGGCGAGGGTGCCACCGATGTTACCCGCGCCGATGAGAGCGATTTTCTTGCGCGCCATGTTGTCTCCTTTACGCGGCGATACCACGACGGGGCCGCCGCAAGCCGATGGGAACGCCGCCGACTTAAGCCGTCAGGCGGCGCGGGGCAACGCCCGAAATGCGGGCTGACAGCGTTTACCGCCGGGCGGTCGTTCGAGGCCTATTTGCCTGCCATTTCGCGCACCAGGATCATCCAGTGCTTGACCGTGTCGTCGAGTGCCGCGACCGGCAGCCGCTCGTCCTTGCCATGCGCGCGCAGATCGACGGGCACCCGCACCCACGCCCCGTTCGCGCCGTAAATCGGCATCCCGGTGGTGCGGAACGGGCGCGCGTCGCTCGCCCCGGTCGACATTTCGGGGGTGATCGGCATCCCCGGATGCAGCGTGCGAACCGCCTTGGTGAAGGCCGCCGTCACATCGGGACGCAGCGGCGAGGCGAGCGAGGCGACATAGGGGTCGTTGCGCGTCACCTTCACGCCCGGCCCGGCGATCCGCTGCAACTCGGCGAGCGTGTCATTGGGATCGACGCCGGGGAAGATGCGGCAATTGACCATCGCCCGCGCCAGCTGCGGCAGCGCGTTATCGGCATGGCCGGCGAACAGCCGCGTCGCGACGCAGCGGGTACGGGTGAGGCCGGTTTCGCTCTCGTCCGCCTCGATCGCATCGGCGGCGGCGGCGTCGTTGGGGTCCTTCAGCCAGCGCCGGATCGCCTCGGCGAGCGCGGGATCGGCCGATTGCGCGCGCACCGCGAAATAGGCGCGCGTCGTCTCGTTCTGCATCGGCGTGAAGCGATAGGCCTCCAGCCGCTCCAGCGCGTGCGCGAGTTCGTAGATCGCGTTGTCCTTGCGCGGCTTGGACGAGTGGCCGCCGCGATTGGTGACGGTGAAGGTATAGCCGGCGAAGGTCTTTTCGGCGGTCTGGAGCGCGGCGGCGACCGGCTTGTCGTCAGGCGTCACCCCGATACCGCCGCCATCGGCGTTCAGCCCCAGCTCGGGATTGCCCATCAGCGCGCGCCATTCGCCCGCGCCCTTCACGGCGCCGATACCGTTGGTTTCCTCGTCGCCGGTGAAGAACACGACGATGTCGCGCTGCGGCTTGAACCCGGCCGCCTTCAGCTGGATCAGCGCGCGCGACACGCCGGTGATCCCGTCCTTCATGTCGATCGTGCCACGGCCGTAATAATAGCCGTCGCGCTCGGTGAGGACGAAGGGATCGGTGGTCGAATCCTCGCGCTTGGCCTCGACCACGTCCATATGGCCGAGCAGCATCAGCGGCGCCTTGGTCGCCTTGCCGGCGGCGGGCCAGCGCACCATCAGCGCGGCGGTCTTGTCCTTCTGGGTGCCATCGGCGTTGGTGGTGTCATAAGGCAGCACGCGGACATCGGCCTCGGCGAAGCCCGCCTTGCGGAACTCGCTCGCCAGGTAATTCGCCATTTCCGGCACCTTGCCGCGGCCGATCACGGTGGGGGTGTTCACGATCGTCTGGAACATCGCCTTGGTCGCGGCGCTATCGGCGGCGGACATCGCGGGCGCCGCCTCCTCGCGCGCGGCGGCGCCGGCGGGGACGGTGGCGGCGGGCACGGCGATCAGCGCCCCGGCGGCGAGCAGCAACGTCTTGGTCATGAATCCCTCCCTTTTGATCACAACCTAGCGACGCCGTGGCCGCGGGCAAGATAATCGTCGGACTGCATCTCCTGCAGCCGGCTCACCGTGCGCTCGAACTCGAACGCGCCATCGCCCGCGACATAGAGCGCCTCGGGCCGGGCATCGGCGCCGGCGATCAGCTTCACATTATGTTCGTAGAGCGCGTCGATCAGCGTCACGAAGCGCGCCGCCTCGTTGCGGTTCTCCGGCCCCAGGCGGGGGATGCCGACCAGGATGACGGTGTGGAAGCGCCGCGCGATCGCCAGATAATCCGCGGCGCCGCGCGCCTCGGCGCACAGCTTCTTGAAGCTGAACACCGCGACCCCCTTCAGGCTCTTGGGCACGTGGAGCGTGCGCGCGCCGGGCAGCGCCAGCTCTTCGCTGGGCACATGGGCGCGGTCCTCGGGGGGATAGTCGGTAAGCGCGAAAAAGGCGGCGGAGAGCGCCTTGGTCGTCGCCTCGCCATTGGGGCTGTACCACAATTGCATCGCGCCGAGCCGGTCGCGCCGGTAATCGACCGGGCCATTGAGGCCGATCACCTCGCAGCGTTCCTCCAGCAGCGCGATGAAGGGCAGGAAATGCTCGCGGTTGAGCCCGTCCTTATAAAGGTCGCCCGGCGCGCGGTTGGAGGTCGCGACCACCGTCAGGCCGCGCGCCCACATCGCGGTGAACAGCCGCGACAGGATCATCGCATCGGCCGAATTATTCACCACCAGCTCGTCGAAGGCGAGCAGCCGGCTTTCCCCCACCATCGCCTGCGCGACCGGCACGATCGGATCGCCGGCTTCCTTCTTGCGCTCCTCGGCGATGCGGGCGTGCACTTCGAGCATGAATTCGTGGAAATGGACGCGGCGCTTGCGGCGAATATTCAGGCAGCCGAAGAACAGGTCCATCAGCATCGATTTGCCGCGCCCCACCCCGCCCCACAGGTAAAGCCCGCGCGGCGGCTCGGGCGTGCGGCCAAGCGCGCGCCACAGCACCGACCCGCGCTTGGGCGTCGCCTCCAGCGCGGTGGCGAGCGCGGCGAGGCGCAAGGCGGCCGCCGCCTGCTCGGGATCGGGGCGCAGTTCGCCGGCGGTGACGAGCGCGTGGTAGCGATCGAGGACAAAGGTCATGGGGTGGCTATCGCCCGCAAGAGGCCAAGCTCCTCCCCCAGAGGGAGAGGTGGCAGCGCGCAGCGCTGACGGAGGGGTATCGCCACCTGAGCAAGCGGGGACACCCCTCCACCATCCTTCGGATGGTCCCCCTCCCCTTGCAGGGGAGGAGCTGCGGTGTCTTGCCCCCTCAACGCGAGGGCTTCCGGATCGTGCCCGAAAAGGCCAGCACCGTCTCGCTCGGTTCGTCCACCGGCTGGACGATCAGCCCGCGCAGGAACAGCAGCCGGCCGGTCTCGCGGAGCAGCTCGACGCGTGCCTCGATCGGCGCTTCGATCTCGGCGCGGCCGATGAACTGGGCGTTCAAGTCGAGCGTCACCGCCGTCCCCGCCTCGATCAGCCCGAAGCCGCGCGCGGCGGCGAAGATCGCCATGTCGACAAAGCCGAGCAGCGCCCCGCCATGCACCTTGCCCGAAAGGTTCGCGTGGAGCGGGCGCGGCGTCATCCGCACGCGGGCGATGCCGTCTTCCACCTTCAGCAGGAACGGCCCGAACAGCGCGTTGAAGCGCGATCGGTCGGCCAGCTCCCATGTCATCCAGCCGGGATGATCGGGCGCCTCGACATAGCGAAAGGCCGGTGCCGGCTGATCCCCGCCCAAGTTACTGCGCGCGTTCGAACTGCAGCTTCTTGATCTCGGCGATCGCCTTGGCCGGATTGAGCCCCTTGGGGCAGACATTCGCGCAGTTCATGATCGTGTGGCAGCGATAGAGGCGGAACGGGTCTTCCAGCTCGTCGAGCCGCTCGCCGGTCATCTCGTCGCGGCTGTCGGCGAGCCAGCGATAGGCCTGGAGCAGGATCGCCGGCCCCAGGAACTTGTCGCTGTTCCACCAATAGCTCGGGCAGCTGGTCGAGCAGCAGGCGCACAGGATGCACTCGTAAAGACCGTCGAGCTTGGCGCGATCGTCGGGCGATTGCAGCCGCTCCTTGCCGGCGGGCGCCGGGGTCACCGTCTGCAGCCACGGCTTGATCGAGGCGTATTGCGCGTAGAAATGGGTAAAATCGGGGACGAGATCCTTGATCACGTCCATCGCCGGCAGCGGGGTGATGCGGATGTCGCCCTTGATGTCCTCGATCGCCGTCGTGCAGGCGAGGCCGTTCTTGCCGTCGATGTTCATCGAGCAGGAACCGCAAATGCCCTCGCGGCACGAGCGGCGGAACGTGAGCGTCGAATCCTGTTCGGCCTTCATCTTGATGAGCGCGTCGAGCACCATCGGGCCGCATTCGTCGAGGTTCACCTCGAACGTGTCGTAGCGGGGATTCTCGCCGCTATCGGGATCGAAGCGATAGATTTTGAAGGTCTTGATGCGCTTGGCGTCGCCGGTCGCCTTATGGGTCTTGCCGTTGTTTTTGATCTTGCTGTTGGGGGGCAACAGGAACTCGGCCATCGCTTTCACCTTCTACATGCCGGCGCCGCGGACGGTGCCGCCTGGGGAGCAGATACACAGCGCTCGCCCCCCTTTCAAACCCCGGGTTCAAAAATCGCTCATGCTCGGTCGGCACCCGGACGCGAGCCAGGCTTGGGCGCGGCCAAGCAATCCTTGGCCCCAGGCGATTGATCCTGAAGGCGCCCACGCCAAACTGGGGCGGACCACGAAACGAGGAGGCGGTACTCATGAGCAAGCGTCTGCAAGGCAAGAAGGCTTTCGTCACCGGCGGATCGCGCGGCATCGGCGCGGCGATCGCGCGGCGGCTGGCGGCGGAAGGCGCCGATGTCGCGATCACCTTCGCCGGCAACCAGGCGGCCGCCGACGCGACCGTCGCCGCGCTCGCCGCCGAGGGCGTGCAGGGCTTCGCGCTCCAGGCCAACGCCGCCGATCCGCAAGCGGCGGCGGGCGCGGTGCGCAGCGCGGCCGAGCGGCTCGGTGGGCTCGACATTCTCGTCCATAATGCCGGCGTCGCCACCTTCGCGCCGATCGGCGAGGCGGGCTTCGACGAGTTCCGCCGCCAGTTCGGGGTGAATGTCGACGGCATCTACGCCGCGACCGAAGCGGCGCTGCCCACGCTCCGCGACGGCGGGCGCATCCTGATCATCGGCAGCATCAACGCGCACTGGATGCCCTTCCCCGGCGGCGCGATCTATGGCGCGACCAAGGCAGCGGTCGCGGGCCTCGCGCGCGGCTGGGCGCGCGATCTGGGCGGGCGCGGCATTCTGGTGAACGTGATCCAGCCGGGACCGATCGACACCGATCTCAACCCCGCGCAGGGTCCGTATGGCGCCGTGCTGGCGCCGTTGACCGCGCTCAAGCGCTACGGCACCGCCGACGAGGTCGCCGCGCTCGCCGCCTTCCTGGCGAGCGACGAGGCGAGCTACATCACCGGCGCGACGATCGACATCGACGGCGGCGCGGCGATCTGAGGCGACGCGGCGGGAGGGGCGCTACCCCTCCCGCCCCGACCGGCGCGACAGGCCCACGTCGAGGTGCGCCCCCGCGTCGATCAGCAGCGTTTCGCCGGTGATCGCGCGCGCGGCGGGATCGAGCAGGTGGACGATCGGCGCGGCCACCTCGTCCGGCCCGGTCGCCAGCGCCATCGGCGTCGCCGCCGCGATGCGCTCGTTCAACCGGGCGAAGCCTTCCGCCCCCAGCCGCTTCTCGAACCAGCCGGTGCCGACATAGCCCGGCGCCACCGCGTTCACCCGGATCGCCGGGGCGAGCGCACGGGCAAGGCTTTGCGTCATCGTCAGCAACGCGCCCTTCGACGCGGCATAGGCGACCGACGAGCCGATGCCGAACACCCCGGCGACCGACGCGACATTCACCACCGCCCCCGCGTCGCCCGCGCGCAGATCGGCCTCGCACGCGCGCACCATCTGGAAGGCGGCGATCACGTTCAGCCGGTAGATGTCGATGAAATCGTCGCCCGAAAGCGCGCCCAGATCCTCGTGGTTGGCGAATTTGGTGCGGCCGGCATTGTTGACCAGGAAGTCGACCCGCCCGAACGCCGCGCGCGCGGCCGCGGCGAGCGCGTGGCACGCCGCGTCGTCGACGATGTCGGCTTGCACCGCGATCGCGTTCCCCAGCTCGGCGGCGAGCGCTTCGGCCTCGTCGCGGCTATGGGCGTAGTTGATCACGCAGCGCACCCCGCGCGCGCTCAGCCGGCGCACCACCGCCGCGCCGATGCCGGTGCCGCCGCCGGTGACGATCGCGACGCGGCCTTCGAAATCCGCGTTCATGCCGCGGCACTGGGCCGGGTGGAGACGCGCTCATACCAGGCGCCGAGCCCCGCCAGCTCCGCGGCCGGGCCGACGCCGACGAAACGCGCGAAATCGACCATCGTCAGCAGCACGATATCGGCCATGGTGTAATCGCGCCCCGCCAGGAACGGACGATCGCCCAGGATCGTGTCGAAATAGCCGAACGCGGCGGCCACCTTGGGCCGGTTGCTCTCGCCAAACTCCTTATATTGCGGCTGCACGACGCGCGCGGTGAAGGGATGGGTGTGCGCCCATACCATCGCCAGCGGCGTGCCGAGCCGGAACTCGGCGCGGCGGCACCACATATCGACCTCCGCGACGCCCTTCGGCCCCTTGCCGAACAGCGGCTTGTCGGGGTTGAGCGCTTCGAGAAAGCGGCAGATCGACAGGCTCTCGGTGATCACCTCGCCATCATCGAGCTGGAGCGCCGGAATCTGGCCGAGCGGGTTGACCGCCAGATATTCGGCCGAGCGGTGCTCGGCGTCCCGAATCGAGAGCTCGCGGGTGGGAATCTTCAGCCCTTTTTCGGCAAGATAGATGCGCACGCGGCGCGGATTGGGTGCCGGCGCGGGCGCGTCGAACAGCAGCAATTTTCCCTCCCTAGCGTTTTTCGAATATCGCGTATGGCAATTCCGACTTAGCTCGCCTAGCAATTTGCAAAACAGGGGACGCTATGGACGCCGCCACGACGCTTGCCCGTAGTTTCGCAACACTGCCCGAACTGGTGGCGCTTCATGCCCGGGAGCGGGGCGATAAGCCAGCGCTGATCGCCGATGGGGGTACGCTCGATTACGCCGGGCTCGATCGCGCGATGGACCGGGTGGCGGCGGCGCTTCAGCGCGATGGCCTCGCGCGCGGGCAGGCGGTCGCGATCTGCGGCGCGGCGGGGCTCGATTATGTCGCGGTGTTCCTGGGCACGCTGCGCGCCGGCGGCGCCGCCGCCCCGCTCGCCCCCAGCGCCACCCCGGCGCAGCTCGCGGCGATGATCGCCGATTCGGGCGCCGATCATGTGTTCGTCGATGCCGCGTCGCGCCAGGCGCTCAGCGATCAGGCGATCGCGGCGCGGCTGATCGAGCTTGGCAGCCCCGAATTTCGCGCGTGGCTCGCCGCCCCTGGCCACGCGCCGCACCCGGTGGAGATCGCGCCGGCCGATCCGTTCAACATCATCTATTCCTCGGGCACCACCGGCACGCCCAAGGGCATCGTCCAGAGCCACGCGATGCGCTGGGCGCATATCCACCGCAACGCTGGCGCGGGCTTTGGCGAGGCGGTGACGATGGTCGCGACCCCGCTTTATTCGAACACCACCCTGGTCGTGTTCCTGCCGACGCTCGGCTGGGGCGGGACGGCGGTGGTGATGGCCAAGTTCGACGCGCGCCGCTTCCTCGACCTCGCGCAAAGCCACCGCGCGACGCACACGATGCTGGTGCCGGTGCAATATCAGCGGCTGATGGCGGTTCCGGATTTCGATGCGTTCGACCTGTCGAGCTTCCGGCTGAAAACCTGCACCTCGGCCCCCTTCTCCGCCGCGCTGAAGGCTGAGGTGGTGCGGCGCTGGCCGGGTCTGCTGGTCGAATATTACGGCATGACCGAGGGCGGCGGGACGACGATGCTCAACTGCACCGCCCACCCGACCAAACTCCACACGGTGGGCATACCGGTCGAAGGGCATGACATCCGCCTGATCGACGAATCGGGCCGCGAAGTGCCGCCGGGCGAAACGGGCGAAGTGGTCGGGCGATCGCCGGCGATGATGAACGGTTATCACCGCCGCGAGGAAGCGACCCGCGCCGCGGAATGGTTCGATGGCGAGGGCCGCCGTTTCATCCGCCACGGCGATCTCGGCCGGTTCGACGCGGACGGCTTTCTGGTGCTGATGGACCGCAAGAAGGACGTGATCATCTCCGGCGGGTTCAACATCTATCCGCTCGATCTGGAGGCGGTGCTGGTGCAGCACCCGCAGGTGGCCGAATGCGCGGTGGTGGGGGTGCCGAGCGCCGATTGGGGCGAAACCCCGGTCGGCTTCTTCGTGCCGACGACGCCCGCCGCCGATCCCGCCGCGATCCTCGCCTGGGCCAACGCGCAGCTGGGGCGCACCCAGCGGTTGCACGCGCTGCGCGCCGTCAGCGAACTGCCGCGCAGCGCGATCGGCAAGGTGTTGAAGCGCGACCTGCGCGACGCCTGGAGCCCCGCATGACGACGCTCGCCGAAATCCTCGCCGATCGCACGCCGATCTGCGGCGGCTTCCAATGCCGCATCCCCGCCGACTGGATGCAGGGCCGCACCAGCTTTGGCGGCCTGTCGAGCGCGATCGCGCTGCAGGCGGCCTTGCTCGCGGAGCCCGATCTGCCGCCGCTCCGTTCGGCGCAGATCGGCTTTGTCGGGCCGCTGGCGGGCGAGGTGAACGTCACCGCGCTGAAGCTGCGGCGTGGGCGCAACGCCGCCTTTCTGCAGGCCGATGTCGCGAGCGAGGCGGGGCTTGGCCTGCGGGCGATGTTCGTGTTCATGCGCGATCAGCCCTCGGCGGTCGATCTCACCGCGCCGACGGTCCCGCACCGACCGCCCCCGCAAGGAACGAAGCTGTGGAGCGGGCCGGAGGGTTTCTTCGCCGCCAATATGGAGTTTTACGACCCCAAATTTCCCGGTCTCGCCTCGGCCGAACTGATGCGCTGGGGCCGGATGAAGGCGCATGAAGGGCTCGACCCGTTCATCCATGTGGTGACGATGGCCGACGCGCTGCCGCCCGCGCCGATCCGGCTGCTCAACCCGCGCACCCCGCTCAGCTCGCTCACCTGGCAGATCAACCTGCTCACCCCTTCGCCCGCCACCACCGACGGCTGGTGGCTGATCGGCGCGAAGGCCGAACACGCGCGCGGCGGCGGATCGAGCCAGATGATGCGGCTGTGGAACGCCGACGGGGTGCCGATCGCCGAGGGCACGCAGAGCGTGGCGCTGTTCGGGTAGCAGGCCCGCGCTCGCCACGACAAATTGCGACAATATCGCCCAGCCGTGACACAGCGCGGCGACAGCGCGGCGGCATCAGCAGGACAACAGGGATCTTCCTCGAAAGGATGCCGATGAACCGTTTCCTCCTCGCCGTGCTGATGAGCGGACTGGCCGGCGCCACCGTCGCGGTCGCCCAGACGGGTACGGGCACGCCGCCCGCGCCGCCCCCGCCGCCGCTCCAGGGTGATCCACATGGTGATCGCGCGGTCAGCCGCGCCGACTTCCTCGCCGAGGCGGCGCGCCATTTCGACGCGATGGACACCAACAAGGACGGCGTGCTCAGTCGCGACGAACGCCGCGCCTGGCACGACGCGCATCGGCGCTTCGGCCCAGGTGGTCCTGGTGGTCCCGGTGGTCCCGGCGCGGATGGTCCACCGCCGCCGCCCGGTGACGCCCCGCCACCCCCGCCGCCCGGCCAGGGCTTTGGCGGGGCTGGCTTCGGGGGCCCGCTCGGGATGCTCCAGCGGCTCGATCGCGATGGCGACGGCAAGGTGACCCGCGCCGAATATGAAGCCCCCTTCGCGCTGCTCGACACGAACAAGGATGGCGTGATCGACCAGACCGAGTTGGCCGCCGCGCCGCAAGGCCCGGGCGGCGGCGGGCGGTTGCGTCGGCTCGACCGCGACGGCGATGGCAAGATCAGCCGCGCCGAATATGCGATGATCTTCGATCGGCTCGACACCAACAAGGACGGCGTCGTCGACGCGAGCGAGGTGGCGGCGCTGCGCGCGCGCTTCGGCGGCGGGCGCTTCGGCGGGCGGCGCTTCGGGCGCGGCGGGCTGGACCAGCCCCAGGGCGAATGACCCAAACCGGGTGCCGCGCCCAAGCCGTCGCGCGGCGCCCGGCAATTCCCAACCCCCTTCCGCCCCGGTAAAGCCCGATCATGGCCGATCTGCCCCATCTGCTTCTGGTCGATGACGAGCGCTCGATCCGCGAGCCGCTCGCGCATTTCCTCGTCAAGCAGGGGTTCCGCGTCACTCAGGCGGGCGACGCCGATCAGGCGCGCCAGCGGCTCGCCGCCTATGCGATCGACCTCGTCATCCTCGACATCATGATGCCGGGCGAGGACGGGCTGTCGCTCACCCGCCATATCCGCGCGACCAGCGAGCTGCCGGTGATCCTGCTCACCGCGAAAAGCGAGGAGACCGATCGCATCGTCGGGCTGGAAATGGGCGCGGACGATTACGTGGTGAAGCCCTTTTCGCCGCGTGAACTCGCGACCCGCGCCAAGGTGGTGCTGCGCCGGGTGGCGGCGGGCGGCGCGCGGCTCCACGCGCCCGAGGCGGGCAGCTATGGCTTCGCCGGCTGGGTACTCAAGACCGGCGAACGCGCGCTGATCGACCGCGAGGGCGTGTCGGTCGCGCTGTCCACCGGCGAGTATAACCTGCTGCTCGCGCTGGTGCAGCGCCCGCGCCAGGTGCTGACGCGCGACCAGCTGCTCGATCTGACCCAGGGGCGCGAGGCGGGGCCGTTCGACCGCGCGATCGACAACCAGGTCAGCCGCCTGCGCCGCAAGATCGAACCCGACCCCAAGGCGCCCGAAATCATCAAGACGGTGTGGGGCGGCGGCTATACGCTCGCCTGCGAAGTCACCAAATTGTGAACGGGTTGCAGCGTTTCGCGCCGCGCAGTCTTGGCGGGCAGATCGCGCTGCTGATCGCCGCCGCGCTGCTGATCGCGCAGGCGATCAACTTCGCGATCATCTTCCAGGGGCGCCGCGCGGTGCGGTTGCAGGTGGTGGTGCAGCCGGTCGTGACACGCGTGATCGACGCCGAGGAGCGGATCGCGGGCGGGCGCTTCCGCCCCGGGCCGCGGGCGCGGGTGCGGCTGGAGGCGGCGAACCCGATCGCCGGCAGCACCAGTCGCGAAGTGGCGGTCGAACAGGCGTTGCGCGCCGAACTCACCGATGCCGGCTTTCGCCCGCGCTCGATCGTCACCCAGGTGCAGCCGATCGCAGCCGACGACCCGCGCCTTACCAGCCTGCCGCCGCGCCAGGCCCGGCGGTTGCGCCGCGCGGGGCACGAACTGGTGATCGCGATCGAGCGGCCGACAGGCAATTGGCTGGTGCTGCGCAGCTTCTGGCCGCGCGGCGACGGCCCACTGATCGCGACCCTGCTGATCCAGACGCTGATCCTGTACCTCGCGCTGCTGCTGCCGCTGCTCTGGGCGACGCGGCGCATCTCCGGCCCCTTGCGCTCGCTGGCGAGCGCCGCGCGCCGCTTCCAGCCGGGCGACAGCGAGCCGCCGATCGAGGAGCGCGGCCCCTATGACGTGCGCGCGCTGATCGCCGCGTTCAACCAGTTGCGCGGCCGGGTGGGCGCGATGCTGGAGGAAAAGGACCGGATGCTGGGCGCGATCGGCCACGATTTGCGCACCCCGCTCGCCGCCCTGCGGGTGCGGATCGAATCGGTGGAGGACGAGACCGATCGCGCGAAAATGGCCGAGACGATCGACGAGATGAGCAAGACGCTCGACGACATCCTCTCGCTCGCGCGGCTGGGGCGGTCGAGCGAACCGCCGGTCGCGACCGATCTCGGCGCGCTGGTCGAGGCGGTGGTCGATGATTTTCAGGCGTTGGGCGCGGCGGTGACGCTCGCCGAGGTGCCGCGCGTCCGGCTGAAGCTGCGCCCCGCGCTGATGCGCCGGGCGTTGCGCAATCTGATCGACAATGCGGTGAAATATGGCGGCCGCGCGGAACTTTCGGTGGTGGTGCGGCCGGCGGAAGTCGCGATCCAGATCGTCGATGCCGGCCCCGGCATCCCCGAGGACCGGCTGGAGCATGTGTTCGATCCGTTCGTGCGGATCGAGGGATCACGCAACCGCGACACCGGCGGCGCGGGGCTGGGGCTGGCGCTCGCCCGCGCGATCGTGCGCGAGGCAGGCGGCGACATCGGACTGGAGAACCGCGCCGAGGGCGGGCTGGAAGCGACCGTGCTGCTGCCGCGACGGTGAGCGCGGCGGGCGCGGTCGTGCCGCGCTTCGACCCACCCCCAACCCCTCCCCTTCAGGGAGGGGAGGATGAAGCTCTCCTTAGCCCCTCCCTGAAAGGGAGGGGTTGGGGGTGGGTCCGACTAGCGCCCAAACCGAGCCATTCGCGCCCCTACCCCAGCGCCCGCCTTACCTCGGCCCGCAGCAAGGGTAGCGTCTCCGCCTCGAACCACGGATTGCGCCGCATCCAGCCGACCACGCGCCAACTGGGATGCGGCAGCGGGAAGATCGGCAGGAACTCGGCGGCGCGGCGGACCGCCTCGGTCATCGGCAGGCGCGTTGGAAGATAGGCTGCCTGCGCATGGATGCCGATCAACAGTCGCAGCCGCACCCCCGGCATCGCGCCGAGCAGCCGGGCGTGCCACAAGCGCGCGCATTCGGGGCGCGGCGGCAGATCGCCCCCGCCCTTCACCGCGCCCGGATAGCAGAACCCCATCGGCACGATCGCGAGACGTTCGGGGTCGTAGAATTCCGCCGCGCTCATCCCCAGCCAGCCGCGCAGCCGGTCGCCGCTCGCATCGGTCCACGGGATGCCGCTCGCATGGGCCTTGGTCCCCGGCGCCTGGCTGGTGATCAGCACGCGCGCGCCGCCGCCAATCTGCAGCACCGGGCGCGGCCCGAGCGGCAGATGCACCACGCAGTGCCGGCAAGCGCCGACTTCGGCGCGCAGGGCGGCAAGGTCGTTCAAGCGCGCTCGGCGAGCAGCGCGGCGAGCACGCGGGCCTGGTTATGTACCTCGTCCTTGGCGCCATAGAGCAAGGTCACCGGCCCCGCCGCCACCAGCGCGGCGAGCCGGTCGAGCGCCGCCACCCGCTCGGGCGCGGCGAGCTCGGCGCGGTAGCGCGCCTCGAACTCGCTCCACAGCGCGACCTGATGATGGAACCAGCGGCGCAGGCCGTCGCTCGGCGCCACGTCCTTCAGCCACAGGTCGACGGCGGCCGCCTCCTTGCTCAGTCCGCGCGGCCAGAGCCGATCGACCAGCACGCGGGTGCCGTCGTCGGCGGCGGGCGGGAGGTAGATGCGTTTCAGGCGGGGGACCATCCACCCCCTATAGCGCCGCGACGCGCCTCAGCGAAGCGCCCAGGCGGGCCAGGTGATGACGAACTGCGCCGCCGTCGCGACCGGCGATCCGGCGACCGTGCCTTCCGCCATGATGTCGTTCCAGCGGCAATAGGCCGCCAGCATGCCCACGATCAGATAGATGCCGATCAGAACCACGCGTCCGCCTCCCAGGCCCCACCGGGCACGGCGTACACAAGCCGCCCGGCGCGCGCCATCCGCGCGAGCGCGTAGCGGCCCCGTAAGGAAACCCCCGCCCGCGCGGCACGCGGACGGGGGCGAAGCGCCTGCATCGGCGGGGCTCAGGCGTCGATGTTGCGCTTGTTGGTCTCGGGCAGCAGCACCAGGCCGACCGCCACCGTCAGCGCGGCGATGATCACCGGATACCAGAGCCCGGCATAGATATCCCCGGTCGCCGCCGTCACCGCGAAGGCGGTGGTCGGCAGGAAGCCGCCGAACCAGCCATTGCCCAGGTGATAGGGCAACGACATCGAGGTGTAGCGGATGCGACTGGGGAACAGCTCCACGAGCATCGCCGCGATCGGACCGTAAACCATCGTCACCAGCAGCACGAGCGCGAACAGCACCGCGATCACCATCGGCACGTTCATCGCCGCGAGATCGGCCTTGGCGGGATAGCCCGCGCCGGCGAGCGCCGCCTTCACCGCCTCCTGATAGGCCTTGATCGCGTCCTTACGCGCCGCGCCGGTCAGCTTGGCGGGATCGGGCGCGACCAGGTTTTGGCCGCCGATGCGGATCGCGGCGATGTCGCCCGGGGCGGCGGCGACATTTTCGTAATTATACCCCCCCTTCGCCAGATAGGCCTTGGCGATGTCGCAGCTGCTCGCATCGAACTTGTTCTTGCCGACCGGATCGAACTGGAACGAACATTCGCCCGGATTGGCGCGCACGCTGATCGGCGCGCGGGCCTGCGCCTCGGCGAGCGCGGGGTTGGCGGCGTCGGTCAGCGCGTGGAACAGCGGAAAATAGCTCGCCGCCGCCAGCGCGCAGCCGGCGAGGATGATCGGCTTGCGCCCGATCCGGTCCGACAGCGCGCCGAACAGCACGAAGAAGGGCGTGCCGAGCGCGAGCGCGACGGCGATCAGCACGTTCGCGGTGACGCCATCGACCTTCATCACTTTTTCAAGGAAGAACAGCGCGTAGAACTGGCCCGTGTACCAGACCACCGCCTGCCCGGCGACCGCGCCGAACAGCGCGATCAGCACGAAGCGCAGGTTGAACCAGTTGCCGAATGATTCCTTCAGCGGCGATTTGCTGGTTTTGCCCTCGGCCTTCATCTGCCGATAGACCGGGCTTTCGTTGAGCTGGAGGCGGATCCACAAAGACAGCACCAGCAGCACGGCGGAGGCGAGGAACGGAATCCGCCAGCCCCAGCCGGTGAACGCCTCTTCCCCCAGCCCCCAACGCACGCCGATCACCACGAGCAGCGAGGCGAACAGGCCGAGCGTCGCGGTGGTCTGAATCCAGCTGGTGTAGAGCCCGCGCTTATGGTCGGGCGCGTGCTCCGCGACATAGGTCGCGGCACCGCCATATTGCCCGCCGAGCGCCAACCCCTGCAGGATGCGCAGCGACACCAGCAGCAGCGGCGCGGCGACGCCGATCGTCGCGTAATTGGGGAGCAAGCCAACCGCGAAGGTCGACGCGCCCATGATCCCCATCGTCACCAGAAACGTATTCTTGCGCCCGACCAGATCGCCGATCCGCCCGAACACGATCGCGCCGAACGGCCGCACCGCGAAACCCGCGGCGAAGGCGGCGAGTGCCAGGATGAAGCCGGTCGTCTCATTCACCCCGGCGAAGAACTGGCTGGAGATGAAGGTCGCGAGCAGGCCGTACAGATAGAAATCATACCATTCGAACACGGTGCCGAGTGACGACGCCGCGATCACCATCTTCTCGCTCGATGTCGCGGCATGGTGTTTGGGCAGCGGATAGGTGGTGGCCATGATCCTCTCCTTTGCTGACTTAGAAGCTATATTTGCCGGCGATCTCGACGCGGTCCAGCCGGCCGGTCGCGCCGCTGACGAGCGCGCGCTCGCCGTGGCGATATTCGATGCCGAGATCGAAGCCTTTGACCGTCGACCAGAACAGGTTCGCCGCTCCGCTCCACGCCTGGCGGTTGAAGGCGTTGAAGGTGCCGGGGGCGAGGCCGGAGGGGTAGCCGACGCTCTGATAGCCGAACATCACCGAGCTGCGCAGCGCCGTGCTCCACGGCACGCGCACGGCGGCGAAGGCGGCGAAATTCTCGGTGAGCAACAGCTTGCCGGTCGCGGGCGCGACGATCGCGTCGGGCGCGAAGTTCAGCCCCAGATAGCGGCCGAGCCCCTGGCCATAGCTCGCCATGAAGCGCAGGTCATAGCGCTTGCCCGCGCCGAACGGGATCTTGCCGGCGGCGCTCAAGCCCCAGCCGATCTGGGCATCGCGCTGGGTGCCATTTTCGGCGCGCAACTGAAACACCGCGCCGGCCAGCGACAGCTCGCCGAACGAAGCGGCGTAGTTCAGTCGCGTGATGAAATCGGGCAGGTGATTATCGTCATTCTCGATCAAGGCCGGCGAGGCGGTGGTCGCGGTCGAGGTTTGCGGGTTCTCGATCGCCAGATGCAGCGTCGCCGCCTTGGAGAGCTTCAGCGAATAGCGGATCAGCGGCTGGCGGACGAACACCGATCCTTCGGTAGGGCCGATGAAATCGGTCGTCTCGGGCAGCGCCGCGACATATTGGAAGGTGCTCCAATCCTGCCCGATCAGCAGATTGTCGAACTGGATGTACGCCCGGCGCAACGCGAGGTCATAGCCGTTGGTGGTGCGCTCGGTCCCTTGGGTGCCTGCGGCCGTCTGGAAATCGGTTTCGACATAGCCCTTCAGCACATGCCGGCCGACATCGCCCGACAGCGCGAGGAACAGCCGCGTCTGCTTGGCCGAAAAGTCATTCTCGGTGGTCGGCCGCACCCCGCCGATCGGGATTTGCTGCGGCAGATAGAAGTCGCGGCCAAGCGCGAGCGGGGCGATCTTGCCGCCGCTATAGGTGGTGCTGTTGGCGACCGTCTTGATGAAGCCGCCGATCTTCACATTCATCCCGCCGACGCGGAAACCTTCGGCGGGGGCGGCGGGCTTGCCCTCCATCGCGGCGATGCGGACTTCGGTCGCCTTGGTCGCGGCGCCTTGCGCGACCACGCTCGCTTCGGTCCTGGCGGCCTGGGCGCGCGCGGCGTCGAGCTCGGCGCGTAGCGCCGCGACCGCTTCCTCGAGCTGCTTCAGCCGCGCCTCCATCGCCGCCGGGTCCGCCGCCTGCGCCCGCGCCGCGCCCGGCACCGCGACGATCGCGGCGGCGGCGAGTAACATTGCCCGGGATCGTGCCACGGCGCCCTCTCCTTGCCATCGGCGGTCGCTGCCGCCTCTGGCCGGGAAAGCTCTTCCATCGCCGCCTTGGCGCCTAGTTAGACCTTGGTCGAAGGTGCACGGCGCCGCGCATCGCGTTATGCTCGCCGGCAAAACCATTGGGAGAGACGGCGATGACGCAAGCCCTGTACCCTGTGCCCGACGCCTGGGCCGAGCGCGCCCTGATCGACGCGGCGGGCTATGCCGAGCGCTACCGCCGCTCGATCGAGGAGCCCGAGGCCTTCTGGCGCGAAGAGGCGACGCGGCTCGACTGGATCACCCCCTTCACCCGGGTGAAGCAGGCGAGCTTTCACGAGGCCGATTTCGGCATCAAATGGTTCGACGATGGCGTGCTCAACGTCAGCGCCAATTGCCTCGATCGCCACCTGGCCGAGCGCGGCGACCAGATCGCGATCCTGTGGGAGCCCGACAGCCCGGGCGAGGCGCGGCGCATCACCTATCGCGAACTCCATGCCGAAGTGTGCCGCTTCGCCAATGTGCTGAAGGTGCAAGGAGTAAGACGCGGTGACCGGGTGACGATCTATCTGCCGATGATCCCCGAAGCGGCGGTGGCGATGCTCGCCTGCGCGCGGATCGGCGCGATCCATTCGGTGGTGTTCGCCGGCTTCTCGCCCGAGGCGCTAGCGGGGCGGATCGAGGATTGCGACTCGCACGTCGTCATCACCGCCGATGAAGGCTTGCGCGGCGGCAAGCATGTGCCGCTCAAGGCCAATGTCGATGCCGCACTCGCCAGCCAGCACCATGCCCGCGCCTGTGTCCGCCGGGTGATCGTCGTCCGCCGCACCGGCGCCGACGTCGCGATGCAGCCCGGGCGCGACCTTTGGTATCACGAAGCGCGCGAGAGCGTCGGCGCCGACTGCGCGCCCGAGCCGATGGGCGCCGAAGACCCGCTGTTCATCCTCTATACCAGCGGCTCGACCGGCAAGCCCAAGGGCGTGCTCCACACCAGCGGCGGCTATCTGCTGTGGGCGGCGATGACCCACCAGTACGTGTTCGATTACCGCCCGGGGCAAATTTACTGGTGCGCCGCCGATGTCGGCTGGGTGACCGGCCACAGCTATGTCGTCTATGGCCCGCTCGCCAATGGCGCGACCACGGTGATGTTCGAAGGCGTGCCCAACTTCCCCGATGCCTCGCGCTTCTGGCAGGTGGTCGACAAGTTCGGCGTGAACATCTTCTACGGCGCGCCCACCGCCTTGCGCGCGCTGATGCGCGAGGGCGACGGCTTCGTTCAGGCCACCAGCCGCCAGTCGCTGCATCTGCTCGGCTCGGTCGGCGAGCCGATCAATCCCGAGGCCTGGACCTGGTATCACCGCGTCGTCGGCGAGGAGCGCTGCCCGATCGTCGATACCTGGTGGCAGACCGAAACCGGCGGGGCGATGATCACCCCGCTCCCCGGCGCGACCGCGCTCAAGCCCGGCAGCGCGACGCTTCCCATGTTCGGGGTGAAGCCCCAGCTCGTCGATAATGACGGCAAGGTGATCGAGGGCGCGGGCGAAGGCTGCCTCGTCATCACCGATAGCTGGCCGGGCCAGATGCGCACCGTTTGGGGCGATCACGCCCGCTTCTTCCAAACCTATTTCACCACCTTCGCGGGGAAGTATTTCACCGGCGATGGCTGCCGCCGCGACGAGGATGGCTATTACTGGATCACCGGCCGGATCGACGACGTGATCAACGTGAGCGGCCACCGCATGGGCACCGCCGAGATCGAATCCGCCCTCGTCGCGCATGGCCAGGTGGCGGAAGCCGCCGTGGTCGGGATGCCGCACCCGATCAAGGGCCAGGGCATCTATGCCTATGTCACGCTCAACGCGCATGACGAACCGAGCGACGCATTGCGCCGCGAGCTGGTGCAATGGGTGCGCGGCGAAATCGGCCCGATCGCGACGCCCGACGTGATCCAGTTCGCCCCCGCGCTCCCCAAGACGCGCTCGGGCAAGATCATGCGCCGCATCCTGCGCAAGATCGCCGAAAATGAACTGGGCAGCCTGGGCGATACCTCGACGCTCGCCGATCCCAGCGTGGTCGACGATCTGATCGCCGGGCGCCCGCTGACCCCGGCGTGAGCGACGGCCAGATCCTGATCGCCGACGATCACCCGCTCTTCCGCCAGGCTTTGTGTCTGGCGGCGGCGCGGGTCGCCCCGCGCGCGGCGCTGATCGAGGCGGGGACGCTGGCGGCGGCGGCCGAGGCGGCGGCGGGCGCGGACGCGCTGCGGCTGATTCTGCTCGATCTGAAGATGCCGGGGGCGCAAGGCTTTTCGGGTGTGGCCTTGCTCCATGCCGAGCGGCCCGAGGTGCCGATCCTGATCGTCTCCAGCGCCGAGGGGTTGGGGGTGGCGCAGGAGGCGCGGCGCTTCGGCGCGGTGGGGTTCGTCGGCAAGGACGCGCCGCTCGAGGCGATCGAAGCCGCGATCGCCCGTGCGCTGGCGGGCGAGGTGGTGCCGAGCGCCCCCGACCCCGAACTCGACGCGGTCGCCGAACGGGTGGCGAGCCTCACGCCGATGCAGCTGAAAGTGCTGCTGGGGGTGCTGGGGGGCCAGCTGAACAAGCAGATCGCCTATGATCTGGCGATCAGCGAGGCGACGGTGAAAGCGCACATGACCGCGATCCTGCGCAAGCTGGATGTGGGGAACCGGACGCAAGCGGTGCTCGCGGCACGCGCGCTGGGGTTGGGGGTGCGGCATTAGGGGGGTGCGGCTTACGTCTCGTCCGCCCGAGCCAATCCGAATCGGCGCGCAAACCCGCGTGGTGATGGCGAAGGGCACAGTAACCACCTGATAAACGGGGGTTCGCACCAAGCACCCCTGCGCAGGCTCGCGTCTCGGAACGAGGCAACGGCGTCGACGATCCGATGCGCTGGGGTAGTGCGCCGGGGACGTTAAGCTCCTCTCGGCCAATTCGCGATGGCGACCCGGACAATCGGACCATCTCCGCCAAAAATACCCCTTGCGGCTGACGCGACGTCATCCGGCAATAGTCCGCTCATGCCGGATGAGGAGCATGACATGATTCGACGCGCATTGGGGGGAGTTATGGCGGTCGCCGCGATGACAGGATTGGCAGCGGCAACCGAGAATAGCGCGCAGGCGCTCGACCTCAAGGAAACGGCCGGGACGGTCGTCGTCAAGGGAGTCGAGATACCCTACCGCCTCACCATGCCGGATCATCCGCAAGGAGCAATCCTGCTCATACCAGGATCGCTGTTCAGCGATGTCGACGGCAACTATCCGGCGATGGGACTGGCGCCGCACACCTATGCCGATCTCGCCCGGCAGCTGGGTGCGAAAGGTTATGCGGTCTTGCGGATGGCCAAGATCGGACCCGGGACCGGCTCGCGCACGATCGACCCCGCCATAGCCGCGATCCATAACGACTTCCGAACCCGGATCGATGTCGCCGCGGCGGGCTGGCGGGCGCTGCCCCGCGTCTCCGGGCCACGCGTGATCGCGGGCCATAGCGAAGGCGCGGTGGTCGCTTTCCTGCTCGCGGCGCAGCCGGGGATAGATGCGGACGGTGTCGTCAGCCTGTCGGGCCCGTCCCAATCAATCTATGCGATCATGCGCGATCAGGTTGCGACGCTGAACGCAAAGCCGGGTTTGGAGCCAGACCTTACCGCCTTCGACGCCGCCATCGCCGCCTTCCGTGCCGGGCAAGCACTACCGCCTGGCCTCGCCGCCAACCCGCAAACAATGATGCTGGCATCGATGCCGCCGACGGCGATTGCCTACCTTAATAGCGTTGACCAAGAAGATGTTTTGAAGGCGGTCGCGAAGGTGCGCCAGCCAATGCTGATCGTTCAGGGCGGCCGGGACTTTTCGGTACCCGCGCGCCACGCCGATGCCCTTGCGCAGGCACGAAAGCGTCTGCTGACAGAGCACGCCTTCTTTCCCGAGCTTACGCACTTTTACAAGCACGCGCCGGCTAACCTTCCACCCATGCAAGCGATGGGTATCGCCACCGACAGCGACCCGGCCGTCGCGGAAGCGATTGCGCGCTGGGCATCTCGACTAAGGAGGTAACAACTTTCATTTCCGCGACTGGCGCGCTCCACCGACGTTCGCTTCTTTGTCCCAGTCGCCCCCCTATTCCGCCGCCACCGCCTCCCCCAGCGCCAGCCACGCGCGCAACGCGTCTGGCGCGACCGGTTTGGCAAAGAGCGGCACCCCCGCCCGTCCGGCACGGGTGCGCAGCGCCGCGTCCCCCGACGCCGTGACCAGCGCGCAGCGCATCCCGCGCCCGCGTAGTCGCTCGATCAGCGCCAGCCCGTCGAGCGGTGCGCCCAGATCATGATCGACCAGCGCCACGTCGGCCGCCGTCGCCAGCGCCGCGTCGACCGATCCCGTCCCGAGCGCATCGTGCCCGTCGCGCTCCAGCAGGGCGAGGGTTGCTTCCACCACGCGCGGGTCGTCGTCCACCACCAGCACGCGCTGGCCGGAAACCGGTGCCGTCACCGCCGGCACCGGGCGCAGCGCCGCCGGCGCCGCCGACGCGCGCGGCAGGGCGATCGCGAAGCTGCTCCCACGTCCTTCGACCGAGCGCAGCAGGATGCGCCCGTCGATCAGCCGCGCGCTGCGCTCGACGATTGCGAGGCCGAGCCCGATCCCCGCCACCCCGCGCGTGCCGAGCCGTTCGAACTCGCGGAAGATCAGCGCCTGCTTGTCCGCCGGGATGCCGGGGCCGGTGTCACTCACCCAGATGCTCAGCCCCTCGCCCGCCGGGCGCACCCCGACCAGCACGCCACCGCGCGCGGTATAGCGCACCGCGTTCGACACGAAATTCTGGACGATCGAGCGCAGCAGCGCCGGATCGGCGGTCACGCTGCCATAGGCCGGCCCCAGCCGCAGCGTGAGCCCCGCTTCTTCCGCGAGCGGGCGGAAACAGCCGACCACCTCGGCGAGCAGCGGCGCGAGCGCCACGGCTTGCGGGCGCGGCTCGATCCCGCCGGCGTCGAGCTTGGAAATATCGAGCAGCGCGCGCAGCAATTCCTCCGCCGCGCCGATCGACTGGCCGATCCGCTCGACCAGCTGACCATCGCCGCCACCGTCGCGCGCCAGCGCCGAGGTGAACAGCCGCGCGGCGTGCAGCGGCTGGAGCAGATCGTGGCTCGCCGCCGCCAGGAAGCGCGTCTTGGCGGCGGTGGCGGCGGCCAGCTTTTCGTTGAGCCGGGTAAGCTCGGCGGTGCGCTCGGCGACGCGCGCCTCCAGCTCGGCGCGCGAAGCTTCGAGCGCGGCGAGCGCCTGGGCCTCGGCGGTGACATCGGTGAAGCACATCACATAGCCGCCGCCGGGCATTGGCCCGCCCACCGTTTTGAACACGCGGCCATCGGGGCGGATGCGCTCGAAACCGTGCGGCAGGCCGCGCTTCAGATGCGCGAGCCGGCGGGCGACATGCGCCTCCACCTCGCCGGGGCCGCATTCGCCGCGCACCGCATTGTAGCGGATCAGCTCGGCGACCGGCGTCCCGACGCGCACCAGCCCCGGCGGATAAGCGAACAGCGCGAGATAGCGGCTGTTCCACGCGATCAGCCGCAGGTCGCTATCGACCACGCTGACCCCGGGGTCGATATGTTCGAGGGTGGCGGCGAGCAGCCCCTGCGAGAATTGCAGGCTCTGCCCGCCCTCGTCGAGCATCCGGACGATGTCGGCATAGCTCAGCCGCGCGCCCGCCAGCGCCGCCGCGACCAGCGCGCGCGCGGAGGGCACGCCGACCACGCTCGCGATCAGCCGCTCGGCGCGGCGGGCCTCGATCGAGCCGACGGGGGCGCTCGGCGGCGCGTCGGCGAAGGCGGCGGCGGCGCGCGCCATTCCCACGAAGCGCCCGGCGAACGCGATCAGCCCGGCCATGTCGCCCACCGCCGCGACGCGCGGCTCGAACGCGCCCGGCACCGCCACCCGCCGCCAGCCACGCGCCGAAAGCAAAGCCAGCAGCAGCAGGTTCGCGCCCAGGCTCCACACCACGCCGTGGGTAAGCGGGGTCATCGCGCCCAGGCCGAACAGATGGCGCGGATCGACGAACGTGCCGCCGAGCGCCGCGAGCAACCCCGCCGGCAGGATCGGCGGCAGCGCGAGCGTGTAGAGCCACAGCCCGGTGCCGAGCGCGAGCGCGAGCTTGGCGGGGCGCGGATCATGCCCCCGCCCGCGCGCGGCGATCAGCAGCAGGGGCGTGAACTGCGCCATCGCCGCGAAGGCGATATGGCCGATCGCCGCCAGCCGATAGTCGGCGCCCAATGCCTCGCCCCAGCCGAGCGCGAGCGCGATCACCACGATCACCGCCAGCCGCCGCACCCCCAGCAGCCGCGCGCCAAGGTCCGCCTCCGCGGTCCAGCCGGCGCGGGCGAGCAGCAGCGGCGCGATCAGATCGTTGGAGATCATCGTCGCCAGCGCGACCGTCTCCACCACTACCATCGCGGTCGCCGCCGAAAAGCCGCCGAGCAGTGCGAGCAAGGTGAGCGGGGTCGATCCCGCCGCCATCGGCAGCGCGACGACGAAGCCATCGGGCGCGGTGCCCGGCGGCAGCAGCAGCGCGCCCGCCACCGCGATCGGCGGCACGAGCAGCGCCATCGCCCCCACATAGGCGATGAAGGGCCAGCGGCTCGCGCGGACATCCTCCAGCCCGCGCGCCTCGATCACGCCGATATAGAATTGGCGCGGCAGCGACAGCACCGCCGCCATCGCGATCAGGGTGATGACGAGCGTGTCGCTCCCCAGCCGCGCGGGGGCGAACATCGCGGCGAGCGTCGTCCCGCCCGCCGCCGCCGCGCGCGGGTCGCCCGTCAGCAGCAGCAGCGCGAGCAGCGCGATGCCGGCGAGCGCCGCGAGCTTGAACAGCGAATCGGCGGCGGTCGCGAACAACAACCCCTCGTTGCGCCCGGCCACATCATAGCGGCGCGTGCCGAAGGCGAGCGCGAACAGCGCGAGCACCGCGCCGGCGATGACGCTCGCGAGCGCGCCACTCGGCCCCGCGGTCGCGCTCAACGCCTGGCCGATCGAGCGGAGCTGCAGCGCGATGTAAGGCACCGCGCCAAGCGTCGCCGTCACCGTCACCAGCGCGGCGAGGCCTCGGCTCTTGCCGAAGCGCGCGCCGATCAGGTCCGAAACGCTGGTCGCGCCCTCGTCGCGCGCGGCACGGGCGATCGCGCGCACCAGCCCGGGCGCGAGCGCATAGACGAGGATCGGCCCCAGATAGATCGGCAGATAGCTCCACCCGTCCGACGCGGCGGTGCCGACCGCGCCGTAAAAGGTCCAGCTGGTGCAATAGACGCCAAGCGCGAGCGCCTGCGCGGCCTGGCGCCGGCGATCGGGCGCGGCGGGAACGTGGCGGCGCTCGGCGCGGTGGGCGATCAGGAACAGCAGCGCCGCGAACAGCAGCGCCGCGATGGCGACGATCGGTTGCGGCACGCCGTGCATCGGCCGCCTTTTCCTCTCCGAACGATGCCGGGCGGCGCGATCCGCCCCCCGGCCTGCCGCCGTCATAGCGCTAAGCAATGCCCCGTAGATTTGACCGCGATCAAAGGCGGCATCGTCACGCTCGCGCAATGTCGCCCCGCCTGAGTGGGAGTTGGGGCGATGCAAAGCGATGTGAGTTGGGCGGGACTTTGGCTGGTGGCGGGCATCGCCTGCATCCTGGCGGCGATGGGCGCGGCGGACGCGCCGTTTGCGGTCCATATGGGAATCGCGGCGAGCGCGGCGCTGATCGCGGCGTTCGTCAACATGCACGGCGTGGGCAAGAGCGAGGCCGCGCGCGCCGCGCGGGCGCCGACCAGCCGCTATGACGACGAAGTGATCCGCTGGGGCGTGATCGCCACCGTCTTCTGGGGGGTGGTAGGACTGCTGGTCGGCGTGTTCATCGCCGCGCAGTTGAGCTTCCCCTGGCTCAACTTCCCGACCGAATATACGACGTTCGGCCGGCTGCGCCCGCTCCACACCTCGGCGGTGATCTTCGCCTTTGGCGGCAACGCGCTGCTCGCGACGAGCTTTTTCGTGGTGCAGCGCACCTGCCGCGCGCGGCTGGCGCTGCCCGCGCTCGCGCGCTTCGTCTTCTGGGGCTATCAGCTGTTCATCGTGCTGGCCGCGACCGGCTATGTGATGGGCGTGACCGAGGGCCGCGAATATGCCGAGCCCGAATGGTATGTCGACATCTGGCTGACGATCGTCTGGGTCTCGTACCTGCTGGTGTTCGCCGGCACGATCCTGAAGCGGCAGGATCCGCATATCTATGTCGCCAACTGGTTCTACCTCGCCTTCATCGTCACCGTGGCGATGCTGCATCTGGTCAACAACCTCACTGTGCCGGTCTCCTGGCTCGGCTCCAAGTCATACTCGGCCTTTTCGGGCGTGCAGGACGCGCTGGTGCAGTGGTGGTATGGCCATAACGCGGTCGGCTTCTTCCTGACCGCCGGCTTCCTGGGGATGATGTATTACTTCGTCCCCAAACAGGCCGAGCGGCCGGTGTATAGCTACCGGCTGTCGATCGTCCATTTCTGGTCGCTGATCTTCCTCTATATCTGGGCGGGGCCGCATCACCTGCACTACACCGCGCTCCCCGATTGGGCGCAGACGCTGGGCATGGTGTTCTCGATCATGCTGTGGATGCCGAGCTGGGGCGGCATGATCAACGGGCTGATGACGCTCAACGGCGCGTGGGACAAGGTCCGCACCGATCCGATCATCCGCATGATGGTGTTCGCGCTCGCCTTTTACGGGATGAGCACCTTCGAAGGGCCGATGCTCAGCGTCAAATCGGTCAACTCGCTGTCGCACTATACCAACTGGACGATCGGCCATGTCCATTCGGGCGCGCTCGGCTGGAACGGGATGATCACCTTCGCGGCGATCTATTATATGACGCCGCGCCTGTGGGCGCGCGAGCGGCTCTATTCGCTGCGGCTGATCAACTGGCACTTCTGGTGCGCGACGATCGGGATCGTGCTCTACGCCGCGTCGATGTGGGTGGCGGGCATCACCCAGGGGCTGTTGTGGCGCGAATATGGGGCGGACGGCTACCTCGTCTACAGCTTCGCCGAAGTCGTGGCGGCCATGCACCCCTATTACGTGATCCGCATGGCCGGCGGGCTGCTCTATCTGACGGGCGCGCTGATCTTCGCCTTCAACATCGCGATGACGATCGCCGGCAGGCTGCGCGCCGAGGCGCCGATGACCGAGACGCGCCCCGATCCCGCGCGCGACGTGCCCGCCACCGCCATCCCCGCCGAGTAAGGGAGTAACCCGATGACCACGCTTGCCGAGCGGCACAAGACGATCGAGCGCAACATCACGCTGCTCGCGGTGCTCGCGCTCCTCACCGTCGCGATCGGCGGGATCGTCGAGATCGCGCCCCTATTCTGGATCCAGTCGACCGTCACCCCGGTGCCCGGCGTGCGGCCTTACAGCCCGCTCGAACTCGCCGGGCGCGACATTTATGTGCGCGAGGGCTGCTATGGCTGCCACAGCCAGATGATCCGCCCGTTCCGCGACGAGGTGGAACGCTATGGCCATTACAGCCTGGCCGCCGAGAGCATGTACGATCACCCCTTCCAATGGGGATCGATCCGCACTGGGCCTGATCTCGCGCGGGTCGGGGGCCGCTATTCGGACGAGTGGCACGTCCAGCACCTGAAATATCCGCAGGCGGTGGTGCCCGAATCGATCATGCCGCGCTACGCCTTCCTCGCCGATCGCGCGCTGAAGCCGGAGACGATCGCCGGGCATTTGCGGGCGCTCGCCGATGTCGGCGTGCCCTATGGCAAGGAAGCGATCGACGCGGCCGAGGCTGATCTGATCGCGCAGGGCACGCCCGATGCCGACACCGCCGGGCTGCTGAAGCGCTATCCCAAGGCGCAAGCGCGCGATTTCGACGGCGACCCCAAGCGCCTGACCGAGATGGACGCGCTGATCGCCTATCTCCAGTCGCTCGGCACCCAGGTCGATTTCAAAGCCGCCGAACCCCGCGAGCAGGCGCGATGAGCACCTATGACAGTCTGCGCCATCTGGCGGACAGCTGGGGGCTGGTGGCGATGACCGCCGCTTTCCTGGGCTTCAACCTCTGGGCGTTCCGGCCCCGCGCGCGGGCGCACCATGACCGCGCCGCGCGCAGCATCTTCGAGGGGGACGATCATGAGTGACCCGCGCCGCATCGACGCCGCGACCAACACCGCCTTTGTCGGCCATGAATGGGATGGGATCGAGGAACTCGACACCCCCATGCCGCGCTGGTGGCTGTGGACGCTCTACGGCACGATCCTGTTCGCGATCGGCTATTGCATCGCCTATCCCGCCTGGCCGCTGATCGACCATGCGACGGCGGGCGTGCTCGGCTGGACCAGCCACGGCGCGCTCCAGCAGGAATTGAGCGCCGAGGCGAAGCGCAAGGCGCCGATCCTGGCGGCGCTCGCGCGCACCCCGATCACCGCCGTGCCCGGCAACGCGCAATTGCTGCGCACCGCGACCGAGGGCGGGCGCGCCGCGTTCAAGGTGAATTGCGTCCAGTGCCACGGCGCGGGCGCGGCGGGCACCAAGGGCTATCCCAATCTGAACGATGATGACTGGCTGTGGGGCGGCGATCTGGCGACGATCGAGCAGACCATCGCCCACGGCATCCGCTCGCCGGTGGATGAGGCGACCCGCCAGTCGCAAATGCCCGCCTTTGGCCGCGACGGCATCCTGACCGCGCCGCAGATTCAGGATGTGGTGAGCTTCGTCCGCTTCGCCTCGCACCAGGAGGCGGCGAGCGCTGCCGCGCGGCGCGGCGCGGCGCTGTTCGCCGCCAATTGCGCCGCCTGCCATGGCGAGAACGCGCACGGCACCCGCGCGCTCGGCGCCCCCAACCTGACGGACGCGATCTGGCTCTATGGCGGCGACCGCGCCACGCTTACCGAAACCGTCACCAACGCGCGCTCGGGGATGATGCCGGCGTGGGGCCAGCGGCTCGATCCGGTGACGGTGAAGATGCTCGCGCTCTACGTCCATGGCCTGGGCGGCGGCGAGGCGGCGCCCGCGCCATGAACGCGCCGCCGCCGTCGACCCAGTTCTTCGCCCCGCGCGCGAAAATCTTCCCGCGCAAGGTCGACGGCTTTTTCCGCCGGCTGAAATGGGCGGTGATGGCGGTGACGCTGACGATCTACTACGTCACCCCCTGGCTGCGCTGGGATCGCGGGCCTTATTCCCCGGATCAAGCGGTGCTGGTCGATATCGCGCACCGCCGCTTCTACATGTTCGCGATCGAGATCTGGCCGCACGAATTTTATTATGTCGCGGGCCTCTTGGTGATGGCGGCGCTGGGGCTGTTCCTGGTGACGAGCGCGGTGGGGCGCGCCTGGTGCGGCTATGCCTGCCCGCAAACGGTGTGGACCGATCTGTTCGTCCATGTCGAACGCTGGATCGACGGCGACCGCAACGCGCAAGCCCGGCTCGACGCCGCGCCCTGGGGGCCGGCCAAGGCGGCCAAGCGCTTCGCCAAATGGGGGCTGTGGCTCGCGATTTCGGCGGCGACCGGGGGGGCGTGGATCTTCTATTTCGCCGACGCCCCCGCGCTCGCCCGCGCGCTGGCGGCGGGCACCGCGCCCTATGTCGCCTATGCGACGATCGCCCTGCTCACCGCGACCACCTTCACCCTTGGCGGGCTGCTGCGCGAGCAGGTGTGCATCTATATGTGCCCCTGGCCGCGCATCCAGACGGCGATGATGGACGAGCAATCGCTCGGCGTGACCTACAAATATTGGCGGGGCGAGCCGCGCAGCCACGGCGTCAAGCGCGGCCCCGATCTCGCCGCGATGGCCGCCGGCGCGACCGTGGGAGACTGCATCGATTGCGCCGCCTGCGTGCAGGTATGCCCAACCGGCATCGACATTCGCGAAGGCCCGCAGATCGGCTGCATCACCTGCGGTCTGTGCATCGACGCCTGCGACGCGGTGATGGCGAAGCTCGACCGCGCGCCCAAGCTGATCGGCTATACCACCGAGGCCGATGTGAGGCGCGGGCTCGCCGGCACCCCCGCCGTGGCGCCAATCAAGCGGCTGCTGCGCCCGCGCACGCTGGTTTACCTGCTGGTCTGGGCCGGCATCGGCTGCGGGATGCTGTTCGCGCTCGGCACGCGCGAGCATCTGGGGCTGAGCGTGCTCCAGGCGCGCAACCCGATCTGGGTGCGCCTGTCCGACGGGCGCATCCGCAACGCCTATACGGTGAAGCTGCGCAACATGGAGGCGCGCCCGCGCCGCGTGACGCTGAGCTTCAGCGGGATCGACGGCGCGATCTGGGACGAGGATGGCACCGTGCGGAAAGCCGGCCCCAGCCTGCGCCTGACGGTCCCCGCCGATCAGGTGCTGACCCGCCAGCTATTCCTCGCCGCGCCCGCCGCCGGGCCGGTGCGCCAGGATCTGATCTTCACCGCCACCGCCGCCGATCCGGGCAGCGAGGGCGAACTGGTCCACGATGTCGCCCATTTCGAAAGGCCCCAGCCATGACCGCGCGCTTCACCGGCCAGCACATGGCCGCGATCCTGATCGCCTTTTTCGCGGCGGTGATCGCGGTGAATTTCTACATGGCGCGCACCGCGGTGATGACTTTCGGCGGCACCGTGGTCGATAACAGCTATGTCGCGAGCCAGCATTATGCGCGCTGGCTCGACGAGGCGGCGGCGCAGGACCGCGCCGGCTGGCGCGCCGAGCCGGAGATCGCCGGCGGCCGGCTGATGCTGGTGTTGCGGCGCGCCGGGCGGCCGGTGGCGGGCGCGCGGGTGCGGGTGAGCGCGCGGCATCCACTCGGCGCGCTGCCCGATCGCGTGATCGAGCTGCTGCCCGCCGCGACCCCGGGCCGCTACCGCGCGCCGGTCGCACTGCCGCCGGGACGCTGGCAGCTGCTGATCGAGGCGCGCGATGGCGGCGCCCAGGCCCGCTTCGAAACCGAGCTGCGCGCGTGACGATCGCCGCCGCCCCGCCTCATGCCGCCAGCGCCGCCGCCGAGAGCCTGTTCAGCGTCGAGGGGCTGCGCTGCGCCGGGTGCATCGCCACGCTCGAAACCGGGCTCGGCGCGACGCCCGGGGTGATCGCGGCGCGGGTGAACTTTTCCGCCAAAAGGCTGCGCGTCGCCCATCTGCCCGAGCTGGACGAGGCCGCGCTGCTCACCGCGATCGACGCGCTGGGCTTCGCCGCCCACCCCTTCGCGGCGCCGCCCGCCCAGGCACCCGGCGAGGCGCGCCGGCTGGCGCTCGCGCTTGGCGTCGCGGGGTTCGCGGCGATGAACGTGATGCTGCTGTCGGTCTCGATCTGGTCGGGCGCCGATGGTGCGACGCGGCAGCTGTTCCACTGGCTTTCGGCGCTGATCGCGCTGCCCGCCATCGCCTATGCCGGCCGCCCCTTCTTCGAGAGCGCCGCGCGCGCGCTGCGGCGGGGGCGGACCAACATGGACGTGCCGATCAGCATCGGCGTGGCGCTCACCGCCGCCACCAGCCTCTACGAAACCGCGACCGGCGGGGCGCACGCCTATTTCGACGGCGCGGTGATGCTGCTGTTCTTCCTGCTCGCCGGGCGGCTGCTCGACAGTGTCGCGCGCGCCCGCGCCGAGGATGGCGTCGCCGCGCTGCTCCGCCGCGTGCCGCGCGAGGCGACGGTGGTGCGCGGCGGCATCGCCGAACGCCGCGACGCCGCCGAACTCGCGCCCGGAATGCGGCTGCTCGTAGCAGCCGGCGAGCGCATCGCCGCCGATGGCGTGGTCGAGGCGGGCGAAAGCAGCATCGACCGCGCGCTGGTGACGGGCGAAAGCCTGCCCGAGGCCGCGCGCCCGGGGACCAAGGTGCTCGCGGGCACGATCAACCTCGCCGCCCCGCTCACCATCCGCGTGACGGCGGTGGGCGAGGGTTGCGCAATCGCCGAGATCGCCCGGCTGATGGAGGCGGCGGGGCAGAGCCGATCGGCCTATGTCCGCGTCGCCGATCGCGCCGCGCGCTGGTACGCGCCGGCGGTCCACAGCCTCGCGGCGGCGAGCTTCGTCGGCTGGCTGATCGCCGGCGCCTCGCTCCACCAGGCGGTGACGATCGCGGTCGCGGTGCTGATCATCACCTGTCCCTGCGCGCTGGGGCTCGCGGTGCCGGTCGCGCAGGTGGTGGCGAGCGGCGCGCTGCTGCGCGCGGGGGTGCTGGTGAAGGACGGCTCCGCGCTCGAACGCCTCGCCCGCGCCAGCCGCGTGGTGCTCGACAAGACCGGGACGGTGACGCTCGGCCAGCCGCGCGTGACCGCCGGGCTGCCCGAGGAGGCGGCGGCGCGCGCGGTGCTCGCGGCGCTGGCCGGGGCGAGCCGCCACCCGCTCGCCCGCGCGGTGAGCGCGGCGTTGGAGGGTGTCGCGCCGGCGGCGATCACGGGGTTGGTCGAACATCCTGGGCTCGGAATCGAGGGCTTCTACCAAGGCGAACGCGCCCGGCTCGGCCGGCCCGATTGGGTACTGGGCGGGGCCGCGAGCGCGGAACACCGGGCGGCCTTCGCCTGGGGCACGATCAACGCCGCGATCGAGGTCGCCGATCCGCCCCGCGCCGATGCAGCCGCGGCGATCGCCGAACTCGCCGCGCTCGGGCTCGATCCGGTGCTGTTTTCGGGCGATTCCCCCGCCGGCGTGGCGCAAGTCGCCGGACCGCTGGGCATCACCGCCGCCGCGCGTATGAGCCCCGCCGACAAGGCCGCGCGCATCGCCGCGCTCCAGGCCGCCGGCGCGCGCGTGCTGATGGTGGGCGACGGACTCAATGACGGCCCCGCGCTCAAGGCGGCGAGCGTCGCGATGGCGCCTGCCGAGGCGACCGATGTCGGCCAGCAGGCCGCCGACGCGCTGTTCTTTGGCGACCAGCTGCGCGCGGTGCCCCGCGCGGTGCGCGCGGCGCGGGCGACGATGGCGGTGGTGCGGCAGAATTTCGCGCTCGCGATCGGCTATAACCTGCTCGCGGTGCCGCTCGCGATCGCCGGCCAGGTGACGCCGCTGATCGCCGCCCTCGCCATGTCGGGCTCGTCGCTGCTGGTGGTGGGCAATGCGCTACGCCTGCGCGGGGCGGCACGATGACCGGGGTCGCGCTGCTCATCCCGATCGCGCTCGGCCTGGGCCTGGCCGGGCTCGGCGCCTTCTTCTGGGCGGCCAAGAGCGGCCAGTTCGAGGATCTCGACGGCGCCGCGCTGCGCGTGCTGATCGAGGAGGAGGATTGAGGCGCGCGCCTCACCGAGACGGGAGATGGCGCTCCAGGTCCATCGCCGTGTGCAGGACGCGTGCTACGATCAGCGTGCCGGCCGCCGGGTCGGGGCTGACGATGAGATAATGGGATCGCACCCGAAACAGGCGAAATTCTGGAGATATGGGCCGCGCCAGCGCCGGGTTCGCGGCGACGCGCGTGGCGCTGTCGCGGATGTCCGCCAAATAGCGCGTCGCGACCTCCACGCCCCAGCGCTCGATCGAATAACGACGGAGTGCGTCCAGTTCTTCAACGGCGAGCTTTGACCAAGCGAGCTTCACCCAGCGGTGGAGGCGTCCGCGACGAACGCATCAATATCGAAGCCTTCCGCCAAGCCGCTGGCAAGCCCCGCCTTCCCCAGCGCGACCAGCCGGTCAAGGACACGCGCGTCTTCGGACAGCCGCCACAACCCCGCCCGGCACGCTTCGGAAAGCGAGGCGAAACGCCCCTCCGCCACCAGCCGCTCGCCAAGGGCTTCGGCATTACCCAGATCGACGGCGACGCGCCCGTCGCGCGGGATTTCCATGACGCATCTCCTTGACCGCAGGAATGTAGCGCCAGGATGTCACCCGGACAACTGGCTTGCCGTTACAGCCGCACTCCCAGGCCGATGCCCACCACCACCGGGTTCACGTCCACCTGCACCCGCTGCAACCCCAGCCCGGCGCTGAAGAGCCGGGCGCGGGTGCCGACATCGAGATATTTCACGTCGATGTTCACGAAGAACTTCTTTGAGATGTCGATGTCGGTGCCCGCCTGCAGCGCCCAGCCGACGCTGGTCGGCAATTGCACCGGTGTCCGCCCGGCGACCGCCTCCAACGCCCGCGTCGAATGGGCGTTCCAGAACACGGTCAGGTTCACCCCGGCGCCGACATAGGGCCGCACCTTGGCCTTGGGGTTGAAGTGATATTGCGCGGTGAGTGTCGGCGGGAGCACCCAGGTGGTGATGATATTGCCGACATTCTTGGTCCCCGGCCCCACCGTCGCGATCTCGTGCCGGCTGGTCGCGGCGATCAGCTCGAACCCGATATGGTTGGTCGCCATGTACGTCAGGTCGATTTCGGGGACGACGCTGTGCCCAACATCGACGCTTTCGGTGGGCAGCGCCGGCAGGATCGGGCCGTTGCGCCCCGTTGGTACCACCGCGATCGTGCGCACCCGCAGCAGCACGTCGCCCTGCTTGATGCCCACCCGGTCCTGCGCCATCGCCTGACCGGAAACCACCACCGCCGCCGCCGCGGCCAACGCCATCTTGATCATTGTCCCTACCTCCGCTGGGTAGGGCGTTGATGCGCCCGCGAAACGGGTGCGCGCTTTGATCCGCGTCAAGGCGGGGGAAAGCGATCGGGGCGATGCCACCGCCATGTGGCGCTATCATCCCCAACTGCTCGAGCGGCCGGTGCCGCGCTATACCAGCTTCCCGACCGCGGCCGAATTCGACGAGAGCGTCGGCCCGGGGGACATGGCGGCGGCGCTCGCCGCGCTGCCGGTGGAAGCGCCGGTGTCGCTCTATCTCCACATCCCCTATTGCCACCAGATTTGCTGGTATTGCGGGTGCAACACCGGCGCCGCCAATCGCAGCGCGCGGCTCTCGGCCTATCTGCAACGGCTGGGCGAGGAGCTCGATCTGGTCGCGGACCGGCTGGGCGCGCGCGCGCTCAGCCGGGTGGCGCTCGGTGGCGGCAGCCCCAATGCGCTCAGCCCCGAACAGTTCGACGCGCTGCTCGCCCGGCTGCGCGCGCGCTTCGATCTGCGCCGCGCGGAACTGTCGGTCGAGCTTGATCCGCGCGCCTTTGGCTGGAGCTGGGCGGCGGCGCTCGCCCGCGCCGGGGTCCACCGCGCGAGCCTGGGGGTGCAGACCTTCGCGCCGCATGTCCAGGCGGCGATCGGGCGCGTCCAGCCGGTCGATATGATCGCCTGCGCGGTGGCGCAGCTGCGGCTGGCGGGGGTCAGCTCGCTCAATTTCGATCTGATGTATGGCCTGCCGGGGCAATCGCTCGGCGATCTCGACGCGACGCTCGATCAGGCGATCGCACTGGGGCCGGATCGGCTGGCGGTGTTCGGCTATGCGCATGTCCCGCATCTGCTGCCGCGCCAGCGCCAGATCGACGCGCGCGCCCTGCCCGACGCGGCGGCGCGGTTCGAGATGGCGCGCTTCGCTCATGCCCGGCTGAGCGCGGCGGGCTACGCGCCGATCGGCTTCGATCATTTCGCCAAGCCCGGGGATCCGCTGGCGCGCGCGGCGGCCGCCGGCACGCTCGCCCGCAATTTCCAAGGCTTCACCGACGATCCCGCGCGCGCGCTGATCGGGCTCGGCGCCTCGGCGATCAGCGGCTTTCCCGGCGCGCTGCTCCAGAATGAGAAGAATAGCGGGCGCTATCATCTGCGCATCGGCCAGGGCCAGTTCGCCACCGCGCGCGGCCTGCGCCGATCGGCGGCCGACCGCGCCGTGGGCAACGCGATCGAGGCGCTGCTGTGCCAGGGCAGCGCCGAACTCGCCGGGCTGCCCGGCCTGGCCGGCGCGCGCGCGGCGCTCACGCCTTTCCTGGCAGCAGGGGTCGCGGCGCTCGATGGCACGCGGCTGAGCCTGACCGACGATGGCCTGCCCTATGCGCGCGCGATCGCGGCCACGCTCGATCCCTATCGCGCGAGCAGCGCCGTGCGGTTCAGCAGTGCGGTTTGATCGCGCCCTGGCGATGGCGGGCGCGGTGGCGCTGGCGGGTGCCGGCATCCCGTGCTCCGCCGCCGTTACCGTGCTGCGGCTGAGCCTGTGCGGCGGCCATGCTCCGATCGAGATTCCGCTGCCCGGCAAATCCGCGCCCAAGCCCGATTGCGGCGCCGCCTGCCACGCCGCCTGCCCGCGCCGCACGCGGCTGGTGCCGGGCAATGCCGCCTGAGCCGCGCGCCGTCCGCGCGGATGAAAAAAGGCCGCCGGTCAAGCGACGCGGCGGCCTGTTTCGATGGTGGGCGTGGCAAGGATTGAACTTGCGACCCCTGCGATGTCAACACAGTGCTCTACCACTGAGCTACACGCCCACGAAGGAAGCGCCGCATAACCGGAGCGGCGCGCGCGCGCAAGCGCTTTCGCCGGATGTTACGGCCGCAGCGTCGCCTGCCCGCCTTCGAACAGCCGATCGACCTCCAGCACCAGATCGCGCAGGTGGAACGGCTTGGACAAGACCCGCGCATTGGGCATCGCATGGCCCGCCTTCAGCGTGACGGCGGCGAAGCCGGTGATGAACATCACCCGCAAATTGGGGGCGACTTCTCCCGCCTTCTGCGCGAGTTCGATGCCGTCCATCTCGGGCATCACGATGTCGGTGAGCAGCAGGTCGAAATGCTCCGCCTCGATCAGCGGCAGGGCGGCGGTGCCCCGGTCGACCGAGACCACCGCATAGCCCGCGCGTTCCAGCGCGCGCGCCAGATAGCTGCGCATCACGTCATCGTCTTCGGCAAGCAGGATTCGCGGGCTAGTCATGCGGAGGCTTTTATCCGCCAACCCTTTAAGATTTTCCAGCCTGCCCCTACCCGCTGGGGGGCGCTTCCCCTAAACCATCGGCGATGACGCGGCACGGCAGCTTCGATCGGCTGGGCGCGGCGACCCCGGCGAGCCCGGTGGTCGTCTCGGTGCCGCATGGCGGGCGCGATTATCCCGCGGCGATGCTGCCCCTGCTCGCGCTGCCGCCGGGCGCGCTGCGGCCGCTCGAGGACCGGCATATCGACACGCTCGCCCGCGCCGCCTGGGGGGGCGAGACCGTGCTGATCGAGCGCACCGCGCGCGCCTGGATCGACCTGAACCGCGCCGAGCAGGAGCGCGATCCGGCGATCGACGCGGGCGCCGATCCGCGTCGCCAGGGCGCGCCGAGCGTGAAGCTGCGCAGCGGGCTGGGGCTGGTGCCGCGCCGCGTCGGCGGGCGCGATCTGTGGCGCGGGCGGCTCCAGGCGCGCGACGTGGAGGCGCGGATCGCGAGTGTCCACCGCCCCTATCACGCCGCGCTCGCCGAGGCGCTGGCGGCGGCGCGGGCGCGTTTCGGGGTGGCGGTGCTGCTCGATCTCCACTCGATGCCGCCCCTGGGGCCGCCCGAGTCGGTCGCGCGCGTGGTGTTCGGCGATCGCTTCGGGCGGACGAGCGCGGCGCGCTTCGTGGCGACGCTGGAGGCGGTGGCGGACGCCGCCGGGCTCGCCCATGCGCTCAACACGCCTTATGCGGGCGGGCACATCCTCGATCGCCATGGCGCGCCGCCGCGCGGTATCCATGCGGTGCAGGTGGAGCTTGATCGCCGGCTGTATCTCGATCCCCCGCTCGACGCGCCGGGGCCGGGCTTCGCCGCCGCCGCCCAACTGGTGCGGGCGATGGTCACCGCGCTCGCCGACGAAGCGCTGGGCAGCCTCGCCACCGCGGCCGAATAACGGCGCATAAAAAACCACCTCGCGGCAAAGGCACGCGAGGTGGCCAAGGTTCAGGGAGGGGATACATCCGAAGATGTATCACGCGGTCCGCGAAAGGGGGGACACGGCGCCGCGCTCAACCCAAATAGGCGCCGGGCAAATCGGTTTCAAGCCGTGTCGCGCCGCGATGCACGAAACAAAGCGTTTCGCGCACGCGCCCTTGGATTAATCTTAGAGCGCGGCGGGCGCCGGCATCAGGCCGCGATCGAGCTGGCGCTGGAAAATCTCCCGCATCAGCGCGAGCGAGAACAGATGCGCGTAGAGCAGCGGCAACATGCCGTTCTGCGACATCTTGCGCAGCTGGTCGCCGCGCAGATCGCGCAGCTTGTTCTCGTCGACCATCTGGAAGCCGCGATAGACGAAGGGCTGTTCGCTGCCTTCGGGCTGGATCGTCACTTCGCCTTCGGTCAGCAGGCCGCTTTCCTTCAGCTCGACCATGAACTGCTGGGTGCGCATCCCGGCGGTTTCGAAGGTCTCGTTGAACTGCAGGATGTTCTTGGTCAGCTCGCTGGGCTCGGCGCCATTGAACAGCGGCTCGCCCTCGTCGAACGCGCCGACGCCTTCGTAGGTCGGATCGAAGCACAGCGACAATTCCTGCGCGTCGGGCGTCAGCCGGGCGAGCAGGAAGGGATAGCGGCGGACATAAGCGGGGACGTAGAAATTCTGCTCGACCAGCTTGCCCTCGGCGTCGATGAACACGTTGACGCCCTCGTTCAGGCCCATCAGCGCGAGCGGAATCGGATCGTCACCGCTCGAAAAGACGATCGGCATGAAGCGCTGGACCAGCGCGAACTCGTCCACGGTCACGGGGATCGCATGCTGGCCGACCAGGAACGGGGCGCGATCCATGCGCTTGGTGCGGAAATCGGCATGGGCCTGGCTCGAAAGCGGTTCGAGCTGGTTGTAGAATAGCGGCAGGGATTGCGGCGCGCTCGCCATGTAAACTCTCCGAATAGATGCGCGGCCCCCCTGGCCGGCCTTTGCCCCGGCCTCTATGGCGCGGGCGCGCCGGGCGCAAGGCTCACCAGCTTGCCCGGGTTCATGATCCCGAGCGGATCGAGCGCGGCCTTGATCGCGCGCAAAGCGCCCAGCCGCGCGGCGCCGCCCAGCCGTTCGAGCTCGGCGCGCTTCATCTGGCCGATGCCATGCTCGGCCGAGATCGAGCCGCCGGCTTCGACCACCAGATCATGGACGAAGCGGCTGATTTCGGGCGCCGCCCGCGCGTACCACGCCTCGGCCTCCACGCCGGCGGGCGCGCGGACGTGGAAATGGACATTGCCATCGCCCAGATGCCCAAAGCCGCTCGCCTGGGTACCCGGGAAGCGTGCCTCGCACGCCGCCGCCGCCTCGATCATGAAGGCGGGCATCGTCGCGACCGGCACCGAGATATCGTGCTGCACCGCCGGTCCCTGCGCGCGCTCGGCGGCGGAGATCGAATCGCGCAACGCCCAGAACGCCTCGGCCTGCGCCTCGCTCGCGGCGATCACCGCGTCGGCCACCTGCCCGGCTTCCAGCGCCGGGGCGAGCAGACGTTCGAGCAGCGCGGCGGGGGGCTCGGCGGCGGGGTCGCTCGCGGTCGCCTCGATCAGCACATGCCAGGGGTGGCGCCCCGCCAGCGGCGCGCGCGCGGCGGGGAGATAGGCGAGCACCGCGTCGAGCGATTCCTGTGGCAGGATCTCGAAGCTTTCGATCGCGGGGGTCGCCGCCTCCATCCGCCGCAGCAGCGCGAGCGCCTCGGCGGGGTTCGTCACCCCCACCCAGGCGACGCCGCGCGCCGCGATCGCCGGGGCAAGCCGCAGCGTCGCGGCGGTCACCACGCCCAAGGTGCCCTCGGCGCCGACCAGCAACCCCTTCAGATCATAGCCGCGATTGTCCTTCTTCAGCGCGCTCAGCCCGTCATAGATCGCGCCGTCGGGCAGCACCGCCTCGATTCCGGCGACCAGCGCGCGCATCGTGCCGAAGCGCAGCACCTGGGTGCCGCCGGCATTGGTCGAGACCAGCCCGCCGATCGTCGCCGTCCCGCGCGCGCCGAGCGTCAGCGGGAAGCGGCATCCTTCCGCCGCCGCCGCCGCGTGGAGATCGGCGAGCACCACCCCCGCCTCGGCGACCGCGAGCATCCCTTGCGGATCGAGCGCGCGCACCCGGTTCAGCCGCCGGAGCGACAGGAGCAGCGCGGTGCCATCGCCGGGCGGAGTCGCCCCACCCACCATCGAGCTGTTGCCCCCCTGCGGCACCAGCGGCACGCGGTGCTCGGCGGCGAGCCGCACGATGGCGGCCACCCCGGCGGTATCGGCGGGCGCGAGGATCGCCGCGCTCTCGCCGTGGTAGCGCCCGCGCCAATCGGTGAGCCAGGGCGCGACATCGGCCGGATCGTCGATCACCGCGCGCGGCCCCAGCGCCTCGCGCACCGCCGCGATCAGCGCGGTTTGAGCAGCTTGCGTCATCACCGCCGCTGTCGCACGCCGCGAGACGGCGCGACAAGAGCTTGTATTTGTGGCGCCGCTTTGGGTTGCGCCCCGCGCGCGGCTCTTGCACGATGGGCGGCAGGAGGACGGGCCTTGGCGACGATCGCGATCTACAGCCTGAAAGGGGGCGTCGGCAAAACCACGCTGGCCGTGAACCTCGCCTGGTGCGCGGCGACGCAATCGGCGCGGCGCACGTTGCTGTGGGACTTGGACCCCCAGGCGGCGAGCACTTTCCTGCTCGGCGCGCGCAAGCCCAAGGACGCGGCGCAGGCGGTATTCACCAAGGATGTCGCGCCCGAAAAGCTGGTGGTGCCCACCGCCACGCCCCGGCTCGATCTGCTCGGCGCCGATACATCGCTGCGCGGGCTCGACGTGCTGTTCCACGAACTCGACAAGAAGAAGCTGCTCACCAAGCTGCTGGCGCAGGTGGGGCGCGATTACGACCGGGTGCTGCTCGATTGCCCGCCCGGCATCACCGAGACGAGCGACCAGGTGATGCGCGCCGCCGATCTGATCGTGGTGCCGGTGATCCCCTCGCCGCTCTCCGAACGCGCCTATGCCGAAGTCGCCGACAAGCTCGGCAAACGCGCCGCGCTGATGCCGGTGCATTCGATGGTCGATAAACGGCGCAAACTCCATGCCGAAGCGCTCGCCCGTCATCCCGACTGGCCGGTGGTGCCGATGGCGAGCCTGATCGAGCAAATGGCCGCGAAGCGCGCGGCGATCGGCGGCTTCGCCCCGCGCAGCGCCGCCGCCCAGGCATTCCAGGCGCTGTGGACCGCGATCGAACGGCGGCTCGCCGGGTAACGAAGGCGATGGAACGGCTCGACCCGAAACTGGTGCTCGGCGCCTATGCGGTCGGCGTGTTCCCGATGGCCGATCATCGCCAGGCCGAAACCGTTTATTGGGTGGAGCCCAAGCGGCGGGCGATCCTGCCGCTGAACGGCTTCCACCTCTCGCGCTCGCTCAGGAAGACGATCGCCGCCGATCGCTTCGAGGTGACCGCCGATCGCGATTTCCGCCAGCTGATCCGGCTCTGCGCCGAGGCCGAGCCCGATCGCCCCGAAACCTGGATCAGCGAGCCGATCGAAACCGTGTTCCTCGATCTCCACGCCCAGGGTCACGCCCATTCGATCGAATGCTGGCAGGATGGCCAATTGGTGGGCGGACTTTATGGCCTCGCGCTGGGGCGGGCCTTTTTCGGCGAATCGATGGTGTCGCGGGCGCGCGATGCGTCGAAGGTGGCGCTCGCCTGGCTCGTCGCGCGGCTCAAGGTGGGGGGCTTCACCCTGCTCGATTGCCAGTTCCAGACCGATCACCTCGCCTCGCTCGGCGCGATCGAGATCAGCCGGACGACTTATCTGGGGCTGTTGGCGTCGGCGGTCGGCGGCGCGGTGTCGGCGGGGGCCGGCGCGGGCGCGGGGGTGGGCGCGCTCTCGTTCCCGTCGGAGGCGTCGGGCGATTTCTTCGCGCTCGATAGCGGCGCGGGGGCGGCGACCGATACCGACTCAGGCCCGCCTTCGGGGAAGCGCATCGCGCAGCTCTTGACCGTCACGTCATAAACCGGATCGAGCACCACGTTCAGGCTCGGCCGCTCGCGATAGAGCCAGCCCGAAAAGACGCGGCGCCATTTCTTGTCGGGCATCAGCCGATCGAGCTGGACGAAGCCGCCGGTATATTGGTCGGTCTCCCAGGGCGCGGTCATCTCGCAGGCGCGCAGGCGGACCACCGCGTCGCCCACCCGGATCGCCTCGCCGGGCTTCAGCGTCAGGTCGCGGGTGCGGCCGTTGCGCTTGTTGAGAAAGCCGAGCACCGCGACCCGCTCGCGCATCGGGGTGGTGCCGGCGGCGAGGGTCACATCGGGGGCGGCGTCGACCGTCGCGACTCCGCTCAGGCCCGGGTCCTGATCGAGCACGGTCTCGCCCTGGGTCTTGACCGGCTGGTCGCCGGCCGGCTCGTTGCCGAGCCATGTCCACAGCCCCCAGCCGCCCGCGGCGAGCACTAGCACGCCGAGCGCGACGAGCACCCAGCGGCGCACGCCGCGCCGCTCACTCACCCGGAACCCAGGCCTCGTAATCGCCGGTCGCGGCGGCGCGGCGGCCGCCCTTTTCGAGCGCGCCGGCGGGGCGATAGGCGCGATCGGTGCCGGTCAGATTGGGGACCGGCGGCTTCTGCCACGGGCGCGGCGCGGGCAGCGCCTGGGCGGGCGCCGCGTCGACCTGATGCGTCAGCCAGCTGAACCATTCGGGCGGGATGCGGCTCGCGTCATTCTCGCCGTTATAGATCACCCAGCGGCGCGTGATGCCGTTGGGATCGCGCCCGCCCTCGAAATAGAGATTGCCCGCGGCATCCTCGCCGGCGCGGGTCTTGCCGCGCAGCTGCCGCCGCGTGCCGATGGTGGCGCCCGTCCACCAGGTGAAGATCGATCCAAGCAGGCCCATGGCTCAGCCGCTTAGCGCGAGCGCGGAGGGGCTGCAACCGCGAGAGAGAACAGGGATGATCTCCCTCAAGCCAATTCCCGGCTTTCGCCCCGGGCTTGTTGCCGGGTCCACCGGCGCGCCCGGCCTTCCCATCCTACGGTTGGAGCTGTCCCCGATGCCGGAACAAGTCCGGCATGACGTCTGGCTCTATGACTTGGCTTGCTCCTGCCGTGCCATCAATTCCCCCACCACGCGACCTTATCCCCTTCGGCGATGCCCAACTCCGCCGCCCGGCCGCCGCGCAGCTCCAGCACCGCGCTCACCGGCTCGCCCGAGGGGATAGGGGTTTCGGAGAAAGGGGTCGTGTTCTCGGCGATGCGCGCGATCGTATGGTCGGCGCGAATGAAGACGATGTCGAGCGGACTCGGCGTGTCCTTCATCCAGAAACTCGCTTCGCGGGGTGCGCCGCCGCCGGGCGGATAGGGGGCGAACAACATCCCGCCATCGTCGGCGATGCGGGTGCGGAACATGAGGCCCCGGGCCTGCTCGGCGCTGCTCCGGGCGGGCTCGACGTTGAACCGGTGCGTCCCGGCGCTGCCCGAGATCGTCACGGCGATGCGCGGGAGCGGCGCGGCGTCGCTCGTTTCACCGCCGCCCGAGCAGGCGGCGAGCAGCAGCGCCGCGCTACTCGACCACGACCGCCAGCGGCCCCTTGCGGCCATCGACGACGCGCGCGCGGAGCGGTTGCTCGGGCATGACCTCGCCAATCCCGGCGCGGCGGAGCGTTTCCATATGGACGAACACATCATGCCCATCGCGCGCACGGACCAGAAAACCATAGCCTTTCAACCGGTTGAACCACTTGACCTTGACCGGCTCGAACGGGCCAGCCTCCTCGATCAACGCCACCGGATCGATCCGGTCAAGCGGTTTGATCCGCGGCGGCGGCTCGATCGCGCGCGACAGATCGATATTGACGATCTCCCGCGCCTGATAACCGCGATCCCGCTTGATCGCGACGCAATCGATCCGCGCCCCCTCGGGCAGGCTGCGCCGGCCATGGGGCTGTAACACCGTGAAATGAACCAGAATATCGCCCAGCCCACTGCCCTCGGCGACCGCGAAGCCGAAGCCGCGCGTCACGTCGAACCATTTGACCGTGCCGACCACGCGCTGCTCGCCGTCGAAATGGTCTGAGACCGCCATGTCGGGCGGCATCGCGCCCGGCTGGCCAACTGATGGTTCGATGCGCATCGGCATCCTCCCTTGCATCAGTCATGCTAGCACGATCGGCACAGCGGCTCAAAGGAATGTTGACACTATTATGTGTCTATTTCCCTGGACACTTCTTCCGGCTTCATTTTCAATATCTTAGCAGCAACATCCGGGCCATGCCCGGCGCGCAGCATTGCCGCGAACTGCTTCTGCCACGCCGGACCTTGCACCATTTCGGCACCGAAAGGGCCGAATCGTCGTCGCTTGGCGAAAGCGAGCGCGGTGGCGAATGCCTGCGTCTCCTCGGCGAATTCCATGGTGATTTCAGCGGATAACGCGCGGTCGATACCGGCGGCGTCCAATGCCCGCGCCACCCGACGCACCCCCAGCCCTCGCCGGCTAAGCGACCGCGCCCGCGCGGCGCCATAAGCGGCATCGTCGATATAGCCGAGCGCCACGAACCGATCGGCGATCGCGCCCGGATCGGCAGGCGCGGCACTAGCCCAGCCCCGCTCGCGCAGCTTGCGTGCCAGATAGTCCAGCAATTTCAATCGGCTGGTCGCGAAACGCTCGACATAACGCAGCGCCATGCGCTCCAGCGCGGCCTCGTCGAGCGGGGTCGGGCGCCGCGCGGCGCGAGGGGGGTGTGCGGCCATGCCATGATTGTGCCACAGTCAAACCCGATTTTGAACGCTTGCGTGCAGCAGGGGGCGCGCAACTTGGAGCGGCGCTGGCCGTTCAGCTGAATTGGGGCTTCTTATCGATGGGGATCGCGTTGGGGCAAACCGGGTCCGAACCGCATAAAGTGCCCACGCCGACCGAGTGCGCGCTGCCGCGCCGCTTGTCCGACTTCGCAACCGTGAGCGACGCGCTGGATTACGCCGCGCGGGGCCAACGTGGCCTGAATTTTCACGATGCGCGCGGCACGCTGGTTCGCAGCTACCCCTATGCCGCCTTGCGCGAAGATGCGCTGGCGATGGCCCGCCGCCTGATCGCGCGGGGCATCGCCCCCGGTGAGCGGGTAGCGCTGATCGCCGAGACCGGACCCGATTTCGCCGCGCTGTTCTATGGCGCGATCTATGCCGGGGTGTGGCCGGTGCCGCTCCCCCTGCCCACCTCGTTCGGCGGGCGTGAGGGCTATGTCGAGCAGATCCGGGTCCAGCTCGCGAGCAGCGAACCCAAGCTGCTGATCTTCCCGCCCGAACTCGCCGAGATGGCGGGTGATGCCGCGCGCGCCGGCGGTGTCGAAGGCCTCGATTGGACCAGCCTCGCCGCCGAGCCCGCCCCCGAGGCACCATTGTTCGCGGCACAGCCCGACGACATCGCCTATCTGCAATATTCGAGCGGCTCGACGCGCTTCCCCCACGGGGTCGCGATCACGCACCGCGCGCTGCTGAACAATCTTTCCGCGCATGGCCACGCGATGGCGCTGCTCTCGAGCGACCGCTGCATCTCGTGGCTGCCCTGGTATCACGACATGGGCCTGGTCGGGTGCATGTTGTCGCCGATGGCGAACCAACTGTCGGTCGATTACCTCAAGACCGAGGATTTCGCGCGCCGCCCGCTCGCCTGGCTCGATCTCATCACCCGCAACCAGGGCACCAGCGTAAGCTATTCGCCGACCTTCGGTTACGACATTTGCGCGCGGCGCATGTCGAGCCAGACCAAGGCGGCCGACCGGTTCGACCTGTCGCGCTGGCGGCTCGCGGGCAATGGCGCCGACATGATCCGCCCGGACGTGATGCAGGCATTCGTCGACGCCTTCGCCGGCGCCGGGTTCGACGCGCACGCGTTCCTGCCCAGCTATGGTCTCGCCGAGGCGACGCTCGCCGTCTCGATCATGCCCCCGGGCGAGGGCATCCGCGTCGAGCTGGTCGAGGAGACCCAGCTGTCGGGCAATGTCGCGCGCCAGGACCGCCCGCAGCGCTACCGCGCGATCGTCAATTGCGGCAAGCCGGTGAAGGACATGGAAGTCCAGATCCGCGACGAGGATGGCGAAGCGCTCGGTGAGCGCCAGATCGGCAAAATCTGGTGCCGCGGCCCCTCGATCATGACCGGGTATTTCCGCGATCCCGAAGCGACCGCGGCCTGCATGGTCGATGGCTGGCTGGATACCGGCGACATGGGCTATCTGTCCGACGGCTACGTGTTCATCGTCGGCCGCGCCAAGGACATGATCATCGTCAACGGCAAGAACCACTGGCCGCAGGACATTGAATGGGCGGTCGAGCAGCTGCCCGGCTTCAAGGCCGGCGATATCGCTGCCTTTGCGATCACCACGCCGGGCGGCGAGGAGACACCGGCGGTGCTCGTGCAATGCCGCACGTCGGACGAGGGCGAGCGCAGCCGCTTGCGCGACGAAATCCGCGAGCGGGTGAAGGCGGTGACCGGCATGAATTGCGTGATCGAGCTGGTGCCGCCGCGCACCCTGCCGCGCACCAGCTCCGGCAAGCTCAGCCGCGCCAAGGCCCGCAACCTGTACCTGAACGGCGAGATCAAGCCCTACGCGATCGCCGCGTGAGGGCCTTGCCGGGCACGGGGCGCCCGGCTATGGCTCGGCGGCCCGTAGGAGTGTAGCTCAGTTGGTTAGAGCATCGGTCTCCAAAACCGAGGGTCGGGGGTTCGAGTCCCTCCACTCCTGCCAGGGCTGATCGGAACGGATTGGAGGCTGTTTCAGCACGGCTGAAACAGCGGCGGCCCCAGCCCGCCCAGCGAAGCCGAAACCGACTCTAGCTTCGCAATTTCTCCACCACGCCGACGATGAACGCGGTCGACCAGGTGATGAACACGATCCCGGTCAACGCCTCCAGCGCGATCAGCAGACGCCACGGGCGGAAGGCGCGCTCCTCGGGCGCGCCGAGCGTCGCATAGGCCGATGCCGAGGCGTAAAGCGCCTGCTCGAAGGCGTGCGGATGGATGACCAGCCAATAAAAGAGCGCGAACACGCCGATTTCCACCAGGTGCAGCGCGAACAGCGACAAGGCGATGCCGCCGAGCAGGGGCAAGGCGCGCAATCCGAAGCGGCTCGCCTTCAGCCGCCGCTCTTCCAACGGACGCCAGTTCGAAATCGCCATCAGGCCCAGTGCGTGCAGGCTGATCATCGCCAGCAACATCGCCGCCGCCGCCGCGAGTTGCACGCCGAGCGCGAGCGGCTGCTCGGGCTCGGCCATGATCGAGTTGAGCGGCACGGCCATCCGCGCTCAACCCCCGGGAGGCGGGGCGGTTGCGGGGAGTGCGTGGGTTGGGGACGCAAAACCCCCTCCCCGAACGGGGAGGGGTAGGTTCATCGAAATGGGCTCGTGCCTTAGAAGTCGCTCCAGTCCTCGGCGAGCGCGGTATTGCCCGCCACCGCCCGGCGCGGCGCGGCCTTGGGTGCGGCCTTGGCGACAACCTGCGGCTTGGAGCGCGCCACCGGCGCCACCGACGCGCCACCGTTATCAAAGCGCGCCATCAGCGTCGAAAGCGCGTCGGCCTCGCTCGCCAGGCTGCGCGCCGCCGCGGTCGATTCCTCGACCATCGCCGCGTTCTGCTGGGTCATCATGTCCATCTGGCCGACCGCGCCGTTGATCTGTTCGATCCGCACCGCCTGTTCCTCGGTCACGCGCGAGATCGAGCCAACCTGGGCGGTGACTTCGCCGATCTTGCCGACCATCCGCGTCAGGATCGAACCCGTCTCCCCGACCAGCTTCACGCCGCCCGCGACCTGCGCGTTGGAGGCTTCGATCAGGCCCTTGATGTCCTTGGCCGAATCGGCGCAGCGTTGCGCCAGCGCCCGCACTTCGGAGGCGACCACCGCGAAGCCGCGCCCGGCGTCGCCAGCACGCGCCGCCTCGACGCCCGCGTTGAGCGCGAGCAGATTGGTCTGGAAGGCGATCCCGTCGATCACATTGATGATCTGGCCGATTTCGCTCGCCGATTTCTCGATGGCTGCCATCGCCTCGACCGCCGATTGCACGACCCGGCCGCCTTCCAGTGCTTCCGCGTTGACGGCGCTGACGCCGTTCGCGGCGGAGCCGGCGGCGCGTGCCGCCTCTCCGATTGCTTTCGTCACTTCGCCCATCGACGCCGCCGTTTCGGCGAGCGATGCCGCCTGGCGCTCGGTGCGCTGCGCCAGATCGTGCGAAGCCGAGTTGATCTCGCCCGCGCCGGTCCGCACGCCGGCGGCCGAATCGCGCACCTGGTGCATCAAGCCCTCAAGCTCGGTCATTGTCTGGTTGAAGCTCTCGCGCAGCGCCTCATAGCCTTCGGGCAGCGCCGCGATCCGGTGGCTCAGTTGGCCGGCCGCGAGCGCCTGCAAACCTTTGCTCAGCGCGCCGACGACGGTGTCGAGCGCCTTGCCATTTTCCTCGCGCAGCGCGAGCGCGTTGGCGCGGAACACGGCCATCGCCTGGGTCATCCGCCCGACGCAGTCGCGATGGTCCATATAGCCGATGGGCGTGTCGAGATCGCCCGCGGCGAGCCCTTCCATCCGCACCACGGTGTTCACATAAGGCGTGCAGATCGCCACCCGCGACATCAGCACGAACAGCGCCGTCACCGCCACGCCCCCCAGCGCCACGGCAAGCGGCATACTCCAACCGCGCTCCAGGAACGTCGCCAGCGCGACCGCACCGGTGATGACGACATGGACAATCAGCATAATCGTAAACTTCGCGCGGATCGGCGCGTGCTTCGTGAACCAGCTCATTTCGGTGTCCCCGCACTACTACCATCTCGTAGTTGGCCGAGGTTGCGCTCGTGCTGGTTACCGATGGCCTAACTTCCGCGCCACGCATGCCCAAAGCGGGCAGTGGCCGCGTCTTTTTTTGAATACGATTGCAAAAGATCAAGCTTGAAAAGGCCGTCGCGCTTCTGTCAGACGTCGATAGCGCCCTAATTATTGTATTTACAAAATTTTACGCCGAGAATCGGGGCGGGTTAGGCAGCAAGCTAGCCGTTACGCTGTTTCCCGAGTCGCTGTGCGCTAGGCCGCCAAGCGTCGACCATCGGCGACCAGCTGTTGATAAAAGGCCATCAGCTCGGCGGTATGCGCGACATCGGTCCGCACCCTCGCAGCGGCTACCGTGGCGGCACGCCGTAGGAGTACGGGGTCGCGCCCGAACAGCTGCGCGATCGCCGTCGCAGCGGCCCCAGGATCCTTCGCGCGGTAAAGCGCGGAGGCTTGGCGGTCGGCGACTTCAGCACAGCCGCCTTCGTCGGGCGCGATCAGCGGCAGGCCCGAGGCGATCGCCTCGGCGGCGACCAGCCCGAACGGCTCACCCTCCGACCCGTGAATCAGCGCGTCGGCGCTCGCCATTAGTGTCGCGAGCTTCAACCGATCGTAGATTGGCGGCCGCAGCTTGATATGGGGATAAGGCGCGATCAGCCGCTCGATTCGGCGCCGTTCATAGCCGTCACCGATCAGCACCAACCCCACCGGCAGCGTTCGGCTGGCGCGCACCACCGCCTCGATCACCATTGGCCAGCGCTTTTCCGGGTGGTGACGGCCGAGCCCAAGCAACAGATGCCCGCGCTCCGGCAGTCCCAGCTCGGCGAGCGTCGCCGCGCGCAGCCGCTCGTCGCGCAGGGTGGGTGAGAAATGGCCGCGCTCGATGCCCAGCGGCATCGCCGCGTCGATCCGTACCCCGCGCCGCTTCAGCCGCTTCTGGAGCGCTGGTCCGTTGGTGAGCACCGCATCGTAGTATTTCAGGAAGTCGTTGAGATAGCGGCTGTACCAGGCGAAGCGCCGCTCGACCCAGGCGGGCGAGGCGAGCCCTTCGAACCAGCGTTCGACATAGGCCTTCAGATTGTCGTTATGCATGAAGAACACGCGCGGGGCGGTGCCCCGCCACCGTCCGACAATCCAAGCTGGACGCCAGGGCGAGCTCGCCTCGACGAGATCGGGCGCGAGGTCGTCGAGCAGGCGGGTGACGGGCTGGGCAGACCAGAACAACCCATAATTGGAGTCGAACGGCATCGGCGGCGCCTTGATGTAGATGACGCGCCCGCCGGGGCGTTCATCGACCCAGTCGCGCCGGGCGGGGGCGATCACGATCAACTCGTGCCCCAGCTCGGCCATCAGCTGCATCTTACGGTCGACATAAGTGCGGACGCCCCCGCCGGTCGGCGAGTAGAACTCGTTGACGTCGACGATCCGCACGCGCCCTAGTCGTTGCCGAGCGGGCCGAAGCCCGAAAAGATGCTCTTCAGATATTGCGCCCGGATCGTCACATTGGCGATCCCGCCGCCCACCTCGACCTCTGCCGAGGCGAGCTTGGGCTTTGCGCGACCGAGCCGGGCATTGCCGGGCACGCCAGCGCCATCCTGCCAGATGCTGAACTTGTTCTTGCCGTCGCGGTCATGGGTAAAGAACAGCGCGTAGCGCCCGGGATGGGGGACGCGGATGCAAATCGCGACATCGCCGCTCGCCGGGGTATCGACCCAGATGCGGCGGAAGACCTTGCCCTCCTTTTCCAGATCGCGATCATCGCGGAGGAAATCGGTCTGGTTGGCCGGATAGAGCTCCAGCTTCAGCCGGCCCTTGCGATCTTTCAGCCCCGTGATGCGCGCCTCGATCGCCGGCCCCTCGCGGCTTTCGCAGGCAGCGGCGTCGGCACCGAGCGCCGGGCGCGCGGCGGCGGGCGCGGTGACAAACGCCACGGCGAGCGCCGCCAGCGGCGCTACGAGCGGGAAACGGATCATCGGCGGCTCCTGAACAACTGCGCCAGGGGAAACGCGCCGAGCAGCAGCACGTGCACCACCAGCGTAAGCCCGGCGATGAGCGCCACCGGCATCGGTAAGCCCTGACCTGCCCCCAAAAGCCCGACAAAATTGGCGAAAAGAAGGTCTTTGTTCGGCACGAAGGGCAGCCGACCGAGGATCATCCGCACTGCTGACAACAGCAGCCACGCCCCCAGCGGCACCTGCGGCAGGGCGAGCGCCCAGACCAGCGCGAGCAGCACCGTGCTTACGACCAGCCGGACGATATGCACCCAGAATACATACCAGCGCTCGCCCACCGGCAGTGAAAAGACGCGCCGGCGGAACACCCAGAACGGCACTGACACCGCGACCACGAACAGCGCCGACAGCCCCAGCCCCTGCAGCTGCGCCGGACCAAGCTTGGCTGCGAACGGCACCGACAGCGCGATCAACACCAACGTCACCGCGTTGCCGGCGAGCGCCGACAGGATGCTGACGTCCTTCACAGCACCGAACGGCGCCGCAACCGTGCGCGCGCGTTCTCGCGCCCAGGCATAGAAATAAGCCTCGCCCGAATAGCCGAACAGCACTTCGTTCGCGATGCGCTTCTTGATCAGCGCCACCAGTCCTTCGATCGGGATGCCCCAAAGCCGGCGAAAAATGACGTAGTCGCCCACCGGAAGCGCGAAATACATCGCCAGGAAAGCCAGGTAGAACCAGGGATCAGCCGGCACCGATCGCGCGAAATTGCGCCAGCCGTGGCCGAACAGCTGGTAGCCGACGCCCACCACCATCGCCAGGCTGATCGCCGCGCCCAGCCACTGCGTCCAGCGGCGCGGCGCGGCCGCCACGGGGGCCGTTGTGCCTTTGTTTTCCTGCATTTGGTCGGCTGGAGGGAACAAGAAGATGGCTCGCCGGTTGGGCATGGTCGGGCCGGGCAATAGGCGCTGCGGGGCGTCCCGTCGATGGGGTTCGGTGTAACGAGGTGAGCGTAAACGATGATGCTGCAGCCGACCCCGCCTGCCCAGCACATCGTCACATTCGCGCAGACACTCGCCGGGGGCGGGGTGGAACGCGCCATGCTGCGCCTGGTCGATGGCTGGCTCGATGCCGGGCGCCGGGTCACGATCCTGCTCGGCACCGGCGATGGCCCACTCGCGCGCGAGCTGCCCCCCGGGGCCGACGTGATCGAACTCGGCGCCACCGCGCTGCCGGCGCTTCGGGTGGCGCCGCGGCTGTTCCGCGCCCTGGGCGCCGATCTGCTGTTCTGTCCGGGCAACCACTATACCAGCAGCGTGCTGTGGCTGCGGCTCGCGCTCGGTCGCGCGATGCCCCCGGTGGTAGCCAAGATTTCCAATGCGCTCACTTGCCGGCAACCCGGTCTTGCCGTCGCGAACCGGCTGTGGCTTACACGGCATCCGGCGTTCATCGACCATTTCGTGGCGATGAGCGCGGCGATGCGCGGCGAAACGGTCGCCGCGCTCGGGGTCGCCCCGCAGCGGGTCAGCACCATTCCCAATCCGCCCGCGCGCCCGCATGCGCTCAGTCTGCCGGGTGGACTGCCCAAGGCGCCGATGTTGGTCGGCGTCGGCCGGCTCGAACCGCAGAAGCGCTGGGACCGGCTGATCGCCGCCATCCCGCGCCTTGCCGACCGCGCCGCGATCGCCGTGATCCTGGGCGAAGGCAGCCTTCGCGGCGCGCTGGAGGCGCAAGTGCGCGCGCTGGGCCTGGGTGGGCGGGTGATGCTGCCCGGCTATCATCCCGAGCCGACCGGCCATCTCCGCCGTGCCCGCGCGGCGGTGCTGACCTCCGATTTCGAGGGCGTGCCGAATGTGCTGCGCGAGGCGCTGGCACTCGGCACCCCCGTGGTGACGACCGAATCAAGCTGCGCGGTGCGCGAGATCGTCACCCAGCCCGAGCTCGGGACTGTCGTACCGCGCGACGACCCGGCAGCGCTCGTCGGCGCGCTCGACGCGTGGCTCTCGCCCGAAGCGCGTCGCCCGCGCCCGGTGCCGCCGCCGGGCATCGACGCGCCGCAACGCTATCTGGAGCTGTTCGACCGGCTGGTGATCGAACGCCGCGCGCTGGCGGCCTAGCCGGCTGACCAGCTCAATCGGGCCGCATCGCCTCCAGCGCCAGCGCCTCGGCCTCGATCAGCAGCGCGTCGTCGGCCGCGCCGGTCGCGACACTCTCGCGCCCGATCATCACCAGCACTGGCACCGCGAGCGGCGAGACACGGTCGAGCGCCACTTGCAGCATTGTCCCCTGCGCCCGCGCGAGCAGATCGGCGAGCCGGCCCAGATCGGTCATCCGTCCTCGCGCGTCATCCCACGCAGCTTTCAGCAGCAGGTGATCGGGTTCGTAGCGGCGCAGCACGTCATAGATCAGATCGGTCGAGAAGGTGACCTGCTTGCCGGTCTTGCGCTTGCCGGGATGCTGGCGCTCGACCAGCCCGCCGATGACCGCCACCTCGCGGAAGGCGCGCTTCAGCAGGTGCGAGCTTTCGACCCAATCGACGAACTCGTCGGCGAGGATGTCGGGCGAAAAAAGCGGCGCGGCATCCTCGATCGGCTCCAGCCCGTAAGCCGCGAGCGCATAATCATTGGCGACGAACCCGATCGGTTTGAGCCCGAGGCTCTCCATTCGTCGGGTGATGAGCATGCCGAGCGATTGGTGCGCGTTCCACCCCTCGAAACAATAAGCGACCATGTGGTGCCGCCCGCCATGCGGGAAGGTTTCGACCAGGAGCTGGCCGGGCGCGGGCAGGCGCGAGCGGCGGGCCTGCATTTCCAGCCATTCGGTGACGTCCGCCGGGAAGCGCCGCCACTCGGCCGGGCTGGCGAGGAAGCGGCGCACCCGGTCGGCCAGATGCGTCGTCAGCGGCATCCGCGCCCCGCCATAGCTGGGGATGCGCGCCGGGCGGCTCGACGCGCGCACCACCAGATCGGCGGTATCGATCCGCTCGACCTCCAGGCTGATCCCGGAGAAAAAGAAGGTATCGCCGGGGGACATGGTGGCGGCGAAGCTCTCCTCCACCTTGCCCAGCGAGCGGCCATTCTTGAACCGTACGTTGAGCATCACCGCCTCGACGATGATCCCGGCGTTCAGCCGGTGCTGCTTGACGAAATTGGGGTGGCTCACCCGCCAGCGGCCCTGCTCGAAGGTCAGCCGCTTGAAGCGATCATAGGCCTTCAGCGCATAGCCACCGTCGCGGATGAAGCCGAGCACTTGGCCGAACAGTTCGGCCGATAGCCCGGAATAAGGCAGCGCCATGCGCAGCTCGTCGAGCAATTCATCCTCGGCGAAGGGCGCGGCGCAGGCGCACGCCATCACATGCTGCGCGAGTACGTCGAGCGTGCCGGTGCGGAAATTCTCACCATCCAGCGCGCCCTCGCCGATCGCGTCGAGCGCCGCTTGCGCCTCGAGATATTCGAAGCGGTTGCCCGGCACGAGCAGCGCCTCGCTCGGCTCGTCGAGCCGGTGATTGGCGCGGCCGACGCGCTGGAGCAGGCGCGACGATCCCTTGGGCGCGCCCATCTGGATCACGCAATCGACATCGCCCCAGTCGATCCCCATGTCGAGGCTCGAGGTGGCGACCAGACCGCGCAATTTGCCCGCCGCCATCGCGCCTTCCACCTTGCGCCTGGCTTCCACCGAGAGCGAGCCGTGGTGGATCGCGATCGGTAGCTGATCGGCATTTTCCTTCCACAGATCCTGAAAGATCAGCTCGGCGAGCCCGCGCGTGTTGCAGAAGATGAGCGTCGTCTTGTGCGCCTTGATCTGCTCGATCACCTGTGGCGCGGCATAGCGGCCCGAATGCCCCGACCAGGGCACACGCCCTTGCGGCAACAGGATGCGGACATCGGGCGCCGCGCCGGGCTCGCCTTGCACCGCGCGCACCGCATCGAGGTCGCCATAAGGTGCGAGCCAGGCGCGATAGGCGTCGGGATCGGCGACGGTCGCCGACAAACCGACCCGGCGAAGGCCTGGCGCGATTCGCTGCAACCGTGCCATCGCGAGCGACAGCAGATCGCCGCGCTTGGTGGTCGCGAAGCCATGGATTTCGTCGACGATGATCGTTTTCAGGTTCGCGAACAGGGTGAAACTGTCTGGATAGCTCAACAACAGGCTCAGGCTTTCGGGCGTCGTCAGCAGCATCTGCGGCGGGCGGACGCGCTGGCGCGCCTTGCGATCGGCGGGGGTATCGCCCGTGCGGGTTTCGACGCGCAGATCGAGCGCCATCTCCTCGATCGGCGTGAGCAGGTTGCGCTGCACATCAACCGCGAGTGCTTTAAGCGGCGAGACATAGAGGGTGTGGAGCGTATCGGTCGGGTTCTCGATCAGCTCGATCAGGCTGGGAAGGAACCCCGCCAGCGTCTTTCCGGCGCCTGTCGGGGCGACGAGCAGCGTATGCTCCCCCGCGCGCGCGGCGGCGAGCATTTCGAGCTGGTGGCGGCGCGGCGACCAGCCTTTTTGCGCGAACCATCGGGTGAGGGGGGCGGGGAGCGGCGGCATGGGCGGCCCCATTATGGGGCGCGGCGTCGGGATTTGCACGGCCCCCGCCCCAGAGGGTTAGGGCGCCAGGATCAAGCGCACCGCGGTCTCCAACTGGGTATCGACACCCGCGCGCAGTTCCGCCCGGGTCGGGGCGATCATGTTATCGGGGCGCACCCCCACGCCTTCGAACGGTGCGCCATCGGGGAAGTATTCGCGCTTGGTGGAAACGCGGAACGACATGCCGAATTCGGGAAAAGCCATGAAATAGGGTTGGCCGGTCGAGCCGACCGAGGTTTCGCCCAGGATTGGGCCGCGCTTGCCGTCTCGGAAGCGCAGCACGAAATCCTCGCACGCCGAACCACAGCCGCCATCCATCAGCACCGCCGCCTTGCCGGCCCACGCGCCTGGCTGGGGTTGGGTGCGATCGCTGCCGATGCGGATCATCTGATTGGGCAGCGCCGCCACGCCGCCATCGAAAACCTGGTGCGCGTCACTCTCGGCGACCGTCAGCGGCGTTACATAGAGCGTTCCGCGATAAGGCTGCGTCATGATTGCGGCGAGAAGGCTCACCGGTGTCGAGCCGCCGCCATTGCCGCGCACGTCGAACAGGATCGCCCGCGCGTCCCCGGCCGCCTTCACCGCCGCGATCGCCGCATTCTCGAAGCGGGGATCATCGAAGCTCGGGATGCGGATGACGAGCACGCCATCGGGGCGTTTGGTCACGGTCACGTCGTCCGGCACCACCCGCCCGCGCAGCGGCACATCGGGCACCGCTGCTAGGTTCACCGGCACGCCGCGGCCGTCATCGGTGCCAAGCGTGAACTGGCGGGGCATCGCCGCGCGGTAATTCCAGGCGTAACGCTCCTCCTGCGCCACGTTCGACACCCCGACAAAGGGGCGGATCGGCGCAAGCCACTCGGCGACCGGCTTGCCATCCACCTTCACGATCACGTCGCCAGGGTTCAGCGTGGCGAGGCGCGAGGATGTGACCGTCCACTTCCCGTCGATCAGCGCGACGCGGAACGGGGACCGTGGCACGTCCTGCGTCAGTTGCGAATCGCTGAACCCCGTATGGCCGTTGCGCAGCGCCGCGAAAAACCGGATCGAGGCGAGCGAAAAGCTGCGTCGGTCCGGCGCGGCGAGCGCCTCCGCCAGATAGGCGCGGTAGCGCGCCTCGAAATCAAAATCGGCCGGCAGCCCCTCGGCATGAGCGAAATAGCGCTTGATGACGTGATAGGCGGTCGCCGCGATGTAGGCGCGTTCCGCGAGATTGGGATCGCGCACCGCCGGCGCGCTTGCCGGCTGCTGTGCCCGGAGCGGTGCCACTGCCAACAGCGCGACTAGCACCGCCCCCCGAACCCATTGCCGCATCCTGCGCCTCCATCGTCTTGGACGGTCGATTGTGTAACGATTGCAGGACAATTGGCTAGCGCCGTTCGCGCAAGCCAGGCCGCGAACCGGCGTTGACTCTTCGATAAAGTTCGAATATTTCGACTTGTATCGAAAGGAATCGCATATGGACCAGCCCACCGCCATAACCGCGCTCGCCGCGCTCGCGCAGGAGACGCGGATGACGGTGTTCCGCCTGCTCATCCAGGCCGGGCCGCAGGGCATGACCGCTGGCGATGTCGCGGTCGCGGCGAAAGCGGTGCCCTCGACGCTCTCGCATCACTTGGCCATGCTCGAACGCGCGGGACTCATCACCTCGGCGCGCGATGGACGCTCGCTGATCTACGCCGCCAACTATGCCGGCACGCGCGCGCTGCTCGCCTTTCTGATGGAGGATTGCTGCCAGGGCGCGCCCGAAATCTGCGCACCCGCCCTCGCCTGCGCCCAGGCCTGACCCAAGGAGACGAATGATGAAGCGCCTGCACGTCCATGTCGGGGTGGAAGACCTCGCCCAGTCGATCCGCTTCTACGCCACGCTATTCGGCGCCGAGCCGAGCGTGACCAAGGCCGATTACGCCAAATGGATGCTGGAGAATCCGCGCATGAACTTCGCGATTTCGGCGGGGCGCGGCTTTACCGGCGTCGAGCATCTCGGGCTTCAGGTGGAAGACGAAGCCGAACTGGCCGAAGTCTATGATCGGCTGAAAGCGGCCGACCGCCCGGTGCTGGAGGAAGGCTGCACCACCTGCTGCTATGCCCGGTCGGAGAAAAGCTGGATCAGCGATCCGCAAGGCGTGGTGTGGGAAGCGTTCCTCACGACCGGCGAATCGACCGTTTATGGCGGCGGCCCGGCGCTCGGCAGCATCGCCCCGGCCTCGGCCTGCTGCGTGCCCGCGGGCGCGAGCGAGGCCCGGGGATGAGCGTCACCATCTGGCACAACCCCGCTTGCGGCACCTCGCGCAACACGCTCGCGCTGATCCGCGCTACGGGCATCGAGCCGACCGTGATCGAGTATCTGCACGCGCCGCCGAGCCGGGCGGAGCTGGAGCAGTTGATCGCCGCCGCCGGCCTCACCCCGCGCGCGCTGCTGCGGGAGAAGGGCACGCCCTATGCCGAACTCGGCCTCGCCGACCCCGGCTTGAGCGACGCCCAACTGATCGACGCGATGCTCGCCCACCCGATCCTCATCAACCGCCCGCTGGTGGAAACCGAGCGCGGGGTACGGCTCTGCCGCCCCTCGGAACGCGTGCTGGAGATTCTCCCCGCCCCGCTCCCCGCCGATTTCACCAAGGAAGACGGTGAGATCGTGCCGGCGCGCGCGTGAGGACGCCACTCTCGCACAGGCTGGCGGCGGAGGCGCTCGGCTGCTTCCTGCTGTTTGCAACCGTGGTCGGCTCGGGCGTGATGGCCGAGCGGTTGGCCGGGGGCAATGTCGCGATCGCGCTGCTCGCGAATACGCTCGCGACCGCGGCCATGCTGTTCGTTCTGATCACGATGCTGGGGCCGATCTCAGGGGCGCACTTGAACCCGGCGGTCAGCCTGATCGCGGCGCTGCGCGGTGACCTTGTCTGGCGCGCGCTGCCGCTTTACGCGCTGGCGCAGCTTGGCGCGGGCGTTTTGGGCATCGTCGCGGTGCATCTGATGTTCGACCTGCCCATCCTCGACCTCTCGACCAAGGCGCGCGCCGGGATCGGCCAATGGACCGGCGAGCTGATCGCGACCTTCGGCCTGCTGCTGACGATCATCGGGACCGGCCGCCATCGCCCGGCCTGGGTGCCGGCGACGGTCGCGCTCTATATCGCCGCCGCTTATTGGTTCACCGCGTCGACCAGCTTCGCCAACCCGGCGATCACGCTGGCGCGGTCGCTGACCGACAGTTTCGCCGGGATTCGTCCTGGGGATGCGCCCGCCTTCATCACCGCTCAGCTTACGGGAGCGCTCGCGGGCGGCTGGGTCGGCGGCTGGCTGTTCGATCGGGGCGAGAGCGCCTAAACCGGGTTGCGCCCGTTGCCGATGGGCGGCGATGCCCCATATCGGCCCCATGGCAAGGCTCGGCGATTGGGTGGAGGCGCGACGGGAGGGCATTTACCTCCCGCTAATCGATGCCTGGATCGACCCCGCCGTTCCCGTTTACCGCGCGCTCATCACCCATGGCCATGCCGATCACGCGCGCGGCGGTCACCGGGCGGTGCTGGCAACGGCGGAGACGCTTGCGATCATGGCGACGCGCTATGGGCCGCAGCCGGGCGGGCAGGTGCAACCTTATGGGGCACGGATCGACCTGGGCGGCATCACCGCCAGCTTCCACCCCGCCGGTCATGTCCTCGGCTCGGCGCAGATCCTGCTCGAACATCGCGGCGAGCGCGTGGTCGTCTCAGGTGATTACAAGCGCCGCGCCGATCCCACTTGCGCGCGCTTCGAGCCGGTCGCCTGCGACGTCTTCATCACCGAGGCGACCTTCGGCCTCCCCGTCTTCCGCCACCCGCCGGTGGGCGACGTGATCGACAAGCTGCTCGGCGCTCTCCACGCTGCCCCCGAGCGCTGCGTGCTGGTCGGCGCCTATGCGCTCGGCAAGGCGCAGCGGCTGATCGCCGAACTGCGCGCGGCGGGCCATGCCGAGCCGATCTACCTCCACGGCGCGCTGCAGAAACTGTGCGACCTATACGCGGCGCATGGCGTGGCGCTCGGCGAGCTCCGCCCGGCGACGAATGCGAGCAAGGCCGAACTCGCCGGGCGGATCGTCGTCGCGCCCCCGTCCGCGCTGCAAGACCGCTGGTCTCGCCGCCTGCCCGAACCGATCACCGCGATGGCGAGCGGGTGGATGCGCGTCCGCCAGCGCGCGGTGCAGCGCGGGGTCGAGCTGCCGCTGATCCTTTCCGACCACGCCGATTGGGACGAGCTGACCGACACGCTCACCGAACTCGCGCCCGCCGAAACCTGGGTGACGCATGGCCGCGAGGAAGCGCTCGTCCATTGGTGCGAGACGCGGCAGATGAAGGCGCGGGCGCTGGCGCTTGCGGGGTTCGAGGATGAGGATGATTAGGGGTTAGCCGCCAAGCGCCTTCGCCCGCCGGCGCTGCACGCTCGAGCCAATCCCTAGCGCCTCGCGATATTTGGCCACTGTCCGCCGGGCGATATCGAAGCCCTTTTCCTTGAGCAGATCGACCAGTGTATCGTCCGACAGGATCTGCGATCCTTCGCCCGCGATCAGTGCCTTGATCGCTGCTTTCACCGCCTCGGCTGATACCGCGTCGCCGCCGTCGGCAGCGGCGATCGCCGAGGTGAAGAAATATTTGAGCTCGTAGAGCCCGCGCTCGCAGGAGAGATATTTGTTGCTGGTGACCCGGCTCACCGTCGACTCGTGCATCTCGATCGCCTCGGCGACCTGGCGCAGCGTCATCGGCTTCAGATGTGCGACGCCGTGGAGGAAGAAGGCTTCCTGCTGCTTCACGATCTCGGTCGCGACCTTCAGGATCGTGCGCTGGCGCTGGTCGAGCGCCTTCACGAGCCAGTTGGCGCTCGCCAGCATGTCGCTCAGCCAAGCCTTGCCGTTCTTGTCTCCGCCGCCCGCGACTTCGGCGTAGTAGCCGCGGTTCACGAGCAATTTGGGCAGCGTCGCCGCATTCATCTCGATCGCCCAGCCGCGCCCGCGCCGCGCGACATAGATGTCGGGCACCACCGGCTGCGGCGGCTCGCCCCCATAACGACAGCCGGGCTTGGGATCATAGCCGCGCAGCTCGCGGATCATGTCGGCCATGTCTTCGTCGTCAACGTTGCACAACCGCTTCAACCGACCCAACTCGCCTCGAGCGAGCAGATCGAGGTTGTCGATCAACTTCGCCATGCACGGATCGTAGCGGTCGGCCTCTTTGGCCTGGAGCGCGAGGCACTCGGCGAGATTGCGCGCGCCCACGCCCGTCGGATCGAAGGTCTGGATGATCGCCAGCACCGCCTCGACCCGGGCGAGCGCCACCCCCAAGCGGTTGGCGATGTCGAGCAGCGGCACGGTGAGATAGCCACACTCATCGATCTGATCGATCAGATGCGCGGCGATGAACATGTCGGCGCCCGCCACCACCAGGCCCGCCTGGGCGAGCAGATGGTCAGCGAGGCTCTCGCCATAATCGGCGAGCAGATCGAGGTCAGGCGCTTCACCCCCGGCGGTCGCGCCGTTCAGGCCGAGCGCGCCGTCCATCCCCATGCCGTCGCTGGGCGAATCATGGTGGAAGGTCTCGACGCTCAAATCGACGTCCAGCGCCGCCTCCCCGGCCGCTTCGCCCTGGGTGAGCAGTTCGTCAGCTGTGGCGGGACCATCGCGCGGGGGTAGCGCGTCAACCGGCTCTGGCGCGGGCGGCGCGTCGGGATCGGGCGCCGCTTCGAGCAGTGGGTTGCGCTCCATCTCCTCGGCGACGAACGTTTCCAGCTCCAGGTTCGACAGCGCGAGCAGCTTGATCGCCTGCTGCAGCTGCGGCGTCATCACCAGCGACTGCGACTGGCGCAGATCGAGGCGCGGGGCGAGGCTCATCGCGGCTTCAAGATCACGAAGCCCCACCCTCCGGTTGGGTGACGCACTTGAACGTAGCGATCACGGCGCCGCCCCCGTGCAGCGGCAGGAGCCTTCCAGCTAAGGAGCGCACCGCGTCAAGGCTCCCAATCGCCGCCATCTCACAACGAGAAAGTCTCGCCCAGATACAGCCGGCGAACGTTGGCGTCGTTCACCAGATCCGCCGGCGCGCCGGTGAACAGCACACGGCCATCATAGATGATATACGCGCGGTCGACGATCTCGAGCGTTTCGCGGACGTTGTGATCGGTGATCAGTACACCGATACCCCGCTTTTTCAGCCGGCAGACCAGATCGCGAATGTCGGCGATCGAAATTGGGTCGATCCCCGCGAACGGCTCGTCGAGCAGGATGATCGACGGATCGGCCGCTAGCGCGCGGGCGATTTCGGCGCGGCGCCGCTCGCCGCCCGACAGCGCCATGGCCGGCGCATCACGCAGCCGGGTAAGGCCGAACTCGTCGAGCAATTGGTCGAGCCGGGCGCGGCGGGCCTCGCCATGGGGCTCGACCAGTTCGAGCACGGTCAGGATATTGCGCTCGACAGATAGCCCGCGGAAGATCGAGGTCTCCTGCGGCAGATAGCCGAGCCCCAGGATCGCGCGCCGGTACATGGGCAGGCCGGTGATATCGACGCCATCGAGCATGATGCGACCCGAGTCGGGCTTCACCAGTCCCATCACCGAATAGAAGCAGGTCGTCTTGCCCGCGCCGTTTGGACCCAGCAGCCCCACCACTTCGCCATGCCCGACCGACACCGAGACGTCGGTGAGCACCGGGCGCTTGTCATAGGCCTTCGCGATCGACACGACCGTCAATCCGGCCTCGCTGTCGCACACCGCTTGGCGAGTCGAAAAAGTAGTCACATCGTCCATGCTGGTCTCGATCCCTGGCCGGGTGGCAGGCTTCTTGCTTCCAACGCGCGTCCAGCGTCTTAGCGCTTATCCGGCGGCGGGGTAAGAGGGACTATTGGGGCGTCGGCAATGGGGCTTGCGCGGGTGTGCTCGCATCGTCACGCTTGGGCACGGAGAAGCGGCCGGTGACGCGCCCGACCCCGCTGCTGCTGCTCACCCCGCCCCCGCCCGCGACGCTCGACCCATCGAGCACCGCGCGGTTGGTGTCGAGATTGAGCGTCAGCCGCCCACCATTGCTGGTATTGCCATTCTGCACCAGGCGGACATTGCCCACCATCGTCACCACCCGGCGGTTCAAATCATAGATCGCGAACTGACTGCGCGCAACTTGATCGGGCCGCGTGACGACCACGCTGCCGGCGGCGTCGATGCGTGAGATCTGCTGGCTGCCGTCGACGATTCGACCCGTATAGGCGAGCGTCATGCGATCGGCGTTCACCGTCATCTCCGCTTGGCGGACGACGACATTGCCGGTCAGCACCGCGCGGGCGGCCTTGTCCTGCACCTCGGCGCGATCCGCGGCGACATCGACGGGCGCGTTGCTGTCGTGCCGATTATTCTGGGCACCGGCGGGTCCGGCGAGCAGTAGGCCGGCAAGGAGCAAGGGGGTCCGCTTCATGGCCGCCTATTTCCGCTTTCGCGGCACGATCCGCAAGCGCGCATCGCCATCGAGCACCAGCATGTCGTTGACCAGATCAGCGCTCATCCGGTTGGCGCTAAAGTGCCCGCCATTGGGCAAGGCGCCATCGACCGGGGCATTGCTATGGAGATGCTCGCCCTTCAGCTCGAGCGTCGCGTCGCTGGTGGTGACGGCGTAGCCGTTCGCCGTATCAAGCCGAACATCGCCGAGCAGCCCGACCTCGTCGCGGCGCATGTCATAGCGCCCGCGCGTTGCCGCGAGCGTCGCCGGTCCCTCGGGCAGCGCAATCTCACCGGACAGGCCCTGCAACTGCACGATCGGCTCGGCGGAGCTCTTTTGCACCGCTTGCTCCGCGCTCAGCATGAAGGTGCGGCCGCGCGCATCGGCGCCGCGATAGACCGCGGTCTGCAAGCGCAGCCGCTCGCGCGACACCTGCACCTTGTTGCGATCGAGCAGGAACGACACGTCGCCGCCGCCCCGCAGCGGCATGAACACGAGAAAGGCGAACAATACGCCGATCAGCACCGGCAGCACGGTACGCGACGCGCCGACAACGCGATCGTGGCGGCTGCCGGGCCGCGCCCAGTGCCGCCGCGCAGACCGCGTGCGCAGCGCGAGATCAGACATGCGCGAACAGATCGATCTCGGGCCAGCCGGCCAGATCGAGTTCGGCGCGCCACGGCAGAAAATCGAAGCATGCCTGTGCAAGCGCGGTCCGCCCCTCGCGCGCCAGCCGCACGTCGAGCTCGGCCTTGAGCGCGTGGAGATACCGCACGTCGGACGCAGCATAATCGCGCTGCGCGTCCGACAGCTCCGGCCCGCCCCAGTCGGAGCTTTGCTGCGCCTTGGAAAGATCCTGCCCCAAAAGCTCGCGCACCAGCTCCTTCAGGCCGTGGCGATCGGTATAGGTGCGGACCAGCCGCGACGCGGTCTTGGTGCAATAGACGGGCGCGGCGGTCACGCCCAGATAGTGGCGGATCGCCGCCAGATCGAAGCGCGCGAAGTGATAGAGCTTCAGGCGATCGAGGTCGGCGAGCACCGCCCGAAGATTCGGTGCAGCATAGCTGCTGCCGGGGGAAAAGCGCACAAGATGCTCATGGCCGCTGCCGTCGGAGAGCTGGACCACGCACAACCGATCGCGCGGGGTGATAAGCCCCATCGTCTCGGTATCGACCGCGATGCTCGCGCCCGGGGCGAACACGCCTTCGGGCAGATCTTCTTCGTGGAAATGCACAGCCATGCGGCCCGCCTAGCCGCTGGCGCGCGCCGGCTCAATGGTGTGTCGGCTCGATTCGCGATTGGCGGAGGCCTGATTCGGCAGGAAGCGTTTGCGAGGCGGCTACGCACCCGCCCGTCGCGCATCGAGCGCCCCAATTGGTCGCACACGGCGTGCTTTATGGCCTAAAAATGGCCGTCAATACGTTCATCTACCTTATTTACCCACGATTCTAGTCGCTCCGCCTAGCCATTTGGGCTATGGATAACCGTGACGCATGAGGATATGGGCGTCCAAAGACCTGCGTTTGTCGTCCGGACGCTCGGTTCTTGCGTGTGTGTAGGGCGAACCGGGAAGACGAACAGGGATGAGTTTCGATAAAGGGCGCCGGGGTGACCGCGGCGGGCGCGGCAGAGACAAGCGCGACAATTGGGGCGGTGACGATTTCGGCGGCGGCTTCGGCGGCGGCGACCGGTTCGGCGGTGGCGATCGTTTTGGTGGCGGCGGTGATCGCTTCGGCGGCGGCGGCTTCGGCGGTGGCGATCGCTTCGGCGGTGGTGGCGGCTTCGGCGGCGGCGGCGGCGGCGGCTTCCGTGGCGGCGGCGGTGGCGGCGGCCGGATGCCCCCGCAGGTCGTTGGCCAGGGCACTGGCGTCGTAAAATTCTTCAACGCACAGAAGGGCTTCGGCTTCATCGTTCGCGATGATGGCGGGGAAGATGTGTTTGTGCATATCTCGGCGGTCGAGCAGGCTGGCCTTGCCGGCCTTGCCGAAGGGCAGCCGTTGGGTTTCACGCTGGTTGATCGCGGCGGCCGCATTTCGGCGACCGAACTCAAGATTGACGGTGAGCCGATGCCGGTGACCGATCGGGCGCCGCGCGCGGCAGGCCCGGGCGGTCCCGCCGGCAGCGGTGGTCCGCAGCGGCAGCTGACCGGCGAGAAGGCGACCGGTACGGTCAAGTTCTTCAACGCGATGAAGGGCTTTGGCTTCATTCAGCGCGATGATGGCCAGCCTGATGCGTTCGTCCACATCTCGGCGGTCGAGCGGGCAGGCATGCCGACGCTCAACGAAGGCGACCGGCTCGAATTCGAGCTGGAGATCGATCGTCGCGGCAAATACGCCGCGGTAAACCTCGCCCCCGTCCAGTAAAGCTAAGGCCCGGTCGTTCCATGTTGGCGGCGGCCGGGCCAATGCTTGAGTCGGGCGATCTGATGATTCGCCGCGCTGATGCCGGCGATATTCCGGCACTACACGAGCTGGTCGAGTCGGCTTATCGCGGTGACACAGCCAAGCGCGGTTGGACGCATGAGGCCGATCTACTCGGCGGTCAGCGCACCGATCACGCGATGCTCGGCGAGATCATCGGCGATCCCGCTCAGCGCATTTTGCTCGCCGAACAAGGCGGGGCGCTGACTGGATGCGTGCAACTGAGCGCCAAAGGCGACGGCATCTTCTATCTCGGATTGCTTTCGGTCGCGCCGGCCGCCCAGGCGGCGGGGCTCGGCAAGCGCTTGTTGCAAGCGGCCGAAACCGAAGCAAGCCGCGCCGGGGGGCATGCGATCGAAATGACCGTGATCCGCCAGCGGCCCGAATTGATCGCTTATTATCAGCGGCGTGGCTATGTGCTGACCAGCGAAGCACGCCCCTTCCCCTATGGCGACCCCCGCTTCGGCCATCCGACGCGTGATGATCTGGATTTTGTGGTACTGGTGAAGGCGCTGTAGTTGCTGGTCGCAGTGAGCGGGGGCGGAAGTGCGATCGAATCGCTCGCATCCGTCCGCTGCTATCCTCGCCCAAGGTTTGGCGATCCGCTTATCGGGAATGTTGCGATCTCAATTATCCCCCAGCCATTCTAGCTTGGGGGCCGTGCCCCGGGAAGCCGTGACGGCGGTACTGCTGAATACTCCAATAGCCCGATTTGTCTTAGCCTGCTTGCAGCATAAGACGGCGTCATAGGGGCACGTCGCTTACCCACATCCATATGCGCCTTAACAACATTCATCCCGCATTGACCGTTGACCCACACCCCCACCGCACGGCTCCGGAGCGCCGTCCGTCTCCAGTGCGCGGCGCGGGCCGGACCATCCAGAAAAGGCCCTAAGTCACCAGCCGCTTCAGCGCCGCGAGCGTGTCGGCTTCCGCCGCCGGCTTGTCGGTCCTGATCCGCGCGATGCGGGGGAAGCGCATCGCTACGCCTGATTTGTGGCGGCTGGAGGCGTGGATCGAATCGAACGCGATCTCCAGCACCAGCGTCTTCTCCACCTCGCGCACCGGGCCGAAGCGGGCGACGGTGTTGTTGCGCACGAACTTGTCGAGCACCTTCAACTCCTCGTCGGTGATCCCCGAATAGGCCTTGCCGACGGGCAGCAGCTCGCCGCCTTCCGTCCAGCAGCCGAAAGTATAGTCCGAATAATAGCTTGAGCGGCGTCCATTGCCGCGCTGCGCGTACATCATGACGCAATCGGCGGTGAAGGGATCGCGCTTCCATTTGTACCACAGCCCGGCGCGGCGCCCGGCGACATAGGGCGCGTCGCGGCGCTTGAGCATCACCCCTTCGATCGCAGCGTCGCGCGCCGTCGCTCGCAGCCCTTCGAGTGCGGTGAAGTCCTCCGCCTCGATGAGGGCGGATACATCGAACCGTTCGTCGGGCAGCGCGGCGGCGAAGGCTTCGAGCGTGGCGCGACGCTTGGTCCAGGGCTGGTCGCGCAAGTCCTGCGCACCGTCGAACAAGATATCGTAGAACCGCACGAAAGCGGGGTATTCGGCGAGCATCTTCGCTGACACCTTTTTACGCCCCAACCGCTGCTGCAGCGCGTTGAAGCTGGCCGCGCTCTCCTGCCCCAAATCGATGCCCTGCGCCGCGCCCTTCACCATCAATTCGCCATCGAGCACGCCCGCGCGGGTGAAGACGCTCGCTACCTCGGGGAAACTGCCGGTGATGTCGTCGCCCGCGCGCGAATAGAGCCGCGTCTCGCCGCGCGCGGTACGCACCAGTTGCACGCGGATACCGTCCCATTTCCACTCGGCGGCATAATCATCGAGGCTCACCCGCAGGTCTTCGAGCGGCTGGGCGAGCATGAAGGCACGGAACAGCGGCAAATCTTCCGCGACCGGCGCGGCGCCCCCTTCCCCCCATGAAAACAGCGCGGTGTAAGGCGGCGCGAGGCCGTGCCACAGTTCCTCCACGTCGTCGAGCGAGACGCCGAACGCCTGGGCGAAGCCGGCCTTGGCGAGCCGCGCGGAAACGCCGATGCGCAAGGCTCCCGTCGCCATTTTAAGCAGAGCGAACCGTTCTTCCGCGCTCAACCGATCGAGCATCGCGCTAAGTACCGCCGGCGCCTCCGATCGGGAGAGGTGCGCCAGCGTCTCGACCGCTTCACCCAGGCTGAGCGGCGCGGGGTCGATCGGCAGCGAGGGCGCCGGCCAGAGCAAAGCGACCGTCTCGGCGGTGTCGCCCACATAATCGCGGCTCATTCGGAACAGCACCGGATCGACTCGCGCCTCGATCAGCGCGCGGATCAGCGCGGGCTTGACCGCAGGCAGATCGAGCGTGCCGGTGAGCGCGGCGAGCGCCCAGCCGCGATCGGGATTGCGGGTGGCCCGTAGATATTCGGCGATCAGCGCCAGCTTTTGATTGCGCGAGCGGGTATAGATCAGCGCGTCAAGCAACGCGGCGAAGGCGCGCATCAAGCGCTCGCGTAGAACAGTAGCATCACCAGCCGGCCCTCTGGCGCCGATTTGCCGAAACCCGGCGCCGCGTCGTGAAACGCCCAGGGGCTGAACAGGATCAAGCGATTCCACCTCATCGGCACGTTCATCACCCTTTCCCACCGCGCAGGATGATTGGTATCGCGGTTCACGACCTGCTCGATCAGCGCGTTGGGGTCGCTGAACCCGCTCTTGGCGAGTGCGAGATCAGTGGTCGGTACACGTTCGAGGCCCGTCGGCTTGTGGCGAAAGAAATCGGTGCCGCCGCGCGCGTGTTCGGGGAGGCTCAGGTACAGGATGCCCGAATAGAAACACGGATCGATGTGAACGCCAGAACGCCCTTTGTCCCCGGCGAGCGTCAGGCGGCAATGGCCATGGCTGGTGCCCGGCATCGGTTTGACCCGCGTGCCGAGTCGCTGGCTCACCGCCTCGTCGAGCCCCGCGATCGTAAGCGGCCGGTCCGAGAGCACCCCCGGATAATTGCCGGCCTTGAGCGCGGGATCATAGCGGAGGCCAAGCGCGGCGGCACGGACCGCGTGCGGATCGGCGAGAAAATCGTCGATGACGAGGAGGGTCGGGAGCATGATACCCCAGTTTAGCAAGGCGGGGCATGGGGGCTAGGGGGCGGGCTCGATCAGATCCCAGCGATTGCCACAAAGATCCTCGAACACCGCGACCGTGCCATAGGGTTCATGGCGTGGCGGCTCCAGAAAACGGACGCCGGCAGCAATGAAGGCGGCATGATCACGCGCGAAATCATCGGTTTCAAGGAACAGGAAGACACGGCCGGCCGCCTGTCGTCCGATCATGTGCCGCTGTTCAAGGCTAGCGGCACGGGCGAGGAGAAGCTGGCCACCGCGTTGGGGAGTGCCCGGCGGCGCGACGACCACCCAACGCTTGCCCCGCGTGACGGGACGATCCTCGATCAGTCGGAAGCCGAGCTTGGCCGTGAACCAGGCGATGGCCTCGTCATAGTCGTGAACAAGCAGCGCGGTGAGGCTGAGGTGAGGCATCTCAGATTCTAGTCGATTAACCCGGGGTATCGCTGGCACTCACCCATGGCTCCTCCGACCGGCCCCTGTGACACCCAGCACCCAGGCGTGGTGATTGCTCGCGTCAAACAACCGGCCCGCGCTGGTCGAGCCAGCGGCCGAGCCGAACGAACAGGGTGATCAGCACCGGCACCAGCGCGACCGAGAGCACCACTTTGGTGAGCATCTGCCCGCCCATCAGCGCCAAGATCGGCCGCTCTCCCAGAAAGCCGATGGTAATGAACAGCACTGTGTCAAGGATCTGCGAGGCGATGCTCGCGATCATCCCGCGCAGCCACACCATCTGCCCGGTGCCCGCGCGTAGCCGATCGAACAGGAGCACGTTCAGGGTTTGCGAGGTGCCGTAAGAGATGAACCCGGCGAGCATCAGCCTTACCCCCTGGCCAACGACGATCGGGAAGGCGTTGACCGCCGGCGGGTACATGCTCGGGTCGGCCGGCAAGGCGAGCACGATCTGGATCAGCGCCGCCGAGACGAACAGCGGGACGAAGCCGAGCCGGACAAGCAGCGTCGCAGCACGCTGACCGTAAAGTTCGGCGACCGCGCTCGACATTACCACCAGCAGCAGGAACGCGAACACTCCGGCTTCGACCGCGAGCGGGCCGAGCGCGACCTGCTTCACTCCCAGCACGCCCGCCATGCATACCATCCCGCCGTAGAGGATCGCAAAGAAGAAGAGCGATAGAGGCAGGCGGGCGCGTTGTTCCATAGCCGCCTTTACCAAGCGTGGCGGCGAATGGAACCGCTTTGCAACGATCCTGGCGCCCTCACGGCCGCGCGCCTTGCGCAGCGACCCAGGCATCGACCTGCGCCTCGAGCACGTCGAGCGGCACCGCGCCTTGCCCAAGCACCGTATCGTGGAAACCGCGGAGATCGAATTTAGGGCCGAGCGCGCTTTCGGCCTTGGCGCGCAGCTCGCGAATCCTGAGCTCGCCGATCTTGTAGCCCAGCGCCTGACCGGGCCAGCTGATATAGCGATTGACCTCCGCCTCGATATTGGCATCGGTCAGCGCGGTATTGTCGTGCATGAAGGCGATCGCCTGCGCCTTGCTCCAGCCTTTGGCGTGGAGCCCGGTGTCGACCACCAACCGGCAGGCGCGCCACATTTCGTATGACAGCCGCCCCATCTGCTTTTCAGGCGTATCGTAAAGCCCCATGTCGATCCCCAGCCGCTCCGTATAGAGCGCCCATCCTTCCACAAAGGCGGTGAAGCCGCTCGCATATTTGCGGAATGGCGGCAGATCCAGCTCCTGCTGCAACGCGATTTGCAGGTGATGCCCAGGCACCGCTTCGTGCGCGGTGAGCGCGGGCAACTCCCACAAGGGGCGCTGCGGCAGCTTGCTGGTGTTGACGAAATACGTACCGGCTATCCCGGCTGGCGGGCTACCCGGCCCGTAATAAGCGGTGGTCGTGCCCTCGGCCGTCTCCGCCGGGATCGGCTTCACGCCATAGGGGAGGCGCGGCAGCCGGCCAAAAAAGCGCGGCAGCAATCCGTCATGCCGCTTCGCCTCCAGCGCGGCGGTGGCGAGCAGCGTTTCGGCGTCCTTGGCGTAGTATTGGGGGTTGGTCCGCAGCTCGGCGATGAACGCAGCGCGATCCGCGAAGCCCGCCTGGCGCGCCACCTGCTCCATCTCGGCGCGAATACGGGTGACCTCGCGCAGACCGATTTCGTGAATCTGATCGGGGCTAAGCTCGGTCGTGGCTTCTTGCCGCACGCGCAAGGCGTACCAGGCGGCGCCTTGCGGCAACGCCGAAGCACCAACGCTCTGACGGCATTTCGGCAGATATTCCTTGGCGAAAAACTCGGCGAAGCGGCGATATTCCGGTTCGAGCGTGCCGGTGATGAGTTGCTTCGCGCGCGCCTGGAATGCCGCCCATTCCGCCGCGCTCACGTCAGCCGGGCGCGTGCCCAAGAAGGGAGCGTAGAAGCGCGATTTTTCAGGCACGGGCGCGATCACGCCGGTGATGCTTTTGGCAAAGCCGCCCAGCACCGCGCAGGGCTGCACAAAGCCTTCGCGCACCGCTTTGGCGGTCACCGCGATGCCCTGCCCGTTCAGCTGCGGGTACAGCGCCAGACGTTTGAGATAGCTTTCATAATCGGCGCGCGTAAGAAACGGCACATTGCTGGCGAGCTCGGCAAAATTCTGGTGCCAGCCATAATAAGTGGTGAACAGCATCTGCCGCTGGCCAAAGCCATTGCCCGCCACCTGCGCGTCGAGCAGGCGGGCGAGCACACCCTTGTTCACCCGATCCGACGGGCTCAATCCGGTATCGGGAATGGCCTTCAGGCGATCGAGAAACGCCTTTGCCTGGCGCGCCTGAGCGTCGGCCGCCTCCAGGCTGAGGTCGGAAACGCGATCGTCATAGCGCCGCTCGCCAAGCGCGGTCGCCTGTTCGGGATTGACCGACAGCCACCACGCCCAATGATCGGCGATCACGGCCGCCAGATCCTCGGCCGGCCCTGCCCGTGCCGGGGCGAGCGGTGCCAGCGCCAGCAAAGCCCCGCCGATGACCGCCCGCGCACGCCCCTGCTGCATAATTCTACCCCTGCTTCATCACGAACGCATTGAGCTTATTGCCATCGGGATCGCGAAAATAGGCGGCATAAAAAGTTGGCCCACGCGGGCCTGGCGCCCCTTCGCAGCTGCCGCCATGCGCTAGCGCAATCGCGTGGAGCCGGTCGACCTGCGCCTCGTCCTTGGCCTCCAGCGCGACCATCGTGCCATTGCCGACGCTCGCCGCATTGCCGTCGAACGGCTTGGTCAACCCGATGCCGGCGGGGCCGCCCGGGGTACCCCAGGCGATGAACGTCTCGAACTCCATCATTCGGCCGGTGCCGAGTTCGGCGGCAATAGCATCGTAAAACGGTGCCGCGCGGTCGAGGTCGTTGGTGCCAAGCGTCACATAGCCGATCATTGCCATTCTCCCTGCCGACCCAGGCGGGTCCAACGAGAACATTTCACGAACATTATCCAACGTCAAGCGGTGCGCATTTGCTGTTCAACCAGGCGAGTTCGTCCGCGTCGAACAACGGCCCGAGCACCGCCAGCACCCGGGCATGATAGGCGTCGACCCAGGCCCGCTCCGCAGGAGTGAGCAGCGCGGGCTCGATCAGCCGGCGCTCGATCGGGCAGAAGGTGAGCGTCTCGAACCCCAGCATCGTCCCGCCCTCGGTCGCGCGTTCCTCGACCAGGATCAAATTTTCGATACGGATGCCGAAATCGCCGGCTTGGTAATAGCCCGGCTCGTTCGACACGATCATCCCCGGGCGAAGCGGCTCGGCGGGGCCGCCGCCCGGGTAGTTTGGCGTGGCGATGCGTTGCGGCCCCTCATGCACCGAAAGATAGGCGCCGACTCCGTGGCCGGTGCCGTGTGCATAATCGAGCCCCACCTCCCACAGCGGACGGCGCGCGAAGGCATCAAGCTGGCCGCCATTGGTGCCCGGCGGGAAAATGGCGGTCGCGAGCGCGATATGGCCCTTTAGCACCCTGGTGAAACGGTCGCGCTGCTCCGGCGTCGGCTCGGTGACGGGAATTACGCGAGTGATGTCGGTGGTGCCGTCCTCATATTGTCCGCCCGAATCAACCAGATAGAGCTGGCCGGGCTCGAGCCGTGCGTTGGAGGCGGCGTCGACGCGGTAATGCGGGATCGCGCCATGCGCCCCGGTCGCGGAGATTGTGTCGAACGAAGTGTCGCGCAACACGCCGCCGGCCTGGCGGAATTCGAGCAGCTTGGCGGCGCAGTCGAGCTCGGTGAGGCCACCTTGGGGCGCGGTCGCTTCGACCCAGCGCAGGAAGCGCGCGACCGCGGCGCCATCGCGCACCGAAGCCGCGCGGTGGCCGGCGATCTCGACGGGGTTCTTGCACGCCTTGGCCAACACCACGGGGTCGCGCTCGGCAAGGACCGTCGCGCCGCCCGCTTCGAGCGCGTCGAAGATCGCCGCGACCGCGCGCTCGGGATCGACCGCGACGCGTTGACCCTTGAGCGTGCCGAGCGCCGTCGCGAAATCGGCGCGGGGGTGGAGGCGCACCGCGTTCCCCAGATGCGCGCGCACCGCATCGGTGATCTTTTCGGGCGCGACGAACAGATCGGCGGTGCCGTCCGCCCGGACCAGCGCATAAGCGAGGCCGACCGGCGTGTGCGCGATATCGGCGCCACGCAGGTTGAACGCCCAGGCGATCGAATCGAGCGCGGTTAGCACCAGCGCGTCGGCTTGGCGCGCGACCAGCCATTCGGCGAGCTCGGCGCGCTTTTCCGCCGCCCCAAGCCCGGCGCGTTCGGCCGAATGAGGCGCGAGCGGCGCCGGCGAGGGCGCCGGCCGATCCGCCCATACCGCATCGACCGGATTGCCCGCGACCGGCACCAGTTCGGCGCCCTTGGCGGCGAGCGCGGCGCCTGCGTCGCGCACCCAGCCAGGCGTGTGCAGCCAGGGATCATAGCCGATCCGGGCGCCGGCGGGGGCATGGGCACGCAGCCAATCGGCGACGCTTGTCTGCGGCACGCCGACATAGGCCCAATGGTCGGCACTCACCTGCTCGCGCACCTGCAGCGTATAGCGGCCGTCAACGAAGATCGCGGCTTCGGCCGAAAGCACCACCGCGGTGCCCGCCGATCCCTCGAACCCTGTCAGCCACGCAAGGCGCTGGGCATAGCCGCCGACATATTCGCTCATATGCTCGTCGGTCAGCGGCACGACGAATCCCGTGAGGCCGCGAGCGGCAAGCTCGCTGCGCAGAGCGCCGAGGCGCGCGGCGTGGGTGGACATGGGGCAACCTCCGATCAAAGCGCCTTCTTGGCGCAAGGCCAGGGGTGGTGGCAATCGGCGCCGATCGATCCGGTGGATAGGGTGCTCCTTGCTCCAACCGGCCTTTGCCGCAAAGGTCGGCCGGGATAGGCTAGCCAAACGCCTCGTCGAGCAGCCTTGCAAGCCGAAGCCCGGCGCGCTGCACCTGCAGGCGCTGCACTGGCACCGCGCTTGCGATCGCCGCCTCGCCCAACCGCAGCCGGGCGGGCGGAGCGTTGCGGCAATAATCGGCCCCCAGCGCGCCAGGATAAGCAACGTCGCGCGCCGCTTCATAGCTTTCACGGCTCCAGTCGGCGACGGTGCCCGCCTGGAGCGGCGCGGCTTCGGCATCTGGATAGCGGCGCACCAGGTTCGGCCCGTCGGTGATCGCACGCTCGGCGAGCACCCCGTCCCAGATGCCGTGAAGGTTGAGCCGATCGGGGGCATAATCACCATAGCTCGCGCGCAGGGCGTTGCCTCCCTGGTCGTTGTGCGATCCCGAATGGAGCGGCATGTGCAGATCGCCGACGAAATGCACCAGAAAGGCCAGCGCCTGAACCCGCTCGGCGAGCGGCGTGTCCTTCTCCTGGAGCAGCTTTACGTTGCGCTCGATCTGGGCGGAAACGCAATTGCCGTCGCGACAGGCGGCCTTCAGATCGAAGTCACCGCAGATGTCGAGCGTTTGATAATGCCAGGGCGAGGAATAGCCGAAGCGCAGCGGATAGCGCGCGCGGATGCAGTCAGGCCAAGTGCTGGCGTCCTCGATCGTGCGCACCTGGCATTCGGGCGTCGCCAGCGCCCCGCCCTTGGCAAGTAGCGCTACCAAGCGGACGCGGGTTTGCGGTTTCACATTGGCGAAGGCAATCCGAGCGATCGTATTGTGGCCGAACTGCCCGTAAGCCTGGACGGGGGCACTGGCGATCAAGGCGAGGAGCGCGGCGATGAAACGGATCATGGGAGCCGCGCTTAGCCCGGGTGGGTGACGGGTTGAAGACGATTTGTCGCCTCACGCCCCCGATCACACCGCAACCGTTGCAAGGCGGCAGAGGCATGACAGGCTAAGCCGCCGCCTTTTCAACCGTCTGTCCGACGCCGAAAACCCGACGATAGGTGGCGAGCGCTTGTCCCACCACTTGGTCCATGTTGTAGTAGCGGTACGTCGCGAGCCGGCCGACGAAGGTCACATCGTTCTCCGCCAGCGCCAGCGCTTCATAGCGCTTGAACAGCGCCTGATTTTCGGGCCGTGGGATCGGGTAATAGGGGTCGCCCTCGGCGCTGGGATATTCATAGGTCACGCTGGTGCGCGGCGCTTCCTGGCCGGTCAGATGCTTATACTCGGTGATCCGGGTATAGGGCACATCCTCCGCCGGATAGTTCACCGTCGCGACCGGCTGGAACGACGATCGTTCAAGCGTTTCGTGGCGAAACCGCAGCGAACGATAGGGCAAACGCCCGAAACGATGCCCGAAATACTCGTCGATCGGTCCCGTGAACACCAGATGCCCGTGCGCATAATGATCGCGCACCTCGGCGTAATCTACCCCGAGCATCAGATCAATGTTGGGATGATCGAGCATCCGTTCAAACATCTTAGTATAGCCATCACGTGGCATTGCCTGAAAGCGATCGGTAAAATAGCGATCGTCAGTATTGGTTCGGGTCGGGACTCGCGATGTTACCGATTTGTCGAGCGCGCTCGGATCGAGCCCCCATTGCTTGCGGGTATAACCCTGGAAGAACTTCTCGTAGAGATCGCGACCCACCGCCGCGATCACGACATCGGCGGAAGTTTCCACTCGAGAGACCGGCTCGGCGCGGCTGGCGAGGAAAGCCGCAGCCTCCTCGTCGGTCGCGAGCGACAAGCCATAAAGCCTGTTGAGCGTGGTACGGTTGATCGGCATCGGCACCAGCATACCATCGACGCTTGCTAGCACCCGGTGCTCGTAGGGGCGCCAGGCGGTGAAGCGGGAGAGATAGTCGAAAATCTCGGCGCTGTTGGTGTGGAAGATGTGCGGGCCGTACTGGTGGATCAGGATGCCGCCCGCGTCATGCCGATCGAAGGCGTTGCCGGCGATGTGCGGGCGGCGATCGACCACCAGCACGCGCTTGTTACCGTCCGCCGCGAGCCGCTCGGCCATCACCGTGCCCGCGAACCCGGCACCCACCACCATCACGTCATAGGAGGACCGGCGGCTGCTCCGCCCCGCCGGCACGGGCGCGCGCGGCTGGCGGGCGACGCGGGCGGTCTCCATCAGCCGCCACATCCGGGCGGCGGTCGCGTCCCAGCTGGTCTCGGCCAGCATCGCATCGACCGGCGCGCGCCAGGCACCGCCCCCTTTCGCAAGCGCGAGCGCCACGTCGCAGGCGGCGACGAATCCCTCTGGCCCTTCGGCGATCTTCACACCTTCAAGCGTGCTGTAGTGGCGCACGACATCGACCACGGGCGTCGCAACGACCGGCTTGCCGGCCGCCAGATATTCGGGGGTCTTGGTGGGGCTGATGAAGCGCGTCGCGGCGTTCAGCGCGAACGGCATCAGCGCCACGTCCCAACCGCGCAGGTAATCAGGCAACTCAGCGTAGCTTTTTGCGTCGAGCCAGCACAGGTTCGGCGCCTGAGGCAGGTCTTCACGCGCGATCTTGGCGATGGGGCCGAGCATCACCAATGTCCAATCGGGGCGCGCGGCGGCGAGCGCTGCGATCAGCCCCAGATCCATGCGCTCATCGATCACGCCGTAGAAGCCCAGCCGGGGGCGTGGCAGCGCGCGCTGATCGGCCGGGTCGATGCCAGAAGCGCGGGCGCGCGAGAAATGCGCGACATCGACCGACGAGGGGAAAGCGTGGACGTTCGGGTGGCGCGGCGTCAGCACCTCGTAAAGGCTATAGCCGCCGGTGAAGACGAGATCGGCGACCGCCAGCAGCGCATCCTCGCGCTCCGCGAGTTCCGGCGGCGCGTTCTTGAACGCGGCCAGCGCGTCCATGCAATCATAGACCGTGAGCTCGGCTTCCAGGTGCGCCGAGAAGGGCAGCATCATGGGGGTATAGTACCAACGGATCAGTGGCCCCTGCGCTCCGTTCAGAAAAGCATCGAGCAGGCCGCGCACCGCGGTTTCCTCGTCCACGCCTTTCAGCCCCCAAGGCAATTCCGGTGCCGCCACGATCACGCCGGTATCCGCGCATTCGCGCACCGCCAACCGTGGTGCCTCCAAATCATCGACCCGGCGCGGCTCTTCCCAGAAGACGATATGCGCGCGACGAGCGAAGCGGCTCATCAGATGCTGGGGTCGCTGGAACACGAAATCCCAGCGTAAGTGGCTGAAACAGATCAGAGTCAAGCCATCCCCGGCCCCCAGCGCGGCGAGCGCGGGGGCGGACTGATTGTCGCTATGCATGGGCACGAACCTTGCCGGAGTGAGGCCCGAATAACGGGCGGTACCGGCCCAAGGTTCCGTTGCTTTGCCAAGTGGTTGCGATGCCGCGCCGACCTGGGGACGGCCGGCGCCATGCGCATGAAAAAAGCGCGGACGGCATCGCCGCCCGCGCTCTCAAGGTCGGTTCGAGCCGCTCGCTTAGCGGCTGTAGAATTCGACGACGAGGTTCGGTTCCATCTTCACCGGATAGGGCACCTCGTCGAGCGTCGGGACGCGAGTGAAGGTAACCTTAGCGGCGCCATCGGGGACGACATAATCAGGGATGTCGCGCTCGGCGAGGCTCTGCGCCTCCATCACCAGCGCCATTTCCTGCGCCTTGCTGCCCAGCGACACGATATCGCCCGGTACCACGCGGCGCGAGGCGATGTTGCACTTGGTGCCGTTCACATAGACATGGCCGTGGCTGACGAGCTGGCGCGCCGACCACACGGTGGGGGCGAACTTCGCGCGATAGACGATGATGTCCAGCCGCTGCTCGAGCAGGCCGATCAGATTCTGGCTGGTATCGCCCTTCATCCGCGCGGCTTCGTCATAGGCGCGGCGGAACTGCTTTTCGGTCACGTCGCCATAATAGCCCTTCAGCTTCTGCTTGGCGCGGAGCTGCAGGCCGAAATCGCTCATCTTGCCCTTGCGGCGCTGGCCATGCTGACCGGGGCCATATTCGCGCTTGTTGACGGGCGACTTGGGGCGACCCCAGATATTCTCGCCCATGCGGCGATCGAGCTTGTGCTTGGCGCTGTGGCGCTTCGACATATTGGTCCTCAACTGCTGTGACGCCCCCGCCACCGTGGCGCGGGCTACCCGGTCATCCGCGCTACGCCATTCATCAGGAACGGGCAGGGCCACCGCTTCACCGGGGTGCGGGGCCAGTTGCGAAGCGGCGCCCCTGTCACGCCTTGCCGGTAGAGTCAAGCAAGGGGGCTCAGTCCTGCCCGGGCGGTTGAAGGAAATTGGGGTGACGGCGAAACGTGTCGACCTTGTCGCTGCGCGACCCATCGACCTCAGCCCATTCCTTGGCTGTCAGACAGGTGCGCTTGGGGAACATCGTGCCGGTTTCCGGCTCGGTTCGACAGATCTTCTTTTCCTTCTTGGGCGGGTCGTTCGCGGGAGGGCCATCGGCGGCGGCGAGCAGCGCGATCGGCAGCAAAATGGCAATTGGCATGATGATTCCCCTGATCGCACCCCACCGGCACGCGGATGTTGTACCGCAAATCAGGAGCTTAGCAATCATCCGGCCGGCCGTGTGGCACGGGCTGGACAGCGCCTCGCGCGTGTTTATCAGGGCGGCCATGAACACAACCCTTGCCGGACCCGATTGCACGACGATGGCCGAGGTGCGCGCCGGGGTCGACGCGGTCGATCGCGCACTGATCGCGCTACTCGCCGAGCGCTTTGCCTATATGGACGCCGCCGCCCGGATCAAGCCGGTGCGCGCGGCGGTGCGGGACGAAGCACGCAAAGCACAAGTGCTCGCGAACGTCCGCGCCGAGGCGGACGCGCGGGGTGTGCCGGAGGCCGTGGCCGCCGCGCTGTGGGAGCAGCTGATCGAAGCCTCGATCGCCTATGAGCTCGACGCCTTCGATCGCCGCGCCCGCTAGAAAGCCGGGAGCCAAGCGCCCCCGGCCCCGAAATCACGGCCGCAACGCGGTATCGCCGGCGTCGTTCAGCCCGTCCTCGTCGAGATCGCCCTTCTCGAAATCCTCCTGCAGATCCTCGATCGAGTCCTCCTCGTCGAGGTCGTCCTCGTCGAAATCCGCTTCATTCTCGCCGAGCAGGCCGTCATCATCGTCGTCGAGATCGTCTTCTTCTTCTTCGTCGTCGTCGTCGTCCTCGTCATCCTCATCATCGTCGACGTCTTCGTCGTCATCCTCGGGATCGTCTTCGCTCGGCGCTTGCGACTCCGCGACTTCGTCGTCGACCTCGATCGCCTCGTCGTCGATATCTTCCTCGCCCAGGTCGGGGGCGAGATCGGTCAGGATCGTGCCGTCACTCGGGCCGTCGCGCGTTGCTTCCAGAATTTCAGCACGCTGGCTTTCGTCGTAACCATCCTCGTCATAACCGTCGTCATTGGGGCCCAGGGCCGGGCCGTGCGAGATCGTCATGGCAATCGCCTCCTTCACGCGCGGTGCGACTCCGCCAACCGCGCGAAGGATAGCTGGTTCCCGCGAAACCGAACGACCCGTCTCAACTCGGCTTGAAAAGACGCCCGCGCTCAGTGACCGCGACGATCGTGAGCGCCACGAGGCCCGCCAGCAGGAAGCCACGATAGAGCGGCACTGTCGTCCCGTCGAACGCCTGGCCGACCAGCGCGCCCAGCACCGCGCCCACCGTCACCGTCACGAAACCTTGGATACTTGAAGCGGTGCCAGCGATGGCGCCCATCCGCTCCATCGCCATAGCCCCGAAATTGGCGGTAGCGAGGCCAAAGCAGCCCATTACCAGCGCCTGGAGGATGGCGAAGCTCCAGATCGTCTCGTGCCCGGTCGCCGCGATAAGCAGATGGACCCCCGAAACCAGCGTGAACGCGGTGAGCGCGCTGTGTGAGATCCGCCGTGTCCCCAGCCGGAGCACGATTCGGGCGTTGGTTAGGTTCGCGATCGCCATCATGCTGGCGATGCCGATGAACACCGGCACCAGCAACGAGTCCGAGCCGGTCAAGCGCTGCACGACCTGTTGCACCGAATTGATGAAGCCGTAGAGCGCGCCCAACAGCACCGTCGAGGCAAGCGTGTAGCCGAGCGAAAAGCGATCGGTGGCCGCGGTGCGCCAGGCGGCCGCAATTCGCGCCGGCACAAGCGGCAGCCGGCGTTCGGGCACGAGCGTCTCTGGCATCCGCCAGGCGAACCAGCCGAGCACCACCGTGCTCACACCCGCGATCAGCAGGAAAATCAGCCGCCAGTCGCCGAAGAGTAGGATCAGCTGCCCGAACGAGGGCGCGAGCACGGGCGCCGCCATGAACACCATGAAGGCCAGGCTCATCACCCGCGCCATTGCCCGCCCCGAGTAGCAATCGCGCACGAGCGCGACCGTCACTACTCGCGAGGCGGAAATGCACAACCCGCCCAGGAAGCGCGCGGCGAGCAGCAGCGGAAAGCTGGTGGCGCTCGCCGCGGCGATGTTCGCCAGCACATAGCCGCTGAGCGCCGCGATCAGCACGGGGCGGCGGCCGAAGCGATCGGCGAGCGGCCCATGGAACAACTGCGCGACGCCGAAGCCGATAAGAAAGGCGGTGATCACGAACTGGCGCTGATTCTCGGTCGCCACGCCCAGCGCCGCGCCGATCGCGGGGAGCGCCGGCAGCATCGAATCGATGCCCAGCGCGGTGAGCGCCATCAGCGAGGCGATCAGCGCGACGAACTCGACAAAGCCGAGCGGGGCACGATCGGCTTGCGCATCAACGCCTTGCGGCAGGGGGGAAGCATCGGCCATCCCGCGCGCCATGCCCGATGCCGGTTGCCCGGTCACCCGCGAAAATGCTGATTTTGGCGCTTGACCGCCCACGCGGGTGGCGCGACGCTGTAACTGTCCGCTTCAGGAGACGCCCGATGCGCCGTCAGCTTGCCCTGCTCCCGCTACCGCTGATCGCCGCGTGCAGCCAATCGATGCCCCAGCCCAAGGCGATGGCAGCGGCCAATTCTCCGGCGCCGATGGCGATGCCGAGCGTCGCCACCAATGGCGCGGTAATCCCGTTCCAGGGATCGACTCTGCCGCCGGGCGCTAAGGTGACGATGATGATGGTCCAAGCGCATGAAGGCGGCGACATGGGCATGACCAAGATCGCGTTCGACAGCCCGGGCACGCCCGCGCAGACGCGCGACTGGTTCCTGCAGATGCTGCTCGCCCACCAGTTCAAGCTAACCGCGCACGGACCGAATCTGATCGGGCGAGACGCGCAAGGCGTGCCGTTCAAGCTCGATCTCGCGGCAAAGCCCGAGGGCGGCACCAAGGGGCTGCTCGTTTCGGGCTGACTTTGCGCGAGGCGGCCGATCGGCGTATCTGCAGGGCAATCATTGCCCGCAGGAAAGCCCGACGATGCTCGATACCGCCGAACCGCTTGCCCATGTCCCCACCCTGTCGCTCAGCGACAATGCCGCCGACCCGAACGGTTTCGCCGCCGCGCTGGGCGCGTCGTTCGAGCGCTTCGGCTTCGCCGTGGTCGCCGATCACGGCATTCCCGCCGATCTGATCACCCGCGCCTGGGCGCAAACCGAAGCGCTGTTCGCCCTGAGCGAGGCGGAAAAGCGCGGCTATCACCTGGCCGGTGGCGGCGGCGCGCGCGGCTATACCCCCTTCAAGACGGAGATCGCGAAGGGCGCGAGCGTCGTCGATTTGAAGGAATTCTGGCACATCGGTCGCGAGCTGCCTGCGGGACACCGTTACGCGCCGGTGATGCCGGCGAACATTTGGCCCCATGCGCCCGAGGGGTTTCGCGAGACCTTCACCACCCTGTTCGCGGCGTTCGACCTCGCCGGCGACGTGCTGCTCTCGGCGATCGCCCGCCATCTGGGCCTGGCGCCAAACTGGTTCGACACGGCGGTCGCCGACGGCAATTCAGTGCTGCGCCTGCTCCATTACCCACCGATCGCCGAGGATGCCGAAGGCGTGCGTGCCGGCGCGCATGAAGACATCAACCTTATCACCCTGCTCCTGGGCGCCGAGGAAGCCGGGCTCGAACTGCTCGACCGTGACGGGCGCTGGCTGCCGGTGAAGCCGCCCGAGGGCGCGCTGGTGGTGAATGTTGGCGACATGCTCCAGCGGCTGACCAACCATGTCCTGCCCTCGACCACCCACCGCGTCGTCAACCCGCCCGCCGAACGGCGCGGGGTGTCGCGCTATTCGATGCCCTTCTTCCTCCACCCCGCGCCCGATTTCCTGATCGAGACGCTGCCCGGCTGCATCAGTGCCGAGCGCCCAAACCGCTACCCAACTCCTATCACCGCGCATGATTATCTGCATGAGCGGCTGGTCGAAATCGGGCTGATCAAGGCTTGACACGCCTCAACCGACAGGCACGCCGCTCTTGACGCAACGCAGCATGGGCGCGACACCCGACGCATGACTCCTCTCCGCATCGCGCTGGCCGGCCTCGGCACCGTGGGCGGCGGCGTGATCCGCCTGCTCGACGCCAATGGCGATCTCATCGCGCGTCGCGCCGGTCGGCCGATCGAGATCGTCGCCGTCTCCGCGCGCGATCGGGCCAAGGATCGCGGCGTTGATATCGGCCGTTTCGCCTGGGTGGACGACACCACCCGCCTTGCCGAGGCCCAAGCGGATGTGGTGGTCGAATTGGTCGGTGGTTCGGACGGCCCGGCGCTCGCGCTCGCCCGCGCGACGCTCGGCGCGGGCAAGAGCTTCGTCACCGCCAACAAGGCGATGCTCGCGCATCACGGGCTCGAACTTGCGCAGGCCGCCGAGGCGTCCGGAGTCGCGCTCAAGTTCGAGGCGGCGGTCGCGGGCGGCGTGCCGGTGATCAAGGGGTTGCGCGAAGGCGCGGCCGCCAACGCGATCGAGCGGGTCTATGGGATCCTCAACGGCACCTGCAATTTCATTCTCTCAACGATGGAAGCCGAGGGGCGCGATTTTGGCGACGTGCTCGCAGAGGCGCAGGCGCGCGGCTTCGCCGAAGTTGATCCAAGCTTCGACATCGACGGCGTGGACGCCGCGCACAAACTATCGATCCTAGCGAGTCTCGCCTTCGGCACCGCCCCGGCGTTCGCGGAAGTGGAAACGACCGGCATCCGCGCGCTGCTCGCCGCCGACATCGCCGAGGCGGCGGCGCTAGGCTACCGGGTGCGGCTGTTGGGCCTGGCCGAGGCCGGACCGCACGGCTTGTTCCAGCGCGTCCACCCACATCTCGTGCCGGTGAGCCACCCGCTCGCGCACGTCGCGGGCGCGACCAACGCGGTGGTGGCAGAGGGAAATTTCGTCGGCCGGCTGTTGTTCCAAGGCGCGGGCGCGGGCGACGGACCGACCGCCTCCGCGGTGGTCGCCGATCTGATCGACATCGCTCGCGGCGAATTCGGGCCGCCTTATGCGATGCCCGCCGCGCAACTCGCCGCCGCCGAGCCCGCCGACAGTGGTGCCCGATATGGCCGCGCCTATGTGCGCTTCCTGGTGCAGGACAAGGTAGGCGTGCTCGCCGAGATAGCGGCTGCGATGCGCGATGCGGGCGTGTCGATCGAAAGCCTGATCCAGCGTGGGCGGGCGGAAAACGGCGCGGTGCTGGTCGCGATCGTGACGCACGAGGGGCCTGAACGCGCGGTCGCACAGGCGCTGGAAAAGCTGCGCGGCTCGTCCAGCCTCGCGGGCGCGCCGTTATGGATGCATCTGCTACAATAGCCGGTGCTGTAAAAACCTAGCGCGACTGTCGGATTTAATCCTTTTCTGGACGGCGCATCGGGTTCATAATCATTGCATCATGTTGACTCAGCGTTCCCGCTACGCGCTGCGCGCGATGCTGTTCCTTGCCGAGGCACCGCAGGCCAGCCCTCCGATCCCGATGACGCGGATCGCCCAGGAGGCGAATGTGCCACGCAAATTCTTGGAGCTGATCCTCGCCGATCTGCGCGAGGCAGGCTTGCTCGTCAGCCAGCGCGGCAAGATGGGCGGCTATTTGCTTAGCCGGCCACGCCACTTGATTTCGCTGGGCGACATCATCCGCGTGATCGAGGGACCGCTCGCGTTGGTGCCGTGCGTCAGCCGCAGCGCCTATCGCCGCTGTGCCGATTGCCGCGACGAGGCGAGCTGCGCGATCCGCCAGGCGATGCTGCGCGTGCGCGACGAAACCGCGCGCGTGCTGGATGGCACCAGCCTGGCGGACGCCGTCGCGCAGGATCTCGCTGCCGCCTAACGCCCTTTGAGCGAATCGCGGATTTCACGCAGCAGTGTCACCTCTTCGGGCTCGGGCGCCGGCGCCGCTTCGGCCGCAGGCGGCGGCGCCATCAGCCGGTTGGCGCTTCGCACGATCAGGAAGATGACGAAAGCGAGGATCAGGAAGTTGATCACCGCCGTTACGAACGCACCATAGCCGATCAGGGGCACCCCGGCCGCCTTCAGCGCGGCATAATCGGTCAGCGCGCCTTTGAAGTCCGCCGGCACCGGCCCCAGCCGCACGAAGAAGCGCGAGAAATCGACCCCGCCAAACAGCCACCCGATAAATGGCAGCAGCACATCATCGGTCAACGATTTTGTGATCGTGGCGAACGCGCCGCCGATGATCACGCCGACCGCCAGATCGAGCACATTGCCACGCGAAATGAAGTCGCGAAATTCCTTGAACATGGCCCCGTCCTCCCGCGCGCCATCTTGCCAAGCTTCACGGCGAATGGAAGGGGCAAGCGCGAAGGGAGCGCGCATGGCCCAGATCGTTTGGCAGGGGCAGTATCTGACGATGATCGTCGATGGCCGCTGGGAATATGTGGCGCGCGCGCGGGGCATCGGCGCGGCGGTGATCGTCGCGACCGATGGCGACGCGGTGATCCTGGTCGAACAGTACCGTGTCCCGCTCGGGCGCCGCTGCCTGGAATTGCCGGCGGGGCTGGTGGGCGACGATAGCGCTGGTGAGGCGCCGCTCGCCGCCGCCGCGCGCGAGCTGGAGGAGGAAACCGGCTATCGCGCCGAACGGATCGTGTCGCTCGGCCAGTTCTATTCGTCACCCGGGATGGTGAGCGAGGCCTATGAGCTGGTTCGCGCGACCGAGCTTACCCGTGTCGGCGCGGGCGGCGGCACGGCGGACGAAGGCATCACCGTCCACCGCGTACCAAGGGGCGAAATCGCGGACTTCATCGCGGCGAAACGCGCGGAAGGCGTCGCGATCGATGGCAAGCTGCTGCTGTTGCTGGGGGGCACGATATTGGGGTGATCGCGCCCAGGCACCGCTGCCGGCGACGCCCGGCACCAACTACCGGAAATTATCCGCGTAAGACTGGAGCTTCAGCTTCGGCGCCGCCGCCGCGATCACGCGATAGGCGATACCCTCGCGCTCGGCGTAGCCCTGCGCCGCCTCCAGCGTCGGGAAGCCGAGGATCACTTGCTTCTGCGTGTCACCCGAGCCCGCCCAGCCGGTAAGCGGATCGGGGCGCACGCGGTCGCTGGGGACGAATTCGAGCACCCATTCATGCGTGCGCGCCCGGCCGGATTGCATCGCGTTTTTGGGGCGTTGGTAGATGCGGGCGGTCGTCATGCGGCACCCCTTATCGCAGCCCGGCGGCTCTTGCATCCGCATTTTTGGTCTTGAGCGTCGCCCGGGCGCTCGCCGGATCGTCGGGCCAGGGGTGTTTGGGGTAGCGCCCGCGCATCTCCTTGGCGACGGCGGCCCAGCTCCCCGCCCAGAAACCAGGCAGATCGCGCGTTGTCTGGATCGGGCGGCCAGCGGGCGAGGTGAGCGACAGCACCAGCGGCACCGCCCCGCGCGCCACCATCGGATGCGCGGCGAGGCCGAACAGCGCCTGCGGGCGGCACTCGACGGTCGGCCCGGCCTCCGCTGCATAGTCGATCGCGTGGCTCGATCCCGCCGGAGTTTCGAGCCGCGCCGGGGCGAGCAAGTCGAGCGCGCGCATTCCGTCCCAGCCGATCAGGCCTTTGAGCGCATCCGTCAGCGCCTCGGGGGCGATCGCGTCGAGCCGGCGCTTGCTCGCTAGCAAGGGCGCCAACCAGTCGTCGAGCCCCTCGACCAGCGCGGCGTCGTCCAGCGCGGGCGGGCCGCCGTAAGCGACCGCGAAGGCGGCGCGGGCGCGCAGGGCCAGGTCGCTCTCGCCCCAGGGAAGCAGCGCCAAGCCGTTCTCGCGCACACCCTCCAGCAGGGCAGCGGCGATCGCTTCCGGGTCGGCGCCATCGTCCTGCCCGCTCGCCAGCCGAATCGCGCCGAGCCGCCGTTCGCGCAGCGGCTGGACGGCCCCCGTTGCAGGATCGAAGCGCGCGGTACGCCGGGTTTCGATGCGATCGCCGAACAGCGCCTCGATGCTGGCCGGATCGAGTGGCGCGGCGGCGAGGATGCGCGCCCCCGCCGCCATCCCCTGCGTCTCGGCGACCGCGAGCCACTCGGCGCGGGCGAGCGACGACGCCGGATCGAGCTTGAACCCCCGCCCGCCGACCGAGGCCCAGTGCTCGCCGCCGGCATCGCGCCGCCGCGCGACGCGATCGGGAAAGGCGAGCGCGATGCAGCGGGCGAGGGGATCGGGGATGTCCTCCAGAAGCCCTCTCCCCTTCAGGGGAGAGGGTTTGGGAGAGGGGGCGGTCTGAGAGCACTCTTCTGCGGCATCGCCCCTCACCCCACCCTCTCCCCTGAAGGGGAGAGGGCTATTGGTGTCGACTATGTGCGCCCAGCGCTGGGCAAGCCCACGCGCAGCCTCGGCCTTGGCGCCGCGTTCGCGCTGCCAGCGGCTGTGGCGCGTCTCCAGATCGGGGTCGTTCCCGCCCAGCCCGCGCTCGCTCAGCAGCACCCCGACTTCCGCCGCGGCGCGCCCCAAGCCCCGCCGCGCACCCTCGATCAGCATATGCGCGAGCCGGGGCGGCAGCGGTAGCCGCGCAACGGCGTCGCCATGCGGCGTCACCCGACCATCCGCGTCGATCGCGCCGAGCGCCAGCAGCCGCCCGCGCGCCTCCTGCACCCCCGCCTCGGGCGGCGGATCGAGCCAGCTGAGCGCGCGCGGATCGGTGACGCCCCAGCGCGCGCAATCGAGCACCAGCGCCGAGAGATCGGCCTCCAGGATTTCGGGCGGATCGAAGCGCGGCAGGCCGGCGGTCGCGGCTTCCTCCCACAGCCGGTAGGCGATCCCCGGCCCCTGTCGCGCCGCGCGCCCCGCGCGCTGCGTGGCGGCGGCCTGGCTCACCCGCTCGGTCACCAGCCGCGTCATCCCGGCCGCGCGATCATAGCGCGGGCGGCGGGCGAGGCCTGAATCGATCACAATACGAATGCCATCGAGCGTCAGGCTGGTCTCGGCGATCGAGGTGGCGAGCACCAGCTTGCGCGCGCCGCCCGGCTCGGGCGCGATCGCCGCGCGCTGTTCGGCGGGCGGCAGCGTGCCGTGGAGCCTGTGAAGCGCGACCGGCAAGCCGGCAAGCCGCTCGGCGGTGCGCTCGATCTCGGCGACTCCCGGCAGGAAAGCGAGCACCCCACCCTCGCCTTCGAGCAACGCCGTGCGGACCGCGCGCGCGACCGCGTCCTCGATCCGTTCGGCGGGGTCGCGCCCAAGATAGCGCAACTCCAGCGGGAAACTGCGCCCTTCGCTCTCGATCACCGGCGCGCCGCCCATCAGCGCGGCGAAGCGCGCGCCGTCGAGCGTCGCGGACATCGCCAGCAATCGCAGATCGGGGCGAAAAGCCGCTTGCGCATCGAGCGCGAGCGCGAGGCCGAAATCGCTGTCCAGGCTGCGCTCATGCACTTCGTCGAACAGCACGGCGGACACGCCGGCAAGCTCGGGATCGGCCTGAACGCGCGCGACGAAAATGCCCTCGGTCATCACCGTCACCCGCGTGCGCGCCGAGCGGCGGGTATCGAGCCGGGTGGCATAGCCGAAGGTTTCGCCCGGCTTCTCGCCGGCGAGCGCCGCCATCCGCTCCGCCGCCGCGCGCGCGGCGATCCGACGGGGAGAGAGGAGCAGGATTTCGCCCGCGCACCACGGCTCGCTCAGCAGCGCGGGGGCGACGGCGGTCGTCTTCCCCGCCCCCGGCGGGGCGACGAGCACCGCGCGGGACTGATCGCGCAAGGCACTGAGAAGATCGGGGAGGACGGCGTGGATCGGGAGGATTGCCGGCCTCAATAAGCGCGGGCGATCGCGAATTCGACCGCCTCGACCATCGCCGCCTTTGCGGCGCCGCCCGCGAACGGCCCGATCGCGTCGATCGCGCGCTGGCCATAATGGCGCGCGCGGGCGAGCGTATCGTCGACGGCATGAGTGCGACGGATCAGCGCGACCGCATGGGCCAAGTCCTCGTCGGCCACGCGGCGGCCGGCGATCGCCGCTTCCCAGAAGGCGCGGTCCTCGGCCGAGCCGCGCGCATAGGCCAGGATCACCGGCAGCGTCACCTTGCCTTCGCGGAAATCGTCGCCCGCGTCCTTGCCCATCACCTGGGCCTCGGACACATAATCGATCGCGTCATCGACTAGCTGGAAGGCGATGCCCAGATTACAGCCATAGGCGTCGAGCGCGAGTTCCTCGGCTTCCACCCGCTCGGCGACGACGGCGGCGATCCGGCAGGCGGCGGCGAACAGCGCGGCGGTCTTCGCGCCGATGATGTCGAGATAGCGCTCCTCGCTGAGCCCGATGAGGCGCTGCGCGGTAAGCTGGTTGACCTCGCCTTCCGCGATCACCGCGCTCGCCGCACTCAGGATTTTCAGCACTTTAAGGCCGCCATCCTCGACCATCAGCTCGAAGGCCCGGCTGAACAGGAAGTCGCCGACCAGCACCGTCGCCGGATTGCCCCAGATGTTGTTCGCGGTGCGCCGCCCGCGCCGCAAATCGCTGCCATCGACGACATCATCGTGCAGCAGAGTGGCGGTGTGGATGAACTCGACGGCGGCGGCCAAGCGGTGGTGGCGGGTGCCGGTATAGCCTAGCAGCCGCGCGCTCGCGAGCGTGAGCATCGGCCGCATCCGCTTGCCGCCCCCCGCGATCAAGTGGCCGGCAAGCTCGGGAATCAATGGGATGCGCGATTGCATCCGGTCGAGAATCACCGTGTTCACCTGATTCATATCAGGCGCGACCAAGGCGATCATCGGATCGAGCGAGGGTTGGCCTCGCGTCTCCAGGCGGTGGACGGTCGCGGTCATCGCGCCGCGATGTGGCTGGTTCGCCTGCCAAAGGCAAGGGGCGGCCTTGCGCGACGGGCGCTCCGGCCGCAAAATCAGGCAATGGCCGACCCGACTCTCGCCGCTTATCGCCGTAGTATCGACAATATCGATGCCGCGCTGATCCATCTGCTTGCGGAAAGATTCAAGATCACTCAATCGGTTGGGCGCTATAAGGCGGAGGCGGGGTTGCCGCCGGCGGATCCGGGGCGCGAGGAGGCACAGATCGCCCGGCTCCGCCAATTGGCGGCGGACGCCGAGCTCGATCCGGAGTTCAGCGAGAAATTCTTGCGGTTCATCATCACCGAAGTGATCCGCCACCATGAGCGATTTCGCGACGGCTGAGGCAATGCCGAGCCGGTCCCGCGCAATGCGGGACCGGCCCACGACCGTCAAAAGCCCCCCTTATCCCGTCCCGAGCCGCTCTGGGGCGTCGCCGGGCGATCCCCGGAGATATCGCCCCGACCGGTCGTGTCGCGACCGTAATCGGGGCTGAGGCCCGATCCGGTGCCGCCCGTGCCCGCCATCGAGCCGCCGAGCGATCCCTGCGATCCGCGCTCGCCGCCGGTGCGGCCGCCAAGGTCGCTGCCGAAATCGCTCGAGGTCGAACCCGCCGCCGCGCGGCCGCCGCCCAGGGCGCGGCTGCCCAGGCCGCCGATCCCGCCCTGCTCCGCGCCGTTCATGTAACGCTCATATTCCTCGCGGAAGCGCGCGGTCGCCAGCTGTTGGAGATCGGCGGGGGCGCTTTCCTTCATGTCGAGGAACCAGATCGATTCCTCTTCATAGATGTGATGCTTCACCGCGCCTTCGATATGGCCGAGCTTTTCCATATATTCCTGGCTGAGCGGCGCGAGCCGTTCGAGTTCGGCGAACTGCATCTTGGCGGTCGCCTGTTCAGTATAGGCCTGGGTCGCATGGCCCTTCTGCCCGTCCTTGGCGAGGCTGGGATAGAGCACCGTTTCCTCGGCGGTGCCGTGGCCGGTGAACAGCGCCATCAGCTGCTTCTGGGCGGTGCGCGCCTCGTCGGGGGAGCCCGCCTGCTTCACCGCCTCGAACGCGGCATAGATCTGCTCGTGATGGTCGAGCGCCATCGACAGCCAGTCGCCCGGCGAGCACGCGGCGCGCGCCTTGTCATGCGCTTGCATGCGCTGTTCCTCGGTTTCCGGCGGGGTCAGCGCTCCGATTACCTTGTCGACAACGGACATCCTGTTTACTCCTTGGGTTCCGCCAGATGGCGATGGATTTCGGCCATCACGGGGGTGGGGGTAACGCCGGCGGCGGCCACCTGCGCCTTGTTGAACAGCCCCGGCACGATCCGGTCGCGGCCCGCCAGCGCGGCCTTCCAGCCATCCTGCGCGACCTTGGCGGGATCGGCCTTGGCGCTTTGACCGAGCCCGGTATCCTCCATGTCGGCGCGCGCGAAGAACGCGGTGTCCGTCGCCCCCGGCATCAGCAGGGTGAGCGTGACCTCGCTCTCCTTCAGCTCGTTGCGCAACGCGTCGGCAAAATTGTCGATGAACGCCTTGGTCGCGTTATAAACCGCGTTGAACGGCCCGGGGATGTAGCCGGCGATCGACCCCGTCACCAGCACGCGCCCGCGATCGCGCTTCACCATGCCGCGCAGGACATTCTGTAGCAGATAGAGGGTGCCGGTGATGTTGGTGTTGATCGAATAGGTCCAGTCGCCAACCTCGACATCCAGGAACGCCCCGCCCATCGCGTTGCCGGCATTGGCGCAGACCACGTCCGGCACGCGATCGCCGCAGGCGGCAAGCAGCTGGTCCACCCCCTCCAACGTCGCGAGATCGCATTCCACCGGCGTGACGGTGATACCCTCGATGCCGAGTTCGGCCACCGCCTCGTGCATCGGCTCGTTGGCGGCGATGACCAGGTCATAACCGTCCCCCGCCGCGCAGCGCGCGAGTTCGAGGCCGATCCCGGTCGACGCGCCGGTGACGATCGCGAGCTTCTCAGCCACGGGCCGCCTCCGTCTTGAGGACGACCTTGGTGCAGTCATTCTGCTGATCGTGGAACATCTTATATCCTTCGGCGGCCTGATCGAGCGGCAGGCGGTGGCTGATGAGGAAGGTGGTATCGATCTTGTCCTCGAGCACCGCGGCCAACAGCGGCTCGAGATAGCGCTGGACATGGGTTTGCCCGGTCTTGAGCGTCAGCCCCTTTTCCATCAGCGCGCCGAGCGGGAACTTATCGACATAGCCGCCGTAAACCGCCGGCATCGAAACGCGCCCGCCCTTGCGGCAGGCGAAGATCGCCTGGCGAATCGAATGGGTCCGGTCGGTGTCCATGAAGGTGGAGACTTTGATCTGGTCGACGATGTTGTCGAAACTCAGCCCGTGCGCCTCCAGCCCGACCGCGTCGATCACCGCGTCGGGGCCGATGCCCCCGGTCATGTCCTGCAACGCCTCGTGGACGTTGGTTTCTTCGAAATTGATCACCTCGGCGCCGAACCGCTTGGCGAGCGCGAGGCGCGTCGGGAAATGATCGATCGCGATCACCCGCGCCGCGCCCATGATGAACGCCGATTGCACCGCGAACAGCCCGACCGGGCCGCAGCCCCACACCGCGACGATGTCGCCGGGCGCGATCTCGGCATTCTCCGCTGCCATCCAGCCGGTGGGGAGAATGTCGGAGAGGAATAGCACCTTGTCGTCATCCACCCCGTCGGGGACGACGATCGGGCCGACATCGCTGAACGGCACGCGGACATATTCCGCCTGCCCGCCCGAATAGCCGCCGGTCATGTGGCTATAGCCGAACAGCCCGGCCATCGGCTGGCCATAAGCGGTGGCGGCGATGTCCTGATTGTCGGCGGGCAGGCCGTTCTCGCACGCCGAATATTGCCGGTGGCCGCAATGATAGCAACTGCCGCACGAGATGGTGAACGGCACCACCACGCGCTGCCCCTTCTTCAGCGTCGATTTGGGGCCGGTTTCCACCACCTCGCCCATGAATTCATGGCCGAGAATGTCGCCCTTCTGCATCGTCGGGATATAGCCGTCGTACAGGTGCAGGTCCGACCCGCAGATCGCCGTCGAGGTGACGCGGATGATCGCGTCGCGCGGGTTCAGAATCTCGGGATCGTCGACTGTCTCGACGCGGACATCGTGCTTGCCGTGCCAGGTGAGCGCCTTCATGCGTCGCGCTCCTGATGCAGGCGGCGATTGCGCGCGCCGGTCGCGATTTCGCCGGTTTCCATCAATTGCTTGAAGCGGCGCAGGTCACGCCGCGCCTGGATCGCGGGTTCGCGCTGGAACAGCTTGGCGATCGCCCGGCCGATGAAGCCGCCGGGCGGATCATAAGTGAGCGTGACGCTGACGATGGTACCGCGCGGACCGGCGTCGCGAAAATCGACCCGGCCGCTATTGGGCACATCGGCGCCGGGGGCGGAGGTCCAGCAGATGAAGTCGCCCTCGCTCTCCTGAGTGACGACCGCCTTCCACTCGACCCGCCCGCCGCCGGGCGCCTTCACCACCCAGTGCGACTGTTTGGCGTCGATCATGTCGATCCGCTCGACATTCTCCATGAAGGTCGCGAGGTTCTGGAAATCGCGCCAGAAGGCGTAGAGTTCACGAGCCGGGCGGTTGATCGTCACCGATCGGCCGATCACCTGGTCGCCATGCGCGCCGGGCACACCCTGTTGGCGGGCCTGTGCCGCGTCGGCATGGCGCGCGGCGCCGAGCGGCGCATCGTCGCGCCGCTGGTCTAGCGTTTCCGCCACCTTCTCTCTCCCGTGCTGCTACGGGCCTGAAAGCGCACGAGAAGCGGGGGCGTTCCGCCTTGTTTTCCTGAAGCAACGACTTGGCGAGGGTGGGATGCGGCGGGATGCGGCCGGCCGAACCCTCCCCGCTGACCACGAGGCTGTTATCAGCCCTTGGGCAGCGGCGCCTCGACGCCCTGCGGCAGCGGCTTCACCCGGTAGGGCAGGCTGATCGCGTAGAGCCCCAGCCCGAGCAGCGCGAGCAGCGACACGATCGTGCTGATGAACCGCCCCTGCTTGATGATGCCTTCGGTGCCGAACGGGTGCAGCAGCCGCGCCGCCAGATAGATCGCGCTCGCCGCCCACAGCCACAGGCTCGATCCTTCCGCCAGCTCGATCAGCCCGATCAGGATCAGCACGAACGGGGTATATTCGGCGAAATTGGCGTGCGCCCGGCTGCGCGCGAGGACGCGGGCATTGCCGCCGTCACCCAGCGCCCCGCCGATCGCCGAGCGCGATTGCCCGGCGCGCACCGCGAGCCAGGTGTTGATCAGCGCGGCGGCGCCGGCGCTGGTGAGCGTGATCGGTAGAATGATCGCCATTATCTCGGTCTCCCCGCGCGCCTCTTGCCAAGTCGCGCCCGCCAGGGCAACCGGCCCGCGGTCGCGTCGCGCCGGGCTTGCAATTTCGCGCCGAGCGGGTATAGGCGCGCGCTTCGCGATGCGCTTGGCCGCTCCCGGGCTGTGGCGGCCGATTCTGGCCGCGCTAGGTTCGAGAACGACCAAGGGCTCGACCCTGTTCAACGTTCAACTCAAGGTGCCGAAATGGCCGTTCCCAAGCGAAAGACCACGCCCTCCAAGCGCGGTATGCGCCGCTCGCACGATGCGCTTACCCCGCAGGCCTATCAGGAATGCCCAAATTGCGGCGAACTGAAGCGCCCGCACGTGCTGTGCGGCGCCTGTGGCCATTATAACGGTCGCGAGATCGTCTCGATCGGCGGCTGACGCTCACACCGGCTTTTAGGGGGGAGCGGGTGGCGCAGCTGATCGCGATCGATGCGATGGGCGGAGACGAGGGGCTGGCGGTGATGCTGGCCGGCGCCGCCCGTGCCTGCGCCAAGGCGCCCGACGCCCAGTTCCTGCTGGTGGGGGACGAAGCCGCGATCGCCGCCGCCCTCCCCGCGCATCCCGCGCTCGCCGGCCGGGCGCGAATCGTCCACGCCCCCGACACCGTCGCCGCGAGCGAACGCCCGAGCGCGGCGCTGCGTCGCGCCAAGACGACCTCGATGGGCGTCGCGATCGATCTGGTGAAGCGCGGCGAGGCCCATGCCGCCGTCTCCTCGGGCAATACCGGCGCGCTGATGGCGATGGCCAAGCTCGCGCTGCGCACGCTGCCGGGCATCGACCGCCCCGCGCTCGCCGCGACGATGCCGACGCTGGGCGATAACGACGTGGTGATGCTCGATCTCGGCGCCAATACCGAGTGCGACGCGGCGAACCTCATCCAGTTCGCGGTGATGGGCGCGGCCTATGCCCGCACCAGCTTCGATCTCGAAGCGCCGCGCGTCGCGCTGCTCAACATCGGCACCGAGGACATGAAGGGCACCGACAATATCCGTGACGCCGCCGCGGCGCTGAAGGCGGCGCAGCTGCCGCTCGATTTCCGCGGGTTCGTCGAGGGCAACCGGCTGTCGCACGGCGATCTCGATGTGATCGTGTGCGACGGCTTTTCCGGCAACATCGCGCTCAAGACCGCCGAGGGCACCGCGCGCTTCGTGGGCGATCTGCTGAAGCGCGCCTTCCGCTCGTCGCTGCGCTCGAAGCTCGGCTTCCTGATCTCGCGCCCCGCGACCGAGCTGCTGCGCGACCATCTCGACCCCAACAACCATAATGGCGCCGTCTTTCTGGGGTTGAACGGCGTGGTCGTGAAAAGTCATGGCAGCGCGAACGAGCTGGGCGTGGCGCACGCGATCGGGGTCGCCGCCAAGCTGGTTCGCGACGACCTGATCCGCAAGATCAGCGACGATCTGGGTAATTTCGAGGCCAAGGCAGCATGACGCTTCGCGCAGCAATCACCGGCACGGGTTCGGCGCTTCCGGCCCGGATGGTGACCAACGCCGAACTCGCCGCGCGGGTCGATACGTCGGACGAATGGATCGTCGAGCGCACCGGCATCCGCACCCGCTATATCGCCGGCGAGGGCGAGACCACCGCCAGCCTCGCGATCGCAGCGGCGCGCCGCGCGCTGGAGGCGGCCGGCCGCTCGGCCGAGGCGGTCGATCTGATCGTGCTCGCGACCGCCACCCCGGACCAGACCTTCCCGGCGGCGGCGACCAAGGTGCAGGAAGCGCTCGGCATCCGCGACTGCATCGCCTTCGACGTGGCGGCGGTGTGCTCGGGCTTCCTTTACGCGCTGCAGGTGGCCGAGAACATGGTGCGCGCGGGCTCGGCCAGATGCGCGCTGGTGATCGGCGCGGAGACGTTCAGCCGCATCCTTGACTGGGAAGACCGCGCGACCTGCGTGCTGTTCGGCGACGGCGCCGGCGCGGTGCTGCTGGAGGCCGAAGAGGGCGAGCGCGGGGTGCTCGCCAGCCGGCTCCACGCCGATGGCCGGTTCAACGATCTGCTCTATGTCGATGGCGGCCCCTCGACCACCGGCACCGTCGGCAAGCTGCGGATGAAGGGGCGCGAGGTGTTCCGTCACGCGGTGCTCAATCTCGCCGCGGTGATGGAAGAAGTGATGGGCGCGGCGGGCTATGCCACCACCGATATCGACTGGGTGGTGCCGCACCAGGCCAATGCCCGCATTCTGGAAGCGACCGCGAAGAAGCTGGGGCTCGATCCGGCGCGCGTGGTCGTGACGGTCGATCGCCATGCCAATACTTCGGCGGCCTCGGTACCGCTCGCGCTCGACACCGCGGTGCGCGACGGGCGGATCAAGCGCGGCGATCTGCTGGTGCTGGAGGCGATGGGCGGCGGCTTCACCTGGGGTGCTGCCCTGATCCGGTACTAACCATCGTTGCATTAACGTTATCAAAGCATTTGTCGCGTCGATTCCCTGTGTTAGGAACCCGCTATACAAATAGGGGAGTCGGGGCATGGCAACTGCCGGAACATTGACCAGGGCCGATCTCGCCGAGGCGTTGCACCATGAAGTCGGGCTGTCGCGGCTCGATTCGGCGCGGCTCGTCGAGCAGATCCTGGAGCATATGTGCACCGCGCTCGCGCGCGGCGAGAATGTGAAGATTTCGGGCTTCGGCACCTTCGTGCTGCGCCAGAAGGGCGAGCGCGTCGGGCGCAATCCCAAGACCGGGGTCGAAGTGCCGATCGCGCCGCGCCGCGTGCTCACCTTCCGCGCGAGCCAGATGATGCGCGACCGGATCGTCAGCGCCGGCTGAACGCGATGCCGGACAAGCCCAGCGAACGGTCGAGCGAGAAGGCGGTGGGGGCCTATCGCACGATCGGTGAGTTGGCGCAGGAAACCGGCATCGCCCGCCACATCCTCCGTTACTGGGAAGGCCGCTTTCCCCAGCTCCGCCCGCTCACCCGGGCAGGCGGACGGCGCTATTACAGCCCGGAGGACGCGGCGCTGGTGCGGCGCATCCACGCGCTGCTGCACCATGAGGGCTATACGATTCGCGGCGTCCAGGCGCTGCTCGCCGCCGAAGCCAAGCAGCGCGCCAAGCCGGCGGAAACGCTGCGCGCGGTGCGTGACGCGCTCGCGGCGGCGCTGGCGGAGGATGGGGAGTAGCACTCACCCCGGCGCAATTTGCCGGCGAGTTGGGGCGCGGCCGCCTCAGTCTGCCGCCAACCCCCGCGCGAGCAGGCGCGCGACCACGTCCGCCACCGCGCCCGAATCGCGCTCCTGCCCCCACACGCCGAAGCGCAAGCCAAGGAACACGTTCATCCCCATCAGCGCCCAGGCGAGCACCTCGGCATCGTCGGCGCGCAGCGCGCCACGAGCGCCCGCCGCCGCCAGCCGCTGCGCGATGCGATCGGCGGTGCCGGCATAATGTTCGCGGAAGCTGGCGGCGTCGACGAACTCGGCCTCATCGATGATGCGGTAGATTTCCTTGTGGGTCCGCACGAATTCGATGAACGCCGCGCAGCCCGCGCGCTCGGCGGCGAGCTGGTCGGGCGCGGCGCGCAGCACCGGGGCGACGTGATCGCGCACCTGGTCCGACATGTCGCGCACCAGCGCGGTGAACAGCGCCTCCTTGCTGTCGAAATAGGTGTAGAAGCTGCCGAGCGCGACGCCCGCGCGGCGGGTGATGCCGCTGATCGAGGCGGCGTGGAAGCCGTTCTCGCCGAATTCCTGCCGCGCCGCGTCGAGCAGCGCGCGCCGCGTCTTGCGGCCGCGATCGGTGCGCGGCGCCTTCCCCGCTTCGTCGAGCGTCGCTGAATTTTCCCCCGCCATGGCGTGATGCTAGTCAAAGTTGAAAACTGGTTCAACTTTCATTATGAGGTCATCCGCGCGCCACCCGGCAGAGGTGGGGCCGCTGAGGGAGGGGAAGATGAAATCGTTGGTTCGTGCCGCCATGCTCGCCGGAGCCGCCTGGGTAAGCGCCCCCGCGCTGGCGCAACAGGCGCCTGACACCGCCCCCGGCGACGCGAGCGCGAGCGAAACCACGCCCGACATCGTCGTCGTCGCCCGCCGCCGCGAGGAGCGGCTGCTCGACGTGCCGCTCTCGGTCACCGCGATCCAGGCGTCGGATGTCGCCAAGCTCCAGGCGATCGACCTGTCGGGCATCCAGGGCGCGGTGCCCAACGTCAATCTGGTGCAGGGGCGCGGTTCGGCGACCAACGCCAATTTCTTCATCCGCGGCGTCGGCCAGCCCGATGCGCTGCAAACCTTCGATCCCGCGGTCGGCGTCTATGTCGACGGCGTTTATCTGAGCCGCATCCAGGGCGCGCTGCTCAACCTGTTCGACGTGCAGCGCGTGGAAGTGCTGCGCGGGCCGCAGGGCACGCTCTATGGCAAGAACACGATCGGCGGCGCGGTGAACATCGTCACCCGCAAGCCCGATCTCCAGGCGTTCAAGGCCGCCGGCGACGTGACCTATGGCGATTACAACCAGGTGGTGCTGAACGGCTATGCCAGCGCCCCGATCATCACCGACAAGCTCGGCCTGTCGCTCGCCGGCACCTATGATCGGCGCGACGGGCTCGTCACCGATCCGCTCACCAACCGCCGCTACAATGATCGCAACCTGTGGGCGGTGCGCGGCATCCTGAACTTCCAGCCGGCGCAGGGCTGGCAATTCCTGCTGAGCGGCGATTACACCCAGCAGCGCAGCGCGCCGACGCTCGGCTATCCCACCGCCCCGCTCACCCAGGCGAATTTCGCGGGCGCGGCGCGGGTGCTGGTACCGGCCGAACCCTATGGCCCCTATAATTTCCGCGCCTCGACCGGGCTGGCGCCCGGCCAAGGCCAGCGGCTCGACCATTGGGGCGTCGCGCTCACCGCCAATATCGACATCACCGATCAGCTGCAGTTCACCTCGATCACCGGCTATCGCAAGCTCGATCCCAATTTCTTCATCGACATCGACGCGAGCCAGTTCCAGCTCGGCGACGTGTTCGTCGGCGTCAGCCAGAAACAGTTCAGCCAGGAACTCCAGCTGAAATATGCCGGGCGCAAGCTGAAGGGCGTGTTCGGGCTCTATTATCTGAACGAGGACATCGCCTCGACCCAGATCGCGTTCGGGAATGACATCTTCGCGTTCGGCGCGCTGCCGCTGACGTTCCGGCGCGACATCAACGATACGCAGAACACCAAGAACTACGCCGCCTTCGGCCAGCTGACCTATGATTTCACGCCCAAATGGTCGTTCACCGCGGGGCTGCGCTACACTTATGAGGAGCGGCGCTACAACCGCTTCACCACCACCGCCTCGAACGCGGCGGGGCTCAACAACCTTACTTTCCGCTTCCCGGACAATCTGCCCGCGCCGCTCAACACCCAGAACCGCATCAGCTTCGACGCCTGGACGCCGAGCTTCCAGCTGAGCTTCAAGCCGACGCGCGACCAGCTGATCTATGCGAACATCAGCCGCGGCTTCAAATCGGGCGGATTCAACGGCCGCGCCAATGGCGTCGGCGACCTGACGCTGGTGGTGAACGGGGTGAACACGCTCGTCACCCGGTTCAACCCGGAAACCGTGTGGACCTATGAAACCGGATACAAGGCGCGCTTCGCCGATGGGCGGGTGACGCTGTCGGCGGCCGCCTTCTACAGCGATTACCGCGATTTCCAGGCGCGCGTCGGCGGCGGCGCGGTCGGCGTGTTCCCGGTGATCAACGCCGGCAAGCTGCAGATCTGGGGCTTCGAGCTGGAGGGCGTCGCGAAACCGACGCGCTACTTAACCCTCACCGGCTCGTTCGGTTTCCTCGACGCGAGCTATGCCCAGTTCAACGACGGCCGCCGCGCCCCGGCCTTTTCGTGCAACCCCACCGGCCAGGCGATCACCTGCCGCCCGGCCTTCGCGCCGCCCATCTCGGGCCGGCTGGCGGGCGAGTATCGCATCCCGATCGACCGTTCGAGCCTGACGATCGGGCTGGAGGGGCGCTTCATCGACAAGCAATATCTCTCGGTCGACAATCGCCCGGGGCTGATCGAGCCCGGCTATGCGCTCGGCAACGCCTATGTGCAGTTCGACATGCCCGACAACCGCTATTATCTGCGCGCCGGGGTGAAGAATTTCACCGACACCCGCTATCGCACCGACGGCCAGGAATTCTCGGCGGTCGCCAATATCCAGACGGTCTATTATGGCGATCCGCGCACCTGGAGCCTGACGGCGGGGTTCCGTTTCTAACCCGGGAGGGTCCGATCGACACCGGCATCGTCACCATGCTCTGCGCCGCCGCCTCGCGCGAGGAGGCGGCGCGGCTGGCCGAGGCGCTGATCGCGCGGCGCCTCGCCGCCTGCGTCCAGGCGCTGCCGATCGAGAGCTGGTATCGGTGGGAAGGCAAGGTCGAACAGGCCGCCGAAGTGCTGCTGCTGATCAAGACCACCCGCGCCAGGGCCGGCGAGGCGGAGGCGTGCCTGAAGGCGCTGCACGGCTATGCGGTGCCGGAGATCATCGTGCTGCCGGTCGAAGGTGGGCTCGGCGCCTATCTCGATTGGGTGAGCGCCGAAGTGGCGGGCGGGGCGTAGAGTCTGTTTCAGCAGGGCTGGCGCCGCTTCAGCGAAGCTGCAAACACCTCAGCCCGCCAGCACGCGGTCCGCTACGAAGCCGTTGGTCTGGCGCTCGATCCCGAAGCGGCTCGGGCGGCCGTGGCCAGGGATGAACACCGTGTCGTCGCCGAGCGGCCACAGCTTGGTGACGATCGACTCGATCAGCGCGGCGTGATCGCCCATCGGAAAGTCGGTGCGGCCGATCGACCCTTCGAACAGCACATCGCCCACCAGCGCGAGCCGCGAGGGCGCGTGGTGGAACACGACATGGCCCGGCGTGTGGCCGGGGCAGTGGTACACCGCGAGTTCCAGCGCGCCGAGCGTCACCGTGTCGCCCTCCACCAGCCAGCGATCGGGCTCGAAGCTTTCGCCGCGCAGGCCCCAGGCGCGGCCATCCTCGGCGAGGCGCGCGATCCAGAAGCGATCCGCCTCGTGCGGCCCCTCGATCGGCACGCCGAGCTGCGCGGCGAGCGCGCCCGCCTCCCCGCAATGATCGATATGGCCGTGGGTAATCAGGATTTTTTCCACCACCACCCCGGCCTGGGCGATCGCCGCGTGGATCTTGGGCAGATCGCCGCCCGGATCGACCACCGCCGCGCGGTTGGTCTGGGTGCACCAGATCAGCGAGCAATTCTGCGCGAGCGGCGTGACCGGGATCATCGCGGCCTTGAGCGGGGGTTCCGACATATCCCGGCGATAGGCCGGGCGCGCGCGGCGGGCAAGCGGTGGGCCTGCCCGCTCCGTTGAAGGGGTGAGGCGCCAGGCGCGGCGGTGAGGGC
>NZ_JAIERS010000012.1 GCF_019746665.1 Sphingomonas sp. | reverse complement strand
CAAGGGCCTGTAGCTCAATGGTAGAGCCAGCCGCTCATAACGGCCAGGTTGCGGGTTCGAATCCTGCCGGGCCCACCGTTATCCTTCGATCCGCTCGAAATGGCCGGTGGCGAAGTCCTCGGTCAGCAGCTGCAGAATGCGCGCGGCGACGACTTCCGGCCCTTTCAGCCGCGCGGGGTCTTCGCCCGGATAGGCGCGCGCGCGCATCTTGGTGCGCGTCGCGCCAGGGTCGATGATCGCGGTGCGCACCTTGCTGATGTTTTGCACCTCCAGCCCATAGCTCTGCACCAGCACTTCGAGCGCGGCCTTGGAGGCGCCATATTCCCCCCAATAAGCGCGCGGGGCGCGCGCGACCGAGGAGGTGAGGGCGATCACCCGCCCCGCGCTGCTCCGCCGCAGCATCGGATCGAACGCGCCGAGCAAGGCGGCCTGCGCGCTGACGTTCAGCGTCATCACCTTGGCGAATTCCTTGGGATCGATCGCCGAGATCGCGCCGAGCGTGCCGAGCATCGCCGCGTTCATCACCAATATGTCGAGCTTGTCCCACCGCTGGCCGAGCGCGGTGGCGAGGCGCGCGGTCGCATCGGGCTCTGTGAAGTCGAGCGGGGCGATGGTGGCGGCGCCGCCCGCCTGGAAGATCGCCTCCTCCACTTCCTCCAGGGCGCCGGTCGTGCGCGCGGTGAGCACGACATGCGCGCCGGCGGCGGCGAGTGCCTTGGCGGTCTCGGCGCCAATCCCGCGGCTGGCGCCGGTGACAAGGGCGAGGCGATCGGCGAGCGGCTTTGGGGTGTCGGTCATCGGGCGCGGTTAGGGGAAGGGCGGGGGTTGGGCAAGTTTTGGGTGGGCATGGCTCATCTGGCGCCCTAATAGCCCTCTCTCCTTGAGGGGAGAGGGTTGGGAGAGGGGGCGGGGCGTGCTGCGGCGTCGCCCAGAAGACACCCTCACCCGACCCTCTCCCGCGGGCGGGAGAGGGCTTTGGTACGCACGGAGCGGCCGTTGCTAGGCCACCCGCTCCGCCAGCAACGCGAACTGGTCGACCGTCTCGACATCGTCCTGATCGGTGAGCGTCGTCGGATAATCGCCGGTGAAGCACGCGTCGCAGTGGCTCGGGCGCGCGGACGAGCGCCCATCCTCGCCCAGCGCCTTGTAAAGCCCGTCGATCGAGACGAACGCAAGGCTGTCGGCGTGGATGAAGTCGGTCATCCCGCCGACATCCATCTTCGCCGCGAGCAGCTTCGCCCGCTCGGGCGTATCCACGCCGTAGAAACAGCTGTGGCGGGTCGGCGGCGAGGCGATCCGCATATGCACCTCCGCCGCGCCCGCCTCGCGCATCATCTGCACGATCTTCAGGCTGGTGGTGCCGCGCACGATCGAATCGTCGATCAGCACGATCCGCTTGCCCCGGATCAGCGCGCGATTGGCGTTGTGCTTCAGCTTCACGCCCAGATGCCGCACCTTGTCCCCCGGCTGGATGAAAGTGCGGCCGATATAGTGCGAGCGGATGATGCCAAGCTCGAACGGGATGCCCGATTGCTGCGCGTAGCCGATCGCCGCCGGCACGCCCGAATCGGGCACCGGGATCACCAGATCGGCCTCGACCGGCGCCTCGATCGCCAGTTGCGCGCCGATCGCCTTGCGCACCGAATAGACCGAGCGATCCTCGACGATCGAGTCCGGCCTTGAGAAATACACATGCTCGAAAATGCACGGGCGCGGGCGCTGCGCGGGGAAGGGGGTGATCGAGCGGTGCTCGCGCCCCTGGATGATCACCATTTCGCCCGGCTCGATCGCACGGACGAACTCGGCGCCAACCACATCGAGCGCCACGGTTTCGGAAGCGAGGATGATCGCGTCACCCAGCTTGCCCATTACCAGCGGGCGGATGCCGAGTGGATCGCGGCAGCCGATCATCCCCTCGGGCGTCATCACAATGAGCGAATAGGCGCCCTCCACCTGCTTCAGCGCATCGATGAACTTGTCGAGCAGGGTGCGGTAATGGCTGGTCGCGACGAGGTGGATGATCGTCTCGGTATCGCTCGTCGATTGGAAGATCGATCCGCGCCGTACCAGCTCGCGCCGCAGGCGCATCGCGTTCGAAATATTGCCGTTATGCGCGATCGCGAACCCGCCCGAGGCGAGATCGGCGTAGAGGGGCTGGACGTTGCGCAGCGCGGTTTCGCCCGTCGTCGAATAGCGGACATGGCCGCAGGCGGCGGTGCCGGGGAGCGCGCGGATCACGTCGTCGCGGTCGAAATTGCCGGCGACATGCCCCATCGCCCGGTGCGTGTGGAACTGGTGGCCATCCCAGCTGGAGATGCCCGCCGCTTCCTGCCCCCGGTGCTGCAGCGCGTGCAGCCCTAGCGCGACCAGCGCCGAAGCCTCGCCATCGGTGCCCGAGACGCCGAAAATGCCGCACTCCTCACGGAGTTTGTCGTCATCAAATGGATGAGTGGTGAGCATCGAATCCCGCCGCGCTGCCGCCTGCGTCGGCCATATAGGCCCCGTGGGTGCGCTTGTCGCCCATTTGTCATAAAATTTCCGAACCTTCTTGGCGCCATCGGCGTTCACCCAGCGAAGCGGGCGGCGATGGAAGGATTGAGCCATGTGTCAACGCTGGGCTAGAAACCCTTATGGACCCGCGCGAAACGAGCTTGACGCTCGATCCCAAATTCAATTCGGACGGCCTGATCACGGCGGTCGCGACCGACCGGACCGGGCAGCTGCTGATGGTCGCGCATATGAACGCCGAGGCGCTCGCGCGGACGCTTGAGACGCGCGAGGCAGTGTTCTGGTCGCGCAGCCGGGGGCGGCTGTGGAAGAAGGGCGAAACCTCCGGCCATGTGCTGCGCGTGATCGAGGCGCGGATCGATTGCGATCAGGACGCTTTGTGGCTGATCTGCGATCCGGCAGGGCCGGCGTGCCACACGGGGGCCGCCAGCTGCTTCTATCGCCGGATCGAGGGCGAGGCGCTGGTCGCGCTGTGAGGGGCTGGCCGCTGCTGCTGTTGCTCGCCGCCTGTTCGGCGCAGGCGCCCCAGAAGGCGGAAGGTCCGCCCGATCTCGAATCCGCGGCGATCCGCGCCGGGCTGATTCCCGATCCCCAGCGCGGCGACATCGCCGGGCTCTATGCCCGCGACACCGATCGGCTGTGCATCGTGCGCGCCGGGCGAGGTTACCGGGCGGGCGCGTATGTCGATTATGGCGACGCGCTCACCTGCAGCGCGCGCGGGCCGGTGGCGCGCGCGGGTGAGACGTTGAGCTTCAACTTCGCCCCCGATTGCCAGTTCGACGCGCGGTTCGAGGGCGACCGGATCGTCTTTCCCGGCCGGGTGCCCGAGGGGTGCGCCAGGAGCTGCACCCGCCGCGCCTCGCTCGCCGCGCTCGATGTCGAGCGGCTGAGCGACAGCCCGGCGGAAGCCGCGACGCTGCGCGATGCCAAGGGGCGTTTGCTTTGCGAGGCCGGTGGCTGACACTTGACCTTAACGTAAGCGTCAACTATCTGACTCCCCATGTCGTCGCTCCCCGCCATCGCCGCTTACGCGCCGATCGAGCCGCGCCCGGATCGCGATGCCTTTTCCATTTCCGATCTCTGCGCCGAATTCGGCATCACCGCCCGAGCCTTGCGCTTCTATGAGGACGAGGGGCTGATCGCCCCCGAGCGGCGCGGCACCCAGCGCATCTATTCGCACCGCGATCGCGCCCGGCTCGCCTGGATCCTGCGCGGCAAGCGGGTGGGGTTCAGCCTCGCCGAAATTCGCGAGTTGCTCGACCTGTACGATCTCGGCGACGGGCGCCGCACCCAGCGCGCCAAGACGATCGCCCGCTGTCGTGACCGCATCGCCCTGCTCGAAAGCCAAAAGCATGATATCGATGCCGCCATCCGCGAGCTAAGCGACTTCATCACTCATATCGACCCCGATACTTCGCGAGAGGATTGACCATGCCGAAATATACGCCGCCCGTCCGCGACACCCGGTTCGTGCTCGATCATGTCGTCGGGCTCGATCGCTACACCAATCTCCCGGGCTTCCAGAACGCCACCCCCGATGTGGTGACCGCGGTGCTGGAGGAGGGCGGCAAGTTCGTCGCCGAAGTGCTGTTCCCGCTCAACCAGGTGGGCGATCAGGAAGGCTGCACCCGCCACCCCGATGGCAGCGTGACGACGCCGACCGGGTTCAAGGAAGCGTATAAGCAGTTCATCGAATCGGGCTGGTCGACGCTCGCCGCGCCCGAGGAATTTGGCGGGCAGGCGATGCCGCACGTCGTCTCGACCGCGTTCGAGGAATATATGATCTCGGCCAACATGGCCTTCGCCATGTACCCGGGCCTCACCCACGGCGCCATCGCCGCGCTGCTGGTGAAGGGCAGCCCCGAGCAGCAGGCCAAGTACCTCCCCAAGATGATCTCGGGCGAATGGGGCGGCACGATGAACCTGACCGAGCCGCAGTGCGGCACCGATCTCGGCCTCATCAAGACCAAGGCCGAGCCGCAGGCGGACGGCAGCTACGCGATCACCGGCACGAAGATCTTCATCTCGTCGGGCGAGCATGACCTGACCGACAATATCATCCATCTGGTGCTGGCGAAGACCCCGGGCGCGCCGGATTCGACCAAGGGCATCTCGCTGTTCGTGGTGCCCAAGTTCCTGGTGAACGAGGATGGCTCGCTTGGCGCGCGCAATGCCGTTTCGTGCGGCTCGATCGAGCACAAGATGGGCATCCACGGCAATTCGACCTGCGTGATGAACTATGACGGCGCGACCGGCTGGTTGGTCGGTGAGGAGATGAAGGGCCTGGCCGCCATGTTCATCATGATGAACGCGGCGCGCCTGGGCGTGGGCTTGCAGGGCCTCGGCGTCGCCGAGACCGCCTATCAGAACGCCGTGCAATACGCGCATGATCGCCGCCAGGGTCGCGCGCTGACGGGCGCCGCCGAGCCGGGCGAGAAGGCCGATACGCTGTTCGTCCACCCCGATGTCCGCCGGATGCTGATGGAGGCGAAGTCGATCACCGAGGGCTTGCGCGCGCTCTGCCTGTGGGGCGCCCTGCAGGTGGACCTGACGCATTATGGCCAGACCGAGGAAGAGCGCCAGACCGCCGACGATCTGATCGGGCTGCTCACCCCCGTCATCAAAGGTTACGGCACCGACAAGGGCTATGAGATCGCGACCAACGCCCAGCAGGTTTATGGCGGGCACGGCTACATCGCCGAATGGGGGATGGAGCAATATGTCCGCGATGCCCGGATCGCGATGATCTATGAAGGCACCAACGGCGTGCAGGCGATGGACCTGGTCGGCCGCAAGCTCGCCACCAATGGCGGGCGCGCGGTGCAGCTGCTGTTCAAGATCGTCGGCGAGGAAATCGCGGTGGCGAAGGCGGACGAAAAGCTCGCTGATTTCGCCGGCCGGCTGGAGGCGGCGCTGGCCGATCTCCAGGCCTCGACGATCTTCTTCATGCAGAAGGGCTTCCAGAACCCCAACCATGTCGGCGCCGGCGCGCATCCGTACATGCATCTGATGGGCGTGGTCGCGCTTGGCCTGATGTGGCTGCGCATGGCGACCGCGGCCGAGCGCCTGCTCGCGGCGGGCGAGGGCGATGCCGATTATCTGAACGCCAAGCTGGTGACCGCGCGCTATTTCGCCGAGCGCATCCTGCCGGAGACGCAGACGCTGCGCCGCAAGGTGGAAGCGGGCGGCGACACGGTGATGGCGCTGGAGCCGAGGATGTTCGAAGCGGCCTGAGGGCGGTTTCGTTCGCGGAAATGTTGGGGCGGGGGCTGCGGCTCCCGCCCTTTTTTTGGGCGCCCCCGGCGGACCCTGCTACTGCTTATCCCCACTGCCCGCCGGCATCACCCGCGTTGAGAAACGCTCCTTGGCCTCGGGTGTCAGCTCGGGCCTGGGTACGAGCAGTTCGGGCTTGCCCATCAGCAGGCCGTTGGTTTCGGTGAGTATCTGCGCCCGCATACATTGCTGGGCATCGGGGCGGAGGTAACGCTTGCAGTTCCACAGCTTCTTGTCGAAGCCGGTGCCGCGATCGCGCAGATAGCTGAACGCCATGCGGCTGATCTCGCTCGTGGTCAGCGGCAGGCCGTCGGGCGCCTTGTCGCCCACCCAGATCATCACCTTGCAATACGGCCGCGCGCCACACGCCTTGTCGGCAAGCACCGGCAGATCCTCGCCCGGCGCGCCACGGGCGAGGCCGAGGATGAACTCGTTCGGGTGATCCTCTACCGCTGGAAAGACGTCCATGCTCTCGCTCGCCGCCTCGGGCAACGCCGCGTCCGCCGTCACCCCCAACGCCATCCGGTGCGCGGGCGAATAGGCCGCGATCAGTTTGATCGCCGGCTCGTCACGGCTCACCTGGCGATTGAAGGCGGGCGGCGTGCCCCACCAGCCGCTCCAGCGGAAGAACAGGTGGGTGCCGACCGCGCTCACCTTGTCGAGGCTCGCCTGCCAATAGGGGACGACCCAGTTGGTGTGGTAATGCGTCGCGTGGCCGACCGGCTTGTACACCGCGCCGGTCAGCGCCGCCTTGGCGATCTCTCGCGCGCGCGTCCAGGCGGCATCGCTGAACTGGTGGCGATACAGCGCGCCATCGCAGGTGAAAGTGAATTGGCAGCCGGTGACCCGATCGGAACCCTCGAACACCACGCCGCACACCGTCTTCGGAAAAGCCGGATGGCGGACGCGGTTGAGCACCACCTGCGCCACCGCGCGCTCGCCGGGTGCGTCGTCCCCGGCTTCGTACAAGGCGGCCGCGGCGAGGCAATCGATCGCGCGGGCGAGCGAGTCGCCGGTCTCGGGGGCGCGGAACGGGCGCGCGGCCGGATTGGGCGCGGTGGAAAAGGGGATGGCGGCGTTGAACGCCACCGCTTCGACCGGGCTGAGCGGCCGTACCTCGAGCGGTTCGACCGGGGGGAGCGTCGTTGGCGGAACGATGCCCGGCTGGGGCCGGGCGCGCGCGGCGACGGCACGGGCGGGCGCCGTGGGGCGCGGGCGCGGCACGAAGGCGACGATCAGCACCGGCACCAGCACCGCCAGCACCGCGATCGCGCCGAGCAGCACCAGCAATCGCTGTGAAGCGCGCGCCGGGCGTCCGGGCTCGGCGGAGAAGCGGGCCATCAGCATGGGGTTATGTCCAGCAGCAAAGCCGCCGGCCCATAGCGCAAGCCGCGCCCGCTTTCACCCCCTGTTCGGCTCAGGCCTCGGGCAGGAAATCGGGCACCGACAAATAACGCTCGCCCGTGTCATAGTTGAAGCCCAGCACCCGCGCGCCGTCGCCCAGCTCGGGAAGCTTCTTGGCGATCGCGGCCAGCGTCGCGCCCGAGCTGATGCCGACGAGCATCCCTTCCTCGCGCGCGGCGCGGCGCGCCATCTCCTTGGCGGCATCGGCCGCGACCTGCACCACGCCGTCGATCGCCGCGGTGTGGAGATTGGCCGGGACGAAGCCCGCGCCGATGCCCTGGATGGGATGCGGCCCCGGCGCGCCACCGGAAATGACGGGCGAACCCTCGGGCTCTACCGCGAATACCTTCAGCCCCGGCCATTCGGCTTTCAACGTCTCCGCGACGCCGGTGATGTGGCCGCCGGTGCCGACGCCGGTGATGATCGCATCGAGCGGCGTCTCGCGGAAATCGGCGAGGATTTCCTGAGCGGTGGTACGGACATGGACGGAAACGTTCGCGGGATTCTCGAACTGCTGCGGCATCCACGCGCCGGGGGTTTGCTCGACGAGCTGCACCGCGCGCTCGATCGCGCCCTTCATGCCTTTCTCGCGCGGGGTGAGATCGAAGCGCGCGCCGTAAGCGAGCATCAGCCGGCGGCGTTCGAGCGACATGCTCTCCGGCATCACCAGCACCAGCTTATAGCCCTTGACCGCCGCCACCATCGCGAGGCCGACGCCGGTATTGCCGCTGGTCGGCTCGATGATCGTGCCGCCGGGCTGCAAGGCGCCCGAAGCTTCCGCCGCCTCCACCATCGCCAGCGCGATCCGGTCCTTGATCGAACCGCCAGGATTGGCGCGTTCGGACTTGATCCACACCTCGGCCGCGCCGAACAGCCGCTGGACGCGGATATGCGGGGTGTTGCCGATCGTCTCGAGGATGCTGTGCGCCTTCATCACTGCTACTCCGCTGGGGTGGGGGTGAGTTCGGGTGGGCCGAAGCTTTTGGCAAGCCGCAATTCGGGAAACAGCCGCGCCCAGCCGAGCGTGATCGCGATCGCGCCCACGCCACCGAAGACAACGGCGCCAACCGGGCCAAGGGCCCAGGCCGCCAGCCCGCTTTCGAACTCGCCGAGTTCGTTGGAGGCCGAAATAGTGAGCTGCGACACCGCGCTCACCCGCCCACGCATCGCGTCCGGCGTATGGAGCTGGACGAGCGAGCTGCGCACATAGACCGAAACCATGTCCGCCGCACCCGCGATCGCCAGCGCCGCGACGCTCAGCCAATAAGAGCGCGACAGGCCGAAGATCAGGATGGCGAGGCCGAAGATCACCACCGCCGCGAGCATCTTCAGCCCGACCTCGTGCCGCATCGGCCGCACCGAGAACCAGATCGCCATGGTCGCCGCGCCCAGCCCCATGCTCGCGCTTAACAGGCCGAGCCCGGCAGGGCCGACCTGCAGGATGTCGCGCGCGAACACCGGCAGCAGCGCGGTCGCCCCGGCGAGCAGCACCGCGAACAGATCGAGCGTGATCGTTGCCAGCACCAGCCGGTTGCGGCCCACATAAACGAAACCGTCGATGATCCGCTGGATCGGGCGATGATCGCTCTGCGCGGGCGGCTGCGGCACCGGGCCGATCTGGAACATCGCGCCGAGCGCGATCACCATCAGCACGGTCGCGGTGCCATAAGCGGTTTGCGGGCTGATCGCGAGCAGCGCCCCGCCCAGGCTCGGCCCGGCGATGGTGCCAACCTGCCACGCGATCGAGGAGAGCGCGATCGCGGTCGGCAGGCTTTCACGCGGCACCAGATTGGGCGCAAGTGCTGAATATGCCGGGCCGGCGAAAGCGCGATTGATGCCGATCAGCACCGCGGCGGCGAACAGCGCGGTGAGCGTCATCTGCCCAGTCCAGCTCAGCCAGCCGAGCGTGGCGACGACCGCGAGCAGAAGCGCGGCGCAGGCGCGCGCGATCCAGCGGCGATCGAAACTGTCCGCCGCGAGCCCGACCACCGGGGTGAGCAGGAACAGCGGCAGGAACTGCGCCGCGCCGACCATGCCGAGCAGGAAGGAGGCGTCATGCACGCTCATGCTCTGCCGCGCGAGCCCGTACACTTGCCACGCGAGGACCAGCGACAGCGAAGTCTGCGCGATCGTGGTCGCGAAGCGCGATGCCCAATAAGCGCGGTAATTGGCGATGCGGAACGGGTGCTGCTCCATGCCGCCTCGTGTAGAGCCCGATGGCGGCGGATCGCAACCGCCAAGCCAATCGCTTTTCTTGGGGCGGCTATCCCGCTAGCTATCGCAGCGAAAAGGTTTGGGGAGAGGTTATGCGCTTGAAATTCGTGGCCGCTTTGCTGCTCGCGGCGACCGCCGGCACCGCCGCCGCCCAGCCCGCCAAACCGTGGAGCGCCTTTCGCGACGCGTTCATCGACCGGCTGTTCCAGCTCGATCCGGCCTATGCCGTCTATCAGGGCAAGCATGACTATGATGGCCGCTTGCCTGATTGGAGCGCGGCCGGGCTGAAGGCGCAGGCCGATTTCTATCGCCAGACGATCGCCGCCGCGAAAGCGATCGACCCCAAGGGCCTGAGCAAGGACGATGCCTTCGAGCGCGCCTACCTGATCAAGGTCGCCGAGGGGCGGCTCTTCTGGCTGACCGACGCCGACCAGCCGCACCGCAACCCGGCTTATTATGTGAACAACGGGCTTGATCCCAACGTTTATATCGCGCGGCCCTATGCGACCAAGGCGGTGCGGCTGCGCGCAATGATCGCCTTCTTCAACCGTATCCCGACCGCCGCCACGCAGATCCGAACGAACCTGCAGGCGCCGTTGCCGGCGAGCTTCATTACTTATGGTGAGAAGGCGTTCGCGGGCTTCGCGGAATTCTATGGTGGCGATGCGCTGAAGGCCTTCGCCGAGGTGAAGAACCCCGCGCTCCAGGCGCAGCTGCGCGCGAGCAGTGCCAAGGCGGCGAAGGCGATGGCCGATCTCGCCAAATGGATCGCCGCGCAGCGCCCGCAAGCGACGCAGGATTTCGCGCTCGGCAAGGAGCGCTTCCAGCGCATGCTCGCCGCGACCGAAGCCGTCGAGCTGCCGGTCGAGCAGTTGCTCGCGCTTGGCGAGGCGGACCTGAAGAAGAACCAGGCCGCGCTCGCCGAGGCATGCGGCAAGTTCGCGCCCGGCGCGCCCATCGAGGCGTGCATCGCCAAGATGAACGCGAACAAGCCGGCTGGCGGCCCCGTCGCCGAGGCGCGCAAGCAGATCCCGGGGCTGCGCGCGTTCGTCGAGCAGAACCAGATCGTCACCATCCCCGGCACCGAACAGGCGCTGGTCGAGGAAAGCCCGCCCTATAACCGGCAGAATTCCGCCTATATCGATCCGCCGGGGCCGTTCGATAAGGGGATAGCGTCGGTCTATTACATCTCGCCGCCCGATCCCACGTGGAGCAAGGAAGTGCAGGAGGGGTTCATCCCCGGCAAGTTCGACCTGCTCTTCACCTCGGTGCATGAGGTGATGCCGGGGCACTTCCTGCAATTCCTCCACGCCAACCGCGCCAAGTCGCCGATCGGTCGCCTGTTCGTCGGTTATGCCTTCGCCGAAGGCTGGGCGCATTATGCCGAGCAGATGATGTGGGACGCGGGGCTGAACAAGGGCGATCCGGAGACGCATATCGGCCAGCTCGCGAATGCCTTGCTGCGCGATTGCCGCTATATTTCGGCGATCAAGCTCCATTCCTACGGCTTCAGCCAGGCGGAATCGGAGGCGCTGTTCAAGCAGCAATGCTATCAGGACGAAGGCACCGCCCGTCAGCAGGCGGCGCGCGGCACCTATGATCCGGCATACCTCAACTACACGCTCGGCAAGCTGATGATCCTGAAGCTGCGCGAGGACTGGACCGCGTCGCGCGGCGGTCGCCAGGCGTGGAAGGCGTTCCACGATGCGTTCCTGGGCTATGGCGGCCCGGCGATCCCGCTCGTGCGCCAGGCGATGCTGGGCGAGGCGGCGCCGACGGCGTTCGGGGGGTAGGGGCAGAGCTACGGCAGCCACGACAGCAATCGTCGTCGCCCCGGCCCCCGAGCCGGGGCCCCGCTTGTTCGTCGGTCGCAGGGCAGCGGGACCCCGGCGCGGGGGCCGGGGTGACGTGAATGGTGAGGGCTGCCCCTTAACGCGGCGCTCCCGATGCTCCCGGTCCGGCCACCGCCACCGCGCGGGGCTGGCGGATCGAGGGGCTGAGCCGCGCGACGCTGCACAAGGCGGCGACCAACGCGAAGCCGCCCGCCACGTATAGCGGCGTCACCCCCGCGCCCACGCCCATCGCCAGCAGCGCCGCGATCACCGTCGCCCCGCTGGTCTGCCCGACCAGCCGCGTGGTCGAAACCAGCCCGCCCGCCGCCGCCGCACGCTCGGTCGGCGCGCTGCCGATGATGAGGCGCGCATTGGGCGGCAGGAAGATGCCGAACCCCGCCCCACACAACGACATCCGCCAGGCGAGATCGAACCAGCTCGGATGCGGCGGCAGTGAGGCGAGGCTGAACAGCGCCGCGATCGTCACGCTCATCCCGATCCCGCCGAGCAGCCCGGCCGGCACCCGGTCCGATAGCCAGCCGGCAAACGGCCCGACGATGATGTTGGTCAGCGGCCAAGGCGCGATCGCCGCGCCGACCGCTGCCGGCGTGAAGCCATAGCCGTGCTGCAACCGGAAGGGCATGGCGAGCAGCACGGTCATTGAGGCGGTGAAGGCGGTGAACGAACTAACCGCCGACAGCGCGAGCACCGGCCGCGCGAGCAGATCGACCGGCAGGATCGGCTTCTCCGCGCGCCGCTCGCGCCGCACATAGACGATGCCGATCAACACCCCCGCGCCGACGATTGCCGCGGCGATCACCGGGCTGTCGCCATGCACGCCCGCTTCGATGCCGCCGGTCACCAGCCCGAACATCGCCGCGCAGAGGATGGCGCTCAACAGGTCGAACGGCTCGCGGCGAGGCGCGGGATCGGGCAGCGCGCGGCCCAGCGCGAGCGAGGCGAGCGCGAAGGGCACCGCGCTCGCGAACACCCAGGGCCAGGGCGCGACCGCGAGGATCAGCCCGCCAAGCGTTGGCGCGATCGCGGCGCTGGCGGCAACCGTCATCGAATTGACACCCAGCCCGCGCCCGAGCTGCTTCGCCGGATAGGTCGCGCGGATCAACGCCGCCGAAACACTGAGCAAAGCCGCTGCCCCGGTCGCTTGCACCGCGCGCACGATCAGCAGGAACGGCAGGCTGTTGGCGAAGAAGCACAGCAGGGTCGCGACCGTGAACAGCAGCTGTCCGCCCTGATAGGCGCGTTTCAGCCCCAGCCGCTCGCCAAGGCCCGACAAGGGCAGCAGCAGCATCACCAGCGTCAGTTGATAGATTGTGACGACGGCGACCGAGGCACTGTTCGTCACCCCCAGGTCACGCGCGATCGTGGGCAGCGCGACATTGGCGATGCCGCCGTCGATCACCACCAGCGCGGTGCCGAAACTCAAGGCGGCGATCGCCTGATAGCGGCGCGGGGTGGGGAGGCCGTCGGTCATGCCCGCGCCAACGCTCACGCGCGCAAATCGGCGAACCGCACTGGCCCCCCAGCGGCCGCCACCCCAGCCATCACGCGCGGATCGAGCAGCGCGCCCAGCTCCGCCTCGTACGAATAGCCCGGATAATGGCCCGGATAGGCGTCGTCGGTCGCGGGATGGGCGTAAATCTCGGTCACGCCGTCGGGCACGTGCGGGAGCAACCCCGCCAGGCGATCCGCCGTCACTGCGCCGCTCCAAGCAAGACCGAAGACTTGATCGGGCACCGACAGTCCAGCGCGCCGCAACCGGCGGCGCAGCAGCTTCGCCCACAGCCCGGCGATGCGCGCCTCGGCGCCAAGCTTGACCGGCTCGACCGCCGCGAGCGGGGCGAAGGGTTCGACCGGCGCACGCACCGCCTTCATGCCAAAGCGCCGTCCGATGGCGATCACCAGCCCCGCGATCGTCGGGTGCAGGTGGAAATGCTTGTGCGCGTTGACATGATCGAGCGGCAGCCCGGTGCGCGCGAAGGCCGCGAATTGCGCGGTGATCTCGGCCGCGAGTTGCGCGCGGGCGGCGGGCTTGAAGAACATCGTCGCTCCCGCGCGCGCCATATCGGTCCGGAAGCGACCGCTCGTATCGACCAGATCGGGCAGCTGCTCGGGCGGGAGCGCGGGCACGCCCTCCACCAGCACCAGATGCAGCCCGACGCCGAGCCGGGGCAGCCGCCGCGCGCGCGCGACGGCATCTTCGGCCGCAGGCCCTGTCACCATCAGGCTCGCGCAGCTGAGGACGCCATCGACATGCGCGCGCTCGACCGCCTCGTTCACTTCGAACGCGGCGCCGAAATCATCGGAGGTGACGATGATCCGCTTCATTGCGCCTCGATCCGCCCCGCCTCGCGCATCGCGAGCCGCGCGCCGCGCCACTCGACGCGGCGGACGAAAAAGCAGCTGACATGGACGCCGAACGTCAGCAGATCGCGCAGCGGCAGCAGCAGCCAAGGCGCGGTCTTGCACCCAGTGAGCCCATCCACCACCGCCGCAACCGTAAGCCTTGCCCCGATCGCGAGCGCCACCAGCGCCCCCGTCGCCCAACCGGGCGCGATCGCCAGCGCGGCGAGCGCGAAGGGCAGGGGGTGGAGAAGTGTCATCCCCACCATCCCGCCGGGCTTCAGATCGCGCACCGTCGCCGCCCAGCGCAGTTCGTGGCGCAACAGCGCGGGCAAGCTCGGCTCGACGCTACCATGGGTGACGATCACCGGCGCGAGCGCGACCTTCAGCCCTTGCGCGCGCACCGCCGCGCCGATCGCGTGATCATCGGCCAAAATGTCGGCGAAGGCCTCGAACCCGCCGATGCTCGCCAGCATCTCGCGGCGCAGCGCGATCGTCGACCCCATGCACGCGTCGCCGGTGCCGAGCGCGTCGGTGAACAAGACGCTGGGGAGGAACTGATAGCTCAGCATCGCCGCGCCGAGCAGCGACCAGAAACCGCCATCGCCGCGCCCGGCATAAGCGCAGGTGACGGCGCCCACCCCCGGCGTCGCAAGTGTCCCCGCGATGCGAGAGAGATAACCGCGCGGGGCGGCGATGTCGCTGTCCGAAAGCACGACCAGGTCGGCGTCGGCGGCGGGAGCCATGTTGACCAGGTTGCCCACCTTGGCGTTGGCGCCGTGGCGACGTGCATCGGCCACCAGTACCGCGCGGCGATCAGCGCCGGTGGCAAGCGCGGCGACCGCCTCGGCGGCGGGGTCGTCCTCACGCTGGATGCCGGCGACCAGCGTGATCGGCGCGGCCCAATCCTGATCGAGAAAGCTCTGCAGGTTGGCGCGCAATCGGGGCTCGGCGCCATGCAGCGGCTTGAGCAGACTCACGGGCTCTGCACGCCCGGGCGGCGCGGCACCAAAGCGCGCGCCGAAGCGCCAGCTCGCCCAAGCCGCCGCCAGCACCAGGCCGCTCCCGATCGCGGCTATGCCTCCCAGAATGATCACCAGCATCGCCCCGGCGCTTGGCACCCCCGGCGTGCCGCTGTCAAAGCCTGCGCGGTGCCCCCGCGCGCGGCGTGAAGCGTTTTGGTTCTTGCTGCATCGCAGCAGGCGGGTAGAAATGGCGGTGATGAGTCTGGAAGAACCTACCGGCCCGGTGCCGACGCTGCTGGCGGCGATCGTCCGGCGCAACTGCGTGACCGCGACCTATAATCGCGGAACGGTGACGCTCGCCCCGCACATCCTCTACACCCGGCATGACGAGCTGCATGTCGACGCGGTCGCGCTGGAGCGCGACGGGAAGGCGCCGCGCGAGCTGAAGCTTGGCACCTATCGCCTCACCGGCTTGGGCGACATCGCCGCCGCCGAGCGGCCTTTCTACCCGATCGAGGGCTTTGATCCCGCCGCCGAACGATACCAGGGTACCACCCTTCTCGCGGTCGACCGCGCCTGAGCGCGGAACCGGGGGCGCGCGCGAGCGATTGAAGCCGCGCCGGTTCCAGGAGGGTTAGCATGGCCAAGTCGAGCAAGCCGCAGGACGCCATCGCCCTGCTCAAGGCGGATCACCGCGCGGTCGAGGCGCTGTTCGAAAAGTTTGAACGCGCGCGCGGCGAGGCGACCAAGCAGGGCATCGCCGAGCATATCTGCCGCGCGCTGATCGTCCATGCCCAGATCGAGGAGGAAATCTTCTACCCCGCCTGCGAGGGCAAGGTGGACGACGACATGCTGAAGGAAGCGCGGGTCGAACATGACAGCGCCAAGCTGCTGATCCGCGACATCCTGGCGGGCGGCCCCGACGATGCCTTTTACGATGCCAAGGTGAGTGTGCTCGCCGAACAGATCGAACATCATGTCGGCGAGGAGGAAGCGCGGCTGGAGGGGATTTTCAGCCAGGCGCGGCGTGCTGGGTTCGATCTCGTCGCGCTCGGCACCGAACTTCGGACCCGCAAGGAAGCGCTGATGCGCGAGTATGAGCGTGAGTTGCCAATGCCAGAATTGAGCGCGGTGAAGCTGCCCGACGCGGTGCGCGCCTAAACGGGCTCGGCCATCGCCCCTTGCGTCTTCTCGCGCGCGCGCACCCGCTCGCGCCAGACGATGTAGAGGCCCGAGCCGATCACGAAGGGCGCGCCCATCCACGTCGTCCAGCCGGGAAGCACGCTGAACAGCAGCCAGCCGAACAGCGTCGCCCAAATAAGGCCGGTATAGTCCATCGGCACCACGATCGACACCGGCGCGAGCTTCAGCGACGCGGTCATGAACAATTGCGCCACGCCGCCACACAGCCCGACGAGCACCAGCAGGCCCCAAGTGGCGAGCGGATGCGGCATCGCGGTGAGCGCGAAGGCGATGCCGGTCGGCGGCACCGAAAGCGCGGAGAACCAGAACACGGTGGTCGCCGCGCCCTCGGTCTTGCCGATCTGGCGCAGCAGGATCGAGACGCCGGCGGAAAGCAGCGCGCCCATCAGCCCGGTGAAGACGCCGAGCGGCACCATTCCGCCGCCCGGCCGGGTGATGATCAGCACGCCGATGAACCCCGCGAGCACCGCGCCCCAGCGGTGCCAGCCGACCTGCTCGCGCAGCACCACCGCGCCCAGGATCGTCGCCCAGATGGGGAGGGTGAATTGCAGCGTGGTCGATTCGGCGAGCGGCAGCAGCAGGATCGTGCCGAACACGAAGCACATGCTCGTCAGCCCCATCGCGGTGCGCAGCAAATGCGCGCCGATGCGGCGAGTGGCGATCGTGCCGAGTCCGGGGCCGGCGGCAATCCACAAGGTCACCGGAATCAGCGCCGCGCTTTGGCGGAAGAACATGATCTCGGCGAGATGCGCGCCGCCGGCCTCGGCGAGTTTCACGACCGCGTTCATCACCGCGAACACGAATACCGAGGCGAGGCGCAGAAAAATGGCGAGCAGAACGCGATCGCCGGCGGGCTGAGGCATGGCGCAGGCTATCGGCCCTTGCGCGCCGCGTGGCAAGCCGATGCCGCGCTCCCTGGCGGGAAGCACGGCATCGGGCACAATTCGATCAGGCGAACAGCTGCGCCCAGCGGCGCTTCGGACGGTTCTTCCACAGCGCGCGGTGATAGGCGTCCGACGCGAGCAGCGGCATCACGCTGCCGGCCTCGGCGAACACCATCTGCTCGATCGCGGTCGAAACCTTGCCCCAGCTCGCCGCCTCTTGCAGCGTCGAGGACGAGCAGGCGCCGTCGCGGACATCGGCCACGGTGATCTGCACCGCGTATTTATGCACCGCCACATCCTCATGCCCCAGGATTTCGGCGCAGACGACCGTGTCCTGGATGAAGTTCTTCGGCACGCCGCCGCCGACCATCAGCAGGCCGCTCTCGCCGGCCTTGATCTTGATGTCGGTCAGCTCGCGGAAGTCCGCCACCGCGTCGATCATCAGATAGGGCTTGCCCTCCTTCATCCGATCGACCTGATGCTTGACGAGGCCGAAGCCCGCCGAGCTATCCACGAACGCCGGGCAGAAGATCGGCACGTCATGCTCATAAGCGAGTTTGACGAGGCTGTTCTCCTTTTCGCCGTGCTGGCTGAGGTAACGGCCCATCTCACGGATGAAGGCGCGGCTCGAATAGGCGCGCGGTTCCAGTTCGTTCGCGATCTTGTTGATCGTGAAGTCGCAGTCCTGCAGCTGCTCTTCGTCGATATAGGTGTCGTAGATGCGGTCGATATAGAGCGAGCGCAGCGTGTTATCATCGGGCACTTCCAGCGCCTGATAATGTTTGTGGCCGAGCCCTTCGAAGAAATCCATGTCGACGATCGTTGCGCCGGTCGCGACCACGCAATCGACCATGTTCGAGCGGACCAGCTCGGCATATAGGTCCATGCAGCCGCCGGCCGAGGTCGAGCCCGCGATGACCAGGAAGATCGTGCAATCGGGATCGGCGAGCATCTGATTGTAGATGCCGGTCGCACGCGCCAGATCACGGCTGGTGAAGCTCATCTTGCCCATCGAATCGATGATCGGGCGCGCGTCGAACGAGCGGATGTCGACATGCTCGACCTTGGTGGAGAGCAGTTCGGCCTTGCGGGTATCGTTGATGGCGCGTTCGGGCGCGTGGGTATCGGTCATCTTCAAACTCCAAAGGCCCCTTGCCCCCAGAGGAGGGGCAAGGGGTGTTCGTTGTTCAGTGTTGGCGGTGCTGCGTTACAGCTTCACGACGTTGGTCGAAACCGCCGCTTCGGGCAGATCGGTATAGAGCGAGACCATCGGTTCATCGTCCACGACGATCGTCTCGGTCGCGCCGAAGCCATTGAAGCCGGTGCGGAGCGCGGCACCATAAGCGCCGAGCATCCCGATCTCGATATAATCGCCGGCCCGCACGTCCGCCGGCAGCAGGAACGGACCGGCCATGTGATCAAGATCGTCGCAGGTGGGACCGTAGAAGCTGAACGGCATGTCGCGCACGGTCGACTCGGGCTCGCGCAGCAGCGCGACCGGGAAGCGCCAGCCGATATGCGCTGCATCGAACAACGCGCCATAAGCGCCGTCGTTGATGAACAGCTCGTCGCCGCGGCGCTTTTCCACGCGCACGATCAGCGAGCTATATTCGGCGCACAACGCACGACCCGGCTCCGCCCAAAGCTCCGCCGAATAGCTGACCGGCAGGCTTTCGAACGCGCGGTGGATCGTCTCGAAATAGCGCTCGAGCGCCGGCGGCTCCATCCCCGGATAGGCGGAGGGGAAACCGCCACCGACATCGACGACATCGACCGTCACCGCCGCTCCCACGATCGCCTGGCGCACGCGCTCCATCGCGTTCGCATAGGCGTCGGGCGTCATCGCCTGGCTGCCAACATGGAAGCAGATGCCCAGCGCATCCGCCGCCTGACGAGCCTGGAACAGCAGCTCTTTCGCCTCATCCGGCGCGACGCCGAACTTGGACGCGAGGCTCAGCTTCGAATGTTCCGACGACACGCGCAGCCGCACGCAGAGCGTCAGGTCGGTCGCTCCCTGGGTCGCGCGCATGATCTTCGCCAGCTCTTCCAGGCTGTCGAGCGAGAACACCCGCACGCCATGCTCGAAATACGCCTCGGCAATCGCTTCCTCGGCCTTGACCGGGTGCATAAAGCACAAGGTCGCCTCCGGCAGCGTTGCCGCGACGAGCCGGACTTCGCCAAGCGAAGCGACATCATAATGGGTGATGCCATTTGCCCACAGAACCTTGAGCAGGTCCGGCGAGGGATTCGCTTTTACCGCATACATCGAGCGGCCCGGAAACTTCTCAACGAAGAATCGAGCGGCCCGCGCCGCGGCGTGGGGGCGAATCAGCGTTACCGGCTGGACCGGGCGCATGGCGAGGGCGATCCCGCGAGCGGAATCGAAACGGGCAGTAGCTAGCCCCAGCGCGCTATGGTGCTTGTGCAACTCAAGGGACCTCCAATTGCCTTGCGGCAGACGTTGACCAAAAGCTGCCTTGCGGTTGGAAGTCCCATGGGGCAGCGGACGTGCGAGATAGGGAGCTAGCAGGCGTGTGTAAACAGCCAATTTGCGGGGGCGGGGAAATTTTATGACAGTTCGAAGACAGCCGACGCGCGCCGGGGTGCGCGATGCCGCGGCGAAGGTGGCGGCGGTCGTTCCGGCGACGCCCCTGTTCGCCCAGACGATCAATGGCGTGGAGGTGTTCTTCAAGGCCGAGTGCCTGCAGCCGATGGGCGCTTTCAAGCTGCGCGGCGCCTGGCACCGGCTGACCGCGATCGACGCCGATCAGCGCGCGGCAGGGGTGGTCGCCTTCTCCTCGGGCAACCATGCGCAAGGGGTCGCGTGGGCGGCCAAGCGGCTGGGGATGCCGGCGGTGATCGTGATGCCCGCCGACGCGCCGGCGGTGAAGCGCGATTCGACCCTCGCGCTTGGTGCCGAGGTGGTGAGCTATGATCGGATGCGCGAATCGCGGGAGGCGATCGCGGCCGGGCTCGCTCACGCGCGCGGCGCGGTACTGGTGCCAAGCTTCGACGATGCCTGGGTGATCGAAGGGCAGGGGAGCTGCGGGGTGGAGATCGCGCAGCAGCTGACGGCGCTGGGGCGTGACGCGCCGGCGCGCGTGGTGGTGCCGTGCGGTGGCGGCGGGCTCGCGGCCGGAATCGCGCTCGCTTTGCCCGAGGCGGCGATCACGATCGTCGAGCCCGAGGGGTGGGATGACATGCGCCGCTCGCTCACGGTCGGGGCGATCGAGCCCGTAGGCCCGCACGCGCCGCCGACCGCGTGCGACGCGCTGATGACGCCGCAAGTCTCGCCACTCACCTTCGACGTGCTGATGCGCCGCAAGGCCGAGGCGCTGGCGGTGAGCGAGGCGGAAACCGCGGCGGCGCAGCGCTGGGCCGCTTCCAAGCTGCGGCTGGTGGTGGAGCCGGGCGGCGCGGTCGGCCTTGCCGCGTTGCTCAGCGGCAAACGTCCGGTCGAGCCCGGTTCGGTGGTGGTGCTGTCGGGCGGCAATGTCGATCTCGACGGCTATGCCCGGACGCTCGCCGGATGAGCCCGCCGCTCACCCCGCTCGCGCGGGCGTTGCTGTCGATCGTGATGCTGGGCTCGATCCTGTGCGCGGGCGGCGGTGCTTGGCTGCTCGCCAAGCGGCGCGAACAGCGCAAGGCGTGGCTGCTGCTGGTGATGGCGCTGGTGCTGCTAGGGAATGTGCTGGTGTGGACCTTGTGAGCCGAGCCCATACGACGATAACTTCGTCACGGGCGAAGCCCGTGCCGTCGGTCGGCGCTATGGCACCGCCGGCCGGGCGCGCCGCTGGTTGCGATTTAGCTGCGCTAAATCGTTTGCGGCGCTCCTCACTTAATCGGGCAGCTCGGGTCCAGCCGGAAGTCCAGATAGCGATCGACGCTCGTCATCAGTTCGCCCATTTCGTCCTGGAAGAAATGGTTCGCGCGCGGGATCACGTCGTGGTGGATGGTGATGTGCTTCTGGGTGCGCAGCTTGTCGACCAGCTTCTGCACCGCGCTCGGTGTCACCACCTCGTCGCCATCGCCCTGCACGATGATGCCGGAGGCGGGGCAGGGGGCGAGGAAGGTGAAATCATACATGTTCGCCGGCGGCGCGACCGAGATGAAACCGCGAATCTCCGGGCGGCGCATCAGCAGCTGCATCCCGATCCAGGCGCCGAAGCTGACGCCCGCGACCCAAGTGGTGCTCGCCTCCGCGTGGATCGACTGCACCCAATCGAGCGCCGAGGCCGCGTCCGACAGTTCGCCGACGCCATTGTCGAACACGCCCTGGCTCTTGCCGACGCCGCGGAAGTTGAAGCGGAGCGTCGCGAAACCGCGCCGCTGGAAGGTCTTGTAGAGTTCCTGCACGATGCGGTTGTTCATCGTGCCGCCGCTCGACGGGTGGGGGTGAAGGATCATGGCGACCGGCGCGCGCGGGCGCGGCGGCGGCGCGAAACGACCTTCGAGACGGCCATCGGGGCCGGGGAAAATGACTTCGGGCATCGCACCTGGATCGAATAGGGGGCGCGCCAGTGGCGCAGGATAGAGCAACAGCTATATAGACGCCAACCCCGAAGAGGCAACTTTTTGCGAACAATGCCCCGTATCTATCTGGATCATGCGGCAACCACGCCGATGCGACCCGAGGCGAAGGCGGCGATGGCGGCGGCGCTGGAGCGTTGGGCCAATCCGTCGTCACCCCATGCCGAGGGCCGTGCGGCGCGCGCGGCGCTCGAGGACGCGCGCGCCCGGATCAAGGCCGCGCTCGGCTGGCGCGGCGAGCTGATCTTCACCAGCGGCGCGAGCGAGGCGCTGGGAATCGCCCTGAACCGCGCGAAGCTGAAGCGCCGGATCGTGAGCGCGGTAGAGCATGATGCAGTGTTTCGCGCGGCGCCCGATGCGGCGGTGGTGCCCGTCCGCGCGGGTGAAGTTGATCGAGGGGCGCTGGTCGCGCTGCTGGCGGGCGGTCCGGCGGTTGTCGCGATTCAGCACACAAATTCGGAGACAGGTACAGCCCTGCTGCCCTTCGCTGGCAGTAACGAGGTGGTGGACGACGTTCATGCCGCTGGTGGCATCGTGCTAATGGACTGTGCCCAATCGCTGGGCCGCGTGCCACCCCAGGTCGATCTGGCCGTGCTTTCAGCGCACAAGCTGGGCGGCCCGCCGGGGATCGGAGCGCTGCTGGTGCGCGATCTGGGGCTGCTCGATCCGGTAGGCGGGCACGAATTCGGCTATCGTCAGGGCACCGAAAATCTGCCTGCGATCCTGGGGTTCGCGGCGGCGGTGGAGGTGATGTCGGCTGGCTGGCGGGTTGACGCCGAAGCAATGGCCGAAGTGAAGAATGCGCTGTGGCGCGTGGGGGAGGTGATCGCCCCGGGCGTTCAGTGCGCCCACATCCTCGCCGTCGCCATGCCCGGCACGTCGGCGGCGGCGCAGCTGATCCGGTTCGACGCGATGGGCTTCGCGGTGTCGGCGGGCAGCGCCTGCTCGTCGGGTACGCTCAAGCGCAGCCGGGCGCTCGCCGCGTTCGGCGTGGACGAGGACACCGCCGCGCGCACAATCCGAGTGAGCTTCGGCTGGACCACCACCAAGCAGGAAATCGAAGCCTTCCGCGACGCCTGGCTGGAGGTAGCGGGGGCGTGATCTATCTCGATTACCAGGCGACCACGCCGCTCGCGCCGGAAGCGTTCGATGCCATGCTCCCCTGGTTGCGCGAGGGCCATGCCAACCCGCATTCGGCGCACGCGCCCGGCCGCGCCGCCAAGGCGGCGGTGGAGGTCGCGCGGGGACATGTTCTGAAACTGCTCCCTAAGGGCAAGCTCGCCTTCACCAGTGGCGCGACCGAGGCACTGAACTGGGCGATCAAGGGGACGCGTGGCCCGATCGTGACGATCGCAACCGAACATGCCGCCGTGCTCGATGCGGTGGCGGCGGAGGCGGCGCGCGGGCGGCCGGTGACGGTGCTGCCGGTCGATCCCCAAGGGCTGGTCGATCTCGAAGCCGCCCGGGCGGCGATCGTGCCGGGCACCGGGCTGGTCGCGGCCATGCTGGTCAATAACGAGATCGGGGTGATCCAGCCAATCGCCGAACTCGGTGCGCTTGCAAGGGCGGTGGGGGCGAAGTTGCTGGTGGACGCCGTGCAGGGCTTTGGCCGCGTGCCTCTGCCCGAGGCGGACTTCATCGCCTTTTCGGCGCACAAGATCCACGGCCCCAAAGGCATTGGCGCGCTGTGGTTCCGCGATGCGCCGCCCGCCGCGCTGCTCCACGGCGGCGGGCAGGAGCCGGAGCGATCGGGCACGCTCTCGCCCGCGCTCTGCGCGGGGTTCGGGGTCGCCGCGAAGCTCGCGGGCGTGCGCTTCGAGGAAGATACCGCCCATGTCGAGCGGCTGTATGGCATGGCGCGACAGGCGCTCGGCCCGGCCTGGACGATCAACGGCAGCCTTGAGCAGCGCTATCGCGGCAACCTGAACATCCGCCGCCCGGGGCTCGATGTCGCGCGGCTGACGAGCGCGCTGCGCAATATCGCCTTTTCGGCGGGCTCCGCGTGCGCGAGTGGCTCGGGGCGCACGAGCCATGTCTTGCGCGCGCTCGGCCTGTCGGACACACAGGCGCGGTCGAGCTTGCGGCTCGGCTTTGGCCGTTACACGCGCGAGGAGGAGTTGATGGAGGCGATCGAGCGGATCAACGCGGCGGCGGCGCGGCAATGATCCGCGTGCGCTTCATCGGCGCCGACGGGCACGAGCAGCTGGTCGAGGCAGCCACGGGCGATCGACTGCTCGATCTCGCTCAGGCGCATGGCCAGCCGCTGGAAGGCACGTGCGAAGGGCAGATGGCGTGCTCCACCTGCCATGTGATCGTCGATGCCGCCGATTTCGCCCGCTTGCCACCGCCGCGCGAGGAGGAGGAGGACATGCTCGATCTGGCGGTGGGCGCGACGCGCACCAGCCGGCTCGCCTGCCAGATCTGGCTCGAGCCCGCGCTTGACGGGTTGACGGTGCGGATGCCGCGCGAAACCCGGGATATGCGGGGACGGTAAGCGCGCCGTCGCGTGCCCTAATGATCGTGGATCAGGCAGGGCGCGCCCTGGTCGATCTCGATCTGGAGCGTCGGGTGATCGATCCCGAAATCGTGATGAAGCCGGTGGGCGGCCTCGCGCAGGAAGGCGTCGCCGGGGTGGCCGCCGGGCATTACCAGCCGCGCGGTGAGCGCGACTTCGGTGGTGCTCATCGCCCAGATGTGCAGATCGTGCAGCCGCGAGACGCCCGGCAGCGCGCGCAAGGCCTCTGCGACGCGCGCGGCATCGACGCTGCTCGGCACCGCGGCGAGCGCCATCACCACCGCCTCGCGCAGCAGCTCCCAGGTGCTCCACAGGATCATCGCGACCACCGCGAGCGAGGTGAGCGGGTCGATCCAGGCATAGCCGGTCAGCAGCACCAGCGCGCCCGCGATCACCACCGCCGCCGATACGCCTGCGTCCGCCATCATGTGGAGATAGGCCGCGCGCAGGTTCAAATCGCCGCGCCGCCCGCTCGCGAACAGCCAGGCGGTGAGCGCGTTCACGACGATACCCGCCGCCGCCACCGCCATGATCGTGGCGCCTCGGACCGGGCGCGGATCGCTGAAGCGCTGCACCGCCTCCAGCGCGATGCCGCCCGTCGCCACCATCAGAAACAGCGCGTTGGCGAGTGCCGCCAAGATCGTCGAGCCGCGCCAGCCATATGTGAAGCGCGGCGTCGCCGGGCGTCGCGCCAACGCCGATCCGCCCCACGCGACGAGCAGGCCCAGAACATCCGACGCATTATGGCCCGCGTCGGCGAGCAACGCGACCGATCCCGCCCACAGCCCCGCCACGACCTCTAGTGCTACGAACCCCAGGTTGAGCGCGATGCCGATCGCGAACGCGCCGCCATAATCTGCGGCATCCGGATGGTGGTGAGCATGGTTATGGCCCATTCCCCGGGGGATAGCCGAGCGAAGCCGCGGGGGGTAGCCCGCACGCGACGGGCGCATCCACTGCTTTTCGGGGGGCGTGCGTCGATCCGTGCACCACCGGCTGGCGGATGCCGCTAAGCTCCGTGTCCCAGCACGAAGGGCAGCACCTCGGTCGGCGTCTCGAACGCGGTGACGGGATTGAGTGCGGTCAGGATGTCGCGATTGGCATAGCCCCACAGTACCGCCGCGCCATCGACGCCGACCTTGCGCGCCGCGGTCAGATCGCGTGTCTCATCCCCGATCGAGAGGATCGCCGTATGCGGCAGCCGCGCGCGGCGGATCACCCGGCGGAAGCGCGGCGCCTTGCCGAATAGCGAAGCGCCGCACTCCCACTGTTCGATATGCCGGGCATTGTCCTCGCCCAGGATCGTGCGCGCGTTATGCTCAGCGTTCGAGGTCACGAGCGCGATCCGGATGCCGGCCGCGCGCAGATCGGCGAGCAGCGTGCTTACCCCGTCGAATAGTGCGATCTTGTGGGTTTCGGCTGCGAGCCGGCGGTGCAGATGGCGGGCGATGATTGGCAATTTCCAGCGCGGGATGCCGAGATGCTTGATCACCTCGCGCGTGGTGCGCCCACGCAAGCCCTCCACCTCATCGGGCGCGACCCGGCGGAAGCGGAAGCGATCGGCGAGATCGTCGGCGATCGACAGGAACCAGTCGCCCGAATCGGCGAGCGTGCCATCGAAATCGAGGATGACGAGCTGGTAGCGCAATCGCTTAACGCCGATCGCCGCGACCGCGTCGCCCGCCGCCCGGCCCCTCGCCAAAGCCGCCGCGGCCAAGGCCGCCGGTCAGCGTCAGCAGCTCGTTGCGGGTGATCGCGCCATCCTTATTGCGATCGAACCGGCTGAATTCGCGGGCGAAGGCGCCCTGCAGCTCGGCAAGGGTGATGCGATTGTCCTGATCGGCATCGACATCAAAGGGGCTGGGCAGGGCGTTGCGATCCCCCAGCCAGCGCTCGGCCCAATCGGCGAAGGCAATATAGCCGATGCTGCCCGCCTTCGTCGCGTCGCTCGCGGCGAAGCTTCGCGCGACGGCGGCGCTGAGTTCGGCAGGCGTCACCCTCGCGTCGCCGTCGGCGTCGCTCGCGGCGATGAACAGCGCCATTGGCTCGGCCATGATCGTCGATTGCGGCGGGGTGCGCGGATCACGCGGCGGTGGGGCTCCCTCCGGCTGTTGCGCCAACGCGGGCGCCGTGGCGAGAAGCAACAGGGGGGCAAGGCGACGCAGACTAGCTTTCACGGACGGCCTTCATGGAATGAGCAGCGACGAATCGCCATAGGAATAAAAGCGATAATCGTGCGCGATGGCATGGGCATAGGCCGCCTGCATCCGCTCCAGCCCCATCAGCGCCGAAACGAGCATGAACAAGGTCGAGCGCGGCAGGTGGAAATTGGTCATCAACGCATCCACCCCTTTGAAGCGATAGCCGGGGGTAATGAAGATCGCGGTGTCACCCTCGAACGGGCGGATCACGCGGTCGTCGCCCGCCGCGCTTTCGAGCAGACGTAGCACGGTCGTGCCAACCGCCACGATTCGCCCCCCACCCAAGCGTATGGCGTTCAAGCGATCGGCGGTCGCCGCGTCCAGCCGGCCCCATTCGGCGTGCATCTGGTGATCGTCGGTATCGTCGGCCTTTACCGGCAGGAAGGTGCCCGCGCCGACGTGCAGGGTTAGCGTCGCGTGCTGGATGCCCGCCGCATCGAGCGCCGCCATCAGCTCGGGGGTGAAGTGGAGCGAGGCGGTGGGGGCGGCGACCGCGCCTTCCTGCCGCGCGAACATCGTCTGGTAGTCGTCGCGGTCGCGCGCGTCGATCTCCCGCTTGCTGGCGATATACGGAGGCAGCGGCATGGTGCCGACGCGTTCGAGCAGCAGCTCGACGGGCTCGTCGCCTTCGAATTCGAGCGCGAAACTGCCATCGGCGGCGCGATCACGGGCGATGGCGGTCGCATCGGGGCCGAAGTCGATCCGGTCGCCATCGTGCAGCCGCTTGGCGTTGCGGATGAAAGCGCGCCAGCGGCGCGGGCCTTCGCGCTTGTGCAGCGTCGCGCCGATGCTTGCCTCGCCCCGCCGGCCCTCGAGCTGGGCGGGGATGACGCGGGTATCGTTGAACACCAGAATATCGCGCGGGGTGAGCAGGCGCGGCAGATCGCGCACGCCCGCGTCCTCGAACGCAGCGGGGCGCACCACGAGCATCCGCGCGGCATCGCGTGGGCTCACGGGGCGCAGCGCGATCCGCTCCTGCGGCAGCTCGAAATCGAAAGCGTCGACCTTCACCTCACCCTCCCGCCGCGCGCCATGGCGCGAGCGGGCGGGGCAGGGCAAGGATTTTCAGGCGATGCTGTTGAACCGCGCGAACGGCGGGCGCGGCGACCGGGGGAAGATCGTCGCCGGATCGCCCACACCCAGCGTTGCGATGAAGTTCGATTTGATCTGCGGCGTGTCCGCGAAGAAATCGGCGTCGAGTGCTGCGTTGTTGAAGCCCGACATCGGCCCGACATCGAACCCCAGCGCGCGCGCGGCGATGATCAGATAGGCGCCCTGCAGCGTCGCGTTGCGCATCGCCGATGCCTGGCGCAGCGCCAGATTACCCTCGAACCAGCTTTTCGCATCGGTATGCGGAAACAGTTCGGGCAGATGCTCGTGGAAATTCTCGTCCATGGCGACGATCACGGCGGCGGGCGCCGCCTTGATCTTCGGCGCGTTGGTGCCGCTGGCGTGCGCCGCGAGCCGATCGCGCGATTCCTGGCTGAGGCACCAGATGAAGCGCGCGGGCAGCTGATTGGCGGAGGTCGGGCCGAACTTCACCAGCTCCCAGATCGCGTGCGCGTCGGCTTCGGTGAAGGGCGCGTCGGTATAGCCATTCGCCGTGCGCGCCTCGCGGAAAATCCGGTCAAGCGCGGCGTCGCCGAGCTTCTCGTGCATCACACGTCCTTTCATTGGGGCTAGACCGCGCGAACCTCGGTCACTTCGGGTACATAATAACGCAGCAATTGCTCGATCCCGTTCTTGAGCGTCGCCGTCGAGCTGGGGCAACCGGCGCAGGCGCCGTGCATCGAGAGATAGACGCGGCCCTTTTCGAACCCGCGATAGGTGATGTCGCCGCCATCGCCCTGCACCGCGGGGCGGATGCGCGTCGCGATCAGATCCTGAATCTGCTCGACGATCTCGGCATCGGCCGGGTCGCTAGCGAAGGTCTCGTCCTCGCTCGGCACGCTGAAATCGGCGCCGCCCTGCTTGAACAGCGGCATGTCGGCGGAGAAGTGATCGAGCAGCAGCCCCAGCACGTCCGGCTTCAAACGCGCCCAATCAGTCCCTGGCGCGGCGGTGACCGAGATGAAATCTCGGCCGAAGAAAACGCCGGTCACGTCACCCAGATCGAACAGTGCTTCGGCGAGCGGGGAGGCGGCGGCGGCTTCCGCGGAGGCGAAGTCGCGCGTTCCCGAGGCCATCACGGCGCGGCCGGGCAGGAATTTGAGCGTCGAGGGGTTGGGCGTTGTTTCGGTTTCGATCAGCATGGGGATCATGTGGCGCGCGCGGCGCGAGCGATCAAGCCCGATCGGCCAGCCGCGCCGCCCATTCGTCCAGCAACACTGCGTTGCTCTTTTGTGGCTCGAACGGGTTGGTCGCCGCCAGCCAGTGTTCGACCAACCGGTTGATCGCGGCAATGTTGGCGGGGCTGGCATCGTCGAGTGCGTCGTTCACCCCCGCGAGCGGACCATCAATCCGGGTATAGCGGCGGTCCGCCGGCCTGATGTTGAGCAACTGGTTCATCTGATAGGCGGTGGTGCTCGATGCGCCCTGCATCAGGATCGAGATCAGCGGGTGGTCGCCGGCATGGAGCAGCCAGCCGATCGCGCCCCAACCGTCGATCAGGCGATAGGCATAGGGTCGGTTCTGGCTGCCGGTGCCGAGCGACAGCATTTCGATGCGATCCTCGCGCCAGCCGAGCTTCAGCGCCTCGACATAGGTCGCAAGGCTGGGATCATTGGCGAACACGCCACCGTCGATCAGCGTGCGCTTGGTGCGTTCGGGAGCCAGTTCCTCGATCCACGCCGGCGGGAAATAGGTCGGCGCGGCGGAAGTGGCGCGGGCGGCGTCGCGCAGCCGATAGTCCGCCTCGCGCGGATCGTTGCGATAGCCCGGGCCGCCCGCGAGGAACCGGGCCTGACGCGCGACGGTATCATAGGCGCAGAGCACGATATTGGTGAGCGCGGCGCTGAGCAGGCTCTCGCCCAACCGTTCGCGCAGCACGCGTTCGAGCGCGGCGGCGCTGTAGATCGGCCCGAGCAGACCCCGGAGCAGCTTGAACGGCACATTCGGAAAAATCTCGCGGCCATGATCGGCGTAGATCGACACCAGATCGGCGGGCGTGCAAGCGGCCACGCCCGCGACGCCACCCGGCGCCGCCAAGCCCGCGACGATGATCCCGCCGGTCGAGGTGCCGCCCATCAGATCGAAACATTGGTGGAGCGGCTTGGGCTGCTTGCCCCGGACGGCGCAGGCGTCTGCATAAAGCCGTTCCAACCGCAGCAGGATCAGCGCCGGCGCGAGCCCGCGAATGCCGCCGCCGTCCACCGTCAGGATGAAGCGCGTTCGCTGTTCCATACACTCCTCCCGCCAAGTGCGGCGGAGCGATTACCACGCGATGCGGCGTGTAGGCGAACGCTGGCGTTACCCGTCGAGCTGCTTCACCGCCGCGTTCCACGCATTGATATTGTCTCGCGCCTCCTGGACGAAAGCGGAGCGGCGGACGAAGCCCATGAAGAAGTCGGCGAACCACTTGCCCGGCTGGCGCAAGGGGCGCTCGAACTGGATCAGCAGGACGACGCGCGTCGATTCACTATCGTTCCACACCTCATGACGATAGGTGTCGTCGAACACGAGGGTCTCGCCCTCCGCCCAGCGGACGATCCGGTCCTTCACGCGCATCCGCACATCGCCATCGGTGGGGACGATCAGCCCCAGATGGCAGGTGATCAGTCCCTTGGTCACCCCGCGGTGATCGGGAATGTGGGTGCCGGGCGCGAGGATCGAGAAAAAGGCGCTGTTCAGGCCCGGCACCTGCTCCACCACCGCGGCCGTGCGCGGGCAGCGCGCCAGATTTTCCTCGATCGCATAGCCATAGCCATAGAGGAAAAAGGACCGCCACTTGTTCACCTCGGCGATCGAGCGGTGATCGGGCGAGATCGTGGCCAGCGATGGCGCCGCCTGGCCGACGAGCGCGACCGCCATCGCTTCGTCGCGGATCGCTCGCCAATTGTCGCGCAGCAATTGAGTCCAGGCGAAGTCGCGCACGTCGAGCACGGGATCGTTCGGCACCAGCGAGGAGGTGCCGATCAGATGATCGAAAATGCCGCGTAAAGCCTTGCCGAGCTTGATGATCGCCGGGCGGTTGCGCTCGGCCTTCATCTCGGCGCCGGGGGCAGGGGCGCCGGAAATGACGTTTAGATCGGGCACCATGCCGGCGGGCGCCTCATGCGCACCGCGATACGCCACTTCCTGGGCCGTAAACTCGTGTCGCGACAGGTTGGTGTCGGTCATTCATCCAGTTCCTGTTCGCACGCCCCGGCCGTGGATCACGCGTGGTGCCGTTTCTGCTGGACGAAGGCCTTTGCTGCTCTTGTTCGACATGGCGGCTAATGCTCTCATTCGGCGAAATAATGGCAAATCACGGCGGCTTCTTGGAGCTTTTCGCCATCGAAATGACCGGCGCTGGTAAAGGTCCGGCGTCGGACGCTGGCGCATGGCCCCGGGCGCGGCTAAACGAGTTGGATGACTCATGCGTTTCGGCGGTTGCCCGCCGCTTTCCTCGCCCTCGCCACGCTGTTGCTCCCGATCGGCGTCGGTATCGCCCAGCAGACCGCCCGCCCTACCGCGCAACAGGCGCCGGGTTGGCTGTATAAGGGCAGCGACATCACCCCCGATCCCGATTGGCGTTTTGGCGAGCTGCCCAACGGCCTGCGCTACGCGGTGCGGCGCAACGGGGTGCCGCCGGGCCAGGTGGCGGTGCGGGTCCGGATCGACGCCGGATCGCTCTATGAGGATGAAAGCGAGCGCGGCTTCGCGCACTTGATCGAGCATCTGTCGTTCCGCGGCTCCGCCTATGTGCCCGACGGAGAGGCAAAGCGCGTGTGGCAGCGGCTGGGGACGACCTTCGGTTCGGACACCAACGCGGTCACCTCGCCGGTTTCCACCACATACAAGCTCGACCTGCCCGGCGCGACCGAGGCGGGGCTCGACGAGAGCCTCAAAATCCTCTCGGGCATGGTCAGCCAGCCCAACATCACCGACCAGGCGCTGAATGCCGAGCGGCCCGTGGTGCTTGCCGAACAACGCGAGGCCCCGGGGCCGCAGGTGCGCTTTTCGGACGCGGTGCGCGAGACGTTGTTCGCCGGCCAGCCGCTCGCCGATCGCTCACCGATCGGCACGATCAAGACGCTTCAGGCGGCGACCGCCGACAAGGTGCTCGCCTTCCACGATCGCTGGTATCGCCCCGAGCGCGCGGTGGTGATCCTGTCAGGCGATGTCGATCCGGCGCTGATGGAACGGCTCGTCACCAAGAATTTCTCGAGCTGGCGCGGCAAGGGCGACAATCCGCCCGACCCCGATTTCGGCAAGCCCGATCCGAGCAAGCCGATCACCCGCGCGACCGCCGAAACCGCGATCCCGCCGCTGGTGCAGGTCGGCTTCATGCGCCCCTGGGTGTTCAACGCCGATACCGTGCTGTTCAACCAGAAGCGCATGGTCGATGTGATCGCGCTACGCCTGATCAGCCGCCGGCTCGAACAGCGCGCGCGCAGTGGCGGCAGCTTCATCGAAGCCAATGTCGCGATCGACGACATCCAGCGTTCGGCCAATGCGACCGTCATCTCGGTGGTGCCGACGACCGACTGGGTCGCGGCGTTGAAGGACGTGCGCGCGGTGATCGCCGATGCCGAGGCGACCCTGCCCGATCAGGCCGAGATCGATCGCGAGGTGGCCGAGTATGACACGCTGCTGCGCACCCAGGTAGAAACCGCGCGCGCGGAAGCCGGGGCGAAACAGGCCGATGATCTGGGCAGCGCGCTCGACATTCGCGAAACCGTCACCACCCCCGAAACCGCCTATCAGATTCTCCAGGGGGCAAAGCAGGCCAATTTCTTCACGCCCCAGGCGATTCAGGCCTCGACCCGGCGGGTGATGCAGGGGGCGTTGCGCGCGATCGTCAACACCCGCACCCCCGATCCCGCCGCCGCAACCAAGCTGACCCAGGCGCTGAAGGCCGATGTATCGAAGCTTGGCACCAAGCGCGGGCCGTTGGTGAAGGCCGATTGGTCGCAGCTTCCCGCACTTCCCGCGCCCGGCAAGGTCGTAGCGCGGCAGGCGCTGTCTGACCTGGGGATGGAGCAGGTGACGTTCGCCAATGGCGCGCGGCTGATGCTGTTCGCCAACAATGCGGAGGCCGGGCGCGTCTATGTCCGCGTCCGCTTCGGCGGCGGCTATAACGCGCTACCCGCCGACAAGCCGGCGCCGCTGTGGGCGGCGCCGCTCGCGCTAGTCCAGGCAGGGATCGGCACGCTCGACCAGGAAGCGCTCGACCAGCTGACCAACGGTCGGCGGATCGGACTGGACTTCGCGATCGACGACGACGCCTTCGTGCTCGGTGCGACGACCTCGCCACAGGATCTGGCCGATCAGCTGCGGCTGATCGCGTTGAAGCTCTACGCGCCACGCTGGGACGCGGCGCCGTTCGAGCGCGCCAAGGCCGCGACCCTGCTCGGTTATGACGGCTATAAATCGTCGCCGCAGGGGGTGCTGGGGCATGATCTGGAAGGCTTGCTCCGCGCCGGCGACCAGCGCTGGGCGACGCCCTCGCGCGCGGCGATCCAAGCGGCGACCCCGGCGCAGTTCCGCGCCTTTTGGGAGCCACTGCTCAAGACCGGCCCGGTGGAGCTGCAAATCTTCGGCGACGTGAGGGCCGAGGAGGCAATCGCGGCGGCCGCGCAGACCATCGGCGCACTGCCCTCGCGCGGCGATACACTCGAGCCGCCGACCAGCCCGAAATTCGCCGCGCACGTCACCCGCCCGGTCACGCGCACCCATACCGGCCCCGACAATCAAGCGGTGGCGGTGATCGCCTGGCCGACCGGCGGCGGGGTGGGGGGGATCAGCGAATCGCGTCGGCTCGACCTGATCGCGCAGATCTTCACCGATCGGTTGTTCGAGCGACTCCGCCAGGACGCGGGCGCGAGCTATTCGCCCAACGTCCAGAGCAGCTGGCCCGTCGGCCTGGCGAGCGGCGGACGTATCCTTGGCATCGGCCAGGTGCCGCCTGACAAGCTCGACTTCTTCTTCAAGCTGAGCCGTGAGATCGCCGCCGATCTCGCTGCCAACCCGATCGGGCAGGACGAGCTGCAACGCACGATCGGTCCCTATCGCCAGCTGATCTCGCGCATCGCGACCGGCAACACCTTCTGGTTCACCAACCTCGAATGGGCGACCTATGATCCACGCCGGATCGAGGCCTTGCGCGGGTTCAGCCGCGACCTCGCGGGCGTGACGCCCGAGGCACTGCGCGATACGGCGAAGAAATATCTGAAGCCTGAGAGCGAATGGACCTTCGCGGTGCTGCCACAGACCGCGCGCGCGGCGAACGACAATCGCCCCGCGCGCCCGGCCGGGCGGGCCAAGCGGCGGTAGGAATTACCCCGCCGCCTTGGCAAGACCCTTCGCCAGCTGCAGCGCGCCGTTCAGCCGTGCCTTCGGATCGCCCCAGGCGCGCGTCAGCACGAACTTGCTGTCGGGCCGCAGCTTCGCGATCGCCCCCAGCCGTTCGACATAAGCGAGCAGCCCCGGAACGTTCGGCGGGCGATCCTCATGGAAGCTCACCAGCGCGCCGCGCGGGCCAATTTCCATCTTGGCGATGCCCGCCTGTTTCGCGTGGAGCTTGATCTCGATGAGGCGCACGAGATTTTCGGTCGCATCCGGCAGGGCGCCGAAGCGGTCGATCAATTCGGCGGCGAAGGCTTCGATTCCCTGCGGCGCGTCGATCTCGTTCAGGCGGCGGTAGAGGCCCATGCGCAGATCGAGATCGGGAACATAATCCTCGGGGATCAGGATCGGCGCGTCGATAGTGATCTGCGGCGAGAAGTCTCGGCTTTGCTTCAGCTTGCCGCCGGCCTTGGCCTCTAGGATCGCCTCCTCCAGCATCGACTGGTAAAGCTCGTAACCGACTTCCTTGATATGCCCCGATTGCTCGTCGCCGAGCAGATTGCCGGCGCCGCGAATGTCGAGGTCATGGCTCGCCAGTTGGAACCCCGCGCCGAGCGAGTCGAGGTCGCTCAGCACCTTCAGGCGCTTCTCGGCGGTCTCGGTGATCACTCGATCAGCCGGCGTCGTGAGATAGGCATAGGCCCGCGTCTTCGATCGTCCGACGCGCCCGCGCAGCTGATAGAGTTGCGCCAAGCCGAAGCGATCGGCGCGGTGGATGATCATCGTGTTGGCGCTGGGGATGTCGAGCCCCGATTCGACGATGGTGGTTGAAACCAGCACCTCGAATTTCTTGTCGTAAAAGGCCGACATGCGCTCCTCGACCTCGGTCGGCGCCATCTGGCCGTGGGCGACGACATAACGGACCTCGGGCACCGACTCGCGCAGAAACTCCTCGATCTCGGGCAGATCGGCGATGCGCGGGGTGACGAAGAAGCTCTGCCCGCCGCGATAATGTTCGCGCAGCAGCGCCTCGCGCAGCACTACCGGGTCCCAAGGCATCACATAGGTGCGCACCGCGAGGCGATCGACGGGGGGCGTCTGGATCACCGAGAGCTCACGCAGGCCCGACATCGCCATTTGCAGCGTGCGCGGGATCGGGGTGGCGGTGAGGGTAAGGACGTGAACGTCGTTCTTCAGCGCCTTCAGCCGCTCCTTGTGCGTCACGCCGAAGCGCTGCTCCTCGTCGACCACCACAAGGCCCAGCCGCTTGAACTCGACCTGCTTCGCCAAAATCGCATGGGTGCCGATGACGATATCCATCGTCCCGTCCTGCAACGCCTCGCGCGTCGCTTTGGCCTCGGCGGCGGTGACGAGGCGCGAGAGGCGCCCAACTTTAAGCGGAAAGCCTTCGAACCGCTGGCCGAAATTCTGGTGATGCTGGCGCGCGAGCAGCGTGGTGGGGCAGATCACCGCCACTTGCAGCCCGGCCATCGCCGCGACGAAGGCGGCGCGGAGGGCCACTTCGGTCTTGCCGAAGCCGACATCGCCCACCACCAGCCGGTCCATCGGCTTGCCCGCGCCGAGATCGCCGAGCACATCAACGATCGCGCGGTCCTGATCGTCGGTTTCCTCGAACGGAAAGCGGTCGACGAAGGCGGCATAACCGCTCTCGTCCGGCTCGGCGACCACGCCCTCGCGCAGCGCGCGTTCGGCGGCGATCGCGATCAGCTCACCCGCGATTTCGCGGATGCGCTCCTTCATCCGCGCCTTGCGCCGCTGCCAGGCTTCGCCGCCCAGCTTGTCAAGGCTCGCGCCCTCGTCGCTGCCATAGCGGGTGAGGACGTCGATATTCTCGACCGGCACATAGAGCTTGTCGCCGCCCGCATATTCGAGCGCGACGCAATCATGCGGGCTTTGGCCGACCGGGATGGAGATCAGCCCGGTATAACGGCCGATGCCGTGATCGCTGTGGACGACGAGATCGCCGGGCGAGAGCGTCGCCAGTTCGGCGAGGAAAGCGTCGGTCGATTTGCGGCGCTTGGCGCGGCGCACCAGCCGGTCGCCCAGCATGTCCTGCTCGGTGAGCAGCGCCAGTTCCGGCCCGGTGAAGCCATGGTCGAGCGGCAGCACGGTGAGCGCGACATTGCCCGAGGCGGCAAGCCCTTGCGCCTCCTGCCAGCTTTCGGCTTTCATCAGCCGCTTGACACCGTGATCGGCGAGCAGCCCCGCCAGCCGCTCGCGCGCGCCGGGGGAGTAGCTGGCGAGCACCAGCTTCTTCTTGGCCTTGGCGAGCTTGGCGGCGTGATCGGCGACCGCTTCATAGACGTTCGCGCCCGATTGGCGTTCGGGGGCGAAATCGCGTGGGCCGTCGATGCCGAACTCGATCACCCGGTCGCTCTCAGGCTCGTGGAACGGGGTGAGCAGATGGACCTTGGCCGCCTCCAGCCGCTCGGCCCAATCCTCGCGGGCAAGGTAGAGCAGCTCGGGGGGCAGCGGGCGGTAGCTGCCGGGATCGGCCGATTGCGCTTTCACACGGTTGGCGTGGTAATCGGCGATCGCCTCGAATCGCGCCTCGGCCGCGCCGGGGACGCCGGCGTCGCGTAGGAAGAGCGCATCGTCGCCCAGATGATCGAACAGGGTCGCCAGCCGTTCCTCGAACAACGGCAGCCAATGCTCCATGCCCGCCAGGCGCCGGCCTTCGGACACCGCCTGATAGAGCGGATCGCCGGTCGCGCTCGCGCCGAACCGTTCGCGGTAGCGGCTGCGGAAGCGCTTCACGCTGTCCTCGTCGAGCAGGGCCTCGGACGCGGGGAGCAGGGTGAAGCCGTCGATCCGGCCCGTGGTGCGCTGGTCGGCGGGATCGAAGGTGCGCACGCTCTCGATCTCGTCGCCGAAGAAATCGAGGCGCAGCGCCTGCTCGGCACCGCTCGGGAACAGATCGACCAGCCCGCCGCGCACCGCATATTCGCCCGGATCGGTCACCGTTTCCACCCGGTGATAGCCGTTCGCCCGCAGCATCAGCGCGAGCCGATCGCGCGCGATGCGCTCGCCGGGCGCGAGCTTCGCCACCAGTTGGCGGATGCGGAACGGGGTGAGGGTGCGCTGGGTCGCGGCGTTGGCCGTGGTGAGGATCAGCTGCGGCTGCTCGCTCTTCGCCTGCAGCGCATGGAGCGTCGCGACGCGCTCGGCCATGGTGCGCAGCGTTGGCGAGGCGCGGTCATAGGGGAGGCAGTCCCAAGCCGGGAAGCTGAGTACCGCGAGATCGGGCGCGAAATAGGGCGCGGTCGCGGCGACGGCGCGCATCGCCGCTTCGTCAGGCGCGATCAGCACCACCCGCCCGGCGGCGCGGGCGAGGTCACCAAGCAGCCAGGGGACGAAGCCCGACGGGACGCCTGCCAGGGTGAGGGGGTGCGCGGCGGTGAGGATTTTTTGCAGGTCGGGCATGGGGGTCTCGGTCGTTGTCGGCGGGGGCGCGGTTGCCTCACCCCCTCACCCAACCCTCTCCCCCAAGGGGGAGAGGGCTATTCAATCATTCTTGTCAAAGCCCTCTCCCGCTCGCGGGAGAGGGTTGGGTGAGGGTGGCCCTTACTCCGCCACCGGCACATAATTCAGCGCCTTCAGCGCCTCCAGGATCGGCCCCCGGAACCGCGCCGGCGCCTCCGCCGTGCCGATCGCCCAGGCCATGATGTCGACATCCTGTTCCTCCAGCAGCGCCTCGAACAGCATCATGTCTTCATCGCCCCAACGTTGATGCGCGGCATCGAAGAAGCCGCCGATCAATAGGTCCGCCTCCTTGGTGCCCCGGTGCCAGGCGCGGTAGCGCAGGCGCTTCAATCTCGTCTCGCGGTCCATCGGGTTCCCCATAGGCGATTGGCCGGCAGCGCTTGGAGAACGCCGCCAGCTTGGATTAGGGCGAGATAGTCATGCGCCCCGAAATCCTCAATCCGCTGTTCGCCGAAGTCACGGTGCTCAAAGGCATCGGCCCGGCGCTCGCCAAGCCGCTGGAACGGCTAAAGATCGCGCGCGTGCTCGATCTGGCGCTGCATCTGCCGAGCGGCTGGATCGACCGCGTCGCGGTCGAGGAACTGGATATGGCGGACGCCGGACGGACGATCGCGATCACACTCACCCCCGTCGATTACCGGCAGAGCGGCAGCGGGCGGGGGCCGGTGCGCTGCCATGCAACCGACGCCAAGGGCAATTATGTGAGCCTCGTCTATTTCGGCGGCAATGCCGGCTGGGTGAAGAAGCTGCTGCCTTTGGGCGAGCCGCGCCGCGTCTCTGGCCGGCTGGAAATGTATGGGCAGGAACTCCAGATCATCCACCCCGATTATGTGCTGCCGCTGGACGAAGCCGGCAGCATTGGCGGGCGCGAGGCGATCTACCCGCTCTCGGAAGGGCTGACGTCGCGCCGGTTGGGGCAGCTCGCCGCGCAAGCGATCGAGCGCGCGCCGATGCTGCCCGAATGGATCGAGCCCGGCCTGCTCGCCCGTCGCGATTGGCCCGCCTGGCGCGCGGCGCTGGCGCGCATCCATGCCGATCCGCAGGACGCGAGCGCGCGAGCGCGGCTCGCTTATGACGAGGTGTTCGCCAACCAGCTCGCGCTGATGCTCGTGCGAGCGTCATCGCGTGCGCGGAAGGGGCGGGCACTGGCGGGCGACGGGCGGCTGCGGGCGATGCTCAACCTGCCTTACGCCCCCACCGGCGCGCAGGCGCGCGCGACCGCCGAGATCGAGGGCGACCTCGCCCAGAGCGCGCCGATGCTGCGCCTGCTCCAGGGCGATGTCGGCTCGGGCAAGACGCTGGTCGCCGCCATGGCGCTCCTGATCGCGGTGGAGGCGGGCGCGCAAGGGGCGCTGCTCGCGCCGACCGAAATCCTCGCCCGCCAGCATCATGACAATCTCCAGCGGCTGATGAGCGGGCTGCCGGTGAACCTTGCGGTCCTCACCGGGCGCGACAAGGGCCGCGCGCGGGAGGGCGTGCTGATGGGGCTGGCCGATGGCTCGATCGACATTCTGATCGGCACCCACGCGATCTTTCAGGAGGCGGTCGGCTATCGCGATCTTGGGCTGGTGGTCGTCGACGAGCAGCACCGCTTCGGGGTCGCCGAGCGGATGATGCTGACCAACAAGGGCCAGAACCCGCATCTGCTCGCGATGACCGCGACGCCGATCCCGCGCACGCTCACCCTCGCGCTCTATGGGGAGATGGACGTCAGCCGGCTCGACGAGATGCCCCCCGGGCGCCAGCCGATCCAGACGCGGGTGCTGAGCGAGGATCGGCTCGACGAGGTGGTCGCCGCGCTCGGCCGGCATCTGGAGGGCGGCGGCCAGGCCTATTGGGTGTGCCCCCTGGTCGAGGAAAGCGAGAAGACCGATCTCGCCGCCGCCGAGGCCCGCGCCGAGGCGCTCAGCGGCCGCTTCCCGGGCAAGGTCGGGCTGGTGCATGGCCGGATGAAGGGGCCGGACAAGGACCGGGTGATGGCCGACTTCGCCGGCGGACGCCTCGGCGTGCTGGTCGCGACAACGGTGATCGAAGTCGGCGTCGACGTGCCCAACGCGACGCTGATCGTGATCGAGGCGGCGGACCGCTTCGGCCTCGCCCAGCTCCATCAATTGCGCGGGCGGGTAGGGCGGGGGACGGGCGCCTCCAACTGCCTGCTGATCCGGGGGAGTGCGCTGAGTGAAACGTCGCGGGCGCGGCTCGCACTGATGCGTGACACCAATGACGGTTTCCGCATCGCCGAGGAGGATCTGCGGCTGCGCGGCGGCGGCGAGCTGCTCGGCACGCGCCAATCGGGCGAGGCGATGTTCCGGCTGGCGACGCCCGAATTGCTCCAGGAACTGTTGCCTGTTGCCACCGACGACGCCCGCCTGCTGATCGACCGCGACGGCGGCTTGAGTGGCGCGCGCGGGCAGGCGGCGCGCATCGCGCTCTATCTGTTCGAGCGCGATGCGGGGGTGGCGCTGCTTCGCTCGGGATAAACGCCCAACGGACAAGGGAGTCGCCCCAGCGAAAGCTGGGGCGATGCAATGGCTTTGGTCCGTTACCCCAAGCTCACCTCGGCATGCTCCCCCGTCTCGCTCGGCTTGATCGTGCCGCCGAACAGCATCTTCACCTGACCGGTGAGCGACACATCGCCTTCCCAGAATTCAGCGCTTTCAACATCATAGCGGAGCAGCAGCAGCTTCGGATCGTCCTTCCCGCCGGGGAACCACGCCTCGACCTGCTTCGACCACAAGCGGTCGACCATCGCCCGGTCCTCGTCCGCCGATAAAGTGCCATGGAGGCACGCGAAGAAATCATGTTCCTTGCTCACGAACTGCGCCATCGCAGCCCCGCCGACCGCAAGGCGATTATCGCGGCTGGTGAAGAACCACAGCCGATTCTGCCGATCCTCCAGCGTCTGCGCGGTCATCGGCTGGCTGTGATCGGGGGTGTCGTCCAGCCCGATCATGATGAAGGGGCTGTGCTTCAGCGCGCGGAAGAAACGGTCGATGATGTCGTGTTCAGCCATGATCCAACTCCTGGTTGCTAATCACGAAGAACAACGCCCCGCTGGCAGCGGGTTTCCTTGCGCACCGGAACGAAGCATAAGGGCACCACGTTTTCGCGGGGATGATGAAGGGACCGTTCATAAATGCATGATCTAGTGCGTGCCGCCGCACTCGGGCTGGCACTGGTTTTCACGACTCCCGCGATCGCCGCCGCCGCTCCAGCCGAGGGGCGCTATACGTCGAGCGGCGAGGGGCCGGTGAACAGCTGGTGGGTGGAAACGCCGCATGGCCAGCTGATCCTGTTCGATGCCCAGCGCGATACCTCGAACGCCAATCAACTGATCGCGGCGCTGCAGGCGACGGGAAAGCCGGTCGCGGCGATCTTCGTCACTCACCCGCATCCCGATCATGTGACCGGGCTCGGTCTCGTCGCCGCCGCGTTCCCGCAAGCCGCGGTCTATGCGAGCGCGCCGACCGCGGCCGAGATTGGCGGCGATACCCAGGGCCTGCTCAAGCTGGCGGCTGATGCCTCGCCCGGCGCGCTGCCGCCGCCGCACTTCACCCGCGTGCTGCGCGATAACGAGGCGGTCGCGGTCGACGGGATCGAGGTCCGCGCGCTGGTGCTGGGCGATGGCGAGAGCGTCGGCGTCGCCGCTTTCTGGCTGCCCAAGATGAAGCTGCTGGTGTCGGGCGATGTCGCCACTACCGGCTATGTCCCCTGGCTGGCCGAGGCGCGCACGCGCGAATGGCTAGCGCAGCTCGACGATCTGAAGAGCCGGGTGCCGAGCGGCGCGCGGACACTGCCCGGGCATGGCGAGCCGGCCGGTTATGCCAAGCTTTCCGGCTGGATGCGTGGTTATCTGCAGGCGGTGCGGCGCGAGGTGGGTGCGGCGCAACGCCCCAAGAGCCCCGAGGGCGTGAAGGTGACCGAGGCCGAGCGCGGCGCCATTGCCGCGAGCCTGACCAAGCAGTTTCGTACCAAGGGCGGCGTCGCGGGGTTGCCGATCGAGCGGCTGTGGAAGCTCAATATCGACGCGGTCGCCCGCGAGCTGACCGATGGGCTGAAAGGGTATCTGCCGGAGAAATAGAGGCGATCTTGGCGGTCAAGACCGCCATTGGCCGTCAGCGTGCGAGCGCATACCCACCCGCATATGGCGATTTTGGCGCACCGGGTAGATCTTCCGCCGGCCATACGGTCGGGCGCCTTTGACGGATGGCTGCGCCGCAAGGCTCTTTCGCCGCCGGGTCGGCGCCGACAAACACGTCATCGAGGCCGGGTAAACTAACGCAAATCAGGTGGTTTATGCGTCTGGCTGGCTTGCTGGATCGGCTAAACGGCGGCAATTTCCGCGAATGTTATGCCATGCCGGGCGGAAGCGTCACCCCCGCCCGGCAGACAGCTTACAATACTTCGAAAATCCCCGCCGCGCCCTGGCCGCCGCCGACGCACATCGTGACGCAGACATATTTCGCGCCGCGCCGCTTGCCCTCGATCAGCGCGTGGCCGGTGCAGCGGGCGCCGGTCATGCCATAAGGGTGGCCGATCGAGATCGAGCCGCCATTCACGTTGAGCAGCTCGTTGGGGATGCCGAGCTTGTCGCGACAATAGAGCACCTGCACCGCGAACGCCTCGTTCAGCTCCCACAGGCCGATATCGTCCATCTTCAGGCCCGCGCGCTCCAGCGCCTTGGGGATCGCATAGACGGGGCCGATGCCCATCTCGTCGGGCTCGGTGCCCGCCGCCGCCATGCCGACATAGCGGCCGAGCGGGGTGAGGCCGAGTTTTTCGGCGAGCTTTTCCTCCATCACCACGCTGGCCGAGGCGCCGTCCGACAGCTGGCTGGCGTTGCCGGCGGTGATCGTGGTGCCCGGGCCGAGCACCGGCTGCAGGCCGTTCAGGCCGGCGAGCGTCGTCTCGGGGCGGTTGCCCTCGTCCTTCGTCACGGTCACTTCGTGATGCGTGACTTCCTTGGTTTCCTTGTTCACCATCGCCATCGTCGCCGTCACCGGGACGATTTCGGCGTCGAACAGCCCGGCGGCCTGCGCGGCGGCGGTGCGCTGCTGCGATTGGAAGCCGTACTCGTCCTGCACCTCGCGACTGATATTGTAGCGTTCGGCGACCACTTGGGCGGTCTGCAGCATCGACATATAGACGTGCGGGTGCATCGCGATCAGCTCCTTGTCGGGGCCGATGCGCATTTCGGGGGTCTGCACCATCGAAATCGATTCGCAGCCGCCGCCGATGACGATGTCCATGTTATCGACGATCACCTGCTTGGCGGCGGTGGCGATCGCCATCAGGCCGCTCGCGCACTGGCGGTCGAGCGACATGCCCGGCACGCCGATGCCGAGCCCCGAGCGCAGCGCGACGTTGCGGGCGAGGTTGCCACCCTGCACGCCCTGCTGGAGGGCGGCGCCCCACACTACGTCATCGACCCGCGCGGGGTCGATCCCGGCGCGCTCGACCGCGGCCTTCACCGCATGGCTGGAAAGCGTGGGCGAAGGGGTGTTGTTGAACCCGCCGCGATAGGCGCGGCCAATCGGGGTGCGGGCGGTGGAAACGATCACGGCGGAACGCATAAGGTCTCTCCTTCAGGCGTCGGGAAAACGGGCGGCGTTGGGCTCCAGCGGCAGATCGAGCGCGCCGCAGATCAGCGACACGCCATGGTAGAAGCCCACCAGCTGGATGATTTCGAGCGCTTGCGCTTCGTCATAATGCGCGCGGAGCGCTTCCCACTCGGCGCTGGTCAGCTTCTTGTGATCGAGCAGCGCGTCGACGGTGGCGATCAGCACCGCCTCGGCGGGATCGTCCCAGGCCTCGGGCCCGCCATGGACAGTCGCGTGGACCTGTGCCTCGCTGAGCCCGACATGCGGCGCGAAGCCGGCGATATGAACGCCCCACTCATATTCATTGCCGCACTTGGCCGTGGTGCGATCGATCACGATCTCGCGCTGGCGCATCGACAGCGGCGAGGCCTTGTCGAGCAGCGAGCCGCCGCCGAACTTGCCCCAGGCGCGTTCATGCTTGGCGAGGGTGGTGAACAGCACCAGCGGCTCGGCGCCGCGCATCAGGACTTTCATCGCTGCGTCGAACGCGGGCGGGTATGGTTTGGTGAGCGGTTCCATCCGGGCCATAGGCGGCTTCCTCCCATGCCCTCTCCCGCGGGCGGGAGAGGGCTAGATGTATGTCACACAAAAATCTGGCTGATCCATTCGGCGATCATCGCGGGCTTTTCCTCGCCTTCGATTTCGACCGTGAACTCGTTGACCTGCTGCCACTGGCCGGGACGCTTTTCGGCCAGTTCGAGCAGCTTGAAGCGGCCCCGCACGCGCTTGCCCGAACGCACCGGCTGCATGAAGCGTACTTTGTTGCCGCCATAATTGACGCCCATCTTCACGCCTTCGATCTGCGGCGCGTCGGGCACCTTGGAGGACAGCAGCGGCATCAGCGACAGGGTGAGGAAGCCATGCGCGATCGTGCCGCCGAACGGCGTCATCGCCGCCATTTGCGGGTTCACATGGATGAACTGGTGATCGCCGGTCGCGTCGGCGAATTTGTCGATCATCTCCTGGCTCACCTCGACCCAGTCCGAGACGCGCTCGTGGCCCACTTGGCTCGCCGCCATTTCCTGAATCGTGATCGTCGCCATCCCATTCCCCTCCGGCTCAATTCCTTGCATAGGCGGCGCCAGCAATAGGCGCTTGGCCCCCGGCCTCGCAAGCGCCTTAGACCGAGGTTTGGAAGATGACGGCTGCCCTAGCGTCCACCCCGCGCGAAACCATGGCCCGGCTGTACCGCGCCGCCGAACCGCAGGTTCTAAAACCGCTGATCGAGCGCGCGCGCGCCACGCCCGAATCGCGCGAGCGTATCGTCGCCCACGCCGGCGGGCTGCTCGCCGATCTGCGCGCGGCGCAGGGGAAGGGCTGGGTCAACCAGTTCCTGCAGGAATATCGGCTCAACACCAGCGAGGGCGTCGCGCTGCTGAGCCTCGCCGAGGCGTTCCTGCGCGTGCCCGATCCCGAAACCGCCGATCTGCTGATCGCCGACAAATTGGGCGAGGCCGATTGGCGAACCCATGCCGGCCGCTCCAACTCGGCGCTGGTCAATTCAGCGACCTGGGGTCTGGTGCTCGGCCGCGCGCTGGTGGGGGAGGGCGCGCGCCAATCGACGCTACGCCGGTTGATTTCGCGCGCGGGTGAGCCCTTTGTTCGCCAGGCGGTCGGCGCCGCGATGAAGATGATGGGCGAAATCTTCGTGATGGGCCGCACCATCGACGAAGCGCTGCGGCGGATGAAGAAGCCCGAGCATCAGGGCTTTACCGCCAGCTTCGACATGCTGGGCGAGGCCGCGCGCACGCAGGCCGATGCCGAACGCTATTTCCAGGCCTATGTCGCGGCGATCGACGCGGTCGGCGCTGATCCGGCGGCGGGGCATTCGGTGTCGGTCAAGCTCTCGGCGCTCCACCCGCGCTATGAAGTCGCGCGCTGGGGCGAGTGCGTCCCCGCGCTCACCGAAATGCTCGAAGCGCTCGCGGTGCAGGCGGCGGGGAAGGGCATCGCGCTCACCGTCGACGCGGAGGAGAGCGAGCGGCTGGAGATGAGCCTCGACATCATCGGCGCAGTCGCGGGCCTGCCGCAGCTCAAGGGCTGGGAAGGCTTCGGCATGGCGGTGCAGGCCTATGGCAAGCGCGCGCGGCCGGTGATCGCCTGGGCCGACGAGCTTGGCCGGGTGATGAACGTGCGGCTGGTGAAGGGCGCCTATTGGGACAGCGAGATCAAACGCACCCAGGTGGAGGGGCTGAGCGACTATCCGCTGTTCACGCGCAAGGCCGCGACCGATGTTTCCTATCTCGCCTGCGCGCGCGACATGCTGGAGGCGCCGAACATCCGCCCCGCTTTCGCCAGCCATAACGCGCTGACCGTCGCGACGATCATGGACTGGGCGGGCAATGCCCGCGCGTTCGAGTTCCAGCGGTTGCACGGTATGGGCGACGGGCTGTACGAGCGGCTGGTGCGCGAGCGCGGTTATCACTGCCGCATCTATGCGCCGGTGGGCGGGCACCGCGATCTGCTGGCGTATCTCGTCCGGCGGCTGCTGGAGAATGGCGCCAATTCGAGCTTCGTCCACCAGCTGGCCGACGAACGGCTGAGCGAGGCGGAGATTTTGGCCGATCCGGTCGAGAAGGTCGCGGCGATCGGCGGCGCGCGGCATTCGGCGATCCCGCTGCCGACCGATTTGTTCGGCGGCGGACGGCGGAATTCGGCAGGGCTCGATCTGAGCGACCGGGGGGTGTTGGCGAAGACGGCTAACGCAATTTCAAAGCCCCTCCCCGTTGGGGGAGGGGTTGGGGGAGGGGTTGGGGGTGGGGGTGGGCCAGGCGCTGCGTTCGGCCCGGGAAGCCCCCACCCCAACCCAGCATCGCGTCGGTCAGGCTCCCAGCCTGGCCTGAACCGTGCGGGGCACGGTTCACCCGATGCTCCCGCAGGGGAGGGGCTTAACTTAGGACAAGTCATCACCCGCGCCGCCACCGCTTTCCCCGCCTGGTCCGCCCAGCCCGTCGAAGCCCGCGCCGAGTGCCTCGAACGCCTCGCCGATCTGCTCGAAGAGCATCGCGACCAACTGATGGCGCTCGCGGTGCAGGAAGCGTTCAAGACCATCCCCGACGCGCTTGGCGAAGTGCGCGAGGCGGTGGATTTCTGCCGCTATTATGCCGCGCAGGCGCGCGAACAGCTCCAGCCGCGCGAGCTCCCCGGGCCGACCGGCGAGCGCAATGTGCTGCGGATGGAGGGGCGCGGGGTGTGGGCGACGGTTTCGCCCTGGAATTTCCCGCTCGCGATTTTCCTCGGGCAGACGGCGGCGGCGCTCGTCACCGGCAACACCGTCGTCGCCAAGCCCGCGCCGCAGACGCCGCGCATCGCCGCCTACGCGGTGCAACTCGCGCATCAGGCGGGGGTGCCTGCGGACGCGCTGATTCTCGCGCCCGGTGGCCCGGAGGTGGGCGCGGCGCTGGTGGCGGACGCGCGCATCGCCGGCGTCGCCTTCACCGGCTCGACCGCGACCGCCAAGAAGATCGCGCGCGCGCTGCTGGAGGATGAGAACCGCCCGATCGTCCCGCTCATCGCCGAGACCGGCGGGATCAACGCGATGATCGTCGATTCAACCGCTTTGCCCGAACAGGTGGTGGCGGATGTGGTGACGAGCGCGTTCCGCTCGGCGGGCCAGCGCTGCTCGGCGCTGCGGCTGCTGCTGCTGCAGGAGGAGATCGCGCAAGGGGTGATCGAGATGCTGAGCGGGGCGATGGACCTGCTGCGCCTGGGCGACCCCGCCGATCCCGCGACCGACATCGGCCCAGTGATCGACCAGGCCGCCTACGACAAGCTCATGGCCTATCGCGAGAGCATGGCGGGGCGGATCGTGAAGACCGTCCCCGCGCCGGCGAGCGGGCTATTCGTGCCGCCGACGCTGATCCGGCTGGACTCGCCCGAACAGCTCACTCAGGAATGGTTCGGTCCGATCCTCCACGTCGCCACCTGGCCCGCCGGGCAGCTCGCCGAGACGATCGCCCGGGTCAACGCCAAGAATTACGGGCTGACGATGGGCCTTCACAGCCGCATCGCCGGGTCTTGGGACGTCGCCGAGCAGCAGGCGCGGGTGGGCAATCTCTACATCAACCGCTCGATGATCGGCGCGGTGGTCGGCTCGCAGCCGTTCGGGGGCGAGGGGCTTTCGGGCACCGGCCCCAAGGCGGGCGGGCCGCATTATCTCGCGCGCTTCTGCCTCGAACGGCACGTCTCGATCGATACGACGAGCGCGGGTGGGAATACGACTTTGCTGAGTTTGGAAGAGGTTTGATCGGTTCACGCGGAGACGCGGAGACGCGAAGTTTTGGTTCGCGCAGAGGCGCGGAGATCGCAGAGAAGGTAAATCAGGTGCCTAGGGCTATAGCCCGCGCCGTAGGCGCTTTGATCGCTACATTTGTAGGCGCTTCGCGCCGTCTTGAGCGCTCAACGCTCCCTCTGCGTTCTCCGCGCCTCTGCGTGAACCAAAAAACTCAAACCTTCATCTGCCGCTTCACGCTCGCCATCGTCGCCTTGCCATAAGGCGGCTTCAACCCGGCGAGCTTCGCGACATCGAGCTTGGGCTGTTCGTAGATCGCCTTGGCGTGGCTGAAGGTCTTGAACCCGTCATGCCCGTGATAGGCGCCCATGCCCGAGGGGCCGATGCCGCCGAACGGCAGCTCCTCCATCGAGACGTGGAAGATCACGTCGTTCACCGTCACCCCGCCCGATATGGTGCGATCGAGCACGCGGCGCTGCTCGCCGGCATCGTCGCCGAAATAATAGAGCCCAAGCGGCCGGTCGCGGCGGTTGACCTCGTCGATCGCGGCGTCGATGCCGCCGGCATAGCGCTTCACCGGCAGGATCGGGCCGAAGATTTCCTCCTGCATGATCGTCATGTCGTCGGTGACGTCGGTGACGATATGGAGCGGCATCTTGCGGCTGTTGGCGCTCGCGAAATCCTCGTTCGCCGGGTTCACCGTCTCGACCTTCGCGCCCTTCGCCCGCGCATCGTCGAGCCAGGCGTTCAGCCGCTCGAAATGGCGGTCGTTCACGATCGCGGTGTAATCGGGGTTGGCGAGCAGGCTGGGGTACATCGCGCTGGTCGCGGTCTTCAGCCCCTCGACCACCGCGCCTTCGCGCTCCTCGGGCACGAGCATGTAATCGGGCGCGAGGCAGATTTGCCCGGCGTTGAGCATCTTGCCGGTCGCCACGCGCCCCGTCGCGCGCGCGACATCGGCCGATTTACCCAGGATCACCGGCGACTTGCCGCCAAGTTCGAGCGTCACCGGCGTCAGATTGTCGGCAGCCGCGTGGAGGATATGACGGCCGATCCCGGTCGCGCCGGTGAACAGCAGGTGATTGAAGGGCAGCGAGGCGAACGCCTTGCCCACCTCGGGTCCGCCCGAGAAGAAAGCGAGCTCGTCGGCCGCGAAATATTGGGGGCAGACTTCCTCGAACAGCGCGGCGGTTTCGGGCGTGAACTCGCTGGTCTTCACCATCGCGCGGTTGCCGGCGGCGAGGATGCCGGCGAGTGGCGCCATCACCAGCTGGATCGGGAAGTTCCAGGGCGCGATCACCCCGATCACCCCCTTGGGCTGATATTCCACCCGCGCCTTCGCGCCGAGCAGGCCGAGCGGGAACTGCACCGGCCGCTTTTCGGGCCGCGCCCAGCCGTCGAGCTGCTTCAGCGCATGGGTGATCGGCGCGATCGAGCCGCCGATATCGGTGAGCATCGATTGTTCGCGGCTGCGGTGGCCGAAATCCTCGCTGAGCGCGGTACAGAAACGCTCGGCATGGTCGCGGATCATTGCCGCCGCGCGCTTCAGGCGGTCGCGGCGGACGCTCAGCGACACCGGCAGCTCGGCGGTGAAGGCGGCGCGTTGCGCGGCCAGGGTTTCGGTCATTGACGCCATGGCACTTCCCCTAAATCGCATAATCCCTAATTCGCGCAGCCGATGATGCCGACGACCGGCACGATCACCGTATCGGCCCCCGTCTTCTCGATCCGCAGCGATCCGGCCGGGATCACCGCGCCCTGGCTCAGATCGCCGCGCTCGACGATTTCGATGTCGAGCGACAGCTGATAATCGCCGCCGGCATAATCGCTGTGCGTCGCGAAGCCATAATTGCCGCCGCCTTGTTGCGCGGTGCGCACCAGATCGGTGAGCGTGCCCGCGGGGGCGAAGCGGATGCGCGCCGGATCGGCGTTCGCCATCGCGATCAGCGCGCGGTTGGTGGTGTTGGTCCACAGAAACGCAGCGCAGCCCGTCGCGGGAAGCTCCTGGGGCGGGATGGCGCCGATCGGCAGGCCATCGACCGAACGCGGCAGCGGCCGGGGCGGCGCCTTTTCGGCGGCGAGCGCGGCCGCGGGGAGCAACAGCAACGCGGGGAACAACCTCATGGGCTCGCGCTTAGCATGGCGAGCTCCGCTGGGTAAGCCGCGATCGCGAGCAAGGTGCCGAGCGGCAGCGCGTCGTCGGCGCGTACCGCTCGCCCCGTCATCAGGCGAAAGCCGGCGACGCCGAGCCCGATCAGCGCGGCGAGGAGCAGAACGAAGGGCAGCAGTCGCCAGCCAAGCCACAGCCCGATCGCGCCGAACAATTTGGGGTCGCCGCCGCCCAGCCCATCGCGGCCGCGCGCGGCCTTGTAGCCGGCCCCGATCGCCCAGAGCAGCGCGAAGCCGCCGGCACCGCCGATCAGCCGATCCAAGAGCGGTGGGTCAAGGCCGAGGACGGCGCTCGCCAAGCCGGTGAGAGCGAGCGCAAGGTTGAGCTCATCGGGCAGCCAGAACTCGGCGAGATCGAGCGCGGCGAGCGCGAGCAGCAGCCAGCCGAACACCGCCGCGCCAACACCCTCAACGCCCGGGGCGATCCAGCCGGCGCTGAGGCCGATCAGCAACGCCGCCGCCTCGATCCGTCCATGGCGTGCGTCAATCGCCGCGCCGCAGTGCCGGCACCGCCCGCGCTGCCACAAGGCGGAGAGTAGCGGTACCAGCTCGTGCGCGCGCAGCGTCGCGCCGCAGGCGTCGCACGCCGATCGCCCGCCGAGCACCGATCGCTCCTGCGGCCAGCGGATCACCAAAGCGGCGATGAAGCTCCCGAAAATCGCCCCGAGCAGCCCGAGCAGCACCGCCCAGCGCCAGGGCTCAGCCGGGAGGGCGCTTGCGAATGAGGTAGCGATAGACACCCAGCAGATTGATCCCGAACAGCACCGCGTTCTGGGTGGCGAGCGCCGCGTCCTTCGTCAACAGCGCGCCCGAGATCCAGCAGATCGACGAAACGATGAACAGGACGAAGCCATAGCCCGTGATCTTGCGCCCCAGATCGAGCGAAACCATCGCGGCGGCGATCATCCCGGAGCCGGAGGCCGCCCACTTCAGGGTCATGGTGAGCGGATCGGCCATGGCGAGCGAGACGCGCGGGGCGGGCTTGGGGTTCCGTCATGCTTCCGGCTTCAAACCGCCGCTTATTCATCCTAGATGCGCGGGCACCTTATTCCAGGAGTCCGCTCGCATGGCCGCCGATCCGATCGTCATCGTCTCTTACGCCCGCACGCCGATGGGCAGCTTTCAGGGCGCCCTGGCCGGCGCGAGCGCGACCGAGCTGGGCGCGGCGGCGGTTGGCGCCGCCCTGGAGCGCGCGGGACTGTCCGGCGAAGCGGTCGAGCGCATCTATATGGGCTGCGTGCTGCCGGCCGGGCTCGGCCAGGCGCCGGCGCGTCAGGCGGCGCTCAAGGCCGGGCTGCCGCTTCACGTCGAGGCGACGACCGTGAACAAGATGTGCGGTTCGGGAATGCAGGCCGCGATCATGGCGCACGACACGCTCGCTGCCGGCTCGGCCGACATCGTCGTCGCGGGCGGCATGGAAAGCATGACCAACGCGCCCTATCTCTCGCTGGCGCATCGCGGCGGCGCGCGGATCGGCCATGATCGGCTGATCGACCATATGTATCTCGATGGCCTTGAGGACGCCTATGCGCCCGGCAAACTGATGGGCAATTTCGCCGAGGATAGCGCGGCCGAATATCAGTTCACCCGCGCCGAGCAGGACGATTACGCGATCACCTCGCTCACCCGCGCCAAGGCCGCGCAGACGAGCGGCGCGTTCGATCGCGAGATCGTGCCGGTCGAGATCACGACCCGCAAGGGCGCGGTGACGGTCGACAAGGACGAGCAGCCGCAAAAGGGCGATCCCGCCAAAATCCCGACGCTCAAGCCCGCCTTCGCCAAGGACGGTACGGTCACGGCGGCCAATGCCTCGTCGATTTCGGACGGCGCGGCGGCGTTGGTGATGATGCGCCAGTCGACCGCCGAGAAGCTCGGCCTCACCCCCGTCGCGCGGATCGTGGCGCACGCGGCGCACGCGCATGAGCCCGCCAAGTTCACCACGGCGCCGGTGCCGGCGATCAAGAAGGCGCTCGCCAAGGCGGGTTGGGCGGTCGACGAGGTCGATCTGTTCGAAGTGAACGAGGCGTTCGCGGTCGTCGCGATGATCGCGATGCGCGAGCTCGGCATCCCGCACGACAAGCTCAACATCCATGGCGGTGCCTGCGCGCTGGGCCACCCGATCGGCGCGAGTGGCGCGCGGATCATGGCGACGTTGATCTCCGCGCTGCAGAAAACCGGCGGCAAGCGCGGCCTTGCCTCGCTCTGCATCGGCGGCGGCGAGGCGACGGCGGTTGCGCTCGAGCTGGTGTAGCTTAGCTCGCCGCCCCCGGTGCGGCATAGGGCATTACCATCTTCCCGTCCGGCGCGGCGGTGAACGTGGTCTGGGTGGGATAAGCGAACTCGATCCCCTCCGCCGCGAAGCGCTTCAGGATCGCGATGCCGACGTCATGCCGTGCCTTGTACCAGGCGGCGAAATCGGCGCTCGGCGTGTCATACTCCAGTTCCACGTCGAGGCTGGAGGCGTTGAAGTTGGCGAACCCGGCCTGGGCGAACCGCTGGCCGCAGCGCTCGACCTCCTCGCGCAGGATATCGGGCAGGCGGTCGATCAGCTCGGGCGGGGTCTGGTAGGTCACGCCGAGCACGAAGCGGTTACGGCGATGGTCGCGCTGGGTGATGTTCTGGATCGACTTATCGAGCAGCTGCTTGTTGGCGATGATGTGCAGCTCGCCGCTCGCGGGGCGGACGCGGGTCGACTTGAGCCCGATCTGCTCGACTGTCCCGGTGGTCTGGTCGAAGCTGATCACGTCGCCCCGGCGGAACGGCTTGTCGAAGATGATCGCGAGCGCGGCGAACAGGTCTCCGAAAATGCCTTGCGCGGCGAGACCAATCGCAATGCCGCCGATGCCAAGCCCCGCCACCAGCCCGGTGACGTTCAGCCCGAGATTGTCGAGCACCACCACCAGCGCGATCGCGAACACCGCGAAACTCACCAGCACGCGCACGATATTGATCGCGCTGCCCAGCGTCTCCCCGGCATATCCGTCGTCGCTGGCATTGGCCTCGACGATGCCGAGGATCAGCTCGCGCGCCCACAAGGCCCCCTGGAACACCCCGGCGATGATGAACAGCGCGTGGACCGCGTCGGACAAGCCGCTTGGCGGCACCGCGATCCGCCGCGCGAGTTCGAGCGCCACCGCGAGCGCGAAGAAGCGCCCCGTGCGCGACAAGGTTCGCCCCGCGATCCGCCACCAGCCGAGCTTGCCGGGCCGATCGCGGTTGCACAGCGCCACGCTTGCCCGGCGCGCGGCACGGATGACGATGTAGGTGATGACCGCGACCACCGCGGCGATCGCGATCTCGATCCAATGATGGCGCAGCCAGTATAGGCTCTCCGAATAGAGCGCGCCGAAATCCATGCTGAGCGAGGGCAAATTGAGGCTGGTCTTGGCTTGCGGCATCAGGCTTTCCTGCGATCGACCGTGGCGCTCAGCGCGCGGCTTTCCAACCGCCCGTAAGCGTCACCGGCTGGAACGGCGCCAGCGCGCAGCGGGCGCCCGCCGGGACGGGGGCGGTGTTGACGACGGTGATCTGATCGCTCGCGCACAGCTGGTTGCCGGTGCTGGCATAAGCGAAGCCGCGCTGATAGCCGAGATCGGGGCACTCCTGCGCCAGGGTGACGCGGTAGACCTTGCCGCCGAACAGCACGAAGTCGATGATGCGGTCCGAACGGACGATGCTGTTCTGGATGCGGTGCCGGGGCAGGCAGAGTTCGGGCGCTCCCACGGGGCTCGCCGCCGGGATCGGGCGATCGGCGGCCGCCATCAAGGCGAGCGGGGCCAAGAAAAGCGCGACGCGCATCACACCTCCTTTACCCGCTTGGTGGGCGCGGGTGTCTTCTGCTTGAACGCGCACAGATCGGCGACGCTGCATCGCCAGCATTCGGGGGTACGGGCCTTGCAAGTGTAACGACCGTGCAGGATCAACCAGTGATGCGCATGGAGCCGGAAGGGCTGGGGCGTCGCCTTATCGAGCTTCAGCTCCACCGCGAGCGGCGTCTTGCCCTTGGCGAGGCCGGTGCGGTTGCAGACGCGGAACAAGTGCGTATCGACCGCGAAGGTCTCCGCCCCGAACGCGACGTTCATCACGACATTGGCGGTCTTGCGCCCGACGCCGGGGAGCTTTTCGAGCGCGTCGCGGTCGGCGGGCACCGCGCCGCCATGCTCGGCGATCAGCGCTTCGCTGAGCGCGATCACATTCTTGGCCTTGGAATTGAACAGGCCGATCGTCTTGATGTGCTCCTTCAGCCCCTCCTCGCCAAGCGCGACCATTTGCTCCGGCGTTGTCACCTGCTGAAACAGCCGCCGGGTCGCCTTGTTGACCCCCGCGTCGGTCGCCTGCGCCGAGAGCACGACCGCGACGAGCAGGGTATAGGTGTTGACCGATAGCAGCTCGGTTTCGGGATGCGGATTGTCGGCGGCGAGCCGGCTATAGAACTCGATAACCTGCGCCTTGTTCATAGGCCGAGCACCTGCGCCATCGTATAGCGCCCCGGCGCCCGCCCGGCGAGCCAGCGCGCGGCGGTGATCGCGCCGCGGGCGAAAATCTCGCGATTCTCGGCGCGGTGGCCGAGCTCGATGCGCTCGCCCGGCCCGGCGAACACCACCTGGTGGTCCCCCGCGACCGAGCCGCCGCGCAAGGAGGCGATGCCGATCGTCCCCTCGGCCCGGTCCCCGGTCAGCCCGGCGCGGCCGATCACGGCGAGCTCGCCCAGGCTGCTGCCGCGCCCTTCCGCCGCCGCCGCGCCGAGCAGCTGGGCGGTGCCCGAGGGCGCGTCGACCTTGGCGCGGTGGTGCATCTCGACGATCTCGATGTCCCAGCCCGGCCCCAGCCGCGCCGCCGCCTCGCGTACCAGCCGCGCGAGCAGAGTGACGCCGAGCGAGGTATTGCCGGTCTGCAGCACCGCGATCTCAAGCGCGGCGGCGTCGATCGCGGCGTGATCGTTGGGGGAAAGGCCGGTCGTGCCGATCAGGATCGGCGTCCCCGTTTCGGCCGCGACCGCGAGATTGCCGGGGAGGGCGCGGGGATGGGTGAAATCGACCAGAACGTCGGCCGCCTCGGCGAGCGCACGAACGTCGCCCCCGGCGTCGACCCCGCCCGCGAGTCGCGCATCATATTCGGGAATGGCGGCGGCGATCGCTCTCCCCATCCGCCCCGCGCTGCCCAAAATGCCGATCGCTACCATCGCCTGCTCCTTGCCGGTCGCATGGCAGATCGAGGGTAGGGGTGCCAAGGGGTTCGGCTCGCGTTCAGCTCACGGCGTTATGAATCGGCGCAAAAGGGAGGATCCGCGATGCGAGTTGCTTTGCTGCTGTGCTTGTCGTTGCTGCCGGCGCCGTTGGCGGCCCAGTTCGCGCCGCGGAACGGACCGCCGATCGATCTGCCCCGTCGGCCGATCGACATTCGCACGACCCCGCCGGAACCAGGGCCGTGGCAGGATCTGCGCGAGACGCGCGACGTGATCCGGCGCGAGCGCGATGCCGGGCGGCTGACCCGCGGCGAGGCGCGCGCCTTTCGGCGAGAAGCGTGGGCGATTGACGCGCTTGCCGACCGGTATGGCGCGGACGGCTTGTCGGCATCGGAGGCGCAGGAACTGGAAAACCGCGCTCGCGTGCTACGCGACATGGCGCAGGCGCCGCGGCGGCGCTAGGCTGGGCGCTTAACGGTCGAAGCGAGCACGATGAACATCGTCATCCTCACCGGCGCGGGCATTTCGGCCGAATCGGGCATCGCGACCTTCCGTGGCCCCGGCGGTCTGTGGGAGGGCCACCGGATCGAGGATGTCTGCACGCCCGAGGCACTCGCGCGCGATCCGGCGCTCGTCCACCGTTTCTACGATCTGCGCCGCGCCGCGCTGGAAACGGTGGCGCCCAATCCGGCGCATGAAGCGCTCGCCCGGCTCGACCTCGCCTGGCCGCACGATCTGCTGATCGTCACCCAGAATGTCGATGACCTGCACGAGCGCGCGGGGGCCAACCGACTGTTGCACATGCACGGCGAGCTGCGCTCGGCGCTGTGCGCGGCATGTGGAGCCCGGCGTCCCTGGCGGGACGCGCTCCCACCCGGCACGGCCTGTTCCCGGTGCGACGCGCCCGCGCTGCGCCCCGACATCGTGTTCTTCGGGGAAATGCCCTATGCGATGGCGCGGATCGAGGAAGCGCTGGCCCAGGCCGATTTGTTCGTGTCGATCGGAACCTCGGGCGCGGTCTATCCCGCCGCGGGCTTCGTCCGCCTCGCCGCTGCTTATGGCGCCCGCACGATCGAGCTGAACCTTGAACCCTCGGAGGGCAGCGACTGGTTCGACGAAAGCAGAAACGGCCCCGCCAGTACGCTGGTCCCCGCCTGGGTGGACACGCTGCTCGCCGACGCGCTGGCGTAACGGCGGCGCCTGGCATGGCCTTGAAAGTGGCCGGAACAAGTCAGGTCAGCGGGGCGGCGCGGCCAAGGTGTTGCGACGGCAATCGGTGAAATACCCTCGCTTTAGGGTGGGGACATCACTTGCTATTTTGGGCTTTCGCAGACGTTCGCTCAGATCGACGCGAGCGTCGGTTTCTGCCGCGCTAGACCACCCCATTCTGTTCGCGCCGATCGACCCGCAGCTCGAAAATGTCCGGCCGGCTATAATGGCCATCGACATCGAGCGCGGCGAGGCCACGGCCAATCGCCGTCAGGTCGAGATCGGCGGTGATGATCTCCTCGCCATCCCCGGCAAGCGCCAGCACATCGGCATTGGGCGCGACGATCGCACTGCCGCCATGTTGCAGCAAACCCTCGGGCATCGCCTTCAGCAGCGCTTCGGCATCGGCGTCTCCGCCCGCGCGCGCGAGGCCCTCGATCACCTGGTCGCGCGTCTGCACGGTACCCGCCGCGAGCACGAAGCAGCGCCCCTCGAACGCATAATGCCGGCTGGCGAGGATGTGGACGTCGCGCACCGTCGGCCAGGCGGCGACATGCACCGCTTCGCCCGCATGGTGCAGCGTCGCGCGGACGAGGGGCATCCAATGCTCCCAGCAAATCGCCTGGCCGATCGTCCCCCAGCCGGCATCGGTGGTGGTGAGAGTCGAGCCGTCACCCCGCGCCCAGATCAGCCGCTCGCCGTGCGTCGGCACCAGCTTGCGGTGCTTCACCGGCGGCAGATGAGGGCGCAGCAGCATCTGGGTGTTCTTGAGGCTCGACCGCACCCGCTCATGCACGCCGACCGACACATAGGCACCGGCGGCATCGACCATTGCCTGGATCGGTTCAAGCCGCGGATCGTTCTCGCGCAGCGCTTCATCGAGCAGCAGGCCGTGAAGCGCCTGCGCGCCGCGCTGATCCCACAAGGCGGCACCGGGCGCCTCGTCGAGCCAGATCGGATAGCCGCCCAGGAAAGTCTCGCCGAACGCGATCATCCGCGCGCCCGTGTCGAGCGCGTCGCGCAGCTGCCTGGCCATCCGCTCGATACCATAGGTCACGGCGACCGGCACCGGGGCGGCCTGCACCACCGCCGCCTTGATCTGTTTCACTCCACCCATTCGAGCCCGATATCCCTGTAGAAGCTGCGATCCTCGTCCCAATCGGCCTTTACCTTTACATGCAGGTAAAGATGGACCGGGTGACCGAGCAATTGCGCGAGTTCAGCCCGCGCGCGCGCGCCGATCTCCCGGATTCTTGCGCCGCCCTTGCCGAGGACGATCGCGCGCTGCGTGGGGCGGGCGACGAGGATCTGCTGGTGGATTTCGACCGAGCCGTCCTCGCGCTCGCTATATTTTTCGGTCTCGATCGCGCTCGAATAAGGCAGCTCGGCATGGAGCTGGAGATAAAGCTGTTCGCGGGTGACCTCGGCGGCGAGCATCCGCTCGGTCGCGTCCGACACCTGATCCTCGGGAAAATGCCAGGGGCCGGCGGGCATCGCGCCGGCGAGCGCGGCCTTCAGCTCGGCGAGTCCGTCGCCGGTCTGCGCCGAGACGAAGAAGGTCTCGTCGAAGGTCGCCAGCTCGTTCAGCCGCTGGGCGTGGCCAAGCAGCCGCGCCTTGTCGGCGAGATCGACCTTGTTGAGGATCAGGAACTTGCGCTCGGATCGGCTCGCCAGCGCCTCGGCGATGGGCGCCACCTTGGGGCCGAGCCCGCCCTTGGCGTCGACCACCAGCGCGATCAGGTCGGCGCCCTCGGCTCCGCCCCAGGCGGCGGCGACCATCGCCCGATCGAGCCGGCGCTGCGGCTCGAAAATGCCCGGCGTGTCGACCAGCAGCAATTGCGCATCGCCCTCGATCGCGACGCCCAGCAGGCGCGTGCGCGTGGTCTGCGCCTTGGGGCTGACGATCGCGACCTTCTGGCCGACAAGCGCGTTGACGAGGGTGGATTTGCCGGCGTTGGGCGCACCGACCACGGCGATCACGCCGCAACGGGTTTCGGTCATCGTGCCTCCAATTGCGCCAGAAGCGCGGCGGCCGCCGCTGTCTCGGCTTCCTGTTTCGATCCGCCGGTCGCGGTTGCCTCGGCGAGCTTGCCAACGCTTACCCGTACGGTGAAGCGCGGGGCGTGGTGGGGGCCGGCGCGGTCGATCACCGCATATTCCGGCGGACGGCGGCCTTGGGCTGCCGCCCATTCCTGCAGCGCCGATTTGGGATGCTGCGGCGCGCGCAGATCGGCGCTCACCCGCGTTGCCCACAACCGCCGGACCGCCGCGCGCGCGGGATCGAAGCCATGTTCCTGGTAGAAGGCGCCGATGAGTGCCTCCACCGCGTCGCCCAGCACATTATCCGAGTCCGAGGCGCCATCATCGCGCGCCTGCTTGCCGAGCTGAAGCTGCGCCGGAACGCCCAGTTCGCGGCCGATCTCGGCGCAAACCGATCCGGTGACGAGCGCGTTCAGCCGCTTCGAGAGTTGCCCCTCGCTCTCGCCGGGAAAGCGCTCATAAAGCCATTCGGCCATCACCAGCGCGAGCACCCGGTCGCCGAGAAACTCCAGCCGCTCATAATTGTCGGCGCTGCGGCTGCCATGCGTCAGCGCGCGAACGTAGAGCGCCTCGTCGCGCGGGGGGAGGCCGAACGCCTCCTCGATCCAGGCCGCCAGCGTGTTCAAAAGCCACGTCCGATCCGGTCCCAGCGCGCCGCGCTCGCCCAGGTCCAGGGCAGCAGCCACTGCGCGCTGCCGTCGGTCGAGAAGAACATGAACACCGCTTTGCCTTCCAGATTTTCCACCGGCACGAAGCCGATGCCGCCCCCCGCCACCGCTGGAAAGCGGCTGTCGGCGCTGTCGTCACGGTTGTCGCCCATCATGAAGACATGGCCCGGCGGCACATGGAACACGGGCGTGTCGTCCCCCGGCGAGGCGCCGCGATCGAGCACCGTATAGTGCCGTCCGCCCGGGAGCGTCTCCCGATAAGCGCGGTAATGGCAGAAGAACTTGCCGCGGATCAGCTCGCGGTACGGCTCGGCGCATTTGTCGAAGCCGTAATTGGGGGTGAGCGCGATGCGGAAATCCTTGAGCGGGGTGAGCGGTAGCGGCTGGCCATTCAGGATCACCTGGCCGCGGACGAGCTGGATCGAATCGCCCGGCAGGCCGATCACCCGCTTGATGTAATCGTCGTGGTCGAGCGGCGGCGCCTTGAACACGACGATGTCGCCTCGCTGGGGCAGGCTGGCGAACAGCTTGCCCGGGATCAGCGGCGCGCTGAACGGCAGGCTGTGCCGTGAAAAGCCATAATTCCATTTCGAGACGAACAGATAGTCGCCGATCAGCAGGCGCGGCAGCATCGATTCCGATGGAATGACGAAAGGCGACAGCAGGAAGCTGCGGAACAGCGCGACGCCCAGCACCAGCCAGAGCAGGAACCACAAATTATCGCGCAGCTCGCCCTGCGCGGAACGGCGGGCGGGCCGGGGAGCCGCATCGGGCGGCGGCACGGGGGATTGATCCATCGTGGCGGCGCTCTGCGCCTAGCGAGGCGGGGCGTCAAGCGGGGTGGCGGGGGCGGCCCCCAAGCGCTAAGCGGCGGGCCTAACGCCCGCAGGGAGTAGCAGCATGACCGCCTGGGACGCCATCACCGCGCTCGCCCCCGATCGCCTGGACGCGCTGTTCGCCGCCGATCCCGATCGGCTGCAACGGCTGACGCTCGACGTCGCGGGCATCCATTTCGATTGGTCGAAGACGCATCTCACCGCCGAGGCGCTTGCCGCGTTCGAGGCGCTGGCGAAGGAGCGTGATCTTGCGGCCAAGCGCGAGGCGCTGTTCGCCGGTGCCGCGGTCAACGCGACCGAGGGCCGCGCCGCCGAGCACAGCGCCGAGCGTGGCGAGGGGTCGCCCGAGGCCGTCGCCCGCGCGGCGCAGCTCCACGCCCGGATGCGCGCGCTGATCGACGCGATCGAAGCAGAAGCATTCGGCCCGATCCGCCACGTGCTCCATATCGGCATCGGTGGCTCGGCGTTGGGGCCGCAGCTGCTGATCGACGCGCTCGGTCGGGAGGAAGCGCGCTACGAGGTGGCGGTCGTCTCGAACATCGACGGACTCGCGCTTGAGGAGGCGTTCCGCCGCTTTGATCCCAGCGCGACGCTGATCGTGGTCGCCAGCAAGACCTTCACCACCACCGAAACCCTGCTCAACGCCGAAAGCGCGCTCGCCTGGCTGAGCGAGGGCGGGGTGGCCGACCCTTATGGCCGGGTCGTGGCGCTCACCGCCGCACCCGAACGCGCGGTCGACTGGGGAGTCGACGACACCCGCGTGCTGCCTTTCGCCGAGTCGGTCGGCGGGCGCTATTCGCTCTGGTCGTCGATCGGTTTCCCGGCGGCGCTCGCGCTGGGGTGGGATGCGTTCGAGGCGATGCTCGACGGGGCGGGGGAGATGGACCGCCATTTCCGCCTGGCCGCGCTCCACGAGAATGCGCCGGCGCTCGCCGCCTTCGCCGATCTCTTCTACGCCCAGGTCGAGCTGGCGGAGACGCGCGCGGTGTTCGCCTATGACGAGCGGCTCCGCCTGCTGCCACCCTATCTCCAGCAGCTGGAGATGGAATCGAACGGCAAGGGTGTCACGATCGAGGGCGCGCCGATCGGTCGCCCCACCGCCCCGATCACCTGGGGCGGGGTGGGGACCGACGCGCAGCACGCGGTGTTCCAGTTGCTCCACCAGGGTACGCATCTGGTGCCGGTGGAATTTGTCGCGGTGATCGAGCCGGGCGACACGCTCGCCGAGGCACATCACCGCCAGCTGCTGCTCAACGCCTTCGCGCAAGGCGCCGCGCTGATGCAGGGCCGCGCCAACCCGGACGATCCCGCGCGCGCCTATCCCGGCGATCGCCCATCGAGCACGGTGCTGCTCGAAACGCTCGATCCGCGCACGCTCGGCGCGCTGATCGCGTTTTACGAAGCGCGCACATTCGTGAACGCGGTGCTGCTCGGCATCAATCCGTTCGACCAGTTCGGCGTGGAACTGGGTAAGGAAATGGCGAAGGCGGCGGGGCAGGGGGGTGACTTCGATCCTTCCACCACCGATCTGATCGCGCGCGCCTTTGGCTGAGACGGGAAGCGACATGAGCGATTTCGATTTTGATCTGTTCGTCATCGGTGGCGGATCGGGCGGGGTACGCGCCTCGCGCGTCGCGGCGGCACACGGCGCCCGCGTCGCGGTGGCCGAGGAATATCGTGTCGGCGGCACTTGCGTGATCCGCGGCTGCGTGCCCAAGAAACTGCTCGTCTATGGCGCGCATTTCGCTGAGGATCTGGCCGACGCCCGCTGCTTTGGCTGGGACGTACCCCAATGCAATTTCGATTGGGCGCGGCTGCGCGATAACGTGCTCGCCGAAGTCACCCGGATCGAGGGCGCCTATACCGGCACGCTCGAAAACCATAAGGTTCAGTTGTTTCACCAGCGCGCGGTCGTCACCGGACCGCATTCGGTGCGCCTGGCGGACGGGACCGAGTTCACCGCCGAACGCATCCTGATCGCGACCGGCGCGCGGCCGCAAATCCCCAGCTGCCCCGGGCACGAGCATGGCATCACTTCCAACGAGGTGTTCCATTTGCCCGCGATCCCCAAGCGCATCTTGATCGCGGGCGCGGGCTATATCGCCAATGAATTCGCGGGTATTTTCCACGAGTTCGGCGCGCATGTGACGCTGATCAATCGCTCCGACCAGATCCTGCGCGGCTATGATGAGCAGATCCGCGACCGGCTACTCCAAATCTCGATGACCAAGGGCATCAATTTCCGCTTCAACGCCAGTTTCCGCGGGATCGAGAAGCTCGGGAACGGCCAGCTGCGCGTCTCGATGACCAATCACGACGATATCGACGTCGATTGCGTGCTGTTCGCCACCGGCCGCGTGCCCAACACCGAGGGTCTGGGGCTGGAAACCGCCGGGGTCGAGATCGACGATGCGGGCGCGGTGAAGGTGAATGACGATAACCAGTCGACCTGCGCGAGCATCTATGCGGTCGGCGACGTCACCAACCGCGTGCAGCTCACCCCGGTCGCGATCCGCGAGGGGCAGGCCTTCGCCGACACCATCTATGGCGGCAAGCCGACCAAAGTCGATTATAGCTGCATCCCGAGCGCGGTGTTCAGCCACCCGCCCCTCGCGGGCGTCGGCATGACCGAAGGGCAGGCGCGGACCAAACTGGGCTCGGTTCGGGTTTATACGTCGGACTTCCGACCGATGAAGAATGTGCTCGCCGGCCGCAACGAGCGCGCGCTGTACAAGATGATCTGCGATGGCGCGAACAACCGGATCGTCGGCATCCACATGATCGGGCCGGACGCGCCGGAGATTCTGCAGGTCGCGGCGGTCGCCATCAAGGCGGGGCTGACCAAGGATCAGTTCGACCAGACCGTCGCGATCCACCCGACGATGGCGGAGGAGCTGGTGCTGTTGCGGTAGGTCTTATTCCACCCGCACTTTACCGCGCGCCGCCTTCACGTCGCTGCGCGCCTTCTTCTTTTCGATCCGCTTGGCCTTGGCCGCCTTGCTCGGCTTGGTCTTGATCCGCTTCTCGGGGCGGCGAAGGGCGGCCTGGAGCAGCTCGTTCAGCCGCTCGCGCGCGTCGAGCCGGTTGGCCTCCTGGGTGCGGAAGCGGCGGGCGACGATCAGCAATTCGCCCGCCGTGGTCATACGCGAACCGGCGAGCGTACGCAGCCGGCGATAAACCTCGGGATGCAGCCCCAGCGCGAATACATCGACGCGGAGCTGCACTGCCGTCGCGACCTTGTTGACATTCTGCCCGCCCGGGCCGGTTCCCGCCAGGAAGCGTTCCTCGATCGCCTCGGCGGGAACCTCAATCATCCGCGAACCCCGCTGTGATGAAGCGATCGGGGGTCGGGGCGAGCGCGCTCGCCGGCGGCTTGGCGCCGCGCGGCACGCTCAGCGCGGCGGCGTGAAGCAGCAGCGGCACGCCGTTCGCGCGACCGTACACCGGATCGCCGCGCACCGGGCAGCCCAGTCCCTCGGCGGCGTGGACACGGATCTGATGCGTCCGCCCGGTTTCGGGGACGAACTCGACCAGCGCGCGCCCATCGGCCACGCGTATCAATCGCCAATGAGTGCGCGCCGGCTTGCCCTTGGCGCTCGGCACCATTCGCCAGCCACGCTCGACGCTGCTCACCTTGGCGAGCGCGAGGTCGATTGTGCCGCTCTCACCCTCGGGCACCCCGTCGAGCACCGCGCGATAGCGCTTCTCCACGCTACCCGCCTCGAACGCCTGGGCGAAACGCTTATGCGCCTTGGGATTACGCGCCAGCAGCAGACAGCCCGAGGTGTCGCGATCGAGCCGGTGGACCGGCAGCGGCCAGCGCTGAAACCCGAACGTCAGCGCCTGCAAATGGTTCTCGATGCTCAGGCTGCCGTCGCGCGGCGCATCGACCGGCAGGCCGGCGGGCTTGTCGAGAATTATCGCCTCGGCGTCGATGAAAAGCACGCGATCAGTGAGCATGGTTATGCCTTGCCACCATCGTCGCCGCCATGCCAGAGCGGCGTTTGGATGGGAGGGGTGATGCGAAACAAGCCGTTGGTAGCGTTGGTTTTGTTCACGGCTCCCGGCGCGCTTTCGGCGGCGCGACTCTGCCCGGGGCAGGAGGTGGCGGCGATGGCCGACGGGCGGATGCTCGGCCATCTGCCCTATGAGGAGGCGCGCGCGGAGGACCTGGTGCCCGCGCCTGCCGGCTTTGCGATCGGCGGCAAGTGCCAGCTGCGGCGCGAAGTCGTCGCCGATCTGGAGCGGATGCTGGCCGCGGCCAATGCCAACCCCGAGCTGCGCGGCGCGGTGCGGGCGGTTTCGTGCCACCGATCGATCGCGCGCCAAGGGCAGGTGTTTTGCGGCCAGATCGGCCCGCGCAAGCGATCGCGCGACGCCGCCGATCGCGCCCGCTGGGTCGGCCCGCCGGGCTATAGCGAGCACGCGACCGGCTATGCACTCGATTTCGGCACCCGGCCCAGTCGCGGCTGCCATGACGTCGATCCGTGCTTCGCGCGTACCGCCGTGGGGCGCTGGCTATTGGTCCATGCGCCCGATTTCGGGTTCGAGCTGAGCTTCCCGGCGGGCAATGCGCAGGGTGTGTCCTATGAGCCGTGGCACTGGCGCTGGGTGGGTACGTCGCTCGCCGCGCCGGGGGCGGCGGCGGCGCGGACCATCTTCACCCGCGCCCGTGCAAGCTTCGCCGCGCAACCGGCGGTTGCCGACAATCCTGCGAGGGCGCTGAGCCCGGGGCCGGGGTTCAACTTAAGATAGCGCCCGTGCGTCGGGGGCGGGGGCATCCCTCAACGTTCGTCAGAGGTGAATTGGGGCGACGGGGAGCCGCGTCGCCCCAGCAGCTTCACGCCGTCAACTTCGCCGCCACCTCGGCGATCCGGCGGCCCTGGTAGCGGGCACCGTCGAGCTCGGTCGCGCTCGGCTGGCGGCTGCCATTGCCGTCGGCGATGGTGGTCGCGCCATAGGGCGATCCGCCCTTCACCTCATCGACCCCCATCTGCGCCTGGAAGCCATAATCCAGCCCGACGATGATCAGCCCCAGATGGAAGAGATTGTTGATCACCGAAAACAGCGTCGTTTCCTGGCCACCATGCTGGGTCGCGGTGGAGGTGAAGGCGCCGCCGACCTTGCCGTTGAGCGCGCCACGCATCCACAGCCCGCCGGTGGTATCGAGGAACGCCGCCATCTGGCTCGCCATCCGGCCATAGCGGGTGGGGGTGCCGACGATGATCGCGTCATAATCTGCGAGCGCATCGGGGCCGCTGATGACCTCATGTTTGAAATCGGTCTTGAAATGCGCCGCCGCCACGACTTCGGGCGGCGCGGTTTCGGGAACGCGGCGCACATCGACCTGCGCGCCGGCGCCGCGCGCGCCCTCGGCGACCGCCTCGGCCATTTGTTCGAGATGGCCGTAGGATGAGTAATAAAGCACGAGCACTTTGGTCATGATGAAGCTCCCAGGGCTGTAATGTCCGTTGCCGATCATAGTGATCAACTACGGCTATTGCTTGCAGAAACCGGCGTTTACTCGCTGTCGACCAGCACCAGTTCGGCGTCTTCGAGTGCGAGGATCTCGATGGTCTGGCCGCCATGAATGGCGACGCCGTCGCGGGCGTTGACCCGCTCACCCTCGATCTCGATCGCGCCGCGCGCGGGCACCAGATAGGCGTGCCGTCCCGGCGCCACGGTGTGGCGGATGCGATCGCCCGCCGTTACGGTCGCGGCGAGCAGGCGCGCGTCGGTGCGGATCGGCAGCGCGCCTTCATCCTCGGCGAAACCGCTCGCCAGCACCACGAACTGGCCCGAGCGATCGGGCTTGGGGAAGGGTTTGGCGCCCCATGACGGCGCGCCACCCAGCCGCTTGGGTTCGATCCAGATCTGGAAGATCTTGGTCGTCTCGCTCTCCAGATTATACTCCGCGTGGCGCACGCCGGTGCCCGCGCTCATCACCTGAACATCGCCCGCTTCGGTGCGGCCCTGATTGCCCAACGAGTCCTGATGGGTGATCGCGCCTTCCCGAACGTAAGTGATGATCTCCATGTCGCGGTGGGGGTGTGGGGGGAAGCCGCTGTTGGCGGCGATCTCGTCGTCGTTCCAAACCCGGATCGCGCCCCAGCTCATCCGCGCGGGATCATAATAGTTGGCGAAGGAGAAATGGTGGCGCGCGTTCAGCCAACCATGATCGGCATGGCCGAGCCCTTCGAAGCGCCGGATTTCAATCTTGTTCGTGGTTGCCGTCGTCATGGCAGTGCCTCCTTGGTTGCGGCCAAGATAGGTACTGCGATCTTCGCGTAAACAGAAACAATCGAAAATGACCGTTTCCGTATATTAGCTGTTGAAGCGGACCTCGCACACCGAAGCGCTGCCGACCTGTACGGTACGCCAATTGCCAGTCCATTCGCCGCCCGCCCGGCGAGCCACCGCCGGACATTTGCCTTCGGCGTCGCGCTGGTTCCAGATCGGACCCGAATCGAGATCGCGGGTCACGGTGCGGCCAGAGCGGCCGGCGCCGTCACGCCACGCCCAGTCGCGCCGCGGGGCATCGCGCCAATCGTCCCGGCGACCGTATCGCGGCCCATCGTTGGCGATGCCCGTTACCCGGTAGAGCAGGCGATAGGCGCCGCCATGTTCGGTGATCAGGATCACGCGCTGGCCGATGTGCAGGCGGATCTGGATGTCGCGCGAGGGATCGTTGAGGTCGATCCAGTCGCGCCCCCGCGCCAGTTCCTGAAAGCGCGCCTTGATGATGCTGCCCTGGCCAAATTCGGTCCAGTTGCCGCCGCCATCATCGACGAACCGGCCGCCATCATAGCTGACCGTGGTGGCGCTTTGTGATCGACCTTCATAGCCTTCGGGCCGGCCATAATCCTGCGCGGCGGCGCTGCTCGCCATCAGCAGCACGGCCAAGCCAAGTGTCGTTCGCATCCCTGCCTCCCCATTGTTGCGCCGGCGATTTAACCCGGCGGCCGGGCAAGGCCAAGGGCAGGGTCGATTGCGCCCGCTTCCTCCAATGCTTACAGCTTGGGTATGCGGCTTCCCGATCTCGAGGCCTGGGCCTTGTTCGCCTGTGTGATCGAGCATCGCTCGTTCAGCGGCGCGGCGGAGGCCGTTGGCGTTTCCAAGGCGACCGTGTCTAAGGCCATTACCCGGCTGGAGGCACAACTGGGCACCGCGCTGTTCCACCGCACCTCGCGGCGACTGGCGCTTACCGAACAGGGCCGCGGCCTCGCCGACCATGCCCGGGCCATGCTCGCCGAGGCGCGCGCGGCGGAGGAAGCGGCGCAAGAGGGCGCGGCGGCACTCGCCGGTCGGGTGCGGGTGAGCGCGCCGATGAGCTTCGGCCTGGCCCATGTCGCGCCGGTGATCGCGCGGTTCCTCGCGCTCAACCCACGGATCGAGATCGACCTCGATCTTTCCGATGGGGTGGTGGACATCGTTGCCCAGGGCTTTGACATCGCGCTGCGGATCGGGCGCCTGCCCGACAGTTCGCTACGCGCGCGGCGACTACGGCCGGTCGCGATGCATATCGTTGGCGCGCCCGCTTATTTCGAGCGCCACGGCCGTCCCGGCCACCCTGGCCAGCTCGCCGAGCATCAGTTGCTCGCTTATTCGAACGTCACTGGGCCTTGGCAATTCAACGGCCCCGATGGTGCGCAGGTGACGCTGCGCGCGCGTGGCCCGCTGAGCGCGAACAGCGGCGAGGCACTGCTGCCCGCGCTCTGCGCCGGGGTTGGGCTGGCGGTGCTGCCGGACTTCATCGTCGGCGCCGAAATCGCCGCTGGGCGGCTGGAGCCCATTCTTCCCGAGTGGCACCCGCCCGCGCTCGCGCTCCACCTGCTCACCCCGCCGGCCACGCTGCGGCCGGCCCGCGTGGAAGCCCTGATTGCTTTTTTAGGCGATGCGCTGGGCGAAAACCGGATGAGTCGAACCGTGCAAGAAACGCCGCGACTCGTGGATTCCCCTAGCGTAGGACTAAATTAACCTTTTGCGTTCATGTCCCGTTTGGTTAATGCTGCGGGTCGAGCGACGCACCTGGGGGTCGCGGCCAGAACTGAGGGGGACTGGGCGAATGCGCGTGCTGCTGATCGAGGACGAGCCGACCACGGCCAAGGCCATCGAGCTGATGCTTTCGGCCGAAGGCTTTAATGTTTACACCACCGACCTGGGCGAGGAAGGCCTCGATCTGGGCAAGCTCTATGATTACGACATCATCCTGCTCGACCTGAATCTGCCCGACATGCACGGGTATGACGTGCTGAAGAAACTGCGCGTCGCCCGGGTACAGACCCCGGTGCTGATCCTGTCGGGCAATTCGGAAATGGACTCCAAGGTGCGCAGCTTCGGCTTCGGCGCCGATGATTATGTGACCAAGCCGTTCCACCGCGAGGAGCTGGTCGCGCGTATCCATGCGGTCGTCCGCCGCTCGAAGGGCCATTCGCAAAGCGTGATCCGCACCGGCAAGCTCGCCGTGAACCTCGACGCCAAGACGGTCGAAGTCGATGGCGCGCGCGTGCATCTGACGGGCAAGGAATATGCGATGCTCGAGCTGCTTTCGCTCCGCAAGGGCACCACGCTCACCAAGGAAATGTTCCTCAACCACCTTTATGGCGGGATGGACGAGCCGGAACTGAAGATCATCGACGTGTTCATCTGCAAGCTGCGCAAGAAGCTGAGCCTGGCGTGCGATGGCGAGAATTACATCGAGACGGTGTGGGGCCGCGGCTATGTGCTGCGCGAGCCCGATGAGGTGGTGACCGCACGCGTCGCGTAACAAGTTGATGGCAAGGGGCGGGAAGACCCGCGGCGCCCTGGGGGAGGGCGCCGCGGGTTTTTCTTTTTGATACCATAGGCTTTGCTTCCCGCCGGCGGCGTGCCAAACAGCGCTGATCCACGGTGAAAGGGATGTGCGATGCGCCTGCTGCTGCCGCTGCTGCTCTTGGGAAGCGCCGCGAGCGCGCAGACCCCGCCGGCTGAGATCGGCGAGCGCTATATTCCCGCCCCCTGGTGGCTGCGCGAGCCGGTGATCGCCTCGCTGGGGCTGGTGCGGACCGAACTGCCCGCCAATCGCGCGCGCTTCACGGCCGAGTTTGGCGCGGTCGAGCGCGATGCGGCGGGGGCGACCGCCGCCGCCGCGCGCAAGGTCGCCGAGCTCGACGCCGCGCTGCGCGCGCTCGGCGCCGACCGCGTGCGGTTGACGACGACTTTCTCGACGCGGCCGCTATACGATCAATATCGCGACAGGGACGGTCGGCTGGTGGACAATCAGCGCGCCGACAAGATCGACCGCTATGAGGTGACCGCCGCGCTCGATATCGAGGTGCGGGATATGGCGCTGCTCGAACGTGCCTATAACGCCGTGCTTGCCGCGAAGCCGACCGGCGTGGGCCAGGTGTATTTCCGCCTCGAACCCGACAACAAGGTGAAGGCCGCCCTTGCCGACGCGGCGATGCGCGACGCGGCGGCGCGGGCGCGCGCGGCGGTGGAGGCAGCCGGCGCACGACTGGGGGCGGCGAAAGTGATCGACCCGACCGCGCGGGTGTGCCGCACCGACGTGCTCGCCGGCTGGCCCAACTATGCGTCGCCCGGCACGCGGCCGACCGATGTCGTGGTCACTGGAGGTCGCGCCCGTTTGGCCGAGGCACCGCCACCACCGCCACCCCCGCCACCGCCGCCGCCACCGGCGCCCGACGCTGCCACCGGCGTAACGCTGCAGCCGCCGCTGCAAACGCTGCAGGACGAGGCGTGCATCGTGTTCGCGGTGCAATAGCGCCCCGCCGCTTCCGGCCAAAAGAAAGCGCCCCCCGTTTCCAGGGGGCGCGAGGTGTTCCAGGGAAAGCTGGAATTACAGGCCGACCACGCCGCCGTCATTCTTGGTGATCACGACCACCGCCGAGCGCGGGCGCGTGCTCGCCGGGGCGCTGCCCGTCGCTTGGGTCGCCGGCCAGTTGCTGCCGGGCGCGGCGAAAGTGCCGTCCTCGCCCGGATGCTGGATGCCGACGAACAGGGTGCGGCCATCGGGCGTCGAGTCGATGCCGGTGATTTCGCACTGGCGCGGGCCGACCAGAAAGCGGCGCAGCTGGGTGCCGGGCGCGGCGCCGATCCGGGTGGTCGCCGAGCCGGTGAGGCCGCCGGCATTGTTGTTCACCACGCGGGTGCCGCCATCGCCCACTCGCCCGGGCAGCGCGGCGAGCATCTGGTTGTTGGTCTGGTCGGTGAAGGCGCCGTCGTCGGTCTGGATCCAGAGCAGCGGGGTCACCTGCCCGGTCGCGTTGGTCGCGCGGCCGAACCACAGCCCGTCGGGGCTCGAAAAGTCGTTATCGGCGGTGAGGCCCGAGAGGTTGATGTTGGTCGCATCGAGGTCCGAGCCCGACCCGAAGACATAAATGTCCCAGGTGAAGGTCGTCGCCTCGCTATTGTCGCCGGTTTCGCGCAGGCGGATGATATGGCCGTTGCGATTGCCGACGGTGGTGCTCGGCGGATCGACATAAGCGCGCGGGTTGGCGGCATCGAGCGTGTTGGGCCGGCGCGAGCTGTTGTTGGTGAGGGTGAGGTAAACCTCGCCGGTGACCGGGTTCACCGCGGTCCATTCGGGCCGGTCCATGCGCGTCGCGCCCGACACGTCCGCCGCGAGGCGCGCGTTCGCCAGCACATCGGCCTGATTGGCGAAGGGATAGGTGGTGTTGGCAGCCGTGATCGGCCCGGTGCCGAACACCAACGGCGCCCATTGACCCGTGCCATCGGCGTTGAAGACCGCGACGTACAGCGTCCCCTGATCGAGATAGCGGTCGCCGATCGCGAGGCGATTGGTCGCGGTCGCGTCGGCGGCAACCCAGGGCGTCGCCGAGACGAATTTATAGAGATATTCGTTCTGCGCGTCGTCGCCCATGTAGAAGGCGGGGCGGCGGCCGACGACGAAATTGCCGGGCCAGCAGCCTTCATGGTTCATCCGGCCGAGCGCGGTGCGCTTGCGCGGCGCCTGGCTCGGATCATAGGGGTCCGTCTCGACGACCCAGCCATAGTGATAGGGCTCGTTGCGGAAATCGGCGGTGGCCGACGCGCCGGAGACGCGCGCGTCCCACTTGCGGAACAAGGTATTGGCGGGATCGGCGGGGGTGACGGTCGACCAGCCATAATTGCCGGTGTTGCTCGCGACGCCGTAGCGCACCAGCGAGGTGACCTGCGCCGGGGTGCGCAGCGCGTCGTCGGTCGCGCGCGGGCGGCGGAAATAGCCGGCCCAGTTTTCCTCGCACGTCAGGTTGGTGCCCCAGGGGGTATAGCCATTGGCGCAATTGTTGATCGTGCCGCGCCCGCGCGTCCCGTCGGGCGAGAAGGCGGTCTGCATGAAGCTCGCCCCGGCCACGGGGCCGTTGAACACGGTGGGCGTGTTCGGGGTGATGCGGCGGTTGAAGTTGCTCGCCTGGACATAGCTCCAGCCCCCGTTGAGCGCGCGCGTGACCTCGATCACGCTCAGCCCGTGCGCCTCGATCTCCTTGATCGCCTCGGCCTCGGGGCGGACGCCGCCGGTCGTGGTCGGGCCGTTGATGTGGAGATAGGTCTGGGTGATGTTCTCGTGATTCTGGACGATCAGGCCGCGCGTGTTGCTGTTGTCGTCGCGGGTGCCCGCCGCCGAGAGGCCGTAGTAATAAAGCGCGTCACCATGGTCGCCGATGCGCTGGGCGAAGTTGGTGTCGCTGCCGTCATTGGCGAAGGCCGGAACCCCCGCCGCGATCGGATCGCCGAGGCGCGACAGCACGGTGACGCTGTAGCCCGTCGGCACGGTGACGACATCGTTCAGATTCTTGGGGATCGCGTTGAAGCCGAGCGCGGGCGGGTTCACGGTGACGCTCGCGTCGGCCACCGCGACCTGGCCGGCGGTATCGGTCGCGGTCAGGCGGAAATTGAGCGTGGTCGCCGCCGAGACGACCGGGGCGATGAAGGTGAAGCTGTTGGGGGTCGCCGCCGGGATCAGGTTCACCGCCGGGCCGCCGGTCTGCGTCACCACCACCGAGCTGACGGGATTGTTGTCGGTCGCGGTGCCGGTGAGCGTCACGACGCGGCCGCTGCTCGTGGTGCCGGAGGTGGTGAGGCCAGCGGTCGGCGCCGGGTCGGTCGGGCCACGGCTGATGTTATTGTTGTCACCGCAGGCGGTAAGCAGGCTGCTGCTGAAGACCGCCATCGCCATCGCGCCGGCGCCGTTGCGCATCGCCTGGCGCCGCGAGAGCATCGCGTGGGCGAGCTCGTTGAGCGACGGGTTGGCGGTGCGGTTGGTATCGATGTCGCCGTCATCGTAACCGAGGGCGAGGTCGGTCGTGTCATGCGTCATGGCGGTCCCCCAAAGATTGGCGTTCAATCGAGTCATTGGCTTTCTTCAGCCTTTGACGGGGAAGTTGGTCAGAACCGTTCCGGTTTGGTGACGCGACACTGACGATGATGTTTCATTGGTGTGAAACCGAATTGCCGCTGCAGTAACGCCCATGCAATCCTGGGCGCCAGTCCCGCGCCGCCGCTTGGGCGGCGCGCTATTGCACGGTGCCGATGTCGGCTTGAAACCCGGGCGGCAGGACGATGTGCGCGTCGGCGAATTCGGGCCGCAACACCGGGGTGGGCGTGCTTGCGCGCGCCCGCGCGATGATGTGATCGGCGATCAGATCGAGCACCGCGCGCACGCGCGGGGTGTGGCGGAGGCGTTCGTGCGTGAGCAGCCACAGTCCGCGCCCGCCCGGCGGCGTCTGCGGCGTGCAGCGGATCAGGCCAGGTTCGTGATCGGCAACCAGCACCGGGAGCGCCGCGAGGCCGAGCCCCGCCTTAACCGAGGCGAGTAATCCCATTACCGAACCCTGATGCAGCGTTACCGCCTGTTCCAGGCCATAACGCGCCAGCCACGGCTGGTAATGCCGCCACAACCCCGGCCCGCCACCGCCGATAATGGGATGGTTCGCCAATTCCTCCATCGATCCGGGGACGCCATGGGCGGCGGCATAGGATTCGCTGCAATAAAAGGCCCAGATCTCGTCGCTCAGCCGCCGTGCGACGAGGGCATTGCCTTCGGGACGGTGGCAGCTGCGCAGCGCGATATCTGCATCACCCGCGCCCAGATCGCGGAGCGCATCGCTGGTGTCGATCTCGACCGTGATGCCGGGATGCGTCTCGTGCAGGGCGCCGAGCACGGGCACGAGCAACGTAACCGCGACGATCTCTTCGGTGGTGAGCTTCACCGTGCCGCGCGCGACGCGCCCTTGCGCGGCGGCGAGGGCCGCCACGGCTTGGGCGCGCTGTTCCACTTCGCGGGCTTGGTCGATCAGCCCCTCGCCCTCGGGCGTGAGGACATAGCCGGTCGGGCGACGCTCGAACAAGGTCAGCCCCAGGTCGCCTTCCAGCACTTGCACGCGCCGGGCGACCGTGGTTTGGCTGACCTTGAGCGCGCGCCCGGCGGCGAGCGTGGTGCCGTGGCGCGCTACGGCCAGGAAATAGCGCAGATCGTTCCAGTCCATGGCGACCCTTCTGCACTTTTGCATAACGGCAGTGCAACATCGTTGTTGGCGCAGCCGCCGATAGCTTTGCTATAGCAGCTGAGACGGCAGAAATCGCCGCCTTTGAACAAGGGAAACTACGATGCGCACGCTTCTCGTCGCGGCCTTCGCCGCGGCCGCTCTCTTCGCGCCTGCAGCAAACGCAGAGCAGGTGCAGCAATCGGTTACGATCCGGGTCGCGGATCTCGACATGAGCCGCGCCGACGGCGTTCGCCTGTTCGATCGCCGGCTGTGGCAGGCCGCGCGCGAGGCTTGCGCCCTCGACGGTCCGCTGACGCTCGCCGCGCAGAACCGCCGTCTGGCGTGTGAACAGGGGGTGATCGCCCAGGGCAATGCGGAGCGTGACCGCCGCGTCGCCGCCGCCCGCGCCGCCGCGCCCGCGGTCGTCGCCACCCGCTGAACCCGCAAGGGATCGGTGCCGCGCCCGCGGCGCCGATCCTTGTCGGCTCCACCGCCCCGCGCTATCGTTCCAACACGATTGGGGAGAGGCGAATGGCGGTGCGGCTGAACGTCAATGGGCGTACGGTGCAGGTGAATGCACCCGCGGACAAACCCCTGCTGTGGGTGCTCCGCGAGGATTTGGGCCTTATCGGCACCAAGTTCGGCTGCGGGCAGGGGCTCTGCGGCGCCTGCACCGTCCATCTCGATGGCCAGGCGGTGCGCGGTTGCCAGACTCCGCTCGGCAGTGTCGGCGCCGCCAAGGTGACGACGATCGAGGCGGTCGCGCAAAAGCCCGTCGGCCGGCGGGTATCGGCCGCGTGGATCGCCGCCGATGTGCCGCAATGCGGCTATTGCCAGGCCGGTCAGATCATGTCGGCGACCGCGCTTCTTGCGCAGACGCCCAAGCCCAGCGATGACGAAATAGACGCGGCGATGGCCGGCAATCTGTGCCGCTGCGCCACCTATAACCGCATCCGTGCCGCGATCCGCGCGGCCGCCAGCGCGTGAGGGCGGCGATGGACGCGATCCTTGACCGCCGCCTGTTCCTGAGCGCCAGCCTCGCGGCGGGCGGCGCGCTGATGTTCCGGCTCGCCCCCGCCGATGCCGCCGAGACCGGCGTGCCGGTGCCGATCGGCACCTTCGTGCGGATCGCGCCCGACAATGCGGTGACGATCATCGCCAAGAACCCCGAGATTGGCCAGGGCGTGCGCACCATGCTGCCGATGCTGATCGCCGAGGAGCTTGACGTCGATTGGGCTCAGGTGACGATCGAGCAGGCCCATGCCGATGCCAAGCTCTATGGCTTGCAGATCGCCGGCGGATCGACCGCGACGCCCGCGAACTGGCTGCCTATGCGTCGGGCGGGCGCGGCGGCGCGGGCGATGATCGTCCAGGCCGCCGCCGCCGAATGGGGCGTGCCCGCCGAACGGCTGAAAACCGCGAGCGGCGCGGTGCTCGATCCGGTGACCGGCAAACGCGCGACCTATGGCGCGCTCGCGGCGGCGGCGGCGAAGCAGCCCGCGCCCGATCTCGCCAAGGTGCCGCTGAAGGCTGCCCAGGATTTCAAGATCATCGGCAAGCCAATCCGCAACGTCGATACGCCCAGGATCGTCGCCGGCGCGCCGCTCTACGCGCTCGACGTGCGGCTGCCGGGGATGCTCTATGCTGCCGTCGAGATGTGCGGCACGTTCGGGGCCAAGCTGAAGGCCGCCGATCTCGACGCCGCCCGGCGCCAGCCCGGCGTGCGGCATGTGCTGAAGCTCGACGGCGTCGGCGATGCCGAGGCGATGAGCGATGCGGTCGCGATCGTGGGCGACAGCTGGTGGCAGGCCAATCGCGCCCGTGCGGCGCTCAACTGCCAGTGGGATCATGGCGCGGCAGGGGCGGTTTCGTCCGAAAGCTATGCGGCGCTGGCGGAGGCGGCGTTCAAGGCGGGTCCGCGAAAGCCGGTCGCGAAGATCGGCGATCCGGCCGCCGCGTTTGCGGGGGCGGCGAAGACCGTCGAGGCGCGCTACGCTTATCCGTTCCTTGCCCATGCGACGATGGAGCCGCAAAACTGCACCGCGCTCTACCGCGCCGACGGCACGCTCGAAATTTGGTCCTCGACCCAGCGGCCCGAGGGTGGGCGCGATCTGATCGCCAAGCATCTGGGCGTGCCCAAGGACAAGGTGCGGATCAACCTGCTGCGCGCGGGCGGCGGCTTTGGCCGGCGGCTGATGAACGACTATATGGTGCAGGCGGCGGCGATCGCGAAGCAGCTGCCCGGCACGCCAGTGCAGCTGATCTACAGCCGCGAGGACGATCTTCGCCGCGACTTCTATCGCCCCGGCGGCTGGCATCAGCTGAAGGCGGCGATCGACGGCCAGGGCAGGCTGGCCGCGCTCAGCAATCATTTCGTCAGCTTCGGCCAGGGCGATAGCTTCGGCAAGGGCGCCGATCTCGACGATACCGAGTTTCCGGCCGGGCTGGGGCCGGCGATCGATTATGGCGCGACCGTGCTCGACACGCATGTGCCGACCGGCTGGCTGCGGGCACCGGGATCGAACGCGCTCGCTTTCGCCTATCAAAGCTTCCTGGACGAGGTCGCGCACGCCGCGGGCAAGACGCTGCCGGCGCTGACGCTCGAACTCCTGGGGGCGCCGCGCGTGCTGCCGCAGCGGCCGCCCTTCGATACCGGGCGCGCGGCGGCGGTGGTACGCCATGTCGTCGCGATGTCGAAGTTCGACAGCTACCGCCAGGGGCAGGGCAGGGGCCTGGGCTTCGCCTTCTACTTCAGCCATCTGGGCTATATCGCCGAGGTGGTCGAGCTGCACGTCGGCGGCGACGAGGGCTTGCGGGTGCCGCGGGTGTGGGTGGCGGCCGATGTGGGCGCGCATATCATCAACCCTCTCGGCGCGCGGGCACAAGCTGAAGGATCGGTGATCGAAGGTCTGGGCCACGCGCTCGATGGGCTCGCGGTGACGCTGGGCGAGGGCGCGGTGCAGCAGGCGAATTTCGATGCCTATCCGCTGCCGCGCATCACCCGCACGCCCGAGATCGCGATCGATTTCGTGCCGAGCGACAATCCGCCGACCGGTCTTGGCGAGCCGGTGCTGCCGCCGGTGATTCCGGCGTGCATCAACGCGCTTTATGCCGCCACGGGAGCGCGCGTCCGGAGCTTGCCGGTGGATCGGACGGTGTTCGCAAGAGCTTGAGGCTGCGCGGGACGGTCCGGGGAGGGCTTGCCAGTGGATCGGACGGTGTTCGCAGGGGCTTGAGGCGGCACGGGACGGTCCGGGCGGGGTCAATAATCCTTCGAGTAGCGTAGCGACGCGTTCGACCCCCCGAACGAGCCGGTCGAACTCAGCAAACTAAGCGCGCGCGAGAGCGAGATTTCGAGCTGGGTGGCGGTAAAGCCGCGTGCGTCGGTGATAATCTCCACATAGATATTGCGCGAAATGTACTGCCCGGCCGCAAGTGCCGTACCCCGGCCGATCGTCTTGTCCTCACCCAGAATACGCAAACGGCTAAGGCCCGTCGCCGAGCGCAACTTGCCAAGCGGGTTCAGTCCCCCGCCCGAGCCACGGAGCGAATTGAGTGCTGCCGCGAGTTGAACCGCCTGGATCGGTGAAAGCGAAGTAACCGGCCCACCGAATAGTAAGCGACTTAGAACCTCATCTTGAGGCAGCGCCGGCGTCGAGCTGAACGTGATTTGCGGGTTCTGCGCGGTACCGTCGATATTGACCGTCGCCGATACATCTTCAACCGTTGTCGATGCGGAGATCGAAAGTAATGGGTTAAGTGTCTCAGCGCCCGAGAAACGGATATATCCATCATTATCCAAATCGAACCGGCGGCCCGCGAAACTGTAGGTACCACGCACCACCCGCATCTCACCAACCACGCGCGGTGCCTTCGCCGTGCCGGTAACGCGCAAATCGCTCGAGAATTCGGCCTCTAGGCCCATGCCACTGACGAAAAGCTCGTTATCGGCGCGCACCGCGATGTCGAGTTGCCAGTTGAAGGCGGGCGTTGCGGCCGCGCGCCTGGGCTGGTCGCCGGCGGCAAGGTCGCGCTTGCGACGCACGCCAGTAAGTTCGGCGACTTCGGCCTGGCCCTGGCGGATCACCTCGTAGCGCGCCTCGGGCAAACGCAGCTCGCCGCTGATCCGAGCGCCTTCCGCCCGGCTGTTGGTGATCGCGAGGTTCCCCGAAACGGTCGCGCCCAGCGCGTCGCTGCGCGCCAGTTGAGCGTTCGTGAAGCTAGTGCGCAGGTTGATCGGGAAGCCGTCTCCCACCCCAATCGACCCTTGCCCGCTCACGGTACCGCGCCCCGCACGCCCCGTCATCGACAGGATTTGCAGCTGCGATTGGGTAAAGCGACCCTGCAGCGCGATGTCGCTCACGACCGTGCCATATTGCTGATTCTCGTAGCGCAGCGCGTCCGCACGCACGAGGCCGTTCAGCTGTGGCGTACGGGGAGTTCCCGCGAAATCGGCGGCGACCGCGATGCCGCCGCGCACATTCTGCCCAGTAATCCCGGTCAAGGTCCACAACACGTCGGCGGGTCCGGAGTAGCGCACACCACCAGACAGCGACGCCCCCATCAGTCGATCGTTGAGCGTCTCGCCGCTGCCCAGCCCCGCGAGCCGGGCCTGGACGCGCCCCACCGTCGTTCCGCCACGCTTGACGAGAGCGTTGAGTCCCCCGCCGCCGCTTCCCAACGTCGCGAGCAGCGCGACATCGACCGGCTCGGACACGACATAGGCCGCGGTGCGTGTGAAGCGCGCCACATCAAGCCGCGCGCGCACATCGGGCACGCGGCTTCCCCGCGCTTGGCCATAATCGATGACGCCCGAGACACGCCCGCCGAGTCCCAGCCCGGGGACGAACGCCTGCGCGATCGCCATGTCAAAGTTCGCCAGCTGCGCCTGGAGCGCCGTGTGCGCGCCATAGCGTCCCGTAAAAGCCACGCGACCCTGCGGTACGACCAAAGCGACGGGTTGCAGCACCCAGTCCGGGCCTTGCTTGAGCACCAGCGCGGGATGGTCGAGCGAGACGGTAATGGTGTTCACCCGGCCACGCAGATTGGCGAGCACCCGGTCGCGCGCCAGCTGTGCCTGCGCCGCGATGTCGAACGGTACCCCGGCATCACCATCGGCGATCAGCTGCACCCGCCCGGACTGATCGCGATAATCAATCCGGCCGCGCGCGTTATTCACCAGATAATCGCCCTGGCGGATGTCCTTGAAGGCGAACTCGCCGGTCACCTGTGGTGCGCCCGTTACCAGGATCGCGGTCGCGCGAATCTGGCCCGAACCAATCGTGATCGGCGTGTCGCCTGGAATACGCCCGGCCTGCGCCGTCGCTTGAATATCGGCGCGCTGATATCTGCCCTGGGCGGAAAGCGCGGCGGTGCCGTCTAGCCCTGCGCCCGTGAAGGCAAGCCTGCCGCTGAACGGCCCCGCGGCGGTTTGCGTTACCGCCCCTTGCGCGGTGATGCCCGCCACCGTCGCGCGACGGACATCGACCGCGAGCCGCGCGCCGGGGCGTACCAGCACGTCGGCGGTAAAGGGGCCATATTGCGATCCGCCGCGCGCGTTCAGCGCATAGCCGGCGGCGGAACCGTTCACCTCGGCGACCAAGTCCTTCAACCCGATCCCTAGCCCAGGGCGGGCGGCGGTGAGCAGCACCCGCGGCCGCTCCAGCGTACCGTTCGCCGCCAGGGAAAAGGGGCCATAACTGCGCGAGGCGCCCCCTGCGCGGAAGGCAAGTCGGCCGGTGTCGATCGCGTAGCTGCCCTCGCCAGAGGTGACGCGGAAGTCGGGCGCATCGAGCCGCAGCAGCGCCAGTCGCGCCGTGCCCGATTGATCGAACAGGAAGCGCGCGGTCGTCACCGCCGGCCCTCCCAATTGCTCGGCGATGGTGGCGTTGGTGATCTGGCTGGTGACGACGCGGAAAGTGCCACGAATGCCGTAACCGCCGCGATTGTCGGCAACGAGCTTGGCATCGGTCGTCAGCGCGATGCGTCCGAGCCCGGCGACCTGATAGTCGTTCACCCGGCCTTTCAGCGCGCCGGTGTACGTGCCCTTCGCGGGATCGGCGAGGACGATGGCGGTCGCGTCGATCCGCGACGAGCGCAGCTTGAGATTGTCCGAGAGCAGCCGGCCATCTGTATAAGCCAGGTCGCTACTGATCCGCAGATTCTCGAGCAACCCGCCGGCGGCCGCGTTAAGGCCGGTTACCCGCCGCGCGGTGGCGTTCACGGGGATCAGGATCCGGTTCGCATCTACCCGCGCCGTGCCAGAGGCGTTAAGCGCCTCTATCCCGGTGGTGCCGAACGCCAGCCGCCGCGCGGTGAGGCGGTAATCGAGCAACGGACGCGCGATCGGTCCATCGAGTACGGCGTGGAGCAGAACATCATCGCCCGCGAGTTTTGGGGCGATTGTCTGGGGCTTGAGAAGGCTGAGGTCGATGATGAAGCGGCGTAAACGGCTTTGCCCCAGATCGATCAGCCCGTTCGCGCCAAGGGTCAGGGCATCGGCACGGCCGGTGAAGCGGAGATCGGCGCGGCGATCGGCGACCGCGGCGACGAGATCGACGGCGAGCCGGGGCAGCATTCTCGCGGCGACCGGAGCCACGCTGCCGGGCATCGTTATCCCCGTCGCGCGGAAGGTGCCGCTGCGCGCGCTTAACGCCAGGTCGGCGAGCGGCTCGCCATCCGCGCGACCCGTCGCTCTGCCGTTCCAGGCCCGCCAATCGCCTTGCCCCTTGATGCTTATCGCGATCGGCTTGCCAAGCTTGGCATAGCTGTCGACCAACCCTCCTGCCGGGGCGGTGAAATCGGCGTCGATTACCAGCCGGTTCGCGTCGGGAACCGCGTCGAGCCGTGCATGTAGCGCATCGCCGCCCACCACTCCGGCGGTGACCAATGCGTTGGCGTCGGCGGTCAGTTGGGCGTGGCCGTTGGCGATGTCGACCATCCCGGCGAGCCGCACGACATGGCGCTTGCCGGTGACCGCCGGGGCAATATCGAGCCGGTCGAGCGCGAAGCGGCCGATCTCGATATGGAGATCGGGCAGGATCGGCTCGTTCGGGTCGCGCGGCACGGGTTTCAGCGCGGGCAGACGGCGCAATGCCGCGCTCGGCACCACGAGCGAGCGGATGTCGAGGCGCTTGTTCAGATAGGCGAGGGGCCGCCAGTCGATTGCCGCGCGCGGGGCTGTGAGGAAAATGCCGTTCGCGTCACGCGCCTCGAACCCGATCAGCGCCATGCGTCCATAGATCGATCCTTCGATCCGCGCCGCGCGGAAGTTCAGGCCCGATTGCGTGCTGTAAGCGGCGAGGCGAGCGCGAATGAATTCATGCCCCGGCCCGCTATCGATGCCGAGCAGCGCGGCGCCCAGCAGCACCACGATCGCCACCAGCGCGATGCCAGTCCATTGGAGCGCCCGGCGCATCAGAAGGCCTGCCCAATCGAAAGATACAGCGCGACCGCCGTCTCTCCCCGCCGCCGCCCGATCGGGGTCGCCACATCGATTCGTAACGGGCCAAAATTGGTGTAGTACCGCCCACCAATCCCCGCGCCGAAGCGCAGGCCGGACAGCGTTGGCACAGAACTCTCACTCACCTGCCCCGCGTCGACGAACGGCACGATCCCGAAATTGCCGAAGCGATAACGGCCCTCGATCGCGAACTCGGTCACCGATCGTCCGCCGACCGGATCGCCCTGCGCATCCTTAGGGCCGAGTTGCTGGAAGCCATAACCGCGCACCGAGCCGCCGCCGCCGGCATAATAGCGGCGCGATGGCGCGATCGCGTCGCGCGACGCGCCGACGATCGAGCCGACCCGGGTGCGCCCGGCAATTGTGAAACTGTCGCTCACCGGATAATAGCCTGAAACGTCGATCAGCAGCCGGGCATAGGTGTCGAACGGGCCGCCACTCACCTGCTGCACTTCCGGGCTCAGCCGGGTGTTGATGCGAAAGCCACGTGTCGGATCGAGCAGGCTGTTCGAACGGTCATAGCCGAGCTGCAACGGGAGCGCGCCGATGAAATAGGTGCGGCGCGCGCGATTGGGGTCGATATCGGCATTGGGCCGTTCGCGGCTGGCGAGCAATTCGGTGCCGATGCTCCAGGTCCAGCGCTTCTGGAAGATCGGCGTCGACGCGCGGCTTAGCGAAGCGTTCACCTGGATCGTATCGGCTTGAAACGCCTGGAAGCGCTGGCGCGCGACGCTCGCGCCGATTGCCAGCACCCGGTCACGTTGCCCCGCGTTAGAGCGACGAAACTGCGCGCCGACCGATTGTTCGAGCGTTCCGGCGATCAGGTTCAGCGTCAGCGCGCCTTCGGGCGGAAAGAGGTTGCGGTGGGTCCAGCTGCCCTGCACCTTGACGCCCTCGCCCGTCCCGTAACCGGCCTGTGCGGCCAGCTGGCGCCAGCGCCCCTTGCTCTGGCGGACCAGCAAATCGACGCGCTCGGTGCCATCGGGCAGAGTTTCGCCGGTGCGAACGGGCTCCACGGCAACGGTTGAGAACAGGCTGGTCGCGATCAGTGCCTGGCGCAGATCGTCGGTTTTACGGCTGTCATACGGATCGCCTTCCTTGAAACGGCGCAGTACGCGAATGTGGCGCGGGCTGAAGATCGGATCGCCAGCCACTTGTATATTGCCAAATCGCCCCTTGGGGCCGGCGACGATCGGCAGGGTATAGTCGCCGACATGAGTATCGTCATCGAGCACAATGTCGCGCTCGCCGACGGTCGCGAAGGGATAGCCTTGTTCCGGCAAGCGAATTGCGACGCGGCCTTCGCCTGCCTCGATGGCAGCCGCGACGATCGGCGCGCCAGTATCAAGCTTCAACGCTTGGCGCGCTATCGCGGTCGGTTCGGGCGCGGCCCCGGTGATCGCGATACTGCCCAGCGCGTAGCGCGGCCCAGGCGTCGCGGTGAGCGTGACAGTCAGGCGATTTTCTTGATTCGGTAGGGTGTTGATGGAAGCCGTTGCTATACCGTCGTAGAAACCTTCCGACTTCAAGAGCCGCTCAATCAGTTTCACGTCCTCGTCAGCGCGCGCACCGATCTGGGCTGCGTTGGCGCCGCGGCGACCGCCCTGAAACAGCGCGGAGAGGCCGCGGAACTCGTCTTCTAGGTCGATCTCGGCGAGTCCCTTGATGACCACCCGATAGGGGATGGCGGGGGCTTTCTCGCTATCCTTTACTTGCAGGTCGACCGGTGGGGTGGTGTCGGTCGCCGATAAAGGCGGCAGGGGCGTGGCGAGCTCGGGCTCGGCCGCGATCGGGGCGGGCGGCGTAGGGCCGATCGCAGCGTCGGGCGGCGGCTGTATCTGGTCGAGCGGCGGCAGCGCCTTGTCGAACTCGGGATCTCCGGTGGGTGGCTGGGGGAGCGGTGGCGTTTGCGCGACAGGTGTGCTGGCCTTGAGGGAGGCGGCCGTGACCGGCGCGATCGTGCAGCCGAGCGCCGCGCATACGGCCGGAAGCGGCAAGGTTCGGCGGATGCGCAACAGTGGCCCCTTTAAGGTGTTTCGCCGCCCAACGTGCCGTCGCTGGCTTGGTTTCATGAACGGCGTACGCGCCGCCCCCTCCCCGCGAAGGAGAGGGGGCGCTGCACTCAAACGTCGCCGTCGCCGTGGCCGATCGCGGTACCTCCAGCACTTGCCTTGCCCTCGGCCTGCCACCAATAGGGCGCTTTCTTGCGGGTGCCGGTATCGACCTCGTTCAGTGTCAGCGGGTCGTACAGATGTCCGCCGAGCATCACCCGGTAAACCTTGTCCGAATTGCGGATGTCCTGGGTAGGGTCAGCATCGAGCACCACCAGGTCAGCGAGCTTGCCCACCTCGAGCGAGCCGATGTCCTTGGCATAGCCAAGCGAGGTCGCGGGCATGATCGTCGCGGCACGCAGGGCATCGATCGGGCTCCAGCCGCCGCGCACGAATGACCACATCTCCCAATGCGGCCCAAGCCCCGCTTGCTGGCCATGCGCGCCGATCGAGACCATCACCCCCTGGTCGGCCAGCTTCTTCGCCTCGCGGGCGCTATCGTCATCGACATAATCCTCGTCGGGGGCGAGGCTGCGGCGCGCATTGGCGGCGGCGAGCGCGCCGGGCGGCTCGTGCCGCGCCAGGATCGGGTGCTTCCATACGTCGGTATGCGCGCGCCAATAGGGATCGCCCGCTGGACCGCCATAGGTGACGACCAGGGTTGGCGTATAGTTGGTCTTGGTCTGACTCCAGAGCTGCACGACGTCCTGGTAGAAGACGCTGAGCGGCACATTGTGTTCGACGGTCGAATTGCCGTCCATCACCAGCGACATGTCCATGTTGAACAGCGAACCGCCCTCGGGGACGACGTGCAGCCCCTCGGCTTGCGCCGCCTTCACCACCATCTGGCGCTGTTCGCGGCGCGGCTGATTATAGTTCTTCACGCTGTTCGCGCCTTCCGCCTTCAACCGGCGAACATGCGCGAGCGCATCCTCATAACTGTCGATCTGTGCGTAGATGCCGGGCGCCTTGGCCCCATAAATGATTTCTCCCGTCGAGAAGGTGCGCGGGCCGATAATCACCCCGGCACGCTGCATTTCGCCGGCAACGAAAATCTCCGCTGCGCGCGAGGAGGGATCGTGGATCGTCGTCGTCCCCATGGCGAGATTGGCGAGCGCCGACCAATTCTGCTGCGGCACCAGTTCGTCCTCGCCCTGGGGGCCGTGGGCATGTGCGTCGACCAGCCCGGGAATGATCGTCTTGCCCTTCACGTCGATCAGCTTCGCGCCCGCCGGGATGCTCACCGAGGCGCGTGGACCGATTGCGGCGATCCGGTCGCCCTGAATAACGACGACGCTGTCGTTGATGATGCCACCGTCCTTCGCCGCCATCGTCACCAGCCGCGCGCCGGTGAGGACGACCGTGCCATTTGGCTTCTCGCTCGACGCTTCCATCGCGAGCGATACGCCGCCCGTCGGCGGCGTGAACTTGGCCGCGCCCTCGGCCGGCGGGGCCGAGGCGAAGAGTTGCGTGGGATCGGCCGAATAGAGCGTCGGCCCCAGGCTCCAATGCAGGCCCTTGGTCGACCAGTTGACGAAATTGGCGCCGTCGCCGCTCACCTTGGTCACTGGCAGCGGCCCGCCCTTCTGATCGGTCGCGACGTCCTGGGTGCCCGGTAGCAGCGGCATCACGAACGCTTGGTAATTCTGGGTGAAGGCAAAATAGCTGCTATCGGGCGACACCTGATAATCGCTCACTAGATCGCCGGTCGCGTGGACGCGCTTGGCCTCGCCGTTCAGGTCGGTCGAGACGAGCTGGAGCTTGCCCTTCTCCGTCGCGGTGAAGAACAATCGGTCGTTGCTGGTGCCCCATTGCGGCGTGCCGCCATCCTTGGTGACACGCGTCATCGCGCCGCCCGTCGTCGCGATGCGATAGACGCCGGGGTTCTCGCTCCAATTGTCCGCGGTCAACCCGCGCCCTTCGCGGCGTTCGAACGCGATCGTCTTGCCATCGGGCGAGAAGCGGGGGAGGGCATAATGGCCGGGCTGCGACGTCACCACCCGCGCCGCGCCGCCCGCTGCTGGCACCACCGCGATCCGGCCAAGCTCGGCGTCGCTCCAGGTGACGAAGGTGATCTGTTTGCCGTCGCGCGACCAGCTCGGCCACAGTTCGAACCCGTCCTTGGCGCTGGTCAGCCGCCGCGCCGCGCCTCCCACCATCGGCTTCACCCACAATTTGCCGAGGGTTTCGAACACCACCTGGCTGCCATCGGGTGAGACCGATGCCCAGCGCGGCATCTTGGTGGTGAACTTGGGAGGCGCGACCTCGATAGCGGGGTGTGTCGCATCGATCACGACGCGGGTGTCGTTCACGCGGAAGGGAATTTCGGTCGCGCCCGCGCCGTCGGCGCCAACGCGACGCAGCTTGCCGCCCGCCCAAAACACCACGGTCTTGCTGTCCGGCGTCCAGGCCATGTTGGGATAGACGCCGGTGACCGCCCAGGTTTCCTGCACATCCTGGTCGAGCGCGTCATAGATTTTGCGCTCCTCGCCCGATACGAGATCCTTCACATAGAGCTTGGAGCGCGCCCGCTCGCGGCGGACAAAGGCGATGCGCTTGCCATCGGGGGAAGGAGTGGGGCGGACCGAACCGCCCACGCCTTGCGCTACCGTCGATACCTCCCCGGTCTCCAGGTCATAGCGTTCGATGTGGAAGAGATCGGTGTTCGAGTTCTGGGCATATTCGAAGATCGGCCCCGGCGTGACGTTGCGCGTGTAGTAGAGGCCCTTGCCATCGGGCGCGAAGATCGGCTCGCCCAACTCCTTCTGCAGCACCTCCGTCGCGCGCTTCACCAGCTGAACCCCGGCGCCCCCCGAGACATGGTAGAGCCACACCTCGCCGGTGCCGAGCGAGCGCTGGGTCGTGAAATGCTTCTTGGCGACGATGAAGCGGCCATCCGGGCTCCAGCTCGGCTGATTGAGCAGACGGAAGTCCTCCTTGGTCAGCTGGCGCTTGTCGCCGCCGTCCAGGTTCATCAGCCATATATTGTCGCCGCCGCCGCGGTCGGAGACGAAGGCGATCCGCTTGCCATCGGGGGAGAAGCGCGGCTGCTGATCATAGGCGAGGCCGCTCGCGATCCGGGTCGGGGTGCCGCCGGTGATCGGCATGGTGTAAATGTCGCCGAGCAGATCGAAGGCGATCGTCTTGCCATCGGGCGAGACATCGACGTTCATCCAACTGCCCTCGGCGGTGTCGATCTTCACCTCGCGCGTGGTCATGCCCGGCGGGGCGTTGACGTCCCATTTCTGCTTGCCGGGCGGGGTTTGCGCGAGCGCGGCGGTGGAGGCGAGCAGGCTCACCAGGAACAAGCGGCGGATCTTCAAGGCATTCCCCCTTCTTGGCTTCATGCGCGACTATGGGCGCAGACGGCGTGGCGAGGCAAGTTGGCGTTCTCCCAGTTCCCGGTCCGGGCGCGCTTGCGGGGGTGGGCCGCGTCGCCTAGCCTTGGCGGCATGACCGACCCCCTGATCGCCGGCGTAGAGCTGGGTGGCACCAAGATCGTCTGCCTGCTCGCCCAAGGGCCGGAGGCGATACTCGATGAGGTGCGGCTGCCGACCACGACGCCGGCGGAGACGCTCGGCGCGATCGAGGCGGTGCTTGATGGCTGGCGGGGGTTCGCCGCGATCGGCGTGGCCAGCTTTGGTCCGCTCGACATCGACCGGGCGAGCCCGGGCTGGGGCTCGATCACCGTCACCACCAAGCCCGGCTGGTCGCAGACCGACATCGCCCGGCGGCTGATCGCCCGCTACGCGGTGCCGCTCGGCTTCCACACCGATGTTGTCGGCGCGGCGCTCGCCGAGGCCGAGTGGGGCGCGGCGCGGGGGCTGGCCGACCTGGCCTATGTCACGGTTGGCACTGGCGTTGGCGCGGGGCTGGTCGCGGCGGGCAGGCCGCTCGACGGCCTGAGCCATGCCGAACTGGGGCATCTGCGCCCCCCGCGCTTGGCGGGAGACGATTTTCCTGGCGCGTGCCGCTTTCACGGCGCCTGTGTGGAGGGCTTGGCGAGCGGCCCCGCGATCGCCGCGCGTGCAGGGCGCCCCGCGACCGAGCTTGCCCCCGGTGATCCAAGCTGGGCGATGGCCGCCGACGCGCTTGCTCAACTCGCCCAGGCGCTCACGCTGACCGGGGTGCCGCGCCGGATCGTCTGGGGCGGCGGGGTGATGGATCAGCCCGCCCTGTTGCCGTTGGTTCGCAAGCGCCTGGGAGAGAGCCTTGGCGGTTACCTGTCGCTTACGGCGCTCGACGATCTTGAAAGCTACCTCGTCCCCGCCGCGCTTGGCGGCCGCGCCGGGCCGCTCGGCGCGGTACTGCTGGGCCGGCTCGCCTTGGTGGAGGCGACGCGCGCCTGAGGATGTTCGGGCAGCGACCGGCTATGTGCGGCCGCTGCCCGACCTTTAGTTCAGCGGCAGATCGAGCGCTTCGGCGACCGCCGCGTGGCGGATCTTGCCGCCCGAAACGTTGAGGCCGTTCGCCAGGTGCGGATCGGCGGCCATCGCCGCCTCGGCGCCCAGATTGGCGAGCTTAAGCACGAAGGGGAGAGTCGCGTTGTTGAGCGCGAAGGCCGAGGTGCGCGCGACAGCGCCCGGCATGTTCGCCACGCAATAATGGATGACGCCTTCCTCGATGAACACCGGATCGTCGTGCGTCGTCGCGCGCGAGGTTTCGAAGCAGCCGCCCTGGTCGATCGCGATGTCGACCAGCACCGACCCGCGCTTCATCGTCTTGAGCATGTCGCGCGTCACCAGCTTGGGCGCGGCGGCGCCGGGCACCAGCACCGCGCCGATCACCAGATGGGCGCTTGCCACCGCCGCCGCGATCGCCGCCGAGCTGGCATATTGGGTCTTGATCTGGCTGGAGAAGAACATGTCGAGCTCGGCCAGACGCGCATTGTTGATGTCATAGATCGTCACATCGGCGCGCATCCCGACCGCCATCTGCGCGGCATTCACGCCCGAGACGCCGCCGCCCAGGATCGCGACCTTGGCCGGCGCCACGCCCGGCACGCCGCCCAGCAGCACGCCGCGACCGCCTTGCTCCTTTTCCAGATAATGCGCGCCGACCTGCACCGACATGCGGCCGGCGACTTCGGACATCGGCTTCAACAGCGGCAGGGAACGGTCGTTCGCGGTTACGGTTTCATAGGCGATGCACGTCGCCCCCGCCTTCATCAGCCCTTCGGCCTGCGGCTTGTCGGCCGCCAGATGCAGATAAGTGAACAGCGTGTGGCGCGCCTCCAGCAGCGCGATCTCGCTTGGCTGCGGCTCCTTCACCTTCACGATCATATCGCTTTCGGCGAATACCCGCGCCGCCGAGTCGACGATCCGCGCGCCGGCGGCGACATAATCCTGATCCTCGAAATCGATGCCCGCCCCGGCCTTGGTCTCGACCACGACCTCATGCCCGGCCTTCACCAGTTCAGCCACGGAAGGCGGGGTCAGCCCGACGCGATATTCGTGGTTCTTGATCTCCTTGGGCACGCCGACGCGCATTGTTCCTGCTCCGTTTTTTGTCGCCGAGACTCGGCCGAAGGCGCGCCTATAGACCCAGATCGCGTGATTGTCCCGTTGCGGTGGCGTGCCGTTGGTGCTAGGCGCCGCCCCGGTCAACAACCGGTGAACCGCCACCCTGTGATGCGCCCTGGCCATCTCTCCACCGGACCAAGCCGGTGAACGCCCCCCTCGACACCATCGCCGCGCCGCCCGCCGAAGCCGCGGTCAGCCCGAGGCTGGAACCCGTGCCTCCGCCCTCGCCCGGAATGCGCTTGGCGGTGAGCGCGATGGGGGTGGTGTTCGGCGATATCGGCACCAGCCCGCTCTACGCACTGCGCGAGACGTTCGCCGGCCATCACCAGCTGGCGCCCGATGCCTTCCACATCATGGGCGTGATCAGCCTGATCTTCTGGTCGATGATGGTGGTCGTCACTTTCAAATATGTCGGCGTGATCATGCGCGCCGATAATCGCGGCGCGGGCGGCAGCCTGGCGCTGCTCGCGCTGGTGAGCGGGCGCGGTAAGGTGGGGCGCTGGACGGGCGGCATCGTGCTGCTGGGAGTCGCCGCCACCGCGCTGTTTTATGGCGACGCTGTGATCACGCCGGCGGTCTCGGTGCTCAGTGCGGTCGAGGGGATCACCGTCGCCGCGCCGGGCTTCGCCAATTGGGTGCTGCCGGTGTCGGTAGGCATTCTCGTTGGGCTGTTCTCGATCCAGCGCTCTGGCACCGCACGGGTGGGGGCATTGTTCGGCCCAATCATGCTCGTCTATTTCGTCGCCATCTCGGCGCTCGGCCTCGCCAGCATCTGGCGGACTCCGGCGATCATCGAGGCGCTGCTGCCGCATCACGCGCTCGGCTTCTTTATCAGCGATCCGATGCGCGCGTTCCTCGCGCTGGGCTCGGTGGTGCTGGCGGTGACCGGGGCGGAGGCGCTCTACGCCGATATGGGTCATTTCGGGCGCAACCCGATCCGGGTGAGCTGGCTGTTCTTCGTGCTGCCCGCGCTGCTGCTCAATTATATGGGGCAGGGGGCGCTGCTGATGCGCGAGGGGATGGGGGCGCTGCACAATCCCTTCTATCTGCTTGCCCCGGACGGGCTGCGACTACCCTTGGTGGTGCTGGCGACGCTCGCCGCGACGATCGCCAGCCAGGCGGTGATCTCGGGCACTTTCTCGGTGACGCAGCAGGCGATCCAGCTGGGTTTCATGCCGCGGCTGCGGATCGAGCATACCAGCGCGTCGGCCGCCGGGCAGATCTATGTGCCGCTGATCAACTGGCTGATGCTCGGGATCGTGATCGTACTGGTGCTCGCGTTCCGCAGCGTCTCGCACCTCACCTCGGCTTACGGGATCGCGGTGACGGGGGCGATGCTGATCGACAGCTGCCTGCTGACGGTCGTCATCGCCCGGCTGTGGCATTGGCCGCGTTACAAGGCTGTGCCGCTGCTTACCTTGTTCTTCCTCGTCGATGGCGCCTATTTCGCCGCGAACCTGACCAAGATCACCGCCGGCGGCTGGTTCCCGCTGATGATCGGGATCGCGGTGTTCACGATCCTCACCACCTGGTCGAAGGGACGGCAGCTGATGCTCGCCCGGATGCGCGAGACGGCGATGCCGATGAGCGTGTTCATCCGCTCCGCCGCCACTTCGGCGACGCGGGTGCCGGGGACGGCGGTGTACATGACCTCTTCGGCGATCGGGGTGCCGCACGCGTTGCTTCACAACCTCAAGCACAACAACGCGCTGCACGATCGGATCGTCCTGCTGACCGTGAAAATCGCCGACGAGCCCTATGTCTCCGCCGACGAGCGCTGCTCGATCGAGGCGCTGGGCGATGGCTTTCACCGGATGATCCTGCGCTATGGTTTCGTCGAGGAGCCCGACGTACCGGCGGCGCTCGCCAATGTGGAGCGCTGCGGGGCGAGTTTCCGGATGATGGACACCAGCTTCTTCCTCGCGCGCCAGACCTTGCTCCCCTCAGCCAAGCCGGGGATGAGCCTGTGGCGCGAAAAGCTGTTCGCCTGGATGCTGCGCAACGCCGAGAGCGCGATGGAATTCTTCCGCCTGCCGACCAACCGGGTGGTTGAGCTGGGGAGTCAGGTGGAGATTTGAAGGCGGACGCTCCCGCTCCCATCATCGTCACCGCGCTGATCGGCGAGCCTGATTTCACCTGGCTCGATGGCCTGCGCCAGCGGCACTTTCCGCCCGAGCGCAATTTCCTCCGGGCGCATCTCACCCTGTTCCACCATTTGCCGCCGTCGATCGCCCCCGAGCTGAAGGCGCGGCTCGCCGAGGAAGCGCGCGCACCGGCGCCGCCAGCGAAGCTCAGCGCCGTCATGAGCCTGGGGAGGGGCGTCGCTTACCGTGTCGACTCGCCCGCGCTCACCGCGATTCGCCAGCGCCTGGCCGACGCGTTCGCGCCGCTCCTTACCCCGCAGGACCAGGCCGGCTGGCGACCACACATCACCGTGCAGAACAAGGTCGAGCCCCCGGTCGCGCGCGCGCTGCTCGCCGAACTTCAAGCGGGCTTCGTCCCTCGACCGCTCGCGATCGCCGGGCTCGCCGCCTGGTGGTATCGCGGTGGGCCGTGGGAGCCGCTGTCGCGCCATCCCTTCAGAGGCGCTTGACTTCGCCCGCCTGCCGCCCTTATGGTGCCCGCCTGCCTTGGGGCGGGCCTTTCGGGGCGGAGTAGCTCAGCTGGTTAGAGCACGGGAATCATAATCCTGGGGTCGGGGGTTCAAGTCCCTCCTCCGCTACCATGTGCGTCGGTGGTACGTAACATCGCCGGCTCGGCCTGCGTAATCCGGTTGAAACGCCCCTGCCATCGACCCTAGATGCGGGGCAAGCAACGGATAGAAGTCATGGCGACCCATCACACCCATATGCTCATCATCGGCTCTGGTCCTGCTGGGCTCTCGGCCGCGATCTATGGCGCGCGCGCCGGCATGAAGCCGATCCTGGTTCAGGGCATCCAGCCCGGCGGCCAGCTGATGACGACCACCGATGTCGAGAATTATCCCGGTTTCCGCAACGTCATCCAGGGCCCGTGGCTGATGGAGGAGATGCAGGCCCAGGCCGAGCATGTCGGCACGCGGCTGATGTACGACACGATCGTGGAGGTGGACCTGTCGCAGCGGCCGTTCCGGCTCATCGGCGACAGCGGCGACATCTATTCAGGCAACGTGCTGATCGTTGCGACCGGCGCCCAGGCCAAATGGCTCGGGCTCGACAGCGAGGAGCTGCTGCGCGGCAAGGGCGTCTCGGCCTGCGCGACATGTGACGGTTTCTTCTATCGCGGCAAGAAGGTCGCGGTAATCGGCGGTGGCAACACGGCCGTTGAGGAAGCGCTCTACCTTACCAACCACAGTGATGACGTGACGCTGATCCATCGGCGCGATTCACTGCGCGCCGAGAAAATCCTGCAGGAGCGGTTGTTCGCCAACCCCAAGATCAAGGTTCTGTGGAACAAGGAAGTTCTAAGGTTTGTGGGCGGCGGCGTCCCCGAAGGGCTGGTGGGCCTGGAGCTGCGTGACACGGTGACGGGCGCGGAATCGGCGATCGAGGTCGATGGCGGTTTCGTCGCGATCGGCCATCATCCCGCGACCGAGCTGTTTCGCGGGCACCTGACGCTCGACGCCGACGGCTATATCGAGGTCGAGAAGGGCTCGACCCGCACCAGCGTGCCGGGCGTGTTCGCCTGCGGGGACGTGATGGACAAGACTTATCGCCAGGCGATCACCGCGGCGGGTACCGGGTGCATGGCGGCGTTGGACGCCGAGCGGTTTCTGGCGGAGGCCGATTTCGAGGCGAAATTGGCGGTCGCGGCGGAGTAATGCACGCGCGAGCGTGCGAAGAGATACGGGCGCAAACACGCCTTGCTATCGCCTAGTCTTCGCTCAGCCCCGCCAGTATCCACTTCTGAAGCGCCGTCTTGTCTTCGGGCCGGGCGAAGCTGTGCGAGGCGGTCGCGAGCCGTGTGACATTCCCTTCCCAGCCGGCGCGGCGCGCGGCGTCGGCGAAGGCAATCGCCGTGGCGTCGCCCTCGGCGAGTAACAGCCGGGCGTCGGGGTGCGCGGCGAGCGCCCCGAACAGCGCCTGCTCCAGTGCCGACAGGGTTTCATGCCGTGCCGCAGCAATTGCCCCTAGCCCTCTGACTAACTTGTGTAAATCTATGCCGCCCCGCAGCAGCCGCAGCCAACTCGCCGGGTCGCGTAGCCGCTCGGCATAGTGCGCACGGAGCGCGGCGGGCGGGGGGAGGGGGGCGGCTTCCGCGATCGTCCAGGGGTTGGCGAGAAGCAGCCGTGCGAAGCGATCAGGGGCGTGGAGCAGCAGCGCGCTCGCCGCGTCGCAATTCCCGAAGCCGATCAGCCGCGTAACATGCGGGGCCGCGTCGCTAAAGGCGTCGAGCGCGGTGAGCAGATCGTCACGGGCGCCTTCGTAGCCGCTATTTATTCCGCTCGAGTCGCCCACACCGCGCCGATCGAAGCGGAACACCGGGAAGCCCGTGGCCGCCACCTGCCCCGCGAGTGACGCCATGCCGCGGTGGGCGCCGGCGCGCACTTCATTGCCGCCGGATACGATCAGCAGGCCGGTGCTACCAGCGGCCTCATCGAGGCTGCCGAGCAACGTCTCACCCGCGCAAGCGAAGGCGATCAGCCGCCGCATGTTGCGATCCATTCGGCGATATCGGCCGCAACCACCTCGATAAAAGCTGAATCATTTCCGGGCTCGGCGCGACGCCACAACGGCGGACCGGCCAAGCGTCGGTCGGCTGGCGCAGGGTCGGTCTCCAATCGCACGACGCGGCCGGGTGCATAGTCGGCGTCCCCCAACTCGCCGAGCTGGGCTTCGCTCACCGCATTGCCCGCCACCGTCAGGCCGTCTCCCTGGGCACGCAACCGGCGCAATTCGCGGACGAGATCGGCACCCGACTGCGGGCTCAGCCGCCAACGCCCGGCGACCTCGGCATCCGCATCGAGTAAGGCGCCGCCGCGGATCGACGCGATGAACGGTCGCCCGAGCTTCGCCGCCGCCGCCGCTGCTCCGGCACGAAGATCGGCCAATCGTAGCGCTTCTGTCGGCACCAAACTCTCGCCCTGACCTGGGAGCTCGGGCAAGGCGCCGGCGATCCCTCGCGCAGCAAGCGCGCGCAGCACGCCGACGCCGAACGCCCGCGTGCGGTTATGCTCCTCGAACAGCGGCAGCAGCAGCATCACGACCGGCGTCCCCACGGGGCCGAAGCGTAGTATCGCCTCGCGCCCGCCGCGCCAGTCATAAGCGTCGATCAACCAGCCACCTTGGCGCGGGCGAAGGCGGTGAGCGCGCCGAAGCTTTCGAGCATTTCGGCCTCCACCTCGTCATCGTCGATCAGGATGCCAAGCCGATCCTCGAGCTCGGTCAGCACCCCGGCGACCGCGATCGAATCGAACTCGGGAAGCGCGCCGAACAGGCCAGTATCGGTGGTGAATGCGGCCGCGCGATCATGGGCGATGCCGAGCACGTCGCTCAGCACCGCGCGGACCACTTCGTCGACCTGGGTTTCGTGCATGGGCGTCATGGTGCGCGTGCGTACCGCCTTGGCGGCGCGCTGCCAAGGCGGGGGAACGCTGGCGGCCGGCGGCCGTTGAGCGCGGCGAGGAGCGCCGCCATGACCGACCATGCCAATCCCAAGACCGAACCCTTTTCAAACGCTGAAAAAGACCCCGCCGATTGGACCACCGGCGACCAGCCGATGACGGGGGCACAAGCGAGTTATTTGAAGACGTTAAGCGAGGAAGCGGGCGAGGATTTCGACGCCAATCTCACCAAGGCGGAGGCCTCGCGCCGGATCGACGCGCTGCAGGCCAAGACCGGACGTGGCGCCGAAAAGCGCGTTTAGCGCCCCGCCCGGGCAGTCCCGCGCCCTTCACATGCAGCCCCGCGCCGCTATCAAGGCGGCATGGTACCGCCCGATCCCGTGCCGCGCCCGCTCGATCACCTCTGCGCGCGTGTCGCGTCCGAGGCGATCGCGTTGGAGGACCGCGGCGGCACGCTGACCTACGCCGGGTTGGAGCGCGCCGTTGGCGAACTCGCGGCCTGGCTGTTGGCGCAAGCCCTGACGCCAGGCGACCGGATCGCGACCTGGCTCCCGAAAACCCGCATCGCCTGCCTGATGCCGCTCGCCGCCGCGCGCGCCGGGCTGGTGCATGTCCCGATCAACCCGCTGCTCAAGCGCGCGCAGGTCGCGCATATCCTGGCCGATAGCGGCGCGCGGCTGCTCATCACCCAGCCCGCGCGAGCCGCGACGTTGGAGACGGGTGATCGCGCCGAGGCGCGCGTGGTGCTGGAGGACGAGACCGGCGGCGCCGACCCGCTCCCCCCCAGCACCGCCGATCCGCGGAGCCTCGCCGCGATCCTCTATACCAGCGGCTCGACCGGGCGGCCCAAGGGGGTGATGCTGAGCCATGCCAATCTTTGGCTCGGCGCGATCGGCGTCGCGCATTATCTGAAGCTCACGCCGGCCGACCGCGTGCTCGCGGTGCTGCCGTTCAGCTTCGATTATGGGCAGAACCAGTTGCTCTCCACCTGGGCAGCCGGAGGCCGGGTGATCCCGCTCGACTATCTCACCGCGCGCGATGTCGTGAAGGCGGTCGATCGGCATGACGCCACCACCCTCGCCGGGGTGCCGCCGCTTTGGGTGCAACTGCTCGAGGCCGAATGGCCGCCCGAGATCGCGGGCAAGCTCAAGCGGCTTACCAATTCGGGCGGCGCGCTGGGCGAACGGCTGGTGCGCGGGCTGCGCGCGCGCTTTCCGGGCGCGGACCTTTACGCGATGTATGGCCTGACCGAGGCGTTCCGCTCGACCTATCTCGACCCCGCGTTGGTCGACGCGCACCCCGAGGCGATCGGGCGGGCGATCCCCTTCGCCGAGGTGATGGTGGTCCGCCCCGATGGCAGCCGCGCCGCGCCGGGCGAGGCGGGCGAATTGGTCCATGCCGGCCCGCTCGTCGCCCAAGGCTATTGGCGCGATCCCGAGCGTACCGCCGAACGCTTCCGCCCCGCGCCGAGCTTCGCCGAGCATCAGGGCGTGGCGGTCTGGTCGGGCGATACCGTGGTCGCGGGGGCGGACGGCCTGCTCCGCTTCGTCGGGCGCGAGGACGAGATGATCAAGAGCGCGGGCAACCGCATCAGCCCGAGCGAGATCGAGGAAGCCGTTGTCGCAGGCGGCGAGGCGGCCGAAGCGGTCGCGATCGGCGTGCCCGACGAGCGACTGGGGCAGGCGATCCTGGTCGTGCTGCGCGGCGATCCGGCGCGCGAGGGTGCGTTGCGCGCGCGGCTGAAGGGGTTGCTCCCCAATTTCATGCAGCCCGCGCGGTTCGAGTGGCGCGCGGCGCTGCCGCGCAATGCCAATGGCAAGCTCGATCGCGCGGCGCTGAAGCGGGAAGTGACGCCATGAAACCCACCGGCCCGCTCCCGCGCGAGTTCGCGGCGCAACAGGGCGTGCTGATGATCGCGGGCGAACCGTTCGATCATTGGATCGCGCTTGCCGGGACGACGCCGTTGTTCGTCTATGATGCCGGCATCGTCGCCGCGCGGATCGCGGCCTTGCGCGCGGCGATGCCGGCGGGGCTCGGGGTGCATTATGCCGTGAAGGCGAACCCGTGCCCGCCTTTGGTACGCGCGATCGCACCTTTGGTCGATGGGCTCGACATCGCCTCGTCGGGCGAACTCGCGCTGGTGCGGGAGCAGGCGCCCGGCCAGCCGGTGAGCTTCGCCGGACCCGGCAAGCGCGACGCCGAACTCGAAGCGGCGATCGGCGCGGGGGTGACGGTCAATCTGGAAAGCGAGGGCGAGGCCGCCCGCGCGCTCGCCATCGCCGAGCGCCTGGGGGTGCGGCCAAGGCTCGCGGTGCGGGTGAACCCCGATTTCGAGCTGCGCGGCAGCGGGATGAAAATGGGCGGGCGACCCTCGCCGTTCGGCATCGACGCGGTCCGCGTGCCCGCGCTGGTCCGGCGGCTGATCGCGGCGGGCGCCGAGTGGCGCGGCTTCCACATTTTCGGGGGATCGCAGGCGCTTGATGCCCGCGCGATCATCGAGGCGCAGGCGCAGACCGTGGCGCTCGCGGCGCGGCTGGCGCGCGAGAGTGGCGCCACGCCGCCGCTGGTCAATCTGGGGGGCGGCTTCGGGATTCCCTATTTCCCGGGCGACGCGCCGCTCGATGTCGTGGCGGTCGGCGCGGCGCTGGGGGACGCGCTGGACCAACGCGACGCGGTGCTCGCCGATACCCGCTTCGCGATCGAGCTTGGCCGCTGGCTGGTGGGCGAATGTGGCGTCTATCTGACGCGGATCGTCGATCGCAAGGAGAGCGGCGGGCAGGTCTTCCTCGTCACCGATGGCGGGCTCCACCATCAGCTCGCGGCGAGCGGCAATTTCGGCACGGTGGTGCAGCGCAACTACCCGATCGTCGTCGCAAATAGAATGGGGGCGGCGGCTGATGAGACGGTGAATGTTGTCGGCTGCCTCTGCACCCCGCTCGATCGGCTGGGCGATCAGGTCGCGCTGCCCGAGGCCCGGATCGGCGACGTGATCGCGCTGTTCCTGGCGGGCGCCTATGGCCGCTCGGCGAGCCCCAACGCCTTCCTGGGCCATGCAAATCCGCCCGAAATCGTGGCCGGCGCGGCCAACGTTCCTAACGCTATCTTCACCTCTTAAGCGCATAGCCCATGCCGAAAGCTGCCCGTCCGGCACGCGCGAGCGTGTCCGGCGACCGCTGGAGGTTGAGAAAATGCGTCTGCCGATCGTCATCGTCACGCTGCCGCTGCTGGTGCCGGCCTCGTGCACCACCGGCGCCCGTCCCGAACTGCCCCCGGCGAGCTATGTCGCGACCCAGGAAGTGCCGGGCGAGGAATATGTGATCGGCCCGCTCGATCAGCTCAACATCTTCGTGTGGCGCAATCCGGAGCTGAGCGCGAAGGTGCAGGTGCGCCCCGATGGCCGCATCACCACGCCGCTGATCAACGACATGCCCGCCGTCGGCAAGACCCCGGCGATGCTGGCCGACGACATGAAGCTGGCGCTGGGTGAGTATATCAAGGATCCGATCGTCTCGGTGATCGTCGAGAATTTCGCGGGCACCTTTAGCCAGCAGGTCCGCATCGTCGGCGCGACCGAGAAGCCGGCGGCGATCCCCTATCGCGCGAACATGACCGTGCTCGACGCGATGATCGCGGTCGGTGGGCTCAACCAATATGCCGCCGGCAATCGCGCCCGGCTGATCCGTTATGACCGGGGCAGCGGCAAGCAGCGCGAATATGCGCTGCGCCTGTCGAACCTGCTCAAGAACGGCGATTCGCGCGCCAATGTCCGCCTGCAGCCGGGGGACGTGATCATCATCCCCGAAAGCATGTTCTAAGGGGGCGCGGGGGGTGAACGGCCTTTACGACGAATTGCGGATCGCGCTCCACGGCATCTGGGCCAGGCGCTGGCTGGCGCTGGCGGTGGCGTGGGGCGTGTGCGTGCTCGGCTGGTTCGTCGTCGCGCAAATCCCGGCGAGCTATGCCGCCAAGGCGCGCGTCTCGGTGATCGTCCAGTCGATCCTGCCCGGCAAGATCGGCATCACCCCCGATGAACAGGCCAAGGGCATCGACCGAGTGCGCCAGACGCTGACCTCGGCGGTCAATCTGGCGAAGGTGGTGCGCGGCACCGATCTCGCCAACACGGTCGCGACCGAGCGTGATGTGCAAGACCGTGTCGCGGGCCTGCAGAACGCGATCAAGGTCGTCGCGCAGCAGGACAATCTGTTCGAGATCAGCGCGAGCGCGAACAGCCCCAAGCTCGCCAAGCAGATCGTCCAGAAGACGATCGACATCTTCATCGAAGAGAATCTCCAGGGCGACCGCGACGAGACGAGCAGCACGCTCGCTTTCCTCGATGGTCAGCTGGGGCAGCGCCAGCAGCAGTTGCAGGCGCTGGAGACGAAGAAGGCCGATTTCCAGAACCGCTATCTGGCGAGCCTGCCGGGCACAGGCTCGCTCACCGACCGGCTGGCGAGCGCGCGCAGCCAGCTGGCGCAGGTGGAAAGCGATCTGGCGGCGGCGCAATCGAGTCTGGCGATGATCAACGGTCAGCTCGCGGGCGCGGGCGCCACGACCGGGGGCGGGGCGCCCGGGGTCGCGGGGCCGGCGCGGGCGCGGGTGAACGCGATCCAGGGCCAGCTCGCCGAGGCGCGCGCGCGCGGCTGGACCGACGAGCATCCCGATGTGAAGGCGCTCAACGCGCAGCTCGCGCTCGCGCTGGCGGCGGCGCGCAACGAGCCGCTCCAGCCCGGCACGGCGGCGCAGGCGAACCCGGTGTTCGCCGCGCTCAAGCCCGCCCAGGCCGAAAAGCAGGCACAAGTCGCCGCGCTCGGCGCGCGCAAGGCGCAGTTGCAGAACGATCTCAACCAGCTCCAGGCCAAGCTGTCGGGCGATCCCGATGTCGCCGCCGAACAGGGCCAGATCGAGCGCGATTATCAGGTGCTGAAGGACCAGTACGACAAGATGCTCGCCGACCGCGAGGAGATCAAGCTGCGCGGGCAGGTGCAGAACCAGCAGGGCGCGATCAAGTTCACCGTGGTCGATCCGCCGAGCGCGCCGCGCACCCCCAGCGCGCCCAACCGGCCGATGCTGCTGACGGCGGTGCTGATCGCCGGGCTGATCGTCGGCATCGGCGCGGCGTTCGCGGCGGGGCAGCTCAAGACGACGTTCCCGACTCCGCGCCGGCTCGAAAAGGCGACCGGGATGCCGGTGATCGGCGCGCTGAGCGAAGTGGTGACCGAGGCACAGCGCACGCTGCGCCGCCAGCGGCTGCTCTATTTCGCCGGCGGCGGGGCGGGGCTGGTGGTCGCCTATGTCGCGCTGATCGGGGTCGAATTCATTCAACGGGGGATGGCGGCATGAGCCGGGGATCGCTGCTCGAACGCGCCGCGACGGTCTATGACTTTGGCGAGGCGTTCCGCGCCCGTGAAGCCATGCCGCCGGTGGCGGCGCCCGCCGTGGCGCCGGCGCCGGCGACCGAGTCCGCCCCGGTGCGCTTCGTCCCGCCGGTCGAGGCGCCGGTGCGCGTGCCGATCGACCGCGCGGTGATCGAAGCGGCGGGGCTGATCGTGCCCGGCGGCGCGGTGACCCCGCTCGCCGAGGAGATGCGGCTCGCCAAGCGGCAATTGCTGCTCAACGCCCGCGCGCTGGCGGGGAAGGTGGGCGATCGCTCACGCCTCGTGCTCGTCACCTCGCCGCACCAGAATGAGGGCAAGACCTTCTGCGCGATGAACCTCGCGCTGTCGCTCGCCGCCGAGCGCGAGGGCGCGGTGCTGCTGATCGACGCCGATGTCGCCAAGCCCGATGTGCTCGGCCGGCTGGGGCTGAAGGAAGGGCCGGGGCTGCTCGACGCGCTGGCCGATCCCCGGCTCGCGATCGAGGGGCTGATCGTGCCGACCGATCTCGGCACGCTGTCGGTGCTGGGCGCCGGCGCGCGCAGCAACGCCGATACCGAATTGCTGGCGAGCGCGCGGCTGGGCGAACTGCTCGACGCGCTGCTCGCCGCCGATCCGCAGCGGCTGATCATTCTCGATTCGCCGCCCACGCTCGCCGCGAGCGCGGCGGCGGCGCTTGCGCTGCAAGTGGGGCAGGTGGTGCTCGTCGCCCGCGCCGATCGCACCGGCGAGACCGATCTGCGCGAGGCGGTGGCGCTGCTCGACGGCTGCCCCTCGATCAGCCTGCTGCTCAACGCCGTCACCTTCACCGCCGGGCCGCGCCGCTTCGGCTATTATGGAATGGAGGACGCCTGATGCGCGCCGCGCTCCTGACGTTCGGCATCCTGGCCGCGGCGAGCCCCGCCGCGGCGCAGAACAGCCGCCAGATCACGCCGTACATCGAACTCGGGCAGGTCGTGACCACCGATTTCGACGACACGCTCACCTACACCACCGTCGCCGCCGGGATCGACGCCAATGTCCAGACGCGGCGGGTGCACGTGCAGGCGAGCTATCGCTACGAGCGGCGCATTCCCTATGACGGGCGGCTGGAGGATGTGGACATCCATACCGGCCTGTTGCGCGGGGCGGTGCAGGTCGCGCGGCCGCTGACGATCGAGGCGGGCGCGCTCGCGACGCGGACCCGCAGCGACATTCGCGGGTCCGCGCCGGGGGTGCTGACGGGCAATGTCGCCAATGTCGGCCAGCTCTACGCGGTGTATGCCGGCCCGACCTTCGCGACGACGGCGGGGCCGCTCAGCGTCTCGGCGCAGTACCGCTTCGGCTATACCAAGTTCCAGGGGCCGAGCATCGCCAGCCCGCTGCCCGGCCAGCCGCCGCTCGACGTGTTCGACGATTCGACGAGCCATCTGGCGGTGGGCAGCGTCAGCTTGCCGGCGAATGTCTATCTGCCGGTGGGCGTCACCGTGTCGGGTGCCTGGGCGCGCGACGATGCGGGGCAGCTGCGCCAGCGTTATGACGGCAAATATGGCCGCGGCGACGTGGTGTGGCCGGTGCTCCCCACGCTCGCGCTGACGGCGGGCGCGGGCTATGAGAATATCCAGGTCAGCCAGCGCGACATCCTGCTCGACGCGACCGGCCAGCCGGTGCGCGACGCGCGTGGTCGCTTCCAGATCGACCCCGCCGGGCTGCGCCGCGTCGCCTATGACTTCAGCGGCGTCTATTATGACGGCGGCTTCATCTGGCGGCCGAGCCCGCGCACGCAGCTAGAGGTTCATGCCGGCGAGCGTTACGGCAGCTTCACCGCGATCGGCCAGTTCACTTACCAGCCGAGCAAGAATGTCGCGGTGCGGGTGTCGGGTTATGACGGCATCCAGACCTTTGGCCGCCAGGTGCAGGGCGGGCTCGCCGCCGCGCCGACCGCGTTCAATACCCAGACCAATCCGTTCGGGCAGGATTTCAACGGCTGCGTGTTCGGGCCGCAGGGCGGGGCGGCGGGCAATTGCCTGAACGGCGCGCTGCAATCGGCGCAGACCAGCGCCTATCGCGCGCGCGGGATCGACGCGGTGGTCTCGGTTAATCGCGGGCGCTGGGCCTATGGGCTGGGCTTTGGCTATGCCAATCGCCGCTATGTCGCGCCCAATGGCGGCACCGGCGTCGTGGTGGCGGGGCTGCAGGACGAGAGCGTCTATCTGCAGGCCTATGTCCAGCGCCAGCTCGACGCCAAGACGACGATCGACGCCAATGTCTTCGCCAATTACTTCCGCAGCGGCATCATCGGTGCGCCCCGGGTCTATGGCGTGGGGGCGACGACCGCGCTCACCCGGCGCTTCGGGCGACTGGGGGCGGTCGCCGCGCTGGGCATCTATAATAGCGGCCAGGACGGGTTCGGCGACGTAACCTCGCTTCAGGCGCTGCTGGGCGCGCGCTATAGTTTCTAAAGAGCCGGGCAGACCGGCCGGAGGGCAGATGTACGACGAGCATTATGGATTGAGTGGCCGGCCCTTCCAGCTGACCCCCGATCCGCGCTTCTGGTTCGAATCGGCCACGCACCGCAAGGCGATGGCCTATCTGGGCTATGGCCTGAGCCAGGGCGAAGGCTTCATCGTCGTGACCGGCGACATCGGCGCCGGCAAGACGACGCTTGTCGGCCATTTGATGGCGACGATCGACCGCGAGCGGCTGCACGCGATCAAGATCGTCTCGACCCAGATCGAGGCCGACGATCTGCTCCGCCTGGTCGCGACGGGGCTGGAGATCGACACCGCTGGCCTGCCCAAGGCGCAATTGCTGGAACGGATCGAGCGCGCGCTTCATGCCGTCGCCCGCAGCGGCCGGCGCACGCTGCTGATCGTCGACGAGGCGCAGGCGCTGCCCGTCGCCAGCCTGGAAGAGCTGCGAATGCTCTCCAACTTCCAGGCCGGCGGCCATGCGCTGCTGCAGATCTTCCTGCTCGGCCAGCCCGAATTTCGCGAGCGGCTGTACGGCAATGATCGGCTGGAGCAGCTGCGCCAGCGCGTGATCGCGACGCATCATCTGGAGCCGATGACCCCGGCGGAGATCGAACCCTATATGCGCCACCGGCTGAAGCTGGTGGGGTGGAGCGATCGCCCGCGCTTCACGGCCGATGCCTTCGCCGCGCTCTATGCCGGATCGGGCGGGGTGCCGCGCCGGCTGAACCAGCTCGCCGGCCGGGTGATGCTCTATGGCGCGATCGAGGGGCTGGCGGTGATCGACAGTGCCGCGGTGGAGACGGTGATCGCCGATCTTGCCGGCGATGCGGCGGCGGTGCCCGTTCAGGCCGCGCCGCCCCAACCCGCGCCGCCTCAGCCCGTGGCGCCTTCCGAGCCCGCGCCGCGCCCCGCGCCGGCGTCGCTTGGCGAGCCCGACTGGTTCGGGCCGGCCGCGCCGATGCCGGCCAAGGCCGATTGGTTCGAGATCGACCCGACTCCGCTGCCGCAACCGCCGAGCCGGACCGCGCCGGCGGCTGCGCCCGAAGCGGTGGTCGCGCCCGCGCCGGTCGAACCCGCGGCGCCGGTCCCCGCGCCGATCGCGCCGCCGAGCCTTGGCGATCCCGATTGGTTCGATGCCCCCGCGCCATTGCCGCTGCGCCGCGCGCCCGAGCCGGTGGCCGATGCCGAACCGACCCCGCTCGTCCCGGCGCCGACGCCCGAGCCCGAGCCGGAGCCGCGGATCGACCCGACGCTCGCCGCGCGCATCGCCGCGCTCGAAGCGCGGACCGACGAGCAGGACGCGGCACTGCGGCGTATCCTGACGCTGCTGATCGACTGGATCGAGGGCGACAGCCAGCGGCCCGACATCTCGTCCTTGCGGGGCTGAGCCATGCTGCACGCGCCGATCCGCCCGGTGCTGAACGCCATGTCGATCGATGTCGAGGACTGGTTCCAGGTCGGCGCGTTCGAAAAGGTGATCGACCGTGCCGATTGGGACAGCTTCGCCCCCCGGGTCGAGGCCAATACCCAGCGGGTGCTCGATCTGTTCGGGGAGGCGGGCGTCCATGCCACGTTCTTCACTCTCGGCTGGGTGGCCGAGCGCTTTCCCGCGCTGATGCGCCGGATCGTGGCGGAGGGGCACGAGCTGGCCAGCCATGGCTATGGCCATGCCCGCGTCCACGGCTTCACCCCCGATCAGTTCCGCGCCGACATCGCCCGGGCGCGCAAGGTGCTGGAGGATGCCGGCGGGATCGCGATCACCGCCTATCGCGCGCCCAATTTCTCGATCGACGCGCGCACCCCCTGGGCGCACCCGATCCTGGCCGAAGCGGGCTATGCCTATTCGTCGAGCGTCGCCCCGCTCGCGCATGATCATTATGGCTGGGCGACCGCGCCGCGCCGCGCCTATCGCCCGCTGCCCGACAGCCCGCTGATCGAACTGCCGATGACGGTGATGCGCGTCGCCGGGCGCGAGTTGACCTCGGGCGGGGGGTTCTTCCGGCTGCTGCCCAATGCGATCATGGACCGCGCGGTGCGCGCCGCCAACGCCGCCGGCCAGCCGATGCTATTCTATTTCCACCCCTGGGAAGTCGATCCCGGCCAGCCGCGCGTCGCCAATGCGCCGCTCCGATCGAAGCTGCGCCATTATCCCCGGCTCGGCGCGATGGCGGGCAAGCTCCGGCGGCTGCTCGCGGCGCATCCCTGGGGGCGGACCGACGCGGTGGTCGCGCAGGCGGCCGCCGCGCTGGCATGACGCTGCCGCTGCTCCGCCCGCCGCTCGCGCTGCGCGCGGCCGATCTCGCCGATCCGGGCGAGGCGCGGCGGATCGAGGGGTTCGTGCGCGCGCATCCTGACGCGACGCCCTTTCATCTGCCGGCGTGGAACCGGGCGGTCGCGCGGGGTTGCGGCCAATATGCCCATTGCCTGGTCGCCGAGCGCGCCAATGGCAGCCTGGCGGCGATACTCCCGTTGACGGAGGTGCGATCGCCATTGTTCGGCGCGGCGATGGTCTCGGCGGGGTTCGCGGTCGATGGCGGAATTTTGGCCGAGGAACCGGCGGCCATACCGCTGCTCGCCGACGCCGCGTGGCGGCTCGCCGAGCGCCATGCCTGCGCGAGCGTCGAGCTGCGCGGCGGCGCCCTGCCCGAGGGCGGCCACTGGCATCAGGAAAGCGGCAGCCATCTCGGCTTCGCCCGCCCGCTCGCCGCCGATGACGAGGCCGAGCTGCTGGCGATCCCGCGCAAGCACCGCGCCGAGGTGCGCAAGGGCCTCGCCAACGCGCTTGAAGTGCATGTCGGGCGTGAGGACGCGCTTGCCGACCATTACGCGGTCTATGCCGAAATGGTCCGCAACCTCGGCACCCCCGTGTTCCCCGCGCGCCTGTTCCGCGAAGTGCTGGCGGCGTGCGACGCCGACATCCTGACGATCACCCATCGCGGCCAGCCGGTGGCGAGCGTGCTGAGCCTGTATTTCAACGGCACCGTCTATCCCTATTGGGGCGGCGGCACGGCGGCGGCGCGGGCGCTGCGGGCCAATGAACGGCTCTATTTCGAGCTGATGGGCCATGCCCGGCGGCGGGGCTGCACCTGCTTTGATTTCGGGCGATCGAAGGTCGGCTCGGGACCTGCGGCCTATAAGAAGAATTGGGGGTTCGAGGGCGTGCCCTTGCGCTATGCCAAGCGCCACGCGCCCGGCCAGGCGCCGCGCGACGTGAACCCGATGAGCCCGCGCTACCAGGCGCGGATCGCGGCGTGGCGCCGGCTGCCGCTCTGGCTCACCCGGCTGATCGGGCCGCCCATCGCGCGGGGGCTCGGCTGATGGGCGAGATCCTGTTTCTCGCCCATCGTCATCCTTTTCCGCCCAACCGGGGCGACAAGATCCGCGGCTATCACATTCTCCGCCACCTCGCCCGGCGCCACCGCGTCCACCTGATCGCGTTCGCCGATGATCGCCGCGATCTGGACCAGGCGCGCGGCCCCGACGACGTGGCGGCGAGCGCCCAAATCTTCTGGCGGGGCAAGCCGCGCTGGCGGGCGGCGGCGGAGGCCTTGGCGTTGGGCCGGCCGGTGTCGCTCACCGCGTTCCACCAGCACGCGGTGGCGCGGGCGGTGCGGTCGCTGCTCGCGGACCGGCCGATCGAGCTGATCTACGTCTTTTCCGGCCAGATGGCGCAATATCTGCCGCCGACGCCGGCCCCGCGCGTGATCATGGATTTCGTCGACATGGATTCGGCGAAGTTCGATGCCTATGGCGCCGGCCACGGGGCGCAGGCGGCGATGATGCGGCGCGAGGGGCGGCTGCTGTTCGCCTTCGAGCGCGATGTCGCGGGCCGCGCCGAGGCGAGCCTGTTCGTGAGCGAGGCCGAGGCGGCGCTGTTCCGCGCGCGGGCGGGGGTGGGCCACGTCCACGCGGTCGAAAACGGCATCGACACCGATTTCTTCGATCCCGCCGCCACCTTTCCCACGGTCGATGGGCAGGGTCCGCTCGTCGTCTTCACCGGACAAATGGACTACCGCCCCAATATCGAGGCGGTGAGCTGGTTCGCCAGAGACGTCATGCCGCTGCTGCGCCATCGCCACCCCGATCTGCGCTTCGCGATCGTCGGCCGCGCACCGACCGAGGCGGTGCGCGCGCTGGAGCAGTTGCCGGGCGTGGTGGTGACCGGGGAGGTGGCGGATGTGCGCGGCTGGCTCGCCGCCGCCCAGGTCGCGGTCGCGCCGCTGAAGCTCGCGCGCGGGGTGCAGAACAAGGTGCTGGAGGCGATGGCGATGGCGCGGCCGGTGGTCGCCTCGCCCGCCGCCGCCGAGGGGATCGACCATAACGGGGCGCTGCGGGTGGCCGCCTCGCCCGCCGAGACGAGCGCGGCGATCGGCGCGCTGCTCGACAATCCGGGCGAGGCGGCGGCGCTGGGCAGCGCCGCCCGTGCGCGGGTGATCGCGCGCTATGGCTGGGACGCGCGGCTCGCCCCGCTCGACGCGCTGATCGACGCGCCGCGCCCCCAACAGCGGCACGCGGCGTGACGGTCGCGCTCGATCATCGCCGGTTGCATAGCGGGCAGGGGGCCTGGGCGCGCCACGGCGCGGCGCTCGCCGCGACCGCTTTCGCGCTGCTGCTGCTGTTCGCGCGCGATACCGCCGATCTCGCGCGGCTCTATTGGACGAGCACCACCTTCGGCCACTGCCTGTTCATCGCGCCGGTGATCGGCTGGCTGGTGTGGCTGCGCCGCGCCGAACTCGCCGAGCTGACGCCGATGGCCTGGGCGCCGGGGCTCGCGCTGGTCGCGCTCGGCGGGCTGGCGTGGCTGACGGGGGCAGCCGCCGGCGTCGCGCTCGCGCGGCATCTGGGGCTGGTGCTGATGCTGCAGGGGGCGGTGGTGACGTTGCTCGGCCCCGCGATCGCGCGCGGGCTGCTCTTCCCCTTGCTTTACGCCTTCTTTCTGGTGCCGTTCGGCGAGGGTCTGGAGCCGCCGCTGCAGGCGGTGACAGTCGCGATGACGCTGCCCTTGCTCCATCTGGCGGGGGTGCCGGCGCAGGTGGACGGGGTGCTGATCACCATCCCGAACGGCTATTTCGAAGTCGCCGAGGCGTGTTCGGGCGCCAAGTTCGTGCTGGCGATGGTCGCCTTCGCGGTGCTGGTCGCCAATGTCTGCTATCTGCGCTGGTCGCGGCGGCTCGCGTTCCTGGCGGTATCGCTGGTGGTGCCGGTGATCGCCAACGGCCTGCGCGCGTTCGGCACGATCTATGCGGCGCACCTCACCTCGGTGGAGGCGGCGACGGGGTTCGACCATATCGTTTATGGCTGGGTGTTCTTCGGGCTGGTGATGGCGGCGGTGCTGGCGATCGGCTGGCGCTGGTTCGATCGCGACCCCGATGGCGCCTGGATCGACCGCGCCGCCCTGCCCCGGATCGGCTGGGGCCGCACGACGCCGTGGCTCGCCGCCGCGCTCGCGCTGTTGATCGCGGCGAGCTTCGCCAGCTGGGCGCAGGCGATCGCGGCGCGGCGCGACGTGCTGCCGGTGCGCGTCGCGCTTCCCGCCGTGCCCGGCTGGCAGCGCGTGGCGATGAGCCGCACCGCCCCCTGGTCGCCCCATTATCCGGGCGCCGACCATTATCTGATCGGGCGCTACAGCGACGGGCGCGGCCATGACGTCGATCTCGCCATCGCCGTCTATGCGGCGCAGGCCGAGGGCGCCGAGCTGATCGGTTTCGGCATCGGCCCGCTCGCCGAGAATGACCGCTGGGTGAAGGTGGCGAGCGAAGCGCCGATCGCGGGCGGCGCGACGATCCGCATCACCGCGCCCGGCCCGGTCGAGCGGCTGGTGGCGAGCTGGTATCGGGTGGGCGGCACCCTCACCGCCAGTCCCGCGCGGGTGAAGCTTGCGACGCTCAAGGCGCGGCTGCTCGGCGGGCGGCAGGCGGCGGTCGCGCTACATTTGTCGGCGCAAGGGCCGCGCGCGCGCGATGGCATGGCGGCGTTCGCCCGCGCGCTCGGGCGGCTTGACGCCGTCGCCGATCGACTGACAGAAGCGCGCTGATGTGCGGCATAGCCGGGGTATTCCACCCCGATTTCCCCAAGCCTGTCGATCCCGCGCGGCTGCGCGCGATGGCCGATGCCCAGGCGCATCGCGGGCCTGACGGATCGGGGGTGTGGACCGCCCCGGGCATCGGCCTGGCGCATCGCCGGCTCGCGATCATCGATCTGGGCGGTGGCGCGCAGCCGATGCTGAGCGACGACGGTGCGCTGGTGGTGACGTTCAACGGCGAAATCTATAACTTCCAGGAGGTTCGCGCCGAACTGGCGGCGAAGGGCGCGGTGTTCCGCACCAACAGCGATACCGAAGTGCTGCTCCACGGCTGGGCCGCCTGGGGGCCGGCGATGCTCGATCGGCTCAACGGCATGTTCGCCTTCGCGCTCTATGACGATCGCGCGAAGAGCCTGTTTCTGGCGCGTGATCGCTTCGGGGTGAAGCCGCTCCATTATGCCACCCTGAGCGACGGATCGCTGATCTTCGCGTCGGAGCTGAAGGGGCTGCTCGCCCATCCGCTGCTACGCCGCGCGCCCGAGCTTTCCGCGATCGAGGATTTTCTGGCGTTCGGCTATGTGCCCGACGACACCTGCCTCGTCGCCGGCGTCAAGAAGCTGCCCGCCGGCCATTTCCTGCTGATCGAACGCGGCAAGCCCATCCCGGCGCCGCGGCAATGGTGGGATCTCGATTTCAGCCGCCGCACCCGCGCCAAGCCCGCCGCGATCGAGGAGCAACTGCTCGAACACATGCGCGCGGCGGTGCGGCTGCGGATGATCGCCGATGTGCCGCTCGGCGCGTTCCTGTCGGGCGGGGTCGATAGCTCGGGCGTGGTCGCGCTGATGGCGGAGGCGTCGCGCCGCGCGGTGAAGACCTGCACGATCGGCTTTGACCTGCCCGACCATGACGAGCGCAGCTACGCGACGCGCATCGCCGAACGCTTCGCGACCGAGCATCGCACCCGCCTGGTCAGCCCCGATGATTTCGCGCTGGTCGATACGCTGGTCGCGGCGTTCGACGAGCCCTTCGCCGATGCCTCCGCGCTCGCCACTTACCGGGTGTGCGAGCTGGCGCGCGAGCAGGTGACGGTCGCGCTCTCGGGCGACGGCGCCGACGAGGCGTTTGCCGGCTATCGCCGCTACCGCTTTCATGCCGCCGAGGAGCGGGTGCGGGGGCTGTTGCCGCAGGCGCTGCGCGCGCCCGTGTTCGGCCGGCTGGGGGCGCTTTATCCCAAGGCCGACTGGGCGCCGCGCCCGCTGCGCGCCAAGACCACCCTGCTCGGCCTCGCCGCCGAAGCGGGGGAGGCCTATGCCCGCGCGGTGGGGGTCACCCGGCCCGAGCTGCGCGCGCAGCTGTGGCGCGAGGGCGCGCGGCGCCAGCTGGGCGGCTACCGCGCCGAGGGGCGCTACGTGCAGGCGATGCGAAACGCCCCCGCCGACGAGCCGCTCGACGCGGCGCAATATGCCGACATCAAGCATTGGCTGCCCGGCGACATCCTGACCAAGATCGACCGCACCAGCATGGCGGTGAGCCTGGAAGCGCGCGAGCCGCTGCTCGATTACCGGCTGGTCGAGTTCGCCGCCACGCTCCCGGCGTCGCTGCGGCTGCGGGGCGGGCAGGGCAAATGGGTGATGAAGCACGCGCTGGAGCGCTATCTGCCGCGCGACATTCTCTATCGCCCGAAAATGGGGTTCGTGACGCCGGTGAGCGCCTGGTTTCGGGGTACGCTCGCCGATGAAGCGGCACTGCTCGCGCGCTCGCCGGTGCTCGGCAGCTGGTTCGAGCCGGCCGCGCTCGAACGCCTGGCGCAAGACCACCGCGCCGGCCGTGCCGACCATGGCCGGACGCTGTGGCAATTGCTGATGCTGGACAAGAGCGTGCGGCGGTTGTTCGGCTGAACGCTGCGTGCCAGCAATCGGGGAAGAGTGTCTAATTGCCCGGCCCGATCAGCGGATGCACATGGAGCAACCCCAGCCCCGCATGGATCGCGAGCGCGAACAGGCAAAGGCTCGCCAGCACGAAGATCGAGAAGCGCACGATCACCCGGTTGAAGGTCGCCTGCACCAGGCTGTGCGCCACCCGCAGCGCGACATAGGCCCAGGCGAGGCTGAGGTTGAAGCCATAGCCCAGCCCGATCAGCGCGAGCACGACGCAGGTCGCGTAGAACAAGGTCGGCTGCTCGTGCAGGTGATTGTAATTGTCCGAAATCCAGGTCGCCCGCCGCTCGCCGCCGGTGATCATGTCGTCACGCAGCGACGCGCCGGTGCTGCCGACGAGCGTGCGCCCGTCGATCCGCGCGCGCAGCATCGCCGGGATGCGCGTCGCGTACATCCACACCCACATCACCAGCGTCCAGCAGATCAGCGCCACCATCGGCGCCAGAATTGGGCTGTTCATGCTTGATCCCCCTAAAGCCTGTGGGCAGCATGGCGTCGCCCGCACGGGCAGGCAATGGGGGAGGGGATGATGTGGTTGATGCTCGCCAGCGCCGCGCTCGGCTGTCCGGGGCCGGTTGACCGGGTGGAGGTCGCGCGCGGCAACAGCGACCCGCCGGCGACACTGGTGCCCGACACGATCAGCGGCGATCGGCAGGTCTGGCGCCACTTGCGCGCGACCCGGCGGGATGACGCGGTGACACTCACTTGTGTCACGCGCCGCGGGCAGCAGCTGGTGCGGCTGCCGATGCGAGTCGATCGCTGCGAATGGCGCGGCAGGCGGGTGCGCTGCCGATAACAGCGCGGCTATTCCAGGCTCGCCAGCAACCGTTTCTGCTCGGGCGGCACCAGCTCCTCCAGCACCGCCCAGAAGCCGCCGACCGCGCCTTGGCCCGCCGCCGCATAAGCCGAGGCGAGCCGGGCGCGGATCAGCTCGAACAGTTCCGCCTCGAGCGCGCGGCCAGGCTCGGTCAGGCGCAGCCGCCGCTCGCGCCGATCGCGCGGCCCCGGCCGGCTCTCGACCAGCCCGCGCGCGACGAGCTCGTTCAGCACCCGCCCGAACGATTGCTTGGTCACCCCCAGCAGTCCGAGGAGGTGCGTGACGGTCGCGTCGGGCGCGCGGGCGATGAAGTAAAGCGCGCGGGAATGGGCGCGCCCCAGGCCAAGCTCGGCGAGCCGCGCGTCGCCGGCGCGCAGCAGCGCGGCATGGCCGAAAGCCAGCAGTTCGATCCCGCGCCGCAGCTCGGCCTCGCGCAGGAACAGGGCGGATGCGGCGGTGTGCGGCATGTTGCCGAGCATGGCGGCTTTGCCTAAGGGGTCAAGCGATTGTCGGCTGCTCGGGGTGTGAAATGCTTGATCCGCTCGCTCTTCCCTCCGGCTTCGCGAAGGTGCCGCACCCCGCGCCGACCGCGCCCGGCGTCCGCGCGGCGCTGCTCGAAAATCCCGGTTTCGGGCGCGTCTTCACCGATCACATGGTCACGATCCGCTATAGCGAGGCGGCGGGCTGGCACGATGCCCAGCTCTGCCCGCGCGCGCCGCTGACGGTCGATCCGGCGACGGCGGTGCTGCATTATGCGCAGGAAATCTTCGAAGGCATGAAGGCGTATCGCCTGCCGGACGGGGGCGCCGCGCTGTTCCGCCCCGATGCCAATGCCCGCCGCCTGAACGCCTCGGCCGAGCGCATGGCGATGGTGCCGCTGCCCGAGCAGCTGTTCCTCGACGCGGTGACCCTGCTCACCCGCGCCGAGCGCGACTGGATTCCGCCCCAGGCCGATGGCGCGCTCTATCTGCGCCCGTTCATCATCGCGAGCGAGGTGTTCCTGGGGGTGAAACCCGCGACCGAATATATTTTCGCGGTGATTGCCTCCTCGGTCGGCGCCTATTTCAAGGGCGATGCGCCGGCGGTCTCGCTGTGGGTGTCGACCGACTATACCCGCGCCGCGCCGGGCGGGACGGGCGCCGCCAAATGCGGGGGCAATTACGCCGCCAGCCTGATCGCCCAGGCCGAGGCGACGCGGCGCGGGCATGACCAGGTGCTGTTCCTCGACGCGGTCGAGCGCCGCTGGATCGAGGAACTGGGCGGCATGAACATTTTCTTCGTGTTCGAGGATGGCAGCCTGCTGACCCCGCCCTTGGGGGGGACGATCCTGCCCGGCATCACCCGCGATTCGCTGATTACCCTGGCGCGCGACCGAGGGCTGACGGTGCGCGAGGAACGCTACGGGATCGACCAGGCCCAGGCCGACGCCGCGAGCGGGCGGCTGATCGAGGCCTTCGCCTGCGGTACCGCGGCGGTGGTGACCGCGATCGGCAAGATGACGCTCGGCGATACCAGCTTCACCATCGGCACCGGCGCGCCGGGCCAGACGACCCAGGCGCTGCGCCAGGCGCTGGTCGATCTGCAATTCGGTCGGGCGCCCGACCCTTATGGCTGGCACGTTCGGATCGCGTGACGAAACCCCTTTTCAGCGCGCGTTTCGCCGCCTAAAGACCCGCGCTCTGCTGGGGCGTCGCCAAGCGGTAAGGCAACGGTTTTTGGTACCGTCATGCGGAGGTTCGAATCCTCCCGCCCCAGCCAAATTTAGGAATATTCAGATATTTACGCGGTGTAGCGCTCAGCGCTCCATCAGACGCGGCATCAGTTCCACGAAGTTGCAGGGCCGGTGCCGGCTGTCGAGCTGATCGCGCAGGATGCCGTCCCACCCGTCCTTCACCGCCCCGGTCGATCCCGGCAGCGCGAAGATATAGGTGCCGCGAGTAACGCACGCGCAGGCGCGCGATTGCACGGTCGAGGTGCCGATCGTCTGGAAGCTGAGCCAGCGGAACAGCTCGCCGAAGCCGGGGATCATCTTGTCGGCGACGCGCTCGATCGCCTCGGGGGTCACGTCGCGGCCGGTGACGCCGGTGCCGCCGGTGGTGATGACGCAATCGACTTGCGGGTCGTCGATCCAGTTATGCAGCCGCGCGACGATGCGATCGACCTCGTCCTTCTCGATCGCGCGATCGGCGAGGATGTGCCCTGCCGCGGTCAGCCGCGCGACAAGCGTGTCGCCCGAACGATCCTCGGCCGGCCCGCGCGTGTCCGACACGGTGAGTACGGCGATCCGTACCGGCAGGAAGGCCCGGCTTTCATCAATTGGCACTGGCGGTCTCGACCGCGCGACCGGCACGCGCGCGCTTGACGGCGCTCGCTCCCGGCAGGCCGGGGAAGCGTGGCCACAGCCCTTGCGCGAGCGCGGCACGGCTCGGCGACTTGGTCTTGCCGCCCTCGCGCTCATAGATCCAATAGTTGCGCAGCACCGTCACCACATAGCCGCGCGTCTCCCAGTACGGGATGCTCTCGATATAGAGCAGCGGGTCGCCGCCATCCTTCACCTGCGCGTTCCACGCTTCCACCGGGGAGGGGCCGGCGTTGTAGGCGGCGATCACCTTGGGCAGGAGCCCCTCGGTGCAGGGCTGGTCGCGCAGCAGCTCGAGATAGCTTTGGCCGATCTCGATGTTGGTCTGCGGGCGGGTGAGGGCGGCGCGATCGACCTTCATGCCCTTCGCGCGGGCGATGTCGGCGGCGGCGGCGGGGCGCAGTTGCATCAGGCCATAAGCGCCCGCCGGGCTGACGACGCTGGTGCGAAAGCTCGATTCCTGCAGCGTGTGGGCGAACACCAACGCCTTATCGACGCGCCAGCCGCCATCGGGGGTCCAGCTCGGCGCCGGGTAGCGCGCCTCGAGCGTCGGCTGCGCGCCGGCGGGGGCGTTGTGCGCCAGCCAATATTGCGTCGCCGGCCGATCGAGCGCGCCGGCGAGGCGGGTGAGCGGCTGATATTCGGCCGGGTCGCTCAGCTTCGCCTGGTGGCGCAGCACGGTATCGGCCAGGTCCTCCTCGCCGATTTCGAGCAGGGCGGCGGCGACGCGGATATTGGGCCGCCGTTCGAGCGCCTGCCAGTCGCTCGCGACGCGCTGTTCGCGCGCCCGCTCGGCCGGCACCGCGAGGCCAAGCGCCTGGCGCGCGAGCAGGCCATAAAAAGTTTCGTCATATTGCGCGGCGGAGCGCAATTTGGGCTCGATCCGCTCCGGGTGGCCCGCCGCCTGCTCGGCGCGCGCGCCCCAATAAAGGCCGGCGGCGCGCAGCTCGATGTCGCTCGCGCGGGTCGAGACGCGGCCGAACGCCTCGGCGGCGCCGGTCCAATCCTGGGTCCGCCACGCGGCGAGGCCGGTGGTCCAATCGCCTTGCACCGCCCAGTCGCCGGTGCCCGCCGCCGCCTTCGCCGCCATCGCGCGGGCGTTGGCGTCGTCGCCCGACAGGTAATAGATCCAGGCGACCTTCTGTTGCCATTCGGTGAGCGCTTCGGGGGTGAGGCCCTCGGTCGCCTCGAGCAGCGCCTGCGCTTCGGGGCCGCGATCCTCCTTGACGAAGGGCTGCATCTTGAGCGCGAGATCGGCCGCTACCTGATCGCTCGTCAGGCTCTTGGCGCGGCGGCGGATCGGCGCGCCCTTCTGCCAGGCGAGCGCGCGGACATAGGGCAGCTCGGGCAGCTCTTGCGCACCGCGCGCCTTGGCGAGCCGGGCAAGCGTTTCGGCCTCGGGGAGTTCGGGCGCCTCGGCGAGCAATTTGGTGAGATCGTCGAGCGATGCCTTCGGCGAACCCTTGCCGCTGAGAATCTCGGCGAGCGCGATCGAATGGAGCGGCCCCGGCTTCATGCTGGCGAGCGCGAGCCGCGCGTCGAGCCAGTTGCCGGCGCGGATCGCGGCGAACACGGTGCGATAGCCGGCGCGCTGCTCGTCATCGAGCTGCGCGGGGATGCCGTCGGGCTTGGCGGCGAGGGTCTGGACCGTGGGCGGCGGTGCTTCGGGCGCCGCCGCGAGCGCCGGGGCGGCGGTGCCCGCCATCAAGAATATCGCCCAAAGCTTCACGCCAGCCCCCTCATCAGCAATTGCAAGTCCCGCCACGCTTCCGCCTTGGCGGCGGGACGTTCGAGCAGGAAGCGCGGCGGATAAGAGGCGACCGCGCCTGCCTGTTCTTGTCCGACCTTATGGTTAAGTGGCTGTAAAGACCCACGCATCGGCGTGACATCCGCCCCAAGCAACGCACGGCTCGCCGCATTGCCCAGCAGCAGCAGTCGTTTCGGCCCTGCGAGCTGCACATGATGCCGCGCCAGCGCCGCCAGCCGCGCGGTGCTTTCGGCGGGCATCCGGCCGCCGAGCGGGCGGCACCAGCCGAGCGCGGCGAGATAGATCGTCGTGCGATCTAGGCCGATCGCCGCCAGCATCGCGTCGAACAATTTCCCCGCCGGACCGCCCAGCAGCGTGTCGGGCGCGTCGCGCTCGGGGCAGTCCACGAGCACCATCAGTCGCGCCGCCGGATCGCCCTCCGGCGCGATCCGCGCACCCGACCAGGACATTTCGGGCGCGGCGTCGCTCAACCGCCAGGCAATGAAGGCATCGAGCGTTTCGGGGAGTTTTACGTCGACCGGGGGCGGCGCGGGCGCGATCCGCGGCGCGGCGGTTGGCGCTGGTCGTTCGACCGCCAAACTTTCCGAGACCGGCGCCAGCCAATCGCGCGGCGCTTCGTCCACCAGCACGTCGACGCCCGCGTCACGCCACCAATTCAGCGCGCTTTTGGCCAATTCCCAATCTAATCGCTGGTCCGCCCCCATGGACCGCCTTAGACGAAGCCTTGACGGCGCGGTCAAGAATTGGGCACGCGGCCATGGACCAATAGTGGCGCCGCCGCGACGAGCGGGCGGCGCGGGGAGTGGGTGATGAGCGAACGCGAGTCGATGCCGTATGACGTGGTGATCGTGGGCGGCGGTCCGGCGGGACTTTCGGCGGCGATCCGGCTGAAGCAGGTGGCCGCCGAAACCGGCATCGAGCTTGCGGTATGCGTGCTGGAAAAGGGCTCCGAGATTGGCGCGCACATCCTGTCGGGCGCGGTGATCGATCCGCGCTCGCTCGACGAGTTGCTGCCCGAATGGCGCACCAGCGGCTGCCCGCTGGCGGAAACCCCGGTCACCGAGAATCATCACTGGTGGCTCACCAAGCGCGGCAAGCGCGAGATTCCGCATTTCCTGATGCCGGGCTTCCTGCAGAACAAGGGCACGTACACGGGCAGCCTGGGCAATCTCTGCCGCTGGCTCGCCGAGCAGGCCGAAGCGCTGGGGGTGGAGATTTTCCCCGGCTTCGCCGCCGCCGAGGTGCTGTTCAACGAGGACGGATCGGTGAAGGGCGTCGCGACCGGCGACATGGGTGTCGCCCGTGACGGCACGCACAAGCCCGATTATCAGCCGGGGCTCGAACTCCACGCCAAATACACCTTCTTCGCCGAAGGGGTGCGCGGCCATCTCTCCAAGCAGTTGCAGCGCCAATTCTCCTTGCGGGAGAATTGCGACCCGCAGGTCTATGGCATCGGCATCAAGGAATTGTGGGATATCGACCCGGCCAAGCATGTGCCGGGCCGCGTCATCCACAGCTCGGGCTGGCCGCTGAGCGAGACCACCGGCTCGAACGGTGGTGGCTTCCTCTATCACCAGGCCAATGGGCAGGTCGCGCTGGGGTTCGTCACCTGGCTTGGCTACACCAATCCGCACCTCTCGCCCTTCCACGAGATGCAGCGCTGGAAGACGCACCCGGCGATCGCGGAAATCCTGCAGGGCGGGAAGCGCGTTTCCTATGGCGCGCGCGCGATCAGCGACGGCGGCTGGCAATCGGTGCCCAAGCTGGCCTTCCCCGGCGGGGTGCTGATTGGCTGTTCGGCCGGCTTCCTGAACGTGCCGCGGATCAAGGGCACGCATACGGCGATGAAATCGGGGATGCTCGCCGCCGAGGCCGCGGTGGCCGCGATCGCCAGCCAGCGCCAGCACGACGAGCTGCGCGCCTATCCAGAGGCGTACCAAGCGAGCTGGATCGAAAAGGAGCTGCGCATCGTCCGCAATGTCGTGCCGCTGATGAAGCGGTTCGGCGACTTCTGGGGCGCGGGACTCGCGCTCGCGACGATGTGGCTCGAAAATCTGGGCGTCCGGGTGCCGTTCACCCTCCACCACCACCCCGATCATGAAGGGTTGTGGCGCAAGGATCTGGTGAAGCCACCCGTCTATCCCAAGCCCGACGGCGTGCTGAGCTTCGATCGCCTCTCCTCGGTGTTCCTGTCGAACACCAATCATGAGGAGGATCAGCCGGTTCACCTGACGCTGCACGACCCGAGCGTGCCGGTGCGCGTCAACCTGCCGCAATATGACGAGCCGGCGCAGCGTTACTGCCCGGCGGGGGTTTACGAGGTGGTGGGCGCGGAAGCGGGTGAGCCGCGCTTCGTGATCAACGCGCAGAACTGCGTCCACTGCAAGACGTGCGACATCAAGGACCCCAGCCAGAACATCAACTGGGTGGTGCCGGAGGGCGGCGGTGGCCCCAATTATCCGAACATGTAGTGCCGCCCTGGCGCTGCTCGCGACGCCCGCCGTCGCGGCGACGCCGGCGGACCTGAGCGCCTATGTCCGCGCGCGCGCCGCCGACGCCGGCGGCGCGTCGGCGGTCGCGGCGGCGGGCTATGCCGAGGCGCTGGCGGCGGCGCCCGATGACGCGGTGGTCGCGATCCGCGCCTATCGCGCGGCGCTTCGCGTCGGCGATCTGGCGCTCGCCCGCCGCGCGCGGCTGGTGCTGGAAGCGCATGACGTGGCCCCCGCCGACGCCGCCCTGTTCGCGATCGCAGAAGCGGCGGCGCGCGGTGACAAGCCGGGCGCGATCACCGCGATCCGCCGGTTGAGCGGTGGCGCGCTCGCTTTCCTGGGGCCGCCGCTCACCGCCTGGGCCGCCTTTCCCGAGGCGAGCCCGGCGCTGACGACGCTCGCGGCCGACACGCTCGATCGCCGCTATGGGCTCGATGCCGGGGCGCTGATCGCGCTCGCGCGCGGGCAGACGGCGGCGGGGCTCGCGGTGTTGCGGGCGCAACTCGGGGACGGCAGCGGCGCGCTCGATCTGCGGCTGGCGGCGGCGCGGCTGCTCGTCGCGCGGGGCGATCGCGCGGCGGCGCTTGGTTTGCTCGCGGGCGATACGCCGGCACTGGTCGCCGCGCGCGCGGCGATCGACCAGCCGGTGCGCCCCGGCCTGGCGTTCGGCCTCGCCCGCGCGCTTGGGCGGCTGGCCGAGGATTTGGAGAGCGCGCAGGCGGGCACGCTGGGCATCGCCGCGGCGCGCGCGCTGCTGATCCTCGAGCCGGACAATGACCGCGCCCGGTTGCTGCTCGCGCAGGCACTGGGGGCGGAGAACGAGCCCGAACGCGCGCTCGCGGCGCTCGATCGGGTAGCGGCGAATGGTCCCTATGCGGCGCTCGCGGCGAGCGCGCGGGTCGATCTGTTGTCGGCGGCGGGCCGCCAGGCGGCCGCGCTCGCCGCCGCGCGTCGGCTGGCGTCGATGCCGGGGGCGGGGAGCGGGGAGGCGCAGCGCTTGGGCGACCTGCTCGCCGCCGCGGGCCAGGATGGCGAGGCCGCCGCTGCTTATGGCGAGGCGATCGCCCGCGCGGGGGCCGAGGCAAGCTGGACGCTCTATCTCCAACAGGGCGGCGCGCTCGATCGCGCGGGGCGCTGGGCGGAGGCCGAACCGCTGCTCGCCCGCGCGGTACAGCTCGCCCCCGATCAGCCGATCGCGCTCAACTACCTCGCTTATGCCCGGCTGGAACATGGCGGCGATGTCGGCGCGGCACGCGTGCTGCTCGAACGCGCCGCGCGGCTGAAGCCTGATGATGCGTCGATCCAGGATTCGCTCGCCTGGGCCTATTATCTGGGGGGCGATGCGGCGCGCGCGCTGCCGCTGCTCGAACGCGCGGCGATCGGCGAGCCGAGCAACGGCACGATCAGCGAGCATCTGGGCGATGTCTATTGGCAACTCGGCCGCCGGTTCGAGGCGCGCTATGCCTGGACCGCGGCGGCGCAATTGGCATCGAGCGATGACGCGGCGCGGATCGCGGCGAAGCTGGAGCAAGGCCCGGCGCGATGATCACCGAGATCGCGCCCGCCAAGCTCAACCTGGCGCTGCACGTGCGCGCGCGGCGGCCGGACGGCTATCACGAGCTGGAGACGCTGTTCGCCTTTTGCCGCGATGGCGATGTGGTGACGCTGGCGCCCGCCGAGGCCGATAGCTTCACGCTCACCGGCCCCTATGGCGAGGCGCTGGAGGGCGACGACAATCTCGTCACCCGCGCGCGCGACGCGTTTCGCGGGGCATTCGGCGCGCCGGCGTGCGCGATCACACTCGACAAGCGGTTGCCGATCGCGAGTGGCATCGGCGGCGGCTCGGCGGACGCGGCGGCGACGCTGCGCGCGCTCGCCCGCTGGCGGGGCGTGGCGCCGGACACGCCCGAGCTGTTCGCGATCGCCGAACGGCTCGGCGCCGATGTGCCGGCCTGCCTGCTGGGGCAAAGCGCGATCGGCACCGGCAAGGGCGAGAAGCTGGTGCCCGTGCCGGGGCTCGGCGGCGTCCCGGCGCTGCTGATCAATCCCGGCGTCGCGGTATCGACCGCTGCGGTGTTCAAGGCCTGGGATGGCGTCGATCGCGGCCCTCTAGGGAGCGGTGACCTGCTCGCGGTGGCGCGCGCCGGGCGCAACGATCTCGAACCGCCCGCGCGCGCGCTGGCGCCGGTGATCGATGCGGTGCTCGCCCGGCTCGCGGGGCCAGGCGTGCTGCTCGCGCGCATGTCCGGCTCGGGCGCGACCTGCTTCGCGCTGTTCGAAAGCGACACCGCCCGCGCCGCGACCGCCGCGCGCGTGCGGGCCGAACGGCCCGGCTGGTGGTGTCTCGAAACGGCACTCGCGTGACAGTTCGCCGTACCATCCCGGGGCAGAAGCGGTTGAGAATCGGCACGATCCACGGCAATTCGCGCTTGGCACGGCTGTTGCTCAGCCACTGCGTGGGCGGGTCCGCATTGCGCGCGTTCGCCGGTGATCCCCTTCCCCCGGGCGTCACCAGGGCAGAGGGGCGGTGACAGGCTCACCGCCCTTCGCCGTCGCCATGCCGCCGCGCGTGATCGCCGGCGCCGGGCTGATCCTGCTGTTGTGCGACCATGCCTCGAATGATCCACAAGGCGTGGCGCTCGGCATCGATCCCGCGCTGTTCGCCAAGCATATCGCTTACGACATCGGCACCGCCGCGCTGACCGAGGCGCTGGCGGCGCGGCTGGGGAGCCCGGCGCTGCTGGCGCAAGTCTCGCGGCTGGTGATCGACCTCAACCGTCAGGTCGATCATCCCGGGCTCATCCCGCTGGCGAGCGACGGCCATGCCATCCCCGGGAACGGCGGCGCCGACCGATGGTCGCGGATCGCCGCCTTCCACGCGCCCTATCACGCCGCGATCGCCGCCCAGATCGCGTGCCAACGGCCACGGTTGATCGCCGCGATCCACAGCTTCACCCCCGCGCTGGAGACGGGCGGGGCGCCGCGCCCCTGGCCGATCGGCATCCTCTACAATCGCGATGCCCGGGCGGCGCGCGCCGCCATCGCCTTGCTTCAGGCGCAAGGGCATCTGGTGGGCGATAACGAGCCCTATTCGGGGCGGTTGCTGAACGCGACGCTCAATCGGCATGGCGAGGGGCAGGGGATCGCCAGCTTGTCGATCGAGCTGCGCAACAGCGAGATCGGCACGGATGAAGGTGTTTCGGCCTGGGCCGATCGTCTCGCCCCGGTGCTGCGCGCGGTGTTGCAGGCGGTGGCGCCGGACGCGGTGGGCGCGCTATAGCCGCCGCCATGCGTATCCTGCTCCTGCTCCTGCCGCTCGCCGCCTGTGGCGAAGCCAAGACCGATCCCGCCAAGCTCGCATCCGCCGAGGCGCAACAGGCGCGCGCCGCCGAGGAGAATGGCCGGATCGTCTGCGCCCGCGCCGGATCGAACGACTTCGCCCGTGCCTGCACGCTCGATCGCGTCGCGGGGCCGGACGGGCTGGTGCTGACGGTGTCGCACCCCGATGGCGGGTTCCACCGCCTGCTCGTCACCAAGGATGGGCGCGGCGTGGTCGCCGCCGATGGCGCCGAGCGCGCGGTGGTGCGCGTGGTCGGCCCGCGGGAGATCGAGGTGCGCCTGGGCGGCGACCGCTACCGCCTGCCGGCGACGGTGAAGCCGGGGGCATGACGCCGCTCGCCGGGCGGCCGATCCTCACCGCCGCCGAGATGCGCGCGGCGGAAAGCACGGCGATCGATGCGGGGACGAGCGTCGAGACGCTGATGGCGCGCGCGGGGGAGGCCGTCGGCGCATGGGTCCGCCGGTTGAGCGGTGCCGAGGTGCTGATCCTGTGTGGCTCCGGCAATAATGGCGGCGACGGCTATGTCGCCGCGCGCTGGCTGGCCGAGCGCGGGCAGCGCGTGCGCGTCGGGGCGAGCGCGCCGCCCAGGACCGCCGCCGCTCAAGCCGCGCGCGCGGCGTGGGGCGGGCCGGTCGAGCCGATCGAAGCTGTCGCGCCGGCGCCGGTGCTGGTCGATGCGCTGTTCGGCACGGGGCTGACGCGCGGGCTCGACCCGGCACTCGCCGCGCGGCTCGCCGAGCTGGCGGCGGCCGCGAGTTACCGGATCGCGGTCGACCTGCCGAGCGGGGTGGCGAGCGACGACGGCACCCTGCTGTCGCCGCTGCCGCGCTTCGAGCTGACGCTGGCGCTGGGCGCGTTGAAGCCCGCGCATCTGCTCCAGCCAGCGGCGGACAAGTGCGGCGCGGTGCGGCTGGTCCCGATCGGGGTCGACGCGACGAGCGAGGCGCATGTCCTCGCGCCGCCAGCGCCCGTCCGGCTTGGCCCCACCGACCATAAATATACGCGCGGGCTGGTCGCGATCATCGCCGGCGCGATGCCGGGCGCGGCGCGGCTCGCGGGCGAGGCGGCCTTGCGGGGCGGGGCGGGCTATGCGCTGCTGCTGGGCGGCGAGGGCGGCCCGGCGGCGCTGGTGGCGCGACCTTATGCGCCTGAGGCGTTGGCGGATCGGCGGATCGGCGTGCTGGTCGTCGGCCCCGGCCTCGGGCGCGACGATCGCGCCAGGGCCAAGCTCGCCGATGCGCTCGCCAGCCCGCATCGCTTGTTGCTCGATGGCGATGCGCTGCATCTGGTGGCGCCCGAGCGGCTCGCGGGGCGTACGTCGCCGGTGATCCTCACCCCGCACCAGGGGGAGTTCGCGGCGATGTTTGGCGATATGCCCGGCAGCAAGCTCGACCGTGCGCGCGCGGCGGCCCGGCGCGTGGGGGCGGTGGTGGTGTTGAAGGGCGCCGACACCGTGATCGCCGCGCCCGATGGCCGCGCGGCGCTGACCGAAACCGGCGTGCCGTGGCTCGCGACGGCGGGGACGGGCGATGTGCTCGCCGGCGCCATCGCCGCGGCGCTCGCACACGGCGGCGATTCCTTCGCGGCGGCGCAAGCCGGGGTGTGGCGTCATGCCGCCGCCGCGCGACTGCTTGGTCCGGGCATGATCGCCGACGATCTGGCGCGCGCGCTGAGCGAGGTGGGGCCATGAGCCGGATCGTCCGCGTCGCCGCGCGGGGCGAGGGGGTGAGCGAGGATGGCCGTTTCGCGCCGCTCGCCGCGCCGGGGGATTGGCTCGCGGCCGACGGCACGCTCACGCCCGGGCCGCATCGGGCGACGCCGCCGTGCCGCCACTTTCCCGACTGCGGTGGCTGCCAGCTCCAGCATCTCGATGACGCGAGTTACGCCGACTTCATCGCCGATCGCGTGACGAGCGCGCTCGCCGCGCAGGGACTGGCGGCGCCGATCCGCGCGCCGCTGCTCTCGCCGCCACGCACGCGCCGCCGCGCGAGCCTGCATTATGAGCGCGGCCGGCTGGGGTTCAGCATGGCGGGCAGCCATCAGCTGGTCGATGTCACCGAATGTCATATCCTCGCGCCCGAGCTGTTCGCGCTGATCGCGCCGCTGCGGCGGCTGCTCGGCCGGCTCGCGCCCAAGCGCCGCGCCGAGGTACGGCTGACGCTCGTCGACCAGGGGGTGGATGTGTTGCTGGTGGGGGTCGAGGCCGAGGGGCTCGCCGCCGCCGAAGCGCTCACCAACTTCGCCGAGACCCAGCGACTCGCGCGGCTCGGCCTCGATAGCGGGCTCGGCCCCGAGACGCGCTGGGAACCGCGGCCGGTGACGATTACCCTCGGCGCGGTGCCTGTTTCCCTGCCGCACGCCGCGTTTCTCCAGGCGACGCCCGAGGGTGAGGCGGCGCTGGTGGCCGCGGTGCGCGAGGCGGTGGGGGCGGCACCCGCGATCGCCGATCTGTTCGCCGGGCTCGGAACCTTCGCGCTGGCGCTCGAGGCGCGTGTCTATGCGGCCGAAGCCGCGCGCGACGCGGTGTTCGCGCTGAAAGCGGCGGCGGCGCGCGCGCAGCGTCCGGTGTTCGCCGAGCACCGCGACCTGTACCGCCGGCCCCTGCAACCCGCCGAGCTCGATCGCTTCGCCGCGATCGTCCTCGATCCACCCCGCGCCGGCGCGCGCGATCAGGCGGAGACGATCGCCCGGTCAGCGGTGCCGGTGATCGCTTATGTCTCGTGCAATCCCAGCAGCTTCGCGCGTGATGCTAAGGTGCTGAGCGAAGGCGGCTACACGCTTGATTGGGTCCAGCCGGTCGGCCAGTTCCGCTGGTCGACGCATATCGAGCTGGTCGGGCGGCTGAGCCGGGGCTAGCGCCGGCTCACACCCAGCCTTCGAGCACCATGTCGGGCGGGCGGTGACCATCGGCCCAGACGCGGATGTTGCGGATCACCTTCTCGCCGCTCGCGATCCGCCCCTCATAGGTCGCGGAGCCCATATGCGGCGTCATCACGACATTGGGCAAAGCGAGCAGGCGCGGATCGATCGCCGGCTCGTGCTTCCACACATCGAGCCCGGCGCCCGCCAGTCGCCCGCTTTCGAGCGCGTCGATCAGCGCATCCTCGTCGACGATCCCGCCGCGCGAGGTGTTGATGACATAGACATGCGGCTGCAGCAGCGCGATCCGCTCGGCGCTCAGCAAATTCTCGCTGTCGGGATTGCGCGGGGTGTGGATCGTCAAGATGTCGATCGCGCCCAGCATCTCATCCAGATGCGGGTGCCATTCGGCGCACAGCTCGGCCTCCAGCACCTTGGGCAGGCGGTGGCGGTTGTGATAATGGATCGCCAGGCCAAAGGCGCGCGCGCGCCGCGCCACCGCCTGGCCGATGCGCCCCATGCCGATGATGCCGAGCGCCTTGCCGCCGATGCGGTGGCCGAGCATCGCCCCCGGGCTCCAGCCGTTCCACTGGCCCGAACGCACGAGCTTCTCGCCTTCGGCCAGGCGCCGCGGCACGCCGATGATCAGCGCCATCGCCATGTCGGCGGTATCCTCGGTCAACACGCCGGGGGTGTTGGTGACGATGATCCCGCGCCGGCGGCAGGCGCTGAGGTCGATATGGTTCACCCCCGCGCCGAAATTGGCGATCAGCCCGAGCCGGTCGCCGGCCTGCTCGATCAGCCCCGCGTCGATCTCGTCGGTCACCGTCGGCACCAGCACGTCGCAGTCGCGCATCGCCTGGGCGAGCTGATCGCGGGTGAAGGCGATGTCGGCGCGGTTGAGCGAGACGTCGAACAGCTCCGCCATCCGGTCCATCGTCACGTTCGCCAGATCGCGCGTCACAATCACCCTGGGATTGGGCACCTTGGCCAGCGGGCGTCTCAAATCGGGCATGGGTTTCAGGCTTGGCGAGCGGCGGGCTTTGCGTCAACGGTGTTTGCGGACAGATGGTAAAGGATCGGACCATGCGTCGCCTGATGCTTGTGCTTGCCGCCACGGGGCTCGTCGCGGCCCCCGCGGCCGAGGCGCAGAAGCGCGCCTACCCCTATTTCGCGTCGATCCGCGCGACCAAGGCGCGGATGCGCAAGGGACCGGGACGCAACTATCCGGCGAGCTGGCTTTACGTCCGCCCCGATCTGCCGGTGCGCGTGCTCGATAGCTATAAGGAGTGGCGCAAGGTCGAAGACCCCGGCGGCACCACCGGCTGGATGCAGGGCAATTTGCTGTCGGACGATCGCACCGCGATCGTGCTGGGCAGCGAGGCGCCGCTCCATGCGACGCCCGATCCGGGCGCGAAGCTGCTCTACCGCGCGGCGCCGGGCGTCGTGGGCCGGCTAAGCAAGTGCGCGCGCGGCTGGTGCCTGTTCGACGTGCATGGCCGGGTTGGCTATGTCGAGGCCAATCGGCTTTGGGGCGTGGAGCCGCAGGAAGCGGTTCCCTGAGCCCGCCGGAAGCGAATGTTCATCTACATTGGGAAGAAAAATCGCGACTTCGGCAAGGCTTGCGTTACCAAAACAGCATGAAAATACTCCTTGCTGAAGACGATGAAGTCACCGCCCGGCTGGTAGAACAGGGGCTGGTTGATCTGGGCCACCAAGTCACCCGCGCGGCGACGGGCGACGATGCGCTGAAGACTGGCGGGACGGACAGTTTCGACGTCGTCGTGCTCGATCGGATGCTGCCCGGGATTGATGGCGTCGAAGTGCTCACCCGCTGGCGCGCGGCGGGGATTTCGACGCCGGTGCTGATGCTCACCGCGCTTGGCGGAATCATGGACCGCGTCTCAGGGTTGGAGGCGGGGGCCGATGATTATCTCGTCAAACCCTTTGCTTTTCCAGAGCTTACCGCACGGCTCTCGGCGCTTATGCGCCGGCCCCCGATCAGCGACTCGCAAACCCGGCTCGCGGTCGCCGGCATCGAGATGGACCTGATCAAGCGCGAGGTCCGGCGCGAGGGGCGGGAGATCCACCTCCAGCCGCGCGAATTCTCGCTGCTCGAACAGTTGATGCGCCATGCGGGCAAGGTCGTCACCCGCACGATGTTCCTGGAACTCGTCTGGGGTTTCCACTTCGATCCACAGACCAACATCGTCGAAAGCCATTTGAGTCGGCTGCGTTCGAAGCTGAACGAAGGCTTCGACAACGATCCGATCCAGACGCTGCGCGGCGTGGGCTATCGTATGCGCGCGGATGACTAGGCTCCTCGCGAGCGCCGCCTATCGTATTGCCTTTGTTTACGCCGCGATCTTCGCCTTGACGATCGCGGCGCTCGGCGTCGCGGTCTATTTCGCGGCGGATCGCCAGATCGGCCATCAGCAGGACGAAACGCTCCGGCTCGAAGCCGCCGAGTTGATCGTCGAACACGATGGTGGCGACTTGGCTGAACTCGCCGCGACGATCGACGCGCGGGCGCGCGCCGGGGGCACCAACACCTTCATCTACGGCCTCTACGGGCCTGACGGCCGACCGCGCGCCGGCACGCTCACGATGATGCCGCTCCCCGCCAGGGGCTTTCATTGGGTGACGCTCTCGACCGGCCCCACCCGCTTGCTCGTCGAACCCTTGCGGCGCGGCAACCGGCTGGTGGTCGCGGTTGATGGCGATGCGCTGGGTGCGGTCGAACGGATCATCCTGGAGTTGACGCTCGCGGCGATGGGGATCGCGATCATCGTCGGCGTGGTCGGCGCGATCCTGTTGGGCGGCTATCTGCGGGAGCGGCTCGAAACCGTGGGCGAGACCGCCGAGGCGATCGCGCGCGGTAATTTCGAGCGGCGCGTGCCCGTCTCGCCCCGCGGCGACGAGTTCGATCGGCTGGGCATGGCGCTCAACGCGATGCTCGATCGGATCGTGCAGCTGCTCGAGAACCTTCGCCAGGTGTCGAGCGACGTCGCCCACGATCTGCGCACGCCGCTCGCCCGGCTGCGCGGCGAGGTGGAGCTCGCGCTCGGCACCGGCGAAGCGGCGGGCGATCCCGAGGTTCAGCGCGCCGCGCTCGAACGCGCGCTGAAGCAGAGCGACGATCTGTTGAAGCTGTTCGCGGCGATCCTGCGCATTTCCGAAGTCGAGGGCGGCGCGCTGCGGCGTGGTTTCACGCTGGTCGATGTCAGCCGTCTGGTCGAGGATCTGCACGAGGCCTATGTGCCGGCGGTAACCGACGGCGGCCGATCGATCACGGCCGACATCGCGCCTCATCTGGCGGTGCGCGGGGACCGGGAACTGATCGCCCAGGGGCTTATCAACCTGCTCGATAACGCCCAGCGCCACACGCCGATTGGCACCCATATCTTCCTGGCGGCGCGCGGCGCCGGACCCGACGCGGTGGAGGTGGTGGTGGCCGATAATGGCCCGGGTGTCCCCGAAAAGGATCGCGCGCGGGTCGTCCGCCGCTTCGTCCGGCTCGATCCCAGCCGTGGGGAAGGGGGCCACGGACTGGGGCTGAACCTGGTCGTGGCGATCGCCGCGGCGCATCATGGCCAGTTGATCATCGGCGATAACGCGCCCGGGCTGCGGGCGACGCTGCTGCTCAAGGGCCGGCAGGGCGGTGATGACGAAGCACGCGAAAAAAATTCGGCGGTCGCGTCGCCAAGTTAATCCTTGCGCGTTAGGCTGAGGCTATGTCCACCCCCGCGCCCCATGCCTACCGGATCGAGATCGACCCCCACGACATTGATTTCATGGGGCATGTGAACAATGCCAGCTATTTGAAATGGGTGCAGGAAGCGGTGCTATCCCACTGGCGCCAGCTCGCGCCGACCGAGGCGATCGCGCAGCATCTGTGGGTCGCGCTGAAGCACGAGATCACCTATCGCAAGCCCGCTTTCCTGCAGGACGATGTCGTCGCGACCGTGCTGCTGGAAAAGGTCCACGGCGCGCGTGCCTTCTATCAGACGATCATCAAGCGCGGCGAGGAGGTGCTCGCCGAAGTCCGGTCGAGCTGGTGCTGTGTCGACGCGGCGACGCTCCGCCCCGCGCGGCTCGCCGAAAGCGTGATCGAGCGCTTCTTCGGGCGAAGCGACCCGCGCTGAACGACACCCGCCGCCCCTCGGGGTCGGCGGGCGCGTTGGCCGTGACCGTTTAGAACTTGATCTCGGAAATGCTGCTGATCACGGTGCCGAGGATACCGTATTCCTTGGCCTCGTCGGTGGTCATCCAATAATCGCGCTCGATATCTTCGCGCACGCGCTCGACCGGCTGGCCGGTCTTCTCCGAAATCACCCGCGCCAGACGCTCGCGCATCTTGACGATTTCCTTCGCCTGGATCGCGATATCGGTCGCGCGACCACCGGCGCCGCCCGAGGGCTGGTGGATCAGGAAGCGGGTGTTGGGCAGGCAGAAACGCCGTTCCTTGGCGGCGCCCAGGAAGATGTGCGTGCCCGCGCTCGCCACCCAGCCGGTGCCGATCACCGCGACGGGGCTGGCGATGAACTCGATCAGATCGTGTATCGTGTCCCCCGATTCGACATGGCCCCCGGGCGAGTTCACGAAGATCTTGATCGGATCGTGGCTGATATGATCGAGGTAGAGCAATTGCGCCGACACGCGCTGGGCGAGGCGCTGGTCGATGCCGCCGAAGATCAGCACCGTGCGCGCTTCCAGGAACTTGGCCATCAGCACGCCATTGCCGCCTTCGGCACGCTCCTCCTGCTCGTCTTCGTCGTCGAGGCGGAAGGGCGGGAAAGCGCGATCGAACATGGAGTTTCCTTCTTGGCGGTTTTCGCCGCCTGAGGTAGCCCCGCCCCATCGCCCGCGCAAGGGAGCCTCCCGGGGGCTTGCGCGCTCGCCGCGAGCACCAGATATAGGCTTGGCTGACAACAAGGACATCACATGCATCCGCTTCACGACTCGCTGGTTCCCATCGTTATCGAACAATCGAACCGCGGCGAGCGCAGCTTCGACATCTATTCGCGGCTGCTGCGCGAACGGATCGTGTTCGTGACCGGGGTGGTCGAGGATCACATGGCCTCGCTCATCACCGCGCAGCTGCTGTTCCTGGAGAGCGAGAACCCCAAGCGCGACATCTTCATGTACATCAACTCGCCCGGTGGGGTGGTGACCGCCGGCATGGCGATCCATGACACGATGCAGTATATCCGCCCGCGCGTCGGCACCGTCTGCATCGGCCAGGCGGCCTCGATGGGCAGCTTCCTGCTGGCGAGCGGCGAGCCGGGGATGCGCGTCGCGCTCACCAACTCGCGGATTATGATGCACCAGCCCTCGGGCGGGGCGCAGGGCCAGGCGAGCGATATCGAGATCCAGGCCAAGGAAATTCTGCGCATCCGGCACCGGATGAACGAACTTTACGCAAAATATACCGGGCAGCCGCTTGATGTCATTGAAACCGCGATGGAGCGCGACAAGTTTCTTGCGGCGGACGAGGCCAAGGCATTTGGGTTGATCGATGAAGTGTTCGACAAGCGGCCGGTGCCGGCGGACGAGGCAGCGGCTGCCTGAAGGGGCTAGCGCATAAACCGGATTTTGGTGATTGTCCGATTGAAGCGGGGCAGGCTATGCTAGCTGCCTCTTGGCCGCGCCGTTGGCGCGAAGGATGTTGTGAATGCCTAAAATGACCGGTGGCGATACCAAGAGCACCCTCTATTGCTCCTTCTGCGGGAAATCGCAGCACGAGGTGCGCAAGCTGATCGCCGGCCCCACGGTGTTCATCTGCGATGAATGCGTCGACCTGTGCAACGACATCATCCGCGAGGAAACCAAGTCCGCCCTGGTCTCCAAGAAGGACGGGGGGGTGCCGAGCCCGCAGGAAATCTGCGACGTGCTCGATGATTATGTGATCGGCCAGAGCCGCGCCAAGCGCGTGCTCTCGGTGGCGGTGCACAACCATTACAAGCGCCTCAATCACGGCCAGAAGGGCGCCGATGTCGAGCTCGCCAAGTCGAACATCCTGCTGATCGGGCCAACCGGCTGCGGCAAGACCCTGCTCGCACAGACGCTCGCGCGCATCCTCGACGTGCCCTTCACGATGGCCGACGCGACGACGCTGACCGAGGCGGGCTATGTCGGCGAGGACGTCGAGAACATCATCCTCAAGCTGCTTCAGGCGTCTGACTATAATGTCGAACGCGCCCAGCGCGGCATCGTCTATATCGACGAGATCGACAAGATCAGCCGCAAGGCGGAAAATCCCTCGATCACCCGCGACGTTTCGGGCGAGGGCGTGCAGCAGGCGCTCTTGAAGCTGATGGAAGGCACCACCGCGAGCGTGCCGCCCCAGGGCGGGCGCAAGCATCCGCAGCAGGAGTTCCTGCAGGTCGACACCACAAACATCCTGTTTATCTGCGGCGGCGCGTTCAGTGGCCTTGAGAAGATCATCGGCGACCGCCTGCAGGGCAAGTCGATCGGCTTCGGCGCGCATGTCGCCGCGCCCGAGGAGCGGCGCACCGGCGAGGTGCTGAAGAATGTCGAGCCCGAGGATCTGCTGAAGTTCGGCCTCATCCCCGAATTCGTCGGCCGCCTGCCGGTGATCGCGACACTGGAAGATCTCGACGTGCCGGCGCTGGTGAAGATCCTCACCGAACCCAAGAACGCGCTGGTGAAGCAGTATCAGAAGCTGTTCGACATGGAGAGCGTCGACCTCGGCTTCACCGACGATGCGCTGGTGACGGTCGCCAAGCGCGCGATCGACCGCAAGACCGGCGCGCGCGGGCTGCGCTCGATTCTGGAGGGCATCCTGCTCGACACGATGTTCGATCTGCCGAGCATGGACGGCGTCGATCAGGTGATGATCGACAAGGACGTGGTCGATGGCCGCAAGGAGCCGGTGCGCGTCTACGCCAAGAAGGAAAAGGCGGGCGGCGCCGCCTGACGCTGGCGCCGCATGACCTTCCGCCTCGCGACTCGTCCCGATCGCACCGCCGTTTCGGCGATGCTCGCGCGGGCATTCGCGAACGACCCGGCGATGGCGTGGCTCTACCCCAGCCCGGCGGTACGGGCGCGCAAGCTGCCGGCGCTGTTCGGTCTCCTGTTCGATAGCGATGCGGCGCATGGGCTGCGGCTGATGGGCGGCGGCTGCGAGGCGGCGACGCTATGGCGCGCGCCAGGCCATGCCCAGACCCCGCTCGGCGAGTTCCTGCGCTCCGCCCCACGATTGCTAGGCGCGTTCGGCCTCGCGCTCCCGCGCGCGCTGGCGCTGGCCGGCGCGATCGACGCGCATATGCCGCGCGAGCCCTTCTGGTATCTCCACATCGCCGGCTGTGATCCGGCGCATCAGGGGAAGGGGCTTGGGCGCGGGGCGGTGCGCGCCGGGCTCGACCGGATCGAGGCGAGCGGCGTGCCCGCATATCTGGAGACCGCGACCGAGGCCAATCTCGGCTTCTACCAGGCCCTCGGCTTCCGGGTGACGCACGACTGGCGCGTGAGCCAGAACGGCCCGCGCTTCTGGTCCATGCGTCGCGACCCAGCCTGATCCTACGGAACCGCCGTCGCACCGATCACGTTCAGCCTCCACCCAAAAACAGGAGGATGGGATGGCTGAGAAATATGACGCGCCCCAAACGACGGTGATCGAACGGCGTGGCGGGGGCGCGGGGCTGTTGATCGGAATCGCGGTGCTGCTGCTGGTGGCGGTCGTCGCCTATTTCCTGATCGTTCAGAACCGCAACGACACGCTGCGCACCGATGCCGTCACCAGCGCCGCCAAGGACGTGGGCGACACTGCCAAGAAGGCCGGCGACGCGGTCGAGCGCTCGGTCGATCCGAACAAATAAGTCCTAGCGCAGGCAGGCATCCAGCGCGGCCCGGCGGACCACGCCGGCCCGCGCCCGGATCGCCCCGCCATAGCGCCGGGTGAAACCGACCGGCGCGATCGCGGCGCGCTTCTTGGGGAGCGGCAGCACCGCCGCGATCCGCGCCGCCTCTATTGGGGTCAGCCGGGTGGCGTCATGCCCGAAATAGCGCTGCGTTCCGGCATTGACGCCGTAGGTGCCGATGCCGGTCTCCGCGACGTTCAGATAGACTTCCATGATCCGGCGCTTGCCCCATAAATTCTCGATCAGGAACGTGAACCACGCCTCGAACACCTTGCGGACATAGCCGCCGCCCTGAATCAAAAAGGCGTTCTTCGCCGTCTGCTGGCTGATCGTCGAGCCGCCGCGGATGCGCCCGCCCTTCTGGTTGCGGCGGTAAGCCGCCTCGATCGCCTTGGTATCGAAGCCGTTGTGGAGGCAGAAGCGTGAGTCCTCGCCCGCGATCACCGCGCGCGCCATGTTCGGATCGATCTTGGCCAGCGGCAGCCATTGCTGGGTGATGCTGTGGCCGCTCAGTAGATCGCCGATCATGGTGAAAGTGATCGGCGGGTTGACGAAGCGATACAGGCCCACCCACAGTATCGACAATAGCACGAAGCCAAGCACGGTCTTGAGGAGCAGGCTGAAGGCGCGGGCGAGCATGTCGCCCGGTTGCCACGGGGCGGGGGCGCGGATCAAGCGGAAGGGTGGGGCGTGTTCGACATTCGCGAGGACGATCTTTCAAGCGAACAAACCCGGGCGTTGCTGGCGCTGCACCTGAGCGGGATGCGCGATGGTTCACCGCCGGGCCATAGCTTCGCGCTCGATCTGTCCGGTCTGAAGCAGCCGGGGGTAACGGTTTGGAGCGCCTGGCGCGGCGATCGAATCGCGGGCATCGGCGCGCTCAAGTTGCTCGGTGACGGCGGGGCCGAGCTGAAGTCGATGCGGACCCACCCCGATTATCTCCGTCAAGGGGTGGGGGTCGCGTTGCTCGAGCACATCATCGCTGCCGCACGGTGCCGCGGAGTGCGGCGGCTGAGCTTGGAAACGGGGAAGGGAGCCGCCTTTGAACCGGCGCTCGCGCTCTATCGTCGGCGCGGCTTCGTGAACGGGCCGGCCTTTGCCGACTATGAGGCCAGCGACTTCAACCAGTTCCTGCACGTATCGTTGGCTTGACGGCGATCCTTTGGTTCAGATGACAGCCATTAGTTGCGACGGGAAAGGGTGCGCCAACGCCTGGCCGCCCGCATCGTCGGCCGCCAGCCAGCGCGCATAGTCGTCGGGCTGAAGGATCACCGGCATCGCCTTAGGATGGATCGCGGCGACCAGCGGGTTGGGCTCGCAGGTTAGGAACGCGAAGGCGGCGCCCTCCGATGTCGGCCGCCAGATGCCGGCAAAGGCGAACACAGGAAGGCTCGGTACGCTGAACCAACGTTTGATCTTGGCGCCTTTTTCGCCCTCCCACTCGCAGAACTGGGTAACCGGCACCAGGCACCGGCGGGCGGCATCGGCGAGCGCCGATCGCCAAAAGGGACTGGCCAGGTTGCGCACATTGGTCACTGGCGCGCGGGCAGAGGCGGGCGGTGGGAAGCCCCATCGCATCTGCTCCACCCGCCGCGCGCCGGATTGCTGCACGATTACCGGCGCGAGGCTCTTCGGGTAGAAGTCGCGGTCGCCATCGAACGTGAAGCTAGGCGTGGCGGCGTCGAAAAGCTGGGCTATTTCGCTTCCGGTTCGGCGGGCCGTATAGAGATTGCACATGCCACCAGCATAGCGCACGCGCGAAACGAAACGACAGGGGCAATCGGGCGCGATTGGAGCGGCGCTTTCCGCCAGCCCCATTCGCGTTGTCAGCGCCGGCTCAGATCGCCAGCAGCCGCTTTTCCCCCGCGACCCGCAGCATCGCCTTTTGCAGCTTCTCGAACGCGCGCACCTCGATCTGGCGGACGCGTTCGCGCGAGACGCCATAGACCTGGCTCAACTCCTCCAGCGTCTTCGGGTCGTCGGTCAGCCGGCGCTCGGTGAGGATATGACGCTCGCGATCGTTGAGCGAGCTCATCGCCGAGACGAGCATGTCGTGACGCACATCGGCTTCCTGCGCTTCGGCGACGCGCTCGTCCTGAAGCGGGCTGTCGTCGGCGAGCCAATCCTGCCACTGGCCCTCGCCATCCTCGCGCATCGGCACGTTCAGGCTGGTGTCGCCGCCCAGCGCCATGCGCCGGTTCATGCTGGTGACTTCGGCCTCGGTGACGCCCAGGTCGGTCGCGATCTTGGCCAAATCCTCGGGTCGCAGATCGCCGTCCTCGAACGCGTCGAGCTTGGCCTTCATCCGGCGCAGGTTGAAGAACAGCTTCTTCTGCGCCGCCGTGGTGCCCATCTTCACCAGGCTCCACGAGCGCAGGATGAATTCCTGGATCGAGGCGCGGATCCACCACATCGCATAGGTGGCAAGGCGGAAGCCGCGATCGGCCTCGAACTTCTTCACACCCTGCATCAGGCCGATATTGCCCTCGGAAATCAGCTCCGAAATCGGCAGGCCATAGCCGCGATAGCCCATCGCGATCTTGGCGACGAGGCGCAGGTGGCTGGTGACCAGTTTGGCCGCCGCCTCGGTATCGCCATGCTCCTCGAAGCGCTTGGCGAGCATATATTCCTCTTCGGCCGAGAGGATCGGGAATTTCTTGATCTCGGCGAGATAGCGGTTGAGGCTCGCCTCACCACCGAGCGCGGGGATCGTCGCGGGGACGTTGCTGCCGCTAGCCATGACCGAAACTCCTTTCCCTTTGACCCGAGCGGATAACGAAAATCCGACCGCGCTGAGGCACGGCCGCCGCTCCTACTCCTAGACACGAAGAATATTGAACAGTTCCTGCATGTCTGCAGGGAGTTCGCTATCGAACGTTAAAGCGCTACTGTTAATGGGGTGAATGAACCCCAGGTGAGCGGCGTGCAGGGCTTGCCGACGGAAGTTGAGCGTTTCCAGAGGCCCACGCAGCGGATGAGTAGTTCTACCGTAAACCGGATCACCGAGCAAGCTGTGTCCGAGCGACGCCATATGGACGCGCACCTGATGCGTCCGCCCCGTCTCTAGCCGACATTCGACCAGCGCTGCATGACGCAGCGGCGACAGGGTTCGGTAGTGCGTCACCGCGCGCTTGCCGCCGGGCACGATCGCGATCTTCTTGCGATTGGCGGGGCTGCGCGCGAGCGGTGCGTCGACGGTGCCGGCGGGGGGCGCCGGTCGCCCCTGGACGATCGCCTTGTAGCGCCGATCGATCGAATGCGCGGCGAATTGGCGCGCCAGCCCCTCATGCGCGCGATCGTGCTTGGCAGCGACCATCAGCCCCGACGTATCCTTGTCGATCCGGTGGACGATCCCCGGCCGCGCGACGCCGCCAATGCCCGAGAGGCTGCCGCCGCAATGATGCAGCAAGGCGTTGACCAAGGTGCCGTCGAGATTGCCGGCCGCCGGGTGGACGACGAGCCCCGCGGGCTTGTCCACCACGATCAGATGCTCGTCCTCATAGGCGATCACCAGCGGGATGGCCTGCGCCTCGTTATGCGCGGGGGCGGGGCGGGGCAGGGCGATGGCGAACGCCTGGCCAGCCTCGGTCTTGCGCGCCGGATCACGGTGGAGGACCCCGGCAGCGTCGGACACCTGACCCGATGAGATCAGCGCTTTCATCCGCTCGCGGGAGATTTGGGGCACGGCATCGGCGAGGGCGCGATCGAGCCGCAGCCCGGAAGCCGCGACCTGTACTTGCACAACCTCAACCCCCCGGTCCATTGTGCAATGCGATATGGTCGCGCGCGTTTCCATTTCAAGCGCCCTGCTCGACGAGTTGCAGGCGGCGTCGGCGGCGAGCCCGGGGGCCGAGATTTGCGGGCTGCTATATGGCCGCCCTGACGCGATTTTCATGGCGGAGGCCTGCGCCAATGTCGCGCCGAGGCCGGACCGCGCGTTCGAACTCGATCCCGCCGCACTGATCGCCGCGCATCGACGCGCGCGGGCGGGCGGGCCTGCCATCATCGGCCATTATCATTCCCACCCGAGCGGCCGCGCCGAGCCAAGCGCGATCGATGCCGAGGCCGCCCCGCCCGATGGTGCGCTGTGGCTGATCCTGACGGCCGGGGAGGCGCGATTGTGGCGCGCCACCCCCGACGGAGCGTGGCACGGGCGCTTCGATCCGGTGCCGCTGGCGATCGACGCGCCTTGCGATGCGCCACCGCCTTCGCCATGAGGGGCTTTGTCTAGAAATTGGGGCGCCAGTTACCATGCCAGTCAGCGCGGTCGAGTTCGCCAGCCTGCTTTGTTCGCGGCTGTGCCATGATTTGTTGAGTCCCGTCGGGGCGCTCAACAACGGGCTGGAGCTGCTGGCGGACGAGAACGATCCCGAAATGCGCCAGCGCTGCCTCGATCTGCTCAGCGAGAGCGCTCGGGCAAGCGCGAACAAGCTTAAGTTTTTCCGCCTGGCGTTCGGCGCCGCCGGGGGCTTTGGCGAGACGATCGATGCCCGCGAAGCCCGTGCGGCGATCGAGGGGCTGTTCGGCGACAATCACCGCGTGAAGATCGGCTGGCTGGTCGAGGCGGGGGTGTTGCCGAAGCCGGCGATCAAGGTGATGCTCAACCTTGCGCTGATCGCCGGTGACGCGCTGGTGCGCGGCGGCCAACTCGACATCGGCGCCGAGCTGCAGGGCGAAACGATCGAGATCGTCGTGCGCGGCGATGGACCCCGCATCGTGCTCGATCCCGAATTGCGCAACGCGCTGACGGACGCCGATGAGAGCCTGATCACCCCGCGCGCGGCCGCTGCCTTCCTGGTGCGATCGCTCGTCGCCGAGAATGGCGGGCAATTGCAGGTTTCGCCACCCGATGCGCCGGTGCTGCTGTTCGGGGTTGCTTTCAACGTGCGGTAAACTGCTCTTTAACCGCTGATCGGCCATGAAACGAGCGCGTTAACGCGCGGGGGCTCATGGACGATCTGCTGCAGGAATTCATCGCGGAAACGCGCGAGACGCTCGAAGCGCTCTCGGGCGAGATCGTGATGTGGGAGGCCGCGCCCAGCGATCGGCAGCGGCTCGACGCGATTTTCCGCTTCGTTCACACCGTCAAGGGGAGCTGCGGCTTTCTCGATCTGCCGCGCCTGAGCCGCCTCAGCCATGCCGCGGAGGATGCGCTGGCGGCGGTGCGCGCCGGCGAGCGCGTGCCCGATACTCATCTTGTGAACGCGGTGCTCGCAATCGTCGATCGGATCGGCGAGATCATCGAGGCGATCGACGCGGGCTCTGCATTGGACGATAGTGGCGAGGATCTGCTGATCGCCGCGCTCGCGCCGGGCGGCGCCGGGGCGAAGGCGCAACCGCAGGCGGCGCTGGCGTCGGCGCATCAGGGTGAAGAAGGGGCCGTCACCGCGCCACGCGCCGCGAACCGTTCGGTTCGGCTCAGCGTCGAACTGCTCGACCGGATGATGAGCGGCATGTCCGAAATGGTGCTCGCCCGCAACGAGCTCGCCCGGCGGCTCCGCGACCAGGGGGTCGAGCCGGTGATCGAGGCGGCGCTCGAACGCCTGTCCCACACCGTCGCTGAGATGCGCGACACGGTGACGCGCACGCGAATGCAGAAGATCGACGCGCTCTTCTCCGCGCTGCCGCGGATGGTGCGCGATACCGCCGCCGAAGTCGGCAAGAGCGTGTTGCTGTCGATCGAAGGCGCCGATGTCGAGCTCGATCGCGAGATGATCGAGATGATGCGCGATCCGCTGGTCCACATCATCCGCAACGCGATCGACCACGGTATCGAAAGTCCGGAAATTCGCCGTGCCGCGGGCAAGCGCGAGCATGGCCGGCTCGTCGTTTCCGCCCGGCAATCGGGCAACCAGATCATCATCGAGATCATCGACGACGGCGGCGGCATCGATACCGAGCGGCTGATCGCCAAATATGCGAAGATTAGCGGGCGGAGCGAGGCGGAACTGCGCGCGCTGCCCGAACGCGCCAAGCTCGCTCTGGTGTTCGAGCCAGGGCTCAGCTCCAAGGACAAGGCGACCAGCATCTCCGGGCGCGGGGTCGGCATGGATGTGGTGCGCGCCAATATCGAGCAAATCGGCGGCCGGATCGAGCTGAGCTCCACGCCCGGCAAGGGTTTGGCCATCGCGATCCACGTACCGCTGACCTTGTCGATCATCTCGACGATCGTCGTTGGCGCCAAGGGGCAACGTTTCGCTCTGCCGCGCCAGGCGGTCGAAGAAATCGTGCGCGTGCGCGGTGACGCGATCCGTATCGACATGCTGGGCGACACGCCCGTCGCCACCGTGCGTGACCGGCGGCTGCCGATGATCGCGCTCGACGGGGTGCTTGGGCTGGCGCATTCGACCGATGCCCCGGTGATGCTGGCCATCGTGGCGATCGGCGGCGGCAGTTACGCGCTTGCCGTCGACGAGGTGCACGATACCGAGGAATTGGTGATCAAGCCCGCGCCGCCGGCGGTGATGGCGACGGGGCTTTATGCCGGGCAGACATTACCCGACACCGGACGGCCGATGCTGCTGCTCGATTGTTCGGGACTGGCACAGAAGGCAGGGCTGCGCTTCGGGCGGGATGCACTGGTCGAGGAGGACTCCCCTGTCCAGGCCTGCGAGGACACTGGACGGACGGCGCTGTTGTTCGTCGATCTGGACGGGCAGCGCCGCGCCGTGTCGCTGGACGTAGTCGACCGCGTGGAGCCGGCGAACCCGGAGGCGGTTCGCTTCAGCGCGGGCAAGCTTCGGCTCGCGATCGACGGCACCGTCGTGCCGCTTGCGACGCTCGCGGGCGACGGTGCGCTCGATCTCATCGCTCAGCGCGGCGCGATCAGCGTGCTGCGAATGGCTGATGGCGTTGCCGAGATCGGCTATCCGATCTCCGAAGCTCTCGACATTATCGGATTGACGGATGCGGTGGTGCCGGCGGGTGTTCCGGGGCCTATCTCGGGAATCGTGATGGTCGACGGCGAACCCATCGAATTGCTCGACGTGCACTGGCTGTTCGGCACCGTCGTCGACACGGCGCGACCCAAGGTTCCGCCGCTCTGCCTGTTCGCCGGCGGCGAGGCGCGCTGGATGGAGAATTTCCTGCGCCCGGTGCTGGAGGCGTCGGGCTATCGCGTGGCCAGCGGTGCGGCCGACAATGAAGTGCCTGCCGTGGTGCTGGCGATGGAGGGCGAGGAGATCGCGGCGCGTGCCCCTGTCGTGCGCCTGCGAACCCAGGTCGCGCCGGCGGGCCGAGCAGACAGCATCTATCGTTATGACCGCGCGGCGCTGCTCGCGGCAGTCGCGGCGCGCTCCGGGGAAGCAGCATGACAAGCAAATTGTTCCTGATCGCGCGTATCGCCGGTCGCGCGGTGGCGATCGATTCCGATCAGGTGGAATCGGTCGTCGATGTGCCCGAAATCACACCGGTGCCGGGGGCGGGAGCGGTCGTCCATGGCCTCGCCGCGCTTCGCAGCCGGGTGGTGACAGTGATCGACACCTGCATCGCGCTCGATCTCCCGCCGTCAGAACGAGCCGCGCGACGCGCCGTAATCACGCATGTCGACGGCCATCACTATGCGCTCCCCGTCGATCAGCTGGAGGATGTGGCGATGTTCGATCTGCTGCCGCTGTCCGACGGGTTGGCGATCGAGGGCGGCTGGGCGCGCGCCGCCGCGGGGCTGATCGTGCGCGAGGGCGATCCGATGCTGGCGATCGATCTGCGAGCTCTGATCCCCGGCTTGGCCGCGGCTGCTTAACGTTAAGGTCAGACTTTTCTGCGACCGAGATAGTGAACCGAAAAAGGTGCCCGAGATGAAGACTTGCCTGGTGGTTGATGATTCGAAGGTGATCCGCAAGGTCGCGCGGCACATTCTCGAGACGATGGATTTCCAGGTGAGCGAGGCGGGCGACGGGCGCGAGGCGCTCGATCATTGCCTAGCGAGCGTGCCCGATGTCGTGCTGCTTGATTGGAACATGCCGGTGATGAGCGGCATGGATTTCCTGAAGGCGTTGAAGGACAGCGAGCTGCCGCGCCGACCCAAGATCGTGTTTTGCACGACCGAAAACGGCGTCGCCTATATCCGCGCGGCGATCGAGGCCGGGGCGGACGAGTATGTGATGAAGCCGTTCGACCGCGAAACGCTTGAGTCCAAGCTGCAGATCGTCGGCGTCGCCTGATCGCTGCAAGGGGGTTTCCGCCATGCCCGCCAGGCCACAAAAGCTTGCCGCGTTCACCACGCAGGCGCCGCCCGCACGCATCCTGATCGTCGATGACTCGGTCGTCGCGCGCGCTGTGATCGGCAAGATGATCGAGTCGAACCCGCGCTTCGTCGTGGCAGGCGCGGTCGCTGATGCACATGCCGCGCTCGATTTCCTGCAGCGCGAAACGGTTGACGTGATCCTGCTCGACATCGAGATGCCGGGCGTCGACGGCCTGACCGCGCTGCCCGATCTGCTCGCGGGCGGACGCGGCGCGCGCGTCATCGTCGTTTCCTCAAGCTGCGCCGAGGGTGCCGCGGCGACCATCCAGGCCTTGACCCTTGGCGCGGCCGACACGCTGGTGAAACCGGGGCTCGGCAATCTGGTCGGCAAGTTCGGTGACATGCTGACGGAGAAGATCGCACGGTTGTTCGATGCCGATGACGCGGGCGCCAATCGGTCCCTGCCCGCCGCCACCGCCGGCGCGGTTAGCGATTTCGATATTGTCGCGATCGGTGCGTCGACCGGCGGCATCCATGCGCTGAGCCAGATGCTGCGCGCGGTGCCGCCCGCCTTCCAGGCGCCGATGCTGATCACCCAGCATCTGCCGCCCTCGTTCATGCCCTATTTCGCGGCGCAGATCGCGGTGCTGGCCGGGCGGCCCTGCGAGGTGGCGCAAGAGCATCTGCGGATCAAGCCGGGGCGGATCGTCGTCGCGCCGGGCGACGCGCATTTGCGTTGCGCACGCTATGGCGACGCCGTCGTCGTGCGCCTGACCAATGAGCGCGTGGCGAGCGGATGCCTGCCCTCGGTCGATCCGATGTTCGCCTCGGTCGCGGAGACGTTCGGCACGCGGGCGCTGGGCGTCGTGCTGTCCGGCATGGGCCGCGATGGCGCCCAGGGAGCGGCGCAGCTGTCACACGCCGGCGGCGCGCTGGTGGTGCAGGACAAGGCAAGCTCGGTCGTTTGGGGGATGCCGGGCGCCGTGGCGCAAGGGGGCTTCGCGCAAGCGGTGCTGCCCCCAGATGAGATCGGCCGGCTGATCGCCGCCGGCAAGCGCCCGCAATGATCGTCGATCGGCGCGTGCCCCCGCCCACCACCAGCGCGATGGTCGTGGTGGCGGCATTGCTCGAACAGCGGACCGGCCAACAGATCTCCGCCAATCGCAGCTGGCGCATTGAAACCGCCCTGAAACCGCTGCTCCGCACGCGCGGGTGGCCGACGCTTGAAGCGCTTGTCGACGAACTGCTTCGCGATCCCAACGGGCTTGTCGCCGAGCAGATCGTGGATGCGTTGCTCAACCAGGAAACCTCGTTCTTCCGCGACGCCCCGGTGTTCGAAGCGTTGCTCACCGCGATGAGCGGGTATCGTGCCGAGGGCCGCCGTCCGCGCATTTGGTCCGCTGCCTGTTCAAGCGGCCAGGAGCCGCTCTCGTTGGCGATGCTCCTTGCCGAGCAGGCGCGCAATGGTACGCCGATCGAGGCGGAGATCGTCGCGACGGATGTTTCCGAGGCCATTCTCGCCCGGGCGCGTGCGGGCCGTTATTCGCAGTTCGAGATTCAGCGCGGCCTGTCGGTGCGCCGGATGATCGACTGGTTCGAGGCGATCGGCCCCGATTGGATCGCCCGCCCCGAACTCGTCAACCGGATTACTTTCCGCCGCCATAACCTGGTGAGCGATCCGGCCCCGCCGGGACGGTTCGATATCGTGCTTTGCCGCAATGTGATGCTCTACCTGTCGCCCGCGCTGCGGCGCTCGGTGCTCGATCGCATCGCGCAGGTGCTGCGGCCGGGCGGGCTGCTCGTGCTCGGCGCGGGGGAGACGGTTATCGGCCATAGCGAGGCCTTCGTCCCTTCGGCGCGCTACAAGGGGCTGTATGAGCCCGAGAGCGGCGCGCGCGCCGCCGCCTGAAACCTTGCCAGAGGGTCTGTAAGCCGGGTTCTGTCCACCCCAGACGGGGTTGGGCGACCATTCCTCTTGGCCGGCGCTCGCACGCCGGCTCCAGCAACCAACCCGGGCAGCGGGCCGGAGAAGCCCTGGCGCGCAGCAATGCTGGGCCGTGCCGCCCCTATTCGGTCTTGCTCCCGGTGGGGTTTGCCATGCCACGCCCGTTGCCGGCCGCGCGGTGCGCTCTTACCGCACCCTTTCACCCTTACCGCCCGGTTCTGAGCGGCGGTCTGCTCTCTGTGGCACTGTCCCTGGGGTCGCCCCCGCCGGGCGTTACCCGGCACCGTTTCTCCATGGAGCCCGGACTTTCCTCGACGCCGAAACGCCGCGGCCGCCCGACCCTCTGACTCCTCCGCCTTAATCGTCCCCTTGTGGCTTTGGCAACAGCAGCGCGAGCAGGATCATGCGGCATTCGGCATCGATCTCACCGTCGATCAGCTCGGGGCGGAAGCGGCGCTGGAAGGCCATGATCGCCGCCATCGGATCGCTCACGTCATAGCCGAAGCGTTCGAGCGCGAGCAGGAAGCCGCTCTCGGTCCAATGGGGGTCCATCAGATTCTTGGTCGGGCGCGGGAGCGCGAGGCGCAGCCGGGCGAGCATTCCCCAGGGAAACAGCTCGCCGGGGTCGCGCTTGCGCGCGGGCGCCACATCCGAATGGCCGACGATATTGCCCCGCGTGATGGCGTAGCGCTCCTTGATCGAGGCGACGAGGCGGATCACCGCGTCGATCTGGGCATCGGGGAAGGGGCGGTAGCCAAACTCATGGCCGGGATTGACGATCTCGATGCCGATCGAAACCGCGTTGACGTCATCCCAGTCTCGCCAGTGCGATTTGCCCGCGTGCCAGGCGCGCTTGTCCTCATCGACCAGGCGCAACACCACGCCATCCTCGGCGACGACATAATGGGACGAAACTTTTGCCGCCGGATCGCGCAGTCGGGCGATCGCGCCCTCGGCGGTTTCCATGCCGGTATAATGGAGCACGATCATCGTGATCGGCCCGCTGCGCTCGTTGAAGTTCGGGGAGGGTGCCTCGATAACCGGCGGCATGTCGAGCGGGGTCATGCGCTCCGCGCCGCCGTCCGCATGGTGACGATCGCCACCCCCGCCATTGCCAGCGTGCCCCCAAACAGCATGATCATGGTGACAGGGGTGCCGAAATACCACGCCGCCGTAAAGACCGAAATCACCGGCGCCGCGAGCGTGAACGGGGTAACCGTCGTCACCGGATGGCGCTGCAGCAGCCAGGCGAGCGCGCCGTGCCCGCCCAGCGTCGAGCCGATCGCCGAGAAAGCGATCCAGCCGAGCGTCGACAGCGGCAGCGCCGGCAGCGCGGCGACCGCGCGCGGTTCGAAGGTGATCGCGGCGGCGCCGAGGCCGATCGTGCCCCACAGCGCGATCCAGCCATAGAGCGTCAGCACGGGCACTCCGCGCAGCCGACGCTGGATCAGCGAACCGATCGCCCAGATGAGGCTCGACAGCGCGGTGAGCGCGAGCGCCGGCCCCTCATGCGCCGCGGCGGGATCGAATACCAGCACCGCCACCCCGCCCAGCGCGAGCGCGATTCCGGTCAGCCGGGGCCAATGGATGCGCTCCCCCTGGAACAGCACCGCCAGGATCAGCGCGAAGGGTACGCCCAATTGCCCAGCGATCGCCAACGCCCCCAAATTGGTCGCGAGCGCGAGGGAGAGATTGATGACGATGTAGAACGCGACCCCCAGCAGCAGCCCCAGCGCGCTGATCGCCGCCATGCTGCCAGGCACGCGCCGCAGCGACCCGGCACACACCGCGAGCACGATCGCTTGGCGGAGGAACGCGGCGGTGAGCGGCGCGACCAGCACCACCGATTGCTTCACCGCGATGATGTTTAGCCCCCAGAACAGGTTCATCATGACGACGACAGCCAGATCGAGCGGGCCGAAGGGGCGGGTTGGTTGCATCACCGTGAAGCTTGGCGGTGCGGGCGGCGGTTGTAAACCGGCACGGTCGTGATGCCATCGAGGCCGTGCTTTTGGCAGTTGCGCCGCCGCCCTGGCCGCCTATTTGGAGGCGCTATGCCGCGGCCGACACGCACCAACGACTGGGGTTTTCCGCGCTGGCGCGGCTATGGCAGCGCGCGCGATGCGCAGGCGGTGCGGCTGTGCGACCGCGAGGGATGTAGCGAACCGGGCAAATGCCCCGCGCCCAAATCGCCCAATAGCCCCGATCGCTGGTATTTCTGTGAGCGCCACGCGGCGGAATACAATGCCGGCTGGAACTATTTCGAAGGGTTGAGCGCCGAGGAAGCCGCTGCGCGCGAGGCGAAGGAGCGGCGCGAGGCAGCGGGCTTCACCGCCTCGCAACATAATCGCTGGGCGGGGCCGGGCGACGGCAGCCGATCGCGTGACGAGATGCGCGCGCTCGAAGCGCTCGAGCTCGAACCCGATGCCGATTTCGAGGCGGTGCGTGCGGCCTGGCGCCGGCTCGCCAAGGAACTCCACCCCGATGTCCGCCCGAACGACGCGGAAGCCGCCAAGCGCTTCCAGCAGGTGCAGGCGGCCTATGAAGTGCTGCGCGCGGCGGAAGAGCGGAAAACATGGCGCCCGGCGTGACCAAGTTCGTCAAGGCCGAGTGGGACACCGCCATCCTGGTCTGCGCCAAATGTTCCAAGCGGCTGGATGGCGGTTTCGGCAAGAAGGGCAAGCAGCGCCTCGCCAAGGCGCTCAAGGCCTATTTGGGGGTCAAGCGCTTCCGCAAAAGCCGGCTCGGCGTGGTTGAGGTCAAGTGCCTCGGCGTCTGCCCGCGCGGCGCGGTGACGGTGGTGAACGCCGCCGACCCCAAACGCTGGCGGCTGGTGCCCAAGGGAGCCGATCTCGCCGAGGTGGCGGCGGGGCTGGGGATCGGCGTTCAGGCGTAGCGCCGCGCCGTTTCGCGGATCAGGGCGATCATGTTGGGGATGCCCTGCGTGCGGTTCGAGCTGAGCTGATTCTTCAGATCGAACGGCGCCAGCGCGCCTTCAATGTCGACCGCCAGAATGTCGGCCGCCGGCCGATCCTGCACCGTCTTCAGCACCAGCGCGATGATCCCCTTGGTGATCGCCGCGTTTGAGTCCGCCAGGAAGCGCAACCGGCCATCGTCCAGCCGCGTGGGATAGACCCATACCGAGGCGGAGCAGCCCCGCACCAGCGTCGCCTCGGTCTTGAGCGCTTCGGGCATCGGCTCCAGCGCACGGCCAAGATCGATCAGCAGGCGATAGCGATCATCGGCGTCGAGAAAGCCATATTCGTCTTCAAGTTCGGCGAGAGTCGTCATGGGGAAGGGCGCTAGCGGCTTTTGCCGTCGGAGCAAGCCTGCGCTTCAGGCTTGGCTCGCGGGGCTGGGCCTTGGCCTTTGCCGGGGAAGGTTTTGGACGCACCCCGGTTTCTTCTCCGGCGCAGGCCGGCGCCTAGTCTCGTGCCCTGTAACTACAGATCCACCCCGGCCGCGATGGCTTCCAGCTTGCGGATGCGCTCTTTAAGATCGGCGATTTCGATGCGGGCGCTAGCCGAGGGCACTGCTGGTTCACCACCACCGCCGAGCCGCGCCAGCTCCAGCTGCTTCAGCTGCAACCAGCCGCGCCAGCCGGCGAGCGTCGCCACGGTGACCATCGCGAGCGCGGCGAGCCCGGCGCTGGCGATCGTTAGATAGAGCATCGGATCGGTCATGAGTCCCTCCGGTCGCGCAGCCGCTCGATTTCGCGGTCGAGCCGCGCGGCGTTGCTGTTGTCGTCGGTCGCGAGCTTTTCGAGCACCGCGATGCGTTCCTTGAGTGCGCGTATTTCCTCGTGCTGGCGGATGAAGTCGCCATTCTCCTGAGGGGGCGGGGTGAGGCCGCGGCCCTCGTAGCGTGCGCGCAAGATTCTGCCGATGGTGACGATCAGGACGATCGCGACCACCATCTCTGCCCATTGCATGGTTCTGGCCTCCTTGGCCTTGGGGGTTAGTTAAGCGGCTTGTCGCGCAACCGTTCGATTTCGTCGGCGAGACCCATACCGCGATCGGTGACGATCCGCTCGAGCACCGCGACGCGCGCTTCGAGCCGTTCCTGCCGCGCCGAGTCGATCGAGGCGCGTTCGCGGGCGAGTTGGGCCTCGACTTCAAGCTTGCGCTGCTGGAAGCGCAGCCAGGGCCGCACCACGACACCGCCGAAGATCGCCATCAGGCCGCAGCAGATGCCGAGGATCGGAATGAGGACGGGGTTGATCATCGGTCCATTCCCTTCAGTTGGCGCGGCCGCGCAGCGCCTCGATCTCGCGTTCCAGGCTGTGCGCGCCGTCGGTCACGATCCGCTCGACATTGACGAGCCGGTCCTTCAGCGAACCGAGTTCGGCGCGCAGCTGGGCATTTTCCTGGCTCAGCAGGCGCACGCGCTCGATGATCTCGTCGTTGTGCTTGGGGTAGAGCGCTTGGCCCCATTGCCCATCGAGCGGATAGCCGTGCTTCACCCGAAGCCAGGTGGTGTAAACCCATCCGCCAACGCTCAAGCCGATCACGATGATCACGAGCGGGGCGATCCGCATTACCATTTCACCGAATTCAGCGTGCATGATCGAATTCCTGTTCGCTAGAGCTTGGGTGTCAGCGCAGCGCGTCGATCTGGCGGGCGACCCGCTCGGCGGGATCGGTGGCGATCCGTTCGAGCACCGCGATCCGCTCTTCCAGCCGGCTGATCTGGCCGGTCAGCTTCTCATTCTCGCTGGTCAGCAGCTCCAGCGTGCGCGCGGTCCGCGGATAATCTTCGCGCATGTCCTCGTCGGTAATCTTGCTGACGCTCGCGCCCCATTCATTTTCCACGGGATAGCCATGCTTGGCCCGGATCCAGCTCGTGATCACCCAGCCCAGCGTCGACATGCCGATGATCGCGAGGACGAAGATTTGCCCTGAACTCATTTTATTTCACTCCCCCAAGGGGCGGTTGTTGATCAGCGCAGGCTGTCGATTTCGTCCGACAGGCGCTTGTTGCGGCTGGTGTAGAGCAGTTCGATGTCCGCCAGGCGGCGATCGATGTCGCGGAATTTCGAGCGGACCTCGGCGGTCGAGCGGCGCGGGTTGCTGCGCACGCCCTGCCAGAATTTGGCATCGTCTGGCCCTTCATACAGCCCCGCTGGCTTTTTGTCCGCCGCCCAACCGATCACCAGATACACCAGCAACGGCCAGCCAAAGGCGCAGGTGAGCACAACGGTACCGATGCGGATCAGCAGCGGGTCGATCCCGGTATAATCCGCGATCCCGGCGCAGACGCCCATCACCTTCGCGTTCTGCTTGTCGAGGTAGAATTTCGTACGGCTGACGCTCATTGGTCAGTTCCTTTTCGAAAGGTCATAGTCAGGCCGCTCGGCGAGCGGCATGTTGGGGCGCCAATCGGGGTGATCGGCCGCGATGATCCGTTCGACGGTCGCCAGCCGATCGTCCAGCCGGCGCGCCATCATATAGAGTTCATCGAGCAGCTTCTCGTCCTCGTCGGTGATCTTGGGCGCCTGCCGCCACTTGGTAACATAGTGCAGGACCATCCAAGGCAGCGCGACGAACAGGATACCGACGACGCCCAGCGGGATGAGGACTTCGGACACCTCAGCCGTCCTTGCCCATCCGCGCCTTCAGCGCGGCGAGTTCGGCCTCGACCTTGTCGGTCGCGCGGAGTTCGGCGATTTCCTCCTCCAGCGTCTTGGGCGCGGCGCCCAGCCCAGCGGCATCGGCGCGGCCCTCGGCCATGTCGACCCGGCGCTCGAGCGTTTCGAAGCGGCTGAACGCATCCTGCATCTTCACTCCGGCATAAAGGTCACGCATCCGGTAGCGATTCTGCGCCGATTCCAGCCGCGCGGCGATCGAATTCTCGCGGGTGCGGGCCTCGCGCAGCTTGGTCTGCAGCTTGGTGATGTCGTCCTCGGCGGCCTTCAGCGTTTCGTCCAGCAGGGCGATTTCGCTGTGGAGCTGCTCGCACATATCGGCCGACTTCTGCTTTTCGACCAGCGCGGCCTTCGCCAGATCGTCACGGCCCTTGGACAGCGCCAGCTCGGCCTTTTCGGTCCAGTTCGCCTGGAGCTGTTCGAGCTTGGCGATGTGGCGGCGCATTTCCTTCTGGTCGGCGATGGTGCGCGCGGCCGAGGCGCGAACCTCGATCAGCGTTTCCTCCATCTCGACGATGATCATGCGGATCATCTTGCGGGGGTCTTCGGCCCGGTCGAGCAGATCGGTGACGTTGGCGGCGATGATGTCGCGGGTGCGGGAAAAAATACCCATTGGTCACTCCTTGAGGAACTTGAAAAAGCCGGGGCGGCGAGGGGCGCGCCGCCCCGGCAGGGTGCGTCGCCGGGGCCTAGGCGACGAACGTGGAAGCAGTGGCGGTGGCGGGCGCGATGCCGAACTCGGCAGGGCCGACGGCGCTCAGCAGGAACACCGCGCTCAGCGCCGCGGCGAACAGCGCGGCAGTCGCATGGCGGAAGGATTTGGTCAGGGTCATCTTTCGTCTCCCGTGTCATTCTGATGCTGCCCGGTGGCAGATGCCAACTGCATTGCACGCGCCGTGCCAAACCGAATTATCGCCTCTTTTCCGTGATTTGCCATGATTGAGCTTGGCGAATTGGCGATTTTTGCTTGCCAAGAATTGGGGTTTTGCACCAAGCTTTGGGAAAAGGGGGTGAGGGTGGACCGCCAGACCCAAGTGATCGGCCAATCAAGCGCGTTTCTGGACGTGCTGAAACATGCCAGCCGTGCCGCGGCGCTCGATCGCCCGGTGCTGGTGATCGGCGAGCGCGGCACCGGCAAGGAGCTGGTCGCCGAGCGCCTCCACCGCCTCTCCCCACGCTGGGACGCGCCGCTCATCGTGATGAACTGCGCGGCGCTTCCCGAAACGCTGATCGAAGCCGAGCTGTTCGGCCACGAAGCGGGCGCCTTCACTGGCGCGACTAAGGCGCGACCGGGCCGGTTCGAGGAAGCCGATGGCGGCACGCTGTTCCTTGATGAGCTTGGCACGCTGTCAATGGCGGCGCAGGAACGGCTGTTGCGCGCGGTGGAATATGGCGAGGTGACGCGGATCGGTTCGTCACGCCCGGTGCGCGTCGATGTCCGGATCGTGGCGGCGACCAACGAGCATCTGCCCGAGAAGGTGGAACGCCATGAGTTTCGGGCTGATCTGCTCGATCGCCTGTCGTTCGAGGTGGTGACCTTGCCGCCCTTGCGCGCTCGCGCGGGTGACGTGATGATGCTGGCTGAACATTTCGGGCGCCGCATGGCGAGTGAAATGGGCTGGGAAGACTGGCCCGGCTTCACCGAACGCGCGACCGAGGCGCTGCTTCAGCACAAATGGCCGGGCAATGTGCGCGAGTTGCGCAACGTCGTCGAGCGCGCCGTCTATCGCTGGGAGCAGGGCGGCGCGGTCGACGAGATCATCTTCGATCCCTTCCTATCGCCCTATCGCCCCGCGCCGATGCCGGGGGCGGCGAGCGCGCCGGCAGTAGCGCTCGCACCTTCCGAGCCATTGGTGATCGCCGACGCGCCGCCGCCGTGCGATCCCGACGCCCCCATGGACTTCAAGAGCCAGGTCGCGCGGTTCGAACAACAGATACTGGCCAAGGCACTTAGCCAGCACCGTTTCAACCAGCGCGCGACCGCCGAGGCACTGGGGCTGAGCTACGACCAGCTCCGCCACGCGCTGCGCCGGCATGACATGCTGCCCGGCGGCTAGGGTTGCGCGACTCAGGCCGGGCGCCCAAGTGGGACGCGACGCTTGGGCGGCCCCAAGTGCTGTATCAGAAGGAGGAACCTCATGGCATTCGAACTCCCGCCGCTGCCCTATGATTACGAAGCGCTCGCCCCCACGATCGATGGTGAAACGATGCGCTTCCATCATGACAAGCACCACAAGGCCTACACCGACAAACTCAACGAGGGCGTGGCCAAGGACCCCGCGCTCGAGGGCAAGACGATCGAGCAGATCCTGAGCACGATCTCGTCGCAGCCGGCGCTGGTGCGCAACAATGGCGGCGGCTTTTGGAACCATGATTTCTTCTGGAAGATCATGGGTCCGAACGGCGGCGCGCCGAGCGGCAAGCTGGCCGAGGCGATCGCCACCTATGGCGGGCTCGACAAGCTGCAGGACGAGTTCAACAACCGCGGCGCGGGCCAGTTCGGCTCGGGCTGGGCCTGGATCGTCGCCGATGCGAGCGGAGCGCTCAGCGTCGGCTCGACGCCGAACCAGGACAATCCGCTGATGGATGACGTAGCGCTCAAAGGCACGCCGATCCTTGGCAACGACGTGTGGGAACACGCCTATTACCTGACCTATCGCAACGACCGTGCCGGCTATTTGAAGGCATGGTGGAACGTGGTGAACTGGGAAGAAGCCGGTCGCCGCTATGAGGCGGCCCTGGCGTAAGCTGGAGAGCCGACGAGCCCCTCCCCCTCTGGGGGAGGGGTTGGGGCGGAGGAGATATTGGCACGTTGCCCGCCCGGCAAGCACCCACGCCAAACCCCTCCCTTTGAGGGAGGGGCTTTCATTCAGATCAGCCCTTCGGCTTATCCTCCAGCTCCAGGCCATGCTTGGTCAGCATCGGCAGATTAGCTAGCGCGAAGACGAAGGTGAGGGGTATCACTCCCCAGGTCTTGAAATAGACCCAGGCGGTTTCCGAGAAGTTCAGGCGCACGACTTCGTTGGCGATCGCGAGCGCGACGAAGAAAACCATCCAGTTGATCGTCAACTTGCGCCACCCGACCGGGGACAAGCCCGGAAAGCTCTGCCCCAGCACCTGTTGCAGCAACGGCCGTCCGGTCGCGAGCCCGAAGGCAAGCAGCGCCGCGAGGATACCGTAGATGATCGTCGGCTTCATCTGGATGAAGCGCGCATCGCGGAAATAGAGCGTCAGCCCGCCGAATACGATCACCAGTACCCCGGTAAGCGCCATCATTGGTGGGATACGCTTGTAGAGCGCGACGGCGGTGATCATCGCCGCGATCATCGCGACCATGAAGGCTCCGGTCGCGACCAGCAGCTTGAACAGCGCGATGCCGGGTGCGAGATTGTACGCCAGGAAAAACAAGGCCAGCGGCCCGTAATCGAGCGCGACGTTGATCCAGGGGTTCTTCTTCGCTTCGTTATTCTCGCCGTTCAACGGCTGCTCCCATTCACGTAGTTCGGCGCCAGCCCTCATAAGTCCGGCATGGCGATAGCGCCGATTAGACCGGCCGATCTATCCCCGCGATGATCCGCGCCACTTCGCGCGCGTCGAACGGGCGCAGGTCCGCCATGCCCTCGCCGACCCCGATCGCGTGGATCGGCAGGCCGAACTGCTCGGCCGCCGCGACCAGCACGCCGCCGCGCGCAGTGCCGTCGAGCTTGGTCATGACGAGGCCGGTGACACCCGCCACCTCGCGGAAAATCTCGATCTGCGACAGGGCGTTCTGCCCGGTGGTCGCGTCGAGCACCAGCACCACGTCGTGCGGGCTCGCGGGGTTGAGGCGGCCTAGGACGCGGCGAATCTTGGCCAGCTCGTCCATCAGCTCGCGCTTGTTCTGGAGGCGCCCGGCGGTGTCGACGATCAGCGCATCGGTGCCAACCCCGGTCGCCTGCTTCACCGCCTCGAACACGACGCCGGCGGCATCGCCCCCTTCCGGCCCGCGCACGATCGGCACCCCGACGCGATCGGCCCAGGTGGCGAGCTGGCCAATCGCGGCCGCGCGGAAAGTGTCGCCGGCCGCCAGCATCACCGCATAATCCTGTTCGGTGAACAGATGCGCGAGCTTGGCGATGGTCGTGGTCTTGCCAGAGCCGTTGACGCCGATCACCAGCACGACATGCGGCCGCGGAAAGGCGCTGATTTCCAGGGGGCGCGCCACCGGCGCGAGGGTGCGCTCGATCTCCTCGGCCACGATCAGGCGGATGCCGAGTTCCTCCAGGTTGCGTTCGAAGCTGCCCTCGGCCAGGCGCGCCCGGATGCGCGCGGCGGTCGCGGGGCCGAGATCGGAGGCGATCAGCGCTTCCTCGATCTCGTCGAGCGTGGCCTCGTCGAGCTTGGCGGTGCCGAAGCTCGCCAGGTTGCCGAGCAGCCGGTCGGAAGTGCGGCGGAAGCCGCCGAGCAGCTTGTCGTGCCAGCTCATTCGGCCTCTCCCAGCAGGCGGACGCCGTCGTCGCCGGTGATGCGGACCGGGACGATCGCGCCGACCGGGGCGGGTGTTGCCAAGCGGACCTCGGCATGGTTCGGGGCATGGCCGCGGTCGCCGGGGCGCTCGATGAGCACCGCCGGGACAGTCCCGTGCTGCCCCGAGAGCCATGCCGCGCGCCGTAAAGCCGCCGCCGCGCGCAGCCGGGCAGTGCGGGACTTTACCGTGCGCGCCGGAACCTGCGGCATTCGCGCGGCGGGCGTGCCGGGGCGCGGCGAATAGGGAAAGACATGCGCGTGGACGATGTCGCCCTCGGCGATCAGGTTCAGCGTGTTCTCGAACATGGCCTCGGTTTCGGTGGGAAAGCCCGCGATCAGATCGGCGCCGATCGCGACCTCGCGCCGCGCCTTCACCCGCGCGATCACCCGCAAGGCGTCGGCGCGGGCGTGGCGGCGCTTCATCCGCTTCAGGATCAGGTCGTCGCCCGCCTGGAGCGACAGATGGAGGTGCGGCATCACCCGCGCCTCGCCAGTGATGAGTTCGAACAGCCGGTCGTCGATCTCGATCGAATCGAGCGACGACAGGCGCAGCCGTTCCAGACGGGGGACGTGGCGCAGGATGCGCTCGACCAGCGCCCCGAGCGTGGGCGCGCCGGGCAGGTCGGGGCCATAGCTCGTCAGGTCCACGCCGGTCAGCACAACCTCGCGGTGGCCGGCCTCGACCAGCCCGGCGACACGATCGACCACCGCCCCGGCGGGCGCCGAGCGGCTGTTGCCGCGCCCATAGGGGATCACGCAGAAGGTGCAGCGGTGATCGCAGCCATTCTGCACCTCGACGAAGGCGCGGACATGGCCGGCGAAGCTCGCCGCCAGATGCGGCGCGGTTTCGCGGACGCGGAAGATGTCGGCCACCTGCACCCGTTCGGGCGCGGCCCAGGCGGCGGGGCTGAGCTTCTCGCCATTGCCGATCACCCGGTCGACCTCGGGCATCGCGGCGAAGCCCGCCGGGTCGATCTGCGCGGCGCAGCCGGTGACGACAAGCTCGGCGGTGGGATGCGCGCGCCGCGCCTTGCGGATCGCCGCGCGGGTTTCGGCGACCGCGCTCTGGGTGACGGCGCAGCTGTTGACGATCACCCGCTCGCCCGCGCCCGGCCCGGCTTCCGACAGGGCACGCAAGCTCTCGCTTTCGGCGAGGTTCAGCCGGCAGCCGAGCGTGATGATGTGGGGGGCGGGGGCGGACATCGCCTGGCTCCTCTAGGGTGCCGGGCGCGCGAAGTCCATGTGGGCCGGGTGCGTCGACCGGGGGCGTCAACCGACGGCGGCGCGCGGGGCGGCGGGCAGCGCGCCGCGCAGCAGCCGGCGCTCGGCAAGCATCGTCCGCGCGGCGGCGGGGGCCATCGGCTGACCATAGAGATAGCCCTGGGCGCGCTGGCAGCCCATCGCCTTCAGCCGTTCGGCGATCGCGCCATCGCGCACCCCTTCCGCGATCACCGGCAGGTTGAGGCTTTCGGCGAGCCGCAGGATCGCGTTCACCACCGAGGCGCTGTCGCTGCTGTCGTTGAGCGTGCCGACATAGGCGCAATCGATCTTCAGCCGATCGAGCGGCAGCGCGCGCAGGTGCGAGAGCGACGAGTAGCCCGTGCCGAAATCATCGAGCACCAGCTTCACCCCCTGCTCCTTCAGGCTGGTGAGGGTGGACTGGGCGAGCGGCAGGTTGTCGATCAGCGCCGCCTCGGTGATCTCCAGCTCCAGCCGGTGGGCGGGGAAGCCGGTTTCGGTGAGCAGCTTCACGATCTTCTGGGCGAGCCATGCGTCCTTCAACTGCGCCGGCGACAGGTTCGCCGCCACGCTCAACTCCGCGTCCCAGTCGCGCGCCTGCGCGAAGGCCTGGAGCATCAACGCCAGCGAAAGCTGGTCGATCAAACCGCTTTCCTCGGCGATCGGGATGAAGCGATCGGGCGTCAGCGGCGGCTGGTTGGGCCGTTCCCAGCGCGCGAGCGCCTCGAAGCCGGTGAGCGCCCCGGTCGTGAGATCCACTTGCGGCTCGAAATAGGGCACGATCTCGTGCCGGGGAATCGCGACGCGCAGCGCCCGCTCGACCGCGTTGCGCGCTTCCAGCTCGCGCGCCATCGCCGCCTCGAACCAGATGATCGGGGCCGATTCCGCGCTCTTCGCGGCCGCCAGCGCGATGCTCGCCGCGCGGATGAGGGAATCGACCTGCCAGCCGGCAGCGTCGCTGCGCGCGATGCCGATCGCCGCCTCCACCTGAAGCGGCCGGCCATCGACCTGGAACGGTTCGGCGAGCCGCGCGGCGAGCCGCTCGGCGAAGCGATCGACGGTTTCGGGATAGCTTGGCTCGACCGGCAACAGGCACGCGAATTCGGTGCCCGACAGCCGCGCGACCGGCGCGCCATGCGGCGATGCCTCGACCACTTCGCTGGCGATCGCCTTCACCAGCGCGTCGCCTACCGCATGGCCGTGCAGATCGTTCACCCGTTTGACGCGGTCGATATCGATCAGCACCAGCGCCGCCAGCCGGTTGCGCGCGCGCGCCTGGGCGATCGCGGCGGCGCCCGCCTCGCCGAACGCGCGGCGGGCGAGCAGGCCGGTCAAGGCATCATGCCCCGCGACCAGCGCGCGCGTCTGCGCCGCCTTCAACTCCTCGACCAGCACCCGCTGGCGGCGCCAGCCGAGCAGGATCAAGGCGATGTTGAGCAGCAGCGCGATCGTCAGCCCGCGATCGAGCGACGCGCCGTGCTGGCTGCGCGCGAAAGCGAGCGAGAGTACCGCGCTCGCCGTCGCCACGAACACCAGGATGGCCAGCAGGGTGATGCCGGTCGTCAACTGGCCAAGCGGGCGGGCGATCCGAGGGGGAGGCGTGATCATGCGCAGCCATTCTTGCCACGCTGGCGGTCAATGGCCGGTTAAAGCCGCCCCATTGCAAAGCGACACGTTTTGGATTAGGCGCCGCCGCCTGACCGTTTCCATGCGAAACGCTGGACGCGCGTCCAAATGGCGCGCACACGCTGGCCGACGAGGTTTCGTCCGCCGGCGTTTCTTGCGTTTGGCGCGGGGCCGGCTCGGCAGGAGTGATTATGTTCGAAAGTCTCAGCGATCGCCTTGGCGGCGTGTTCGATCGGCTTCGGGGGCGCGGCGCGCTGACCGAGGCGGACGTGCGCGCGGCGATGCGCGAGGTGCGGATCGCCCTGCTCGAAGCCGATGTCGCGCTGCCGGTCGCGCGTGATTTCGTCGACAAGGTGACCGAGCAGGCGGTTGGCCAGCAGGTGCTGCGCTCGGTCACGCCGGGGCAGCAGGTCGTCAAGATCGTCAACGACGCTCTCGCCGAGATGCTCGGCGGCGGCGAGGTCGGGCTCGAGATCGACGTTACCCCGCCGGCGATCGTGATGCTGGTCGGCCTGCAAGGCTCGGGCAAGACGACGACCACCGCCAAGCTCGCCAAGCGGCTGGCGGGGCGTGAGCGCAAGAAGGTGCTGATGGCGTCCTTGGACGTCAACCGCCCCGCCGCGCAGGAGCAGCTGGCGACTTTGGGCAAGCAGGTCGAGGTGGCGACGCTGCCGATCGTCCCGGGCCAGCCCCCGGTCGATATCGCGCGGCGCGCGGTGCAGGCGGCGAAGCTGCAGGGCTATGACGTGCTGATGCTCGACACCGCCGGGCGGCTCCACGTCGACCAGGCGCTGATGGACGAGATGAAGGCGATCGCCGAGATCGCCCGGCCGAATGAAATCCTGCTCGTGGTCGACGCGCTCACCGGGCAGGACGCGGTGAACGTCGCGCAGAATTTCAGTTCGCAGGTGCCGCTGACCGGCGTGGTGCTCACCCGGATGGACGGCGACGCGCGCGGCGGCGCGGCGCTGTCGATGCGCGCCGTCACCGGCAAGCCGATCAAGTTCGCGGGCACGGGCGAGAAGATGGACGGGCTCGAAGCCTTCCATCCCGGCCGCGTCGCCGGGCGCATCCTGGGCATGGGCGATGTCGTCAGCCTGGTCGAGAAGGCCGCCGAGGCGATCGAGCAGGAAGATGCCGAGCGCATGGCGAAGCGGCTCGCCAAGGGCGAGTTCGACATGAACGACCTCAAGGGTCAGCTCCAGCAGATGCGCAAGATGGGCGGGCTGGGCGCGCTTGCCGGCATGATCCCGGGGATGAAGAAGGCGCAGGCCGCGATGGCCGCCGGCGCGATGGACGAGCGCATCCTGGTGCGGATGGAAGCCATGATCGGCTCGATGACGCCCAAGGAGCGCGCCAAGCCCGAACTGCTCAACGCCAAGCGCAAGATCCGCGTCGCCAAGGGCAGCGGCACCACCGTGCAGGAGGTGAACAAGCTGCTGAAGATGCACCAGGACATGGCCACCGCGATGAAGCGCCTGAAGAAGATGGGCGGCATCAAGGGGATGATGGCGATGCTCGGCAAGGGCGGCATGGGCGGGCTGGGCAACGCGCTCGGCGGCCCGGACCTGGGCGAGATGATGGGCCAGGCCGATGGCGTGCCCGGCCTGCCCGGGATGCCCAAGCTGCCGCCGGGCTTTCAGAATTTCATGAAGACCAAGAAGAAATAACTCCAGATTATTGAAAAGGAAGAATAATGGCACTCAGCATTCGTCTGTCGCGTGGTGGCTCGAAGAAGCGCCCCTATTACCGCATCGTCGTCGCCGACGCGCGCGCGCCGCGTGACGGCCGCTTCATCGAGAAGATCGGCAGCTTCAACCCCCTGCTCGCCAAGGACAGCCCCGAGCGCGTGAAGCTCGAGGCCGAGCGCGCCGCGCACTGGCTGAAGATGGGCGCGCAGCCGACCGATCGCGTCGCGCGCTTCCTCGACGCCGCCGGCCTGCGCGAGCGCCCCGCGCGCAACAACCCCAAGAAGGCGGAGCCCGGCGAAAAGGCCAAGGAGCGCGCCGAGGAGCGCGCGGCCAAGCTCGCCGCCGCCCAGGAAGCGGCCAACGCCCCGGCCGAGGAAGCCGCCGAGGCGTGAGGCGATTGAGCGGCATCATGCGTTCGCCTGGCAACGCCCAAGGAGCGCATGATGCCAGCCGATCCCAAACAAGCCCCGCCGCCTTCGGAAACCGAGCGTGACGCGCCCGGCCAGACCCAGATCAACCCGACCGGCGTCTCGGCCGAAGGGCCCGCCGAGGGCGACGACGCCGCGCCCGAACCCGACCCCGGCTCTCCCCGGGGGTGAGGGCGCGCGCGAGGTCGTGCTCGCCGCGGTGATCGGCGCGCACGGGCTTGCGGGCGAGGTTCGGCTGAAGCGCTTCGCCGATGATCTCGGTGCCTATCGCGTCTTCAATGGCGGCGCGCTGACGCTCGTCGGCTTGCGCGAGGGGCCGAACGGCGCGATCGCCCGCTTCGCCGAAGTGGGCGACCGCAACGCCGCCGAGGCCCTGCGCGGCACCCAGCTCACCGTCCCGCGCAGCGCGCTACCGCCGCTGGGGGAGGGGGAATATTATCACGTCGACCTGATCGGGCTGGCGGTGGAAACCGATGCTGGGCTCGCGGTCGGCCGCGTGGTCGCGGTGGAGAATTTCGGCGCGGGCGACGTGATCGAGATCGAGCGCGATGGCGGCGGCCGCTTCATGGTGCCGATGCGACCCGAGGCGGTGATCGCGTGGGACGAGGCGCGGCTGGTGGTGACGGCGGCGTTCGCCGAGGGATGACGCGGATCGGTCGCGGTAACGGGAACGATCTGCCATCGCCCATCGCTTGACAAATAACTCCTACTGATCTAGTAGGAATACATGCCTGCGGCCGATCCACGGTCTGCCCTTCTCGACCACCCTGTGTGGCAGGCGCTCTCGCATTACATCATCGGCCCCCAGGGCGCCGCGTTCGGCTTCGCCGATCGGCTCGCGCGTGAAAATGGCTGGAAACCCGCATTCGCCGCGCGGGTGATCGAGGAATATAAGCGTTTTTGCTTCCTCGCCGTCACCGTTGGGCGCGAGCTGACGCCGTCCGACGCGGTCGATCAGGCGTGGCACCTGCACCTTACTTACACCCGCGATTATTGGGAGCGTTTCTGCCCGCAGGTGCTGGGCCGCGCGCTCCACCATGGCCCGACCGCGGGCGGGGCTGCGGAGGGGCACCGCTTCTTCAGCCAATATGCCGATACGCTCGCGGCGTATGAAGCCGCGTTCGGCACGCTGCCCCCGGCGGACATCTGGCCCAATGCGCGCCGCCGGCTGCTCCACGATCCGCGCGCCCGCCGCGTCCACCCGCGCCAGGCGCTGATCGTGCCGCGCTGGGTGGTGCGTGTCGCGGCGTCGCTCGTGGTGGTCGCGCTGGGCGTAATGTGGTGGCGTTGGAGGGAAATATGGGCATTTTTGACCTGACCGGGCGTCCATTCCTGTTGCTGTACGCGGCGCTGTTCGTCGGCGCGCTGATCGCGAGCATCCTCATCCCGCGCTGGCTGCGTGCCGAAGGGCGCGCGCCAGCGGGGCTCGATGTCGAGGGTCTCGCTTATCTCGCGGGCGGAGCGGGGCGCTATGTCGACGCGGTGATGGCGCGCCTGCTCGCCGCGCGCGACGTGGCGATGGAGGCGGGCGGCAAGGTGCGCGTGCTCGCGCCGGCGGCGGGTCGCGGGGCGCCCGATCGGGCGGTGCTGCTACTCGACACGCCCGCCCCGTGGCACAAAGTCAGCGCGACGCTCGCCCGCCAGGCCGCGAGGGTCGAGGCGCGGTTGGTCGAGGCCGGATTGTTGATCCACCGCGCAGGCGCTCTGCAACTGCGTTTCTGGGCGATCGCCCCCTGGCTGGCTCTGCTCGCGATCGGCGCGACCAAGTGGGAGATCGGCCGGCTGCGCGACAAGCCGGTCGGCATCCTCACCTTCTTCCTGATCGTCACCGTGTTCGCGCTGGTGGTGCGCTTCGCCAGCGTCGATCGCCGTACCCGCGCCGCGCTCGACCTGCTGCGGCGCGAGCGTGACGGGCGCGAGCGGCTGCGCCGCGCGCCGCGTGCCGAGGAGATGCCGCTCGCGGTCGCGCTCTACGGCACCGGCGTGCTCGCGGCGTCCGAGTTCGGCGCCTATCACGCGCTGCGGGCGCAGGGCGGTGGCGATGCCGGCGTCAGCGCCGACAGCGGGAGCGGCGGCAGCGGCTGCGGTGGCGGCGGCTGTGGGGGGTGCGGCAGCTGAGCTTGTCGGGTTCGGCGTTCCGCCATATATCCGGCGGACCAACGGAGGCGACGATGGGCCGGGAATATCGCGCGAAAGTTTTCAGATCGGGCGACGCACTGGCGCTAATGCTGCCGGAGGCGCTCGGCCTTAAGGAGGGCGCGGAGATGCGTGTGCGCGAGGACGCCCAGGGTGGTTTCACCGTCGAGCCGGCGACCAAAGAGGGCAAGATCGATCTGACGGGCATCGCCGGTTCGATCCCTGGCCTCAAGCCTCTGACGCGCGAGGATCGCGAGATCGAGGAGCGCGAGCTTGATTGGGCGTTAAAACGGATGCGGCGTGACTGACGCCCGCTTTTTGCTCGACTCGAACATCTGCATTTATATTCTCGACGATGCTCATTCCATGGCGGCCGAACGGTTGCAGCTTTGCGACTCCGGGGAGGCTGTGGTTTCCTCGACCACCTATGCCGAAGTGGCGCTCGGCATTCCCCGCACGCCTGATGCACTCACTGGCTTTGCTGCTTTGTTCGAGGTTGTTCCGGTTATCGCGATCGATCGGGCAGCGGCCTGGCAATACGCGCTCTTGCCCTTCAAACGCGCGCGGTTCGATCGGCTGGTCGCCGCCCATGCCTTGGCGCTCGACCTGACGCTCGTCACCAACGATACGACGGACTTCGTCGACATTCCCGGCCTTAAGCTGGAAAACTGGACATGACCTTCGCCGCCACCGTTCTGACGCTTTACCCGGAGATGTTCCCCGGGCCGCTGGGGCTGTCGCTCGCTGGGCGCGCGCTCGCGGAAGGGCGCTGGTCGCTCGACACCGTCCAGATCCGCGATTTCGCGACCGACAAGCATCGCAGCGTCGATGATACACCGGCCGGGGGTGGCGCCGGCATGGTGCTGCGCGCCGATGTCGTGGCTGCCGCGTTCGATAGCGTGGCGGACGCACGCCCGGCGATCGCGCTTACGCCGCGCGGGAGCCCGCTCACCCAGGCACGGGTCCGCGACCTGGCGGCGGGGCCGGGCGTGGTGCTGCTCTGCGGCCGGTTCGAAGGGTTCGACGAACGCCTGTTCGAGGCACGCGCGATCGAGCCGGTCTCGATCGGCGACTATATCCTGTCCGGCGGCGAAATGGGCGCGCTGGCGCTCCTCGACGCTTGCATTCGGCTGCTGCCGGGCGTAATGGGCGCGCCTTCTAGCGGGGATGACGAGAGCTTCGAGACGGGGCTGCTCGAATATCCGCATTATACCCGCCCCGTTGAATGGGAAGGGCGCACGATCCCTGAAGTGCTGCGATCGGGGGATCATGCGAAGATCGCCGCCTGGCGCAAGGCCATGGCGGCGAGCGATACACGGCTAAGGCGGCCGGACCTTTGGGAGCGCCATGAGGGTGCTCGGGTCGGGTCGCCCTCTGGCGCGCGGCGACCTGAGGGACGTTGACGATGAACATTATTCAGCAGATCGAAGCCGAGCAGATCGCGAAGCTCACCGCCGCCCGCAAGATCCCCGAATTCCGCCCCGGCGACACGCTGCGCGTTGGCGTGAAGGTGGTCGAAGGCGATCGCACTCGCGTGCAGGCCTATGAAGGCGTCTGCATCGCGCGCGCCAACAAGGGCATGGGCAGCAACTTCACGGTGCGCAAGATTTCATTCGGCGAGGGCGTCGAGCGCGTTTTCCCGCTCTATTCGCCGAACATCGATTCGATCGAGGTGGTGCGCCGGGGCGTGGTGCGCCGCGCGAAGCTCTATTATCTGCGCGGTCGCCGCGGCAAGTCGGCGCGCATCGCCGAGCGCCGCGAGACCAAGGGCGAGTAAGCCTTTCGCTGCGGATTTAGGTTGCAGGCGGCGCGGGGAGCGATCCTCGCGCCGTTTTTGCGTTGCGATGTGGGGTGTTCGAAACGCGATCTGTCACCCGGGACTTGCTCCGGGGTCCACCGGGGCGCTCGCTCTGCCGGCGTAAACCCTGGCGCAGCGGCGGATGCCGGAACAAGTCCGGCATGACGGATTTTCTTTCGCAATCGCCGCTGGTCCATGGCTCTTTACCTCGGCCCTTCCCGTCGCGATAACGCGCGCCAAATGCGCGACAGGGAGAGCGACAATGCGGGGGTTGATCGGGGCGGCGAGCGCGGTGGCGCTCGCTTGGAGTGGTGCTGCCTTGGCTGAGGAAGCCCCCAGGCTCACCCTGCAGCGCGTCTTCGCCAGCCCCGAACTCGCCGGCCCGGCGCCGCGCGCGGTGCGGCTTTCGCCCGATGGCGCGCTGCTCACCTCGCTCAAACCGCGCGCCGACGAGAAGGAGCGGCTCGACCTGTGGGCGCTCGACACCAAGACCGGGCGCGAATGGATGCTGGTCGATTCGAAGAAGGTCGGCTCCGGCGCCGAGCTTTCGGAGGCCGAGAAGATGCAGCGCGAGCGCGCGCGGATCGGCGGCAGCAAGGGCATCGTCGCCTATGAATGGACGCCCGACGGCAAGGCGATCCTCGTCCCGCTCGATGGTGATCTGTTCCTCGCCCGGCTCGATGGCCAGGTTGATCGGCTGACCAACTCGCCCGAGGGCGAACTGAACCCCGCGATCAGCCCCAAGGGCGGCTTCGTCAGCTTCGTGCGCGACCAGAATCTCGTCGTCCAGCCGCTCGGCGGGCAGCCGCGCGCGATCACTACGGACGGCCAGGGCAATGTCCATTGGGGCGAGGCCGAGTTCGTGGCGCAGGAGGAGATCGACCGGCGCACCGGCTATTGGTGGTCGCCCGATGACCGCCGCATCGCCGTCGAACGCTTTGACGAGACGCCGGTGGGCATCGTCACCCGCGCGGCGATCGGAGCGGACGGGACGAAGGTGGTCGATCAGCGCTACCCCGCCGCCGGCACGCCCAACGCGCTGGTCGAGCTTTACGTGATGAACCCCGATGGCAGCGCCCGGGTGAAGGTCGATCTGGGCGAGAACCCCGACATCTATCTCGCCCGGGTCGATTGGGCGCCCGATGGCAAGACGCTCTATGTCCAGCGCCAGTCGCGCGACCAGAAGACGCTCGACATGCTCGCGGTCGATCCCGCGACCGGCAAGGCCCGCGTGCTGTTCACCGAGCGCAGCGGCGCGAAGAGCTGGCTCAATCTCTCCGACGCCTATCATTTCATGAAGGACGGCTCGCTGATCTGGCGGTCGGAGCGCAGCGGCTATGGTCAGCTCTACCGCTTCAAGGAGGGGAAATGGACCGCGCTGACCCAGGGCGATTGGGTCGTCACCGCTTTGGTCGGGGTCGATGAAGCGCAGGGCAGGCTCTATCTGCTCGGCAACAAGGATGATGTGCTTGAGCAGCATCTCTATGCGCTCGATCTCGCGAAGCCGAACGCGCTCACTCGGCTGACCGAGCGCGGCTGGTGGAACGGCGCGACGATGGACGCGGCCGCCAAGCGCGTGATCGTTGCCCGCTCCAACCCCAATCAGCCGCCGCAGGTCTATCTGGCGGATACGAGCGGCAAGCGGATCGCCTGGATCAGCGAGAATGCGCTGAAGCCCGGGCACCCCTATTACCCGTTCCTCGCCCAGCATCAGGAGCGCAAATTCGGCACGCTGAAGGCCGAGGACGGCACCACGCTCTATTGGGAGATGATCACCCCCAAGCTGGAGCCGGGCAAGAAATATCCCGTGTTCTTCCAGCATTATGGCGGCCCCGGCACCGGCCAGCAGGTGACGCGCGGCTGGGGCGGGGCGCTGCAGCAATATCTCGTGAGCCAGGGTTACATCTGGTTCCAGATCGACAATCGCGGCTCGTACAATCGCGGCAAGGCGTTCGAGGACCAGATCTACCGCGCGATGGGCACGGTGGAGGTCACCGATCAGCTGGTGGGGGCCAGGTTCCTGAAGGAACAGCCGTTCGTCGACGCCAAGCGCATCGCGACGTTCGGCTGGTCCTATGGCGGCTATATGACGCTGAAGATGCTGGAAAAGGCGCCAGGCGTCTTCGCGGCGGGCATCGCCGGCGCGCCGGTGACCAAGTGGGAGCTGTACGATACCCATTATACCGAGCGCTATCTCGGCGACCCCAAGGCCGAGCCCTATGAAGCGAGCAACGCGCTTCTTGATGCGGGCAAGATCAGCGATCCACTGCTGCTGATCCACGGCATGTCGGACGACAATGTCGTGCTCGATCACTCGACCGCCTTCGCCGCGCGGATGCAGGCGCAAGGGCGCCCGTTCGAGATGATGTTCTACCCCGGCCAGACGCACCGCGTGGGCGGCCCCGGGGTGAGCGAACATCTGTGGCGGACGATCCTGGGCTTCCTCGATCGCCGGATGCCGAAGGGGGAGTGATCGCGCAAATGAGACGCCTTCGACCTTACGGGCAGAGGCGCGGCCGGGCCGAAAGATTGAACTGATCGCGCAGCCTGGTCGCCGCCTCCACGACCTGCGGCGCCATGCTGTTGCTCCGGCTGGTCAGTTGAGCCCGGCTTCCGGGGAAGATGAGATATTCATAATCGCCGCGCGGCTTTACGGCCAGAACCGCCCGGTAGTTGGCGGGTCTTGCTTCCTGCCCGGTTACCTGCTGCGCCAGGCGCAGGGTGCCCTCGCCGAGAAACTTGTTGTTGGTGTCGCCGACAATCGCCGGGAACCACTCAGCGGTGCCGGCCTTGCGCACGAGGACCAGGTCGAACAGATCGACCCCGCGCGGCTTCACCAACGCCGGCGGGACGACGATCGCCGGGATGCGGGCGGCGTCAATCCAGTGCTCGGGATCGCACACCGACACGCCGGGGTTCATCGCGCGCGCGGTTTGCGAGACGTAGAAGCCGTCATGTTCACAAGGCGTGCCACGGCTCTTGCCCGGGCGGATCGTGCCCGGTTGCAGGGCGATCGCGTAGAATTCCACATAGCTGCCATCCGCCGGCGCCCAGTTCGCCTCTCTGATCCGGCGGAATTCGGCGATCAGTTTCCCGCATTGGCGGTGGTCGAACACAAGGGCGTCCTGCGAGCCCCTGCCGCGCTTGCGGATACGGACGGCGTTGCAGATGGTGTTCAGCGCGTGGCGGGTGTTCAATTTCGGCCCGAAGAACCCCAGGTCATCGACGGCATAGGATTCCAGCGCCCCATCGGTGTTCACGTCCATATCGGCGGTGAACGTCACCAAGCCGTCGCTGGTGAGGTTGACCGAGCGCTCCTCCACTTTGCCGAGCGATCGACATGTCGGCGGCGGCGACGCCGCAAGAGCGACGAGGCACGCCGCCGCGCCCATCGCGATGATCAATCGTCGTGCCATGCTGTTGCTCCCGCGCCGCTGCAGGCTTGGCCCATGATATCATCACTCCCCCCGACACGCCATTCCGCACCGGGTGAGAGGGGGCCAGGTCGAACGATTTCGACTTCAATTTGCCATCGACCTGCCTATGGAGAACCACCAGCAACAGAAGGTTACGGCGGATAATGGCGTATCGCATCGTGGTCGCGGGCGCGACGGGCAATGTCGGGCGCGAGATGCTCAACATCCTGGCGGAGCGCGAATTCCCCATCAAGGACTTGGCGGTGCTCGCCTCGGCGCGCAGCCAGGGCGACCAGATCGAATTCGGCGATACCGGCCGGATGCTCAAGGTGCAGAATATCGAGCATTTCGATCCCGCCGGGTGGGACATCGCGCTGTTCGCGATCGGCTCCGAAGGATCGAAGCTCCACGCGCCGCGCTTCGCCGCCGCCGGCTGCACGGTGATCGACAATGCTTCGCTCTACCGCATGGACCCCGACGTGCCGCTGATCGTGCCCGAGGTGAACCCGCAGGCGATCGACGGCTATACCAAGCGCAACATCATCGCGAACCCGAACTGTTCGACCGCGCAGATGGTCGTCGCGCTGAAGCCGCTGCATGACGCGGCGGGCATCAAGCGGGTCGTCGTCTCGACCTATCAATCGGTGTCGGGCGCGGGCAAGGCGGGGATGGACGAGCTGTTCGAGCAGAGCCGCAACATCTTCGTTGGCGATCAGGCCGAGCCGCAGAAATTCACCAAGCAGATCGCGTTCAACGTGATCCCGCACATCGACAGCTTCCTGGATGATGGCTTCACCAAGGAAGAATGGAAAATGGTGGTCGAGACCAAGAAGATCCTCGATTCGAAGATCAAGGTCGTCGCCACGTGCGTGCGGGTGCCGGTGTTCGTCGGCCATTCGGAGGCGATCACGATCGAATTCGAGCGTGAAATCTCCGCCAAGCAGGCGCAGGCGATCCTGCGCGAGGCGCCGGGCGTGATGCTGGTCGATAAGCGCGAGAATGGCGGCTATGTAACGCCGGTCGAATGCGTCGGCGAATACGCCACTTATGTCAGCCGCGTCCGCGAAGACCCGACGGTCGAGAACGGTCTGGTACTGTGGTGCGTGAGCGACAATCTGCGCAAGGGCGCGGCGCTGAACGCGGTGCAGATCGCCGAGCTGCTCGGGCGGCGGCATCTGCGGAAGGCGGCTTGAGCGCTGCCCGGACCATGACCGAGGTCACTACCCACCGCTTCGCCTCGTTCGACGGACTGGAGCTTGCCTGGCACGAGCTGGGGGCGGGGCGGCCGGTGGTGCTGCTCCACGGCTTCTTTTCCGACGCGGCGACCAACTGGCTGAAATATGGCCATGCCGCCACGATCGCCGCGCGCGGGTTCCGGGTGATCATGCCCGATCTGCGCGCGCACGGGGCGAGCGCCAAGCCGCACGACGCCAGCGCCTATCCGCTCGACGTGCTCGCGCATGATGGCCTCGCGCTGGTCCGCCATCTTGGTCTCACCGACTATGATCTGGGCGGCTATTCGCTCGGCGCGCGGACCACGGTGCGGATGCTCGCGATGGGCGCAGCCCCCGCCCGCGCCGTCGTAAGCGGCATGGGCTATGAGGGCGTCCGCTCGGTCGGCCAGCGGATCGATTTCTTCCGCCGCGTGCTCACCGAGCCGGGCTTCGAGCGGGGCACGCCCGAATGGGCGGCGCAGGCATTTCTGAAGACGACCGGGGGCGACGCGGCGGCGCTCGTCCACCTGCTCGACACGTTCGTCGCGACGAGCGACGCCGAACTTGCCCGCATCGCGCAGCCGGTGCTCGTGCTCTGCGGCAGCGACGACCAGGATAATGGCTCGGCCGAGGCGCTCGCCGGCGCGCTTCCTCATGCGCGCTATCAGGCGGTGCCGGGCAACCATATGAGCGCCGTGACCACGTCCGAGCTCGGCGCGGCGATCGCCGACTTCCTCGCCGCTTGACGCCGGGCGCCGGACGGCGCCATCAAGCGCGCCGAGGGAGAGACCAATGTTCCGCACCATCAGCGCACTCGCGCTCGCCGCCGCGCTCGCCAGCCCCGCTTATGCGCAATCGACCGACGCCAACGCGACGATCCGCGACGCCGAAGCCAAGCTTGAGACGCTCGCGGTCGACGATGCGCGCGTTCAATGGGTCAACGCCACTTACATCACCGACGATACCGATGCGATCGCCGCCAAGAGTGGCGCGCAGCTCAACGCCTATGTGGTGAAGCTCGCGCTCGACGCGGCCAAGCTGCGGCAATCGCCCGGGCTCCAGCCCGATACACTGCGCAAGATCGACCTGCTCCGCACGGGGCTGCCGCTCGCGGCGCCAACCACGCCTGGCGCGGCCGAGGAACTGGCAGGGCTGGTGACCAAGATGTCGTCCAACTACGGCAAGGGCCGGGGGACGCTCGATGGCAAGCCGATCAATGGTTCCGACATCGAAGCGGCGATGGGCACGGAACGTGACCCCGCCAAGCTCAAGGAAATGTGGGTAAGCTGGCACGACAATGTCGGCGCGCCGATCCGCAAGGATTATGCGCGCGCGACGGCGCTCGCCAACGAGGGCGCGCGCGAGCTTGGCTTCCCCGACACCGGCGCGATGTGGCGTTCAAGCTATGACATGTCGCCCGAGCAGTTCGCCGCGCTCACCGACAAGCTGTGGGCGGAGGTGGAGCCACTCTACAAGGCGCTCCACACCTATGTCCGCTGGAAGCTCAACGCCAAATATGGCGACGCGGTGCAGCCCAAGACCGGGCCGATCCGCGCCGACCTGCTCGGCAATATGTGGGCCCAGGAATGGGGCAACATCTACGACGTGGTCGCCCCCGCCGGCAGCGGCGATCTCGGCTTCGACATTGGCGAGCTGCTGCAGGCCAAGGGCTATGACGCGGTGAAGATGGTAAAGGCGGGCGAGGGCTTCTATTCCTCGCTCGGCTTCGCGCCGCTGCCGGCGAGCTTCTGGGAGCGCTCGCAGATCGTGAAACCGCGCGACCGCGAGGTGATCTGCCACGCCTCCGCCTGGGACATCGACAACAAGGACGATCTGCGCATCAAGATGTGCACCAAGGTGAATAGCGACGATTTCGTCACCATCCACCATGAGCTTGGCCACAACTATTATCAGCGTGCCTATAATGCGCAGTCCTTCCTGTTCAAGAATGGCGCCAATGATGGCTTCCATGAAGCAATCGGCGATTTCGTCGCGCTGTCGATCACGCCGCAATATCTGGTGCAGATCGGGCTGCTCGACGCGGCCAAGGTGCCGAGCCCGGACAAGGATCTGGGGCTCCTACTGCGGCAGGCGATGGACAAGGTGGCGTTCCTGCCGTTCGGCCTGCTGATCGACAAATGGCGCTGGGGCGTGTTCTCGGGCGCGATCAAGCCGGGCGAGATGCAGGCGGGGTGGGATAAGCTGCGGCTGCGCTATCAGGGGGTCGTCCCGCCGGTCGCGCGCGACGAGACGCGCTTCGATCCGGGCGCGAAATACCATGTGCCGGCGGCGGTGCCCTACACCCGCTATTTCCTGGCGCGGCTGCTGCAGTTCCAATTCTACGAGGCGGCGTGCCGGCAATCGGGGTGGAAGGGGCCGCTCCACCGCTGTTCCTTCTACGGCAACAAGCAGGTCGGCGAACGGCTGAACGCGATGCTCGCGCTTGGCGCCTCCAAGCCGTGGCCGGAGGCGCTGAAGGCGTTTACGGGCACCAGCGAGATTTCGGGCAAGGCCATGCTCGCTTATTTCGCGCCGCTAAAGACCTGGCTCGACGAGCAGAACAAGGGCAAGCCGAGCGGGTGGTGAGGAGCTAGGCCGCTTCGCCCCGCGATAGGCAAAGCGGCCATACTCTTGGGGGGCTTCTAGATGATCGCCTCGGGAACACGTTCGGGAATCATATTCTCGTCGGCGATTTGCGCCGCGAACTGGTCGCTTGAGTTGCGGCCATCGACCTGGTGGGCGGGCCAGTCGTCGCTTCGGCGCGGGCTCGCGCGCTTACCACCGAGAGCATAGACGAGCGCGGCGACGCCCGCGCCAGCGGCGCCGAGCACCGCGACGGCGCCCCAGCCGTTGGTCGCGCCCGGTGGCGGCGCCTTCGCGCCACGCGCCACCGGCTCGGCGGGGCTGCGCCTGGCTTTGGGGGCCGGCTTGGCGCTCGCGGCCTTGCGTTGCGCGCGCTGCGCTTTGGGACGCGGAGTGGATTTTGCTTTGGTCGTCATCGGCGAAATCTCCATTGCTGCCGCAGCAACGCGCCAGCCGCCGGCGGGCTCCCAAACGGCATTGCGCCGCCCTGCCCCTTGTGCTAGCGGCCCGCGCTCGCACGCTGGTCGGTAACCAGCGGCACTAGGAGTCCATTCCCGTGAAGACCGACACCCATCCCGATTATCACTGGATCAAGATCCAGATGACCGACGGCACCACCTATGAGACCCGCTCGACCTGGGGCAAGGAAGGTGACGTCATGCTGCTCGAAATCGATCCCAAGTCGCACCCCGCCTGGACCGGCGGCAACCAGCGTCTGGTCGATGCGGGCGGCCAGGTCGCGCGCTTCAACAAGCGTTTCGGCGGGCTGTCGCTCGGCAAGAAGTGAGCGCCGCGCGGCACCGTAGCCGGGCCGCGCACGCTTAATCGCGCTTTAACTAAACATAGTTTAGGTTCCCCGATGCATGAAGGGAGCCTTGTTCACCGCGGAAGTCGAGCCGGCCTTGGCCAACGCCCAAGGCCGCTTTCCGCGTCCGCGACCCGAAACCGCCGCGATGCGCCGCGTGTGCGCCGTCCGCGGGCTCACCCGCAACGTTCTCACGCTGGACACGTTCGTGCCGCTGCGCACGGGTACCATGCTGTGGCTGACCCTGCCGGGCATGGCGCCGACCTTGGGCTCGGTAATCTGGGCCGAGGATTTGAGCGCTGGCTGCCTGCTTGGCAAGCCGCTGTCGCGCGATCAGTTCGATCGCCTCACCAAGCGCTCCGAAACCCCGGTGACGGCGTCGGCCCGCTGAATTTTCGCCACAAGCGCGCTCTATCGAACCGGCTGATGTCTGAGGTGTTTCGCCTTGCCGATCGCTCGGGCATTCACTAGATGGGCGCGCACGATCATTGGGGATCGTCAATCTCTGACGTATCAAAAGGGAGCAGCAGTGGCAGAGGCCGCTAAATCCGTTCGGTTCCGGGATTTTATCGGTTGGGCGCGGCCTATATTGTGGCCCGACCGCCCCTTCCTGCTGCTCGCCGCGATCTATGGCGTGGCGATCAGTCTGTTGTCGCTCGTCACCCCCATTTCGGTGCAGCTGCTCATCAACAGCATCGCCTATACCGCGCTGCCGGTGCCGCTGTTCACCCTGTCGCTGGTGATGTTCGCGTTGCTGATGACGTCGAACATCCTCAGCGCTTTTCGCACCCATTTGATGGAAATCTTCCGCCGTCGCTTCTTCGCGCGGCTGGTCGCGGAGATCACGATGCGCGCGGTGCAGGCGCGCGATCCTTTCTTCAGCGACGCCCGCCGCGCCGATCTGTTCAACCGCTATTTCGACGTGATGAACGTGCAGAAGGCGGTGCCCTCGCTGCTGATCGGGCTGTTCACGATCCTGCTGCAATCTGCGGTCGGGCTGGTGGTGACCTCGCTCTATCACCCGATCTTCCTGGCGTTCAACCTGGTGTTCATCGGCTTGGTATGGCTCGTCTGGCGGCTCTGGTCGCGCCCGGCGATGAGCGCCTCGGTGCAGCTGAGCCACGCCAAATACGACATGGCGCATTGGCTGGAGAGCGTGGGCGCCTCCAATGGCTTCTACAAGTCCAGCCGCCACATCAACTACGCGATCGCGCGCAGCGACGCGCTGAGCGAACGCTATATCCAAGCCGACCGCCGCTTCTTCGGCCACAGCTTCACCCAGAATGTGATGTTCCTGACGCTCTATGCGGCGGGCAGCGCCGGCTTGCTCGCGCTGGGCGGCTGGCTGGTGATCCAGGGGCAGCTCTCGATCGGCCAGCTGGTCGCGGCCGAGTTGATCCTGTCGAGCATCTTCTACGGCGTCGCCCAGCTTGGCCCCTATCTCGACAGCTTCTATGAACTGGTCGCGGCGTGCGAGGAACTGCACCTGTTCCACGAAGTACCGCAGGAAGCGCCCGTCTCCAGCGAACCGCTCGACCGGCTGCCCGGCGGACTGCGGCTGGCGGAGGTCGAGATCGACGATTGCCGCTTCGACTTCACGGTGCCCGAGGGCGTGCGGCTGATCGGCGCCGCCGAGCCCGATGTGAACCGCACGCTGCAACTGCTGCTGAAGCGTCACCGCAGCCCCGCGCGCGGCTTCGTGACGCTGGGGGGCGCGGACATCAGCGCGCTCGACGTGTACCAGCTGCGTTCGGAAGTGATCGTGCTCGATCGGCCGAGCATCGTCGAAACCTCGATCTTCGATTATCTCGGTCTCGCCGATGCCGATGCGACGCCGGCGATGATGATGGAAGCGCTGCGCCAGGTGGGACTGGAACAGGCGATCGGCCGCCTGCCCGAAGGCATTCATACCACCTTGTCCTCGACAGGCTGGCCGCTGGCGCTGCCGGAGGTGATGCGTCTGAAGTTCGCCGCCGCACTGCTCGCGCGGCCGCGCATCCTGATTCTGTCGCCGCTGTTCGACATGGTGCCGCGCCCTGATCTTGAGCGGATGCTCGCAGGCTTTGGTGGTGGGCTCACCAGCCTGATCTATTTCACCAACCGCACCCATCCGCCGCAGCTCGACGGCTATTTGTGGCTCGGCCGCACCGCGCAACATCAGGTCGCGAGCCAGGCCGAGTTCGACGCGCTACGCTATGCGGGCGAGCAGCGGGAGGCGCGCGATGGCCGCTAAGCCCTTGTTCCCGCAATTCACCGCGCTCCACCGGCTGCGCGTGCCGCACATTACCCGCGCGGTCGGGATCATGCTGACGATCGGCATCGTCGTGTCGGTGCTGTTCATGATCTACGTCCCCTGGCTCCAGACCAGCCAGGGCACCGGCAAGGTGATCGCGCTCGATCCGCGCGACCGCGTGACGACTATCACCGCGCTCGTCCCCGGGCGCATCGACCAATGGTATGTCACCGACGGGCAGCTGGTGAAGAAGGGCGATCCGATTGCCAAGGTCATCGACAATGATCCGCAGTTGCTCCCCCGCCTGCAGGCGCAGCGCGAGCAGACGCTCGCCGAGATCGCCTCGGTCGAACAGGCGCTCGCCACCGCCGAGCTCGACGTGAAGCGCACCAGTACCTTGTACCGCGAGGGTCTGGCGGCGCGGCGCGACTATGAACTCGCCCTGATCAAGGTGGCGGATTACAAGGCCAAGCTGGCGAGCGAGCGCGCCTCGCTCAGCACCGTCGAAATCAATCTCAACCGGCAGGACGTGCAGCTGGTGCGGGCGCCGCGCGCCGGGCGCATCCTGAACGTGACGGCGGGCGATCAGTCGACCTTGGTGAAGGCCGGCGATCCGCTCGCGACGATCGCGCCCGAAAATTCGGAGCGCGTGGTCGAGCTTTATATCGATGGCCGGGACGTGCCGCTGATCTATCCCGGCCGCCGCGCGCGGCTGGAGTTCGAGGGCTGGCCGGCGATCCAGGCGAGCGGCTGGCCGTCGGTCGCGCTCGGCGTGTTCGACGGGCGGGTGCGCTCGATCGATCCGCAGGCGTCCGCCAACGGGCTGTTCCGCGTGATCATCGAGCAGGCGCCCGATCGCAAGCCCTGGCCCAAGGAGCCGTTCGTGCGGCTGGGCGCCAAGGTTTCGGGCTGGGTGCTGATGAACCAGGTCTCGGTTGGCTATGAAATCTGGCGCCAGCTCAACGACTTCCCGCTGCAATGGGATCGCCCCGGCGACCCCAAGGCGAAGGCGCTGCCGCCCGAGCCCGATAACGGTACCGCACCCGCGAAATGAGGCGCTGGTTGTTTCTGTCCGCGCTTGCGCTCGCGTCGGCGGCACACGCGGCGGCGGGGGAGGGCGCGCCCCAGCGCCATGCCAAGCCGCGCGGCGCGGCTCCCGCGCCCGCCGTGCCGCCCCCCGCGCCTGCCCCGGCGCGGCCGGTGCTGACCTTGGGCGAGGTGCTCGCTTCCTCGGCCCGCTTCCAGCCGCAAATCCTGGAAGCGGTTGCCAAGGTTCGCTCGGCCGAGGGCAAGCGCCTTCAGGCCGAGGGCGCCTTCGATACGCAGGTGAAGGCGCAGGCCGAAGGGCGCCTGTCGGGTTTTTATGACGGCAGCTATGCCGGCGGCACGATCGAGCGCCCGATCGAGAATTGGGGCGGCAGCTATTATGGCGGCTACCGCATCTCCGGCGGGCGTTTCCCAATCTATGAGGATGAGCGCTACACCAACGTGCTTGGTGAGATCAAAGCCGGCGCCGTACTCTCGCTACTGCGCGATCGCTTCATCGACGATCGCCGCTTCAATCGGGGCAATGCCGCGCTCGATGTCGACGTGGCGGAGGCCGAGAAGCTGATCACCGCGATTTCGGTGCAGCGGCGCGCGGTGGCGGCCTATAATCTGTGGGTCGCGGCGGGGCTGCGGCTGAAGGTCTATCGCGAGCTGCTCGATCTCGCCCGCGCGCGCCAGGCCGGGCTTGAGCGGCAGGTAGAGCTTGGCGCGCGGCCGCGCATCATCCTCACTGAGCAGGCGCAGAACATCCTGCGTCGCGAAACGCTCGTCGCGCGGACCGAACAGGAGCTGGCGAACGCCGCCAACACGCTGTCGCTGTTCTGGCGCGATGCGAACGGCCAGCCGCAGCGCCCCGCTCCCGAACTGCTGCCCGATGCCTTCCCCACCATCCCGCAGCCAACCGGCGCGGCGCGGATGGCGCTGCAGGGCCGCCCCGATCTCAAGACGCTCGATCTGCGCATCGCCCAGGCGACCAACCGGCTGGAGCTTGATCGCAACCAGCTGAAGCCCCGGCTCGATCTGAAGGTGGAGGCGTCGCAGGATCTGGGGCCGGTCGGCTCGGGCGGGCGTTCGCGCAACGGATTCGAGAGCAAGGTTGGGCTGTCGTTCAGTGTCCCGCTCGAACGCCGCGCCGCCAAGGGCCGGATCGCTGCGACCACCGCAGAGATCGACGGCCTCGAACGCCGTCGCCAGACGACGCGCGAGCAGATCGCCGCCGAGATCGAGGGCATCGCGATCGACGTGCGCGCGACCGAGCGGCTGGCGCTGCTCGCCGAGGAAGAGCGCGCCCGGGCGAGCGAGATGGCCCGCGCCGAACAGCGCCGCTTCACCGAGGGCGCGAGCGACTTCTTCCTGGTGAATCTGCGCGAGGAATCGGCGGCGGACGCGGCGGTGCGGCAGTTGGACGCGCGGTTCCGCAACCTGGTGTCGAACGCCGAACTCGCGGCGGCGGCGGCGGATTTGAAGGCGTTGGGGCTGGAATAGCTTTTCTGCGCCTTCGCCAAATGCTTGCCGGCTCGCCAGCGGCGCCCCGTCGGCCTAAGCCGAGACGCGACACAGCGGGGAGGAGGCGGCATGGCGACGCAGGCGAGAACCAAGCTCGATTGGCGGATCGAACCGTGCGGCCCGGTGCTGGGCGCGGAGCTTGGCGGGGTCGAGATAGGCGATGCCGTCGACCCGGAGGTCGCCGCCGAGCTGCGCGCGCTGCTTACCCGCTACAAGGTGCTGTTCCTGCGCGATTTGGACTTGAGCCACGAGCAGCATCTCGCGCTGGGCCGCGTTTTTGGCCCGCTCGAAGGGCATCCGGTGATCGCGCATGTGCCCGGCTATCCCGAAATCCTCGACATTCGCGGCAGCGAGGGGCGGGTGAGCGACGCGGCGAGCGACCGCGCTTTTCGTGCGCTGGATAAATGGCATAGCGACGTCACCTTTCGCGCACGCCCCAGTTTCGGCGCGGTGCTGCGGGCACGCGAGTTGCCGCCGATTGGGGGCGATACGCTGTGGGTGGACGCCGCGGCCGCCTATGAAGGGTTGTCCGACGCGGTCAAGGCGCGGATCGCGGGACGTACCGCGACCCACGATCTTCTCCACGATTTCGGCGATCGCATCGCGCCCGAACGCCGCGCGGCGATGGCCGCCGAATTTCCGCCCCAGCACCACCCGATCGCGCGCGGCCATCCCGAAACCGGCGAACACGTGCTGTTCGTGAATGCGAGCTTCACGAGCCGGATCGACGGCCTTGACGATGCCGAGAGCACCGAGTTGCTCCGCCACTTGCTCGATCAGTTCAAGGTGCCCGAATATCAGATTCGGTTTCGCTGGACGCCCAATGCCGTCGCCATCTGGGATAATCGCTGTACCCAGCACTACCCGGTCGCCGATTACTGGCCCGCGAAGCGTCGAATGGAGCGCGTGACGATCGCCGGGGAGTCGGTGCTGGCGTGACGATGGCGGACAGGGTGGGATTCGAACCCACGGTGGGCTTGCACCCACGGCGGTTTTCAAGACCGCTGCCTTAAACCACTCGGCCACCTGTCCTTGAAGCTCCGCTTAAGGCGCTTATCGCATTTCGCGCAAGGGGCGGGCTTTTCCGGCTTCAGCCCCGCGCGGGGCTGTGGCAAAGCCTTGGGCCATGGGGCGTATCACCACCATCTTGTTCGCCATCACCGCCTGGGGCGCGCTCGGCGGGGCGGCCGAGGAGAGCGGGGACGCGGGCTTTGAGGCCTTTCTCGCCAGCCTGCGCGCCCAGGCGGCGGCGCGCGGGGTGAGCGCCCAGGCGATCGAGGCGGGGTTCGCCGGCGTCACGCTCAACCGCCGCGTGATCGAGCTCGATCGCGCCCAGCCAGGCGGCCCGGTCAACGCGCCGCCACCCAGTTTCGAGCCCTATCGCCGCAGCCATGTCGACACCCCCCGGATCGAGCGCGGGCGCGCGATCTATCAGGCGACGCGCGCGCGCCTCACCGCGATCGAGCGCGAGACCGGGGTGCCCGAAAGCATCATGGTCGCGATCTGGGGACATGAGAGCAGCTATGGCGCGGTCACCGGCAAGTTCGATCTGCCGAGCGCGCTCGCGAGCCTTGCTTATGACGGGCGCCGCCGCGCGCTGTTCACCGACGAGTTCATCGCCGCGCTCAAGATGATCGACCGCGGCGTGCCGCGCGAGCGGCTGAAGGGCAGCTGGGCGGGGGCGACGGGCAACCCGCAATTCCTGCCGAGCGTCTATCTCCGCCTCGCGCGCGACGCCGATGGCGATGGCCGGGCGGACATCTGGACGAGCGAGGCCGATACGCTCGCGTCGATCGCCAATTATTTCGCCGATGCCGGCTGGCGGCGCGGCATACCCTGGGGCTTCGCGGTGAGCGTGCCGGCGGGGCTGGATCGGGCGGGTCTCGCGGGCCGCACCGTCGCCCCGCGCTGCCCGAAGGTGTTCGAGCGCCACAGCCGCTGGCTGACCATGCGGGAGTGGCGCGCGCTCGGGCTGGTGCCGCTCGATCGCCCCTGGCCGGGCGACGAGGTGCTCGCGACGCTGATCGAACCCGATGGGCCGGGCAAGACCGGCTATCTCACCACCGGCAATTACCGCGTGATCCTCGACTATAACTGTTCCAACTTCTATGCGCTGTCGGTGGGGCTATTGGCGGACGCGGTGGAGCGGTGATGCGGGCTTTGGGGGGTGTGATGCTGGCGCTGTTGAGCGCCGCAGCGATGACGCAAGAGCCGCCAGCGGGCGCGGGGCCGCGCGGCACGAGCCAGGAATTCGGCAAGGATCGCTATGACGCGGTCGGCTATGCCAGCTGGTATGGCGAGGAAAGCGGCCAGTTGATGGCGAACGGCCAGCGCTTCGATCCGCAGGCGGTGGTCGCCGCGCATGCCAGCCTGCCGCTCGGCAGCTTCGCCGAGGTGACCGCGCTCGATACCGGCAAGACGATCCTGGTGCTCGTCACCGATCGCGGCCCCGGCGCGCCAGGGCGGTTGATCGATCTGTCGCGCGGGGCGGCCAAGCTGCTCGGCGTCGATAGCAACCCGCTCGCGCCTGTGCGGGTGCGGCGGGTCGATCCGCCCCCGGCCGACCAGGCGGCGCTCCGCGCGGGCAAGCCCGCCTCGCCCCGGCTCGACGCTCCCGCTGCTTTGCTTGCCGCCTTGCGCAAGCAATTGCCGACCGCCCCGCGCCCGGTAATCCCGGCGAGCGCGAAGCCCGTTCCGGTGTCGCCGCGCCGGCCCGTCGCTCAAGCGGCACCAGCACCCGCGCCGGCCGGGCAGGGCCTGTTCGTGCAAGTGGCCGCGCTCTCCAGCAAGGCGCGCGCGCAGGCGCTCGCCGAGCGGCTGGGAGGTGGAGTGCAGGCGGTGGGGCCGGTGTTCCGCGTGCGGCTGGGGCCGTTCGCTTCCCGCGCCGCCGCCGATGCCGCCCGCGCGCGCGCCGCCGCCGCCGGCTATGGCGATGCCCGTTTGGTTCAAGAGTAAGCCTGTGAGACCCGTTATGTTCAAGAAGTTCGCCGCCACCCTGTCGCTCGCCGCGCTTGCCGCAGCACCCCTTTCCGCCGCGGCGCCGCCGTTCAGCACCCCGGCGCCGGTCGCTTACATGGAGGATCTGTCGAGCGGCGCGGTGCTGTTCGCCAAGGACGCCGACCGGCGGATGCCTCCCGCCTCGATGGCGAAGATGATGACCGTCTATGTCGCCTTCGAGATGATCAAGCATGGCGATCTGAAGCTCGATCAGCTGATCACGGTGCGGCCCGAAACCTGGCAGAAATGGCACGGCCCGCAGGCGGGATCGACGATGTTCCTCTCGCCGAACGAGCAGGTGAGCGTCGCCAATCTGCTCTACGGGATCATCACTCTTTCGGGCAACGATGCCTGTGTGGTGCTCGCCGAAGGGGCTTCGGGCACCGAGGAGGCGTTCGTCGCGCAGATGAACGTGGCGGCGAAGAAGCTCGGCCTCACCAACAGCCATTTCGGCACCTCGAACGGCTGGCCCGATGGCGGGGTCACCTATGTGACCGCGCGTGACCTCGCCAAGCTCGCCAGCGCGACCATTCGCGACTATCCGCAATTCTATAAGCGCTTCTATTCGCGGCCCGATTTCACCTGGGGCAAGACATTGGGCAGCGGCAGCCCGATCACCCAGGCCAATCGCGATCCGCTGCTGGGGCGCGTCGCGGGGGCCGATGGGCTGAAGACCGGGCACACCGAGGAAGCCGGCTATGGCTTTACCGGCTCGGCCGAGCAGAATGGCCGGCGCCTGGTGATGGTGATCGCGGGGCTCACCAGCTTCAACCAGCGGATCGAGGAATCGGTGCGCTTCATGGAATGGGGCTTCCGCGCTTGGAAGGCCAAGAAACTGGTCAGCAAGGGCCGCCAGGTGGGGGAGGCCGAGGTCCAGCTCGGAAGCGCGAGCAAGGTGGGGCTGGTCGCGCCGAATGATCTCAACCTGACCTTGCCCGGTGGGCCGACGCCCGAGTTGACGACCAAGATCGCCTATCAGGGGCCGGTCAAGGCGCCGATCAAAGCCGGGCAGCATATCGCCGATCTGGTGGTGACGGCGCCGGGCCTGCCCGCGCAGAAGCTGCCGCTGGTGGCGGCGAAGGATGTCGGCGCGGCCGGCTTCTTCGGGCGCGCCTGGGCGGGGCTCGGGTCGCTCTTCGGTTGGTGACAGGCGCGCGCTTCATCACGCTCGAAGGCGGCGAGGGGGCGGGCAAGTCCACTCAGGCCCGCGCGCTCGCCGAGGCGTTGCGCGCACGGGGGCTGCCCGTGCTGGTAACGCGCGAGCCCGGCGGCAGCGCCGGCGCCGAGGCGATCCGGGCGCTGCTGCTGCAAGGCGAGGCGGGGCGCTGGAGCCCCCGCGCGGAAGCATTGCTGTTCGCCGCCGCCCGCGCCGATCATCTGGAGAAGACCATTCTCCCGGCGCTCGCGGCGGGCGAATGGGTGATCTGCGACCGTTTCATTGACAGCACCCGTGCCTATCAGGGCGCGGGCGGCATCGAGGATGCCGCGATCCTCGCGCTGCACCGCTTTGGCGCGGAAGGGCGGTTGCCCGACCGCACCTTCGTGCTCGATCTGCCGGTGGCCGCCGGGCGGGCGCGTGCCGAGGCGCGTGACGGCGCTGCCGCCGATCGCTTCGCCGCGCGTGGTGATCCCTTCCACGCGAGTGTCCGGGAGAGCTTTCACCGCATCGCCGCCGCCGAGCCCGATCGGGTGCGGCTGATCGACGCGGCGCAAAGGCCGGACGCGATCACCGCCGCGTTGCTCGCTGAACTGACGCCGTGGCTCTGATCGGCAACGAAGCCGCCCGGCACGCCTTCCGCGCGGCGATGGATTCGGGCGCCTTGCACCATGCCTGGCTGCTCACCGGGCCAGAGGGCGTGGGGAAGGGGGCCTTCGCCCGGCTTGCCGCGCACCGCCTGCTCGCCGAGGCGCTGGGCGCGCCGAACCTGCCGCCGGGGCTCGACCTGCCCGAGGGCGACCGCACCACCGCACTGATCGCCGCCGGCGCGCATCCCGATTATCGCGAACTCGTCCGCCTGCCCAAGGACAGCGACAAGCCCGAGGGCGAGCTGGCGCGCTCGATCTCCATCGCCCAGGTGCGCCAGCTCCAGCCCTTGTTCGCGACCAAGCCCGCGCTCTCGTCCAGGCGCGTGATCGTGATCGACGCGGTCGACGAACTCGAGCGCCCCGGCGCCTCCAACGCTTTGCTCAAAAATCTGGAGGAGCCGCCCGCCGGCACTCTCTTCCTGCTGGTCAGCCATGCGCCTGGCAAACTGCTACCCACGATCCGCTCGCGCTGCCGCCGGCTGCGCTTCGATCCGCTGGCCGACGCGGAGGTGCGCGACGTGCTCCGCGGCCAGTTGCCCGAGGCAAGCTCGGCGGAGCTTGAGGCGCTGGTGCGGGTGGGGGCAGGCTCGCCGGGGCGGGCGCTGCGCTATGCGGGGCTCGATCTCGCGGCGATCGACAGCGCGCTATCGGCCATCGCCCGCGACGGCGATCCGAGCAACGCCCGCCGCGCCGCGCTCGCCAAATCGTTGGGCGTGAAGGCGCAACAGTCGCGTTACGAGGCGTTTCTGGATCGCGCGCCGAGCTTCATCGCCGGCTTTGCCGTCGAGCGCCGGGGCGCCGCGCTGCAATCGGCGCTCGATGCGTACGACATGGCGCAGGCGCTCGCCGCCACCGCCCGCGCGCAATCGCTTGATGCTCAGGCGACGGTGTTCGAGCTCGCCGGCCTCGTCGCGCGGCTCGGGCTTCACCAGGCGCGCGCGATGGATTAGGGGCACGGCATGGCCGAGCCTTTCTACATCACCACCGCGATCAACTATCCCAACGGCCGGCCGCATATCGGCCATGCCTATGAAGCGATCGCCGCCGACGCGATCGCGCGCTTCCAGCGGCTGATGGGGCGCGACGTCCGCTTTCAGACGGGCACCGACGAGCACGGCTTGAAAATGGTGCAGACCGCGCGTGACCGGGGCGTGCCGGTCCGCGCGCTCGCCGATGAAATGTCGGGCTATTTTCAGGAAATGCGGGACCAACTTAACATCAGTTGTGATCGCTTCATCCGGACCACCGATGCCGATCATTACGCGGCCAGCCAGGCGATCTGGCGGGCGATGGCGGATGCAGGCGACCTGTATCTCGCGCGCTATGAAGGCTGGTATTCGGTCCGCGACGAGGCGTTTTATGACGAGAAGGAACTGGTCGACGGGGAGGGGGGCAAGCTCTCCCCCCAGGGGACGCCGGTCGAATGGACCGCCGAGGAAAGCTGGTTCTTCCGCCTGAGCAAATATCAGCAGCCGCTGCTCGACCATTACGCCGCGCATCCCGAATTCATCCAGCCCGAAAGCCGCCGCAACGAAGTGCTGCGCTTCGTCGAAGGCGGCCTGAGCGACTTGTCGGTCTCGCGCACCAGCTTCGATTGGGGCGTGCCGGTGCCGGGGTCACCCGGGCACGTGATGTATGTGTGGGTCGACGCGCTCACCAACTATCTCACCGGCACAGGCTATCCGGGCTGGGATAACGAGCTGAAGCGCTTCTGGCCCGCCGATCTGCATCTGATCGGCAAGGACATTGTCCGCTTCCACACCGTCTATTGGCCGGCCTTTCTGATGTCGGCCAAGCTGCCGCTGCCTAGCCGCGTGTTCGGCCACGGCTTCGTGCTCGCGCGCGACGGCGCCAAAATGTCTAAATCGGCGGGCAATGTCGCCGATCCGCTCGCGCTGGCGGAGGCTTTTGGGGTGGATGCGCTTCGCTATTTCCTGCTGCGAGACATCAGCTTCGGCCAGGACGGCACGTGGAGCGAGGAAGCGATCGTCGCGCGCGCCAATGCCGATCTGGCGAACAGCTTCGGCAATCTGGCGCAGCGCACGCTGAGCCAGATCTTCAAGAATTGCGACGGCTATCTGCCCGCGATCCACGGCCACAGCCCCGCCGATGCCGCGCTGTTCGAGACGATCGACCGCGCGGTGCGCGGCACCATCCCCAATGCCTTCCAGGAACTCGCTTTATCGCAGGCGACCGAGGCGTGGATCCAGGCGGTGTTCGCCTGCAACGCCTATATCGACGAGCGGGCACCCTGGGCTTTGCGCAAGACCGATCCGCAGCGGATGGAGACGGTGCTGGCGACGCTTTACATCTGTATCGCCCAGCTCGCGGTTTCCATCAGCCCGGTGATCCCGGCGAGCGCCGCGAAGCTGCTCGACGCGATGGGCATCGCGCCCGAATTGCGCACGATCGAGGCGATCGGCGGCCACTGGTACTCGCCGCTCGCCGAGAGCGGTTTCCGGCTGAGCCAGCCCGTCGCGCTGTTCCCCCGCCTCGATCCGCCGGCCGCGTGATGTTCGTCGATTCGCACTGCCACCTCAATTACAAGGGGCTGGTCGAGCAGCAGCATGACGTCATCGCCCGCGCGCGCGATACGGGCGTGGCGACGATGCTCACCATCTCGACCCGCGAGCGCGAATGGGACGAAGTGGTCGCGATCGCCAAAGTGCATGACGACATTTGGGCAAGCATCGGCATTCACCCGCACGAAGCCGATGCCCACCCGCACGTTACCGCCGAAACGCTGATCGCGCGTGCCGCGCATCCCCGCGTGATCGGGATCGGCGAGAGCGGGCTCGATTATTATTATGATCATAGCGACCGCACCGCGCAGGCGCGCAATTTCCGCGCGCATATCGCTGCCGCGCGCGTGACGGGCCTGCCGCTGATCGTCCACACGCGCGACGCCGAGGACGACACGCTCGCTATCCTGGGCGAGGAGATGGGGAAGGGGGCGTTCCCCTGCCTGATCCACTGCTTCACCGCGAGCGGGGCCTTCGCCGATGCGGCGCTGGCGCTGGGTTGTTACATTTCGATCTCGGGCATCGTGACGTTCAAAAACGCGCGCGACTTGCAGGAAGTCGCCGCGCGGCTGCCGATCGAGCGGATGCTGATCGAAACCGATGCGCCCTTCCTTGCGCCGGTGCCGCACCGGGGGAAGACCGCCGAGCCCGCCTTTGTCGCCGATACCGCGCGGTTTCTCGCCAATCTGCGCGGGATGAGCGTGGAGGCGCTTGCCAAGGCCACAAGCGCCAATTTCTTCCGCCTGTTCGGCAAGGCGCGCGCGTGAAGCTGCGCATCCTCGGTTCGGGCACGTCGTCGGGGGTGCCGCGGATCGGCAATGATTGGGGGGCGTGCGACCCGAACGAGCCGCGCAACCGGCGGACGCGGGTGTCGATCCTGGTCGAAACGCCGGAGATCCGCGTGCTGGTCGATACCGGGCCGGATATGCGCGAACAGCTGCTCGCGGCGGGCGTCGACCGGGTCGATGTGGTGATCTGGACGCACGACCATGCCGATCACTGCCACGGGATCGACGATCTGCGCCAACTCTTTCACGCGCGCGGCACGCCGATCCGCGGTCTCGCCCGTCCGGCGACGGTCGCCACGCTCAACGCGCGTTTTGGCTATGTCTTCCATGGGCAGCACGGTTATCCCGCCAGCGCCACGATCGAGCCCTTGCCCGATTCCTTGACGGTCGGCGATCTGATGATCCGGGTTGCCGATCAACCGCATGGCGGCATCTTCTCGGCGGGCCTGCGCTTCGAGCATGATGGCAAAAGCGCCGCCTATGCCACTGATTTTCATGAACTGACGCCCGCAATGGCCGCGCTTTACGAGGGTCTCGATCTTTGGGTCGTGGACGCGCTGCGCCGCCGCCCGCACCCTTCGCATCCGCATCTGGCGCAGGTGCTCGGCTGGATCGACCAGCTCCAGCCGAAACACGCGGCATTGGTGCACCTGGATCAGTCGATGGACTATGCGAGCCTCGTCGCCGAGCTACCCCAAGGCGTCGAGCCGGGTTATGATGGCCTCGAGTTCACGCTATGAACCAAGGCGCCGACGCACTTTTCTATCTGCTCGTGCTGATCCTGCCGGTATCGGCCCTGGTCGCGCGCCAGGTACCGAGGGGCCAGATGGCACGCATGGCGCTCGCCTGGGTGGGTATCTTCGCGGTCGGGCTGGTGATCGCGACTGGCTACACCCGCAACCGGGCGACGGTGGACGAATGGCTGGTTTCGGCGGGCCTGAAGCGCGTCGCGGTCCGTGGCGGCGCGGTCTCGATTCCGCGATCGAGCGACGGGCATTTCTACGCCGATGTGCAGCTCAACGGCGTCGAACGCCGGCTGATGATCGACAGCGGCGCGACCGAGACCGCGATCGATCCGGACCTGGCGAAGGCTGCCGGTATCGCCACCGATCCGACGCGCAGCGAAGTGGTCGACACCGCCGGCGGCGAGGTGACGGCGCTGATCGGCCATGCCGAACGGCTACGGCTCGGCCCGATCGAGGCCGAGCGCCTGCGCGTGCTGGTCGCGCCGAGCTTCAAGGGCGGCGTGCTGGGGATGAACTTCCTGTCGCAGCTCAAAAGCTGGCGCGTCGAGGGCGATCTGATGGTCCTGGTTCCCATCGGCGCTAGCGGAAATAATTATACATAATGTTGATTATCGTACTTGAGGAGTGGCATGGTTGATCGGCTGGTAACCATCATGGCGCGGCTGCGCGACCCCGTCTCCGGCTGCCCTTGGGATCTCGAGCAGGATTTTGCCTCGATCGCGCCTTACACGATCGAGGAAGCCCATGAAGTCGCCGACGCCATCGCCCGTGGCGACATGGCCGATCTGAAGGACGAGCTTGGCGATCTGCTGCTTCAGGTGGTGTTCCACGCCCGCATGGCCGAGGAAGCCGGCCATTTCGCGCTGGCTGATGTTATCGCGTCGATCAGCGACAAGATGGAGCGCCGCCACCCGCATATCTTCGGCGACGGCAGCGGCGGCCCGGAGCAATGGGAGGCGATCAAGGCCGCCGAACGCGATGCCAAGGGCGCGGCAAGTGCGCTGGACGGCGTCGCCCTGGGCCTGCCCGCCTTGATGCGCGCCGAGAAACTGCAGAAGCGCGCTGCGCGCACTGGCTTCGATTGGCCCGATGCCGAGGGCGCGCGCGCCAAGATCGACGAGGAACTCGCCGAGGTCGCGACCGCCCCAGACGCGGCGGCACGCGAGGAGGAAATTGGTGACCTGCTGTTCGCGGTCGTCAACTGGGTGCGCAAGCTGGGCATCGACCCCGAAGCGGCGCTGCGCGGCGCTAACGCCAAGTTCGAACGCCGGTTCCGCGCGATCGAGGCGACCGACCGTTTCGCTACGCTCGATCTGGCGGCCAAGGATGCCCTATGGGCGAAGGTGAAAGCGACCGAGGGCTGATGTCGACCGCAACCCTTCGGTAACCAAGCGCTGCTATCCAGCGAAGATTGGCAAATCGCAAGGATTGATGATGTCCGCCTCTCTCGCCCGGATCGGTCGTGCTCTCGCCGGACGGTCGTTGACGGACATCCTTCGGCTCGGGGGCAAGACGCTTGTACGCCACGCCAAGCGGCTGAGCCCCGCCGCCCGCGCCGCCGCCCGCGCGGACCGCGCTTTCGACGCGCGTTGGGGGACTGACACGAGCGCGCAGGTGACGATGAGCGGACTCGATTTTCCGCTCGAGCTCCAACGCCTTAGCCACCATTATCAGGCAAGCGGCGCGCATATGGTGGAGGTGGTCATCGCCGCCGCCGGCATCGCACCCGAGCGCTTCACCTTCATCGACTATGGCTGCGGCAAGGGGCGCATGGTGATGTTGGCGGCCGCGCGCTTCGCAGCGGCGATCGGAGTCGAATATTCGCCTAGGCTGATCGCGATCGCCGAACGCAACGCAAAGGCCTTCCTCGCGCGCGGCGGTGCCGATCGGGCGCCCATTTTTTGGCAGGGTAACGCGGCCGAGTTCCTGCCACCCGGGGGTGATCTTTTCTGCTATTTATACAATAGCTTCGGGCCGGAAATTCTGAGCGATTGCCTGCTTCGCCTCGAACAGGCCAAAACGGTTCAGGCAAGCCGGCGCGTGCTGCTTGCTTATGTGGATCCGCAGCACGGGCCGCTCGTTGTCAGTCGCGGCTGGTCGGCGCTCGCCGAAGCACCGGGTCTCACGATCTTCGAAGCCCCCTCCCCGCGAAGGCCTTAGAAGGGCAACTTAAATCCCGGCGGCAGCGGCAGGCCGCTCGTCATCTTTGCCATTTCCTCGTTGGAGGCAGCATCGGCCTTGGTGCGAGCATCATTGATCGCGGCCGCCACCAGATCCTCCACCATCTGCTTCTCGCTCGGCTGAAGCAGCGAGGGGTCGATCTCGACTCCGGTGATCCGCCCCTTGGCGGTGGCGCGGACCTTCACCAGCCCGCCACCCGCCGCGCCTTCCACCTCGATCGTGTCGAGATTGGCCTGGGCGCGCTGCAACTCGGCCTGGACGCGCTGCGCCATTTCCAGCGCTTCCTCGATACCCTTCATCATCTAGCTCCTGTTGATTTCCCACCCCGCCAGCTCGGCCTGCGGGAAAGCGGCGAGCGTAGCGGCGACCACCGGTTGCTCCGTCACCCACGCCCGTTCGGCCGCGACCCGCGCGGCCTCGGCTTCTTGCAGCGTCGGCGCGCCGGGCTCGTCACGGGCCTCGACCGTCCAGGCCGCGCCGGTGATCGCCCGCAGCGTCTCGGCCAGATCGCGGGTGAGCGTGGCGGGGAGCGGCTTGGCCGCGCTCAGCACCAACTCGCCTGGCGCGTAATGCACCAAACGCGCGACGACGCGCAGCGTGCCCGCGAGCGTCATCTTGCCGCGTGCGTCGAGCAGCGCGATCATCTCCTCGAAGCTTGCCGGCAGACCGGCATGCGGCGCCGCCGGCGCGGGGGCAGGCGGCGCGGGCGCGGCGGGGCTCGGGGCGACAGGAGCCCCTTGCCCGCTCAACTGCTTCACCAGTTCGCCCGGATCGGGGAGCGCCGAGGCATGGATCACGCGCAGCAGCGCCATTTCCGCCGCCTCGATCGGCAGCGCCGCGCGGCCTACTTCCTCATGCCCCTTCAGCAGCAGCTGCCACAGCCGGTGGAGCGCGGGAAAGCTCAGCCGCGCCGCCCAACTGGCCAGCGCCGCGCTTTCCTCGGCAGATTGCGCGGCGTCGGTTGGCGTGCCGAGCTTGGCAAGGGTGACGGCATGGCTCGTTTCAAGCAGCGCGCGCAGCACGGCGAGCGGATCGACGCCGAGATCATATTGCCGCCGCAGCGCCGCCAGGCTCTGGCGCGCTTCGCCCGCCAGCAGCAGGCCGAACAGATCGCGCGTCGCGCCACGATCGGACAGGCCCAGCATGTCGCGCACCGCCGCCGCCGCGACGCCGCCGCCCTCTATCCCGGCATGAGCGATCGCCTGATCGAGGATCGAGAGCCCGTCGCGCGCGCTCCCTTCCGCCGCGCGGGCGATCAGCGCGAGTGCCTCATCCTCGGCCTCGACGCCTTCCAGACGGCAGACCTCGGCGAAATGCGCGGCGAGCTTCTCGGCGGGAATGCGCCGCAGATCGAACCGCTGGCAGCGCGAGAGCACCGTGACCGGCACCTTGTTGACCTCGGTGGTCGCAAACAGGAATTTGACGTGCGCCGGCGGTTCCTCGAGCGTCTTGAGCAGCGCGTTGAACGCACTTTTCGAGAGCATATGGACTTCGTCGACGATGTAGATCTTGAACCGCGCCGAAACCGCCGCGTAGCGCGACGCCTCGATGATTTCGCGGACATCGTCCACCCCGGTATGGCTGGCGGCGTCCATCTCGATCACGTCGATATGGCGCCCCTCGGCGATCGCGCGGCACGGCTCGCACACACCGCAGGGATCGATCGTGGGGCCGCCCTGCCCGTCCGGACCGACGCAGTTGAGCGCCTTGGCAATCAGCCGCGCGGTCGAGGTCTTGCCCACCCCGCGCACCCCGGTGAGCAGGAAGGCATGCGCCAGCCGCCCGCGCCGGATCGCGTTGCCGAGCGTCTGCACCATCGCATCCTGCCCGATGAGCGCGGCGAAGCTCTGCGGCCGGTATTTGCGCGCGAGCACGCGGTACGCTTCGGGCTTGGCCGGTTGCGGCGGCTCGCCCAGATCGAGGAAGGAATCGGCCATTTGTGTGTGTTACTAGCGACGCGCGGCGCTCTTGTCGAAGCGGCAGCGGCGCTTTGGAGGTGGGAGCCGGAACGACCCGGGGCGAAAATCGTTGTGGCTGCTTCCTTCCGGACCTGACCAGGTTGGCGACGGCACCGTCCGCCCGACTCCCGCGCGGCATATGGGCGAAAGCGGGGCGCCGATCAAGCTTCCCGTCCTTGCCCAGCCCCGCCCATTGCGCCTAACGCCCCGCAGATGACGCGTTTTGCCTTCACCATCCACGCCCGGGACGGCGCCGCGCGCGCCGGTGCGCTGCAAATGCAGCGCGGCGAAATCCGCACGCCCGCTTTCATGCCGGTCGGCACCGCCGCCACCGTGAAGGCGATGAAGCCGCAGGACGTGCGCGCGGGTGGCGCCGACATCATCCTGGGCAACACCTATCATTTGATGCTGCGCCCGACCGCCGAACGGATCGCGCGGCTTGGCGGCCTGCATGGCTTCATGGGGTGGGAGCGCCCGATCCTGACCGACAGCGGTGGCTATCAGGTGATGAGTCTCGCCGAACTCACCACCCGCAGCGAGGATGGCGTCACCTTCAAGAGCCATCTCGATGGCGCCCGCCACGCGATGTCACCCGAGCGCTCGATGGAAATCCAGCGGCTGCTCGGCTCGGACATCAACATGTGCTTCGACGAGCTTGTCCCCACCACCGCCGCGCGCGAGGTGCAATATGAGGCGATGCGCCGCTCGATGCGCTGGGCCAGGCGCAGCCGCGCGGCGTTCGACTCCGACGAAGACCATGCCGGCCGCGCCGCGATCTTCGGCATCCAGCAGGGTGCGCTCGACGAGGCGATGCGGCGCGAGTCGGCGGACGCGCTCATCGAAATCGGTTTCGATGGCTATGCGGTCGGGGGGCTCGCGGTGGGCGAAGGCCAGGCGGCGATGTTCGGCTGCCTCGATTTCGCGCCTGGGCAATTGCCGGCGGACGCCCCGCGCTATCTGATGGGAGTCGGCAAGCCCGACGACATTGTCGGCGCGGTGGAGCGCGGGATCGACATGTTCGATTGCGTGCTCCCCACGCGATCGGGCCGCACCGGCCAGGCGTTCACGCGGCGTGGACCGATCAACATCCGAAATGCCCGTTTCGCCGAGGACCAAGGGCCGCTCGACCCGGCGTGCGCCTGCCCCGTCTGCGCCCAGTGGAGCCGCGCCTATCTCCACCATCTGGTGCGCGCCGGCGAGATATTGGGCGCAATGTTGATGACAGAGCATAACCTGTTCTTTTATCAAGCGCTGATGGCGGACTTGCGTGCCGCGATCGCCAAGGGGGGCTTGAGCGACTTCGCGCGCGATTTTCGCCGCGATTATTATCGAGAGGACCAGCCATGACCGACGCGCCCCCGGGGAATGAACGAGATCGAGGCCGCCGCGCATCACGCCAAGCGCGCCGCCGAAGGGGCCGCTGACGCCGCACCGGCCGAGCCCTCCAAGAGCTGGAGCACACTGTCGCTCGCGATCGGCGTGGGGGTCGGCTCGGCGGCGATCGCGGCGGCGCTGCTTTACGCCAATTCGGGGCGCGGCAAGAAAAGCGGCGGAGGCTGAGCGCGGCGATCGCACCGCCGCCAAGTGATTGACAGCCGCAATACACGCGGCCAGTTTCGCCGACGTTCAACCCCGCCGGAGAGTTTCATGATCCTTCGTGCCGCCCTGCTGCTCGGCGTCGCCCTCCCCGTCGCGCTTCCCGCCCATGCCGCGCGGCGCCAGCCGGCCCCCCGCCCCGCCGCCGCCAAGCCCGCCACGCCGCCGGTGAAGCCGCTCGCCTTCACCGAGCGCACCCTCGCCAACGGCCTGCGCGTCTATGCGGTGCGCGATCCTTCCGTCGCGACGGTCGCGGTGCATGTCTGGTACAATGTCGGCAGCAAGGACGATCCCAAGGGGCGTTCGGGCTTCGCGCACATGTTCGAACACTTGATGTTCAAGGCGACGCGCAACCTGGTGCCCGAACAGTTCGACCGCCTGACCGAGGATGTCGGCGGCTACAACAATGCCTCGACCGACGACGACTACACCAATTATTTCGAGACTGTGCCGGCGAACCATCTCGAACGCCTGCTCTTCGCCGAGGCCGACCGGATGGCGAGCCTGGTGGTCGAGCCGACGACCTTCGCCTCCGAGCGTGACGTGGTGAAGGAAGAGCTGCGCCAGCGCGTGCTCGCCCAGCCCTATGGCAAGCTGTTCGGCCTGTATCTGAGCGAGATCAGCTATACGGTGCATCCCTATGCCCGCCCGGGCATCGGCAGCCTCGAAGACCTGGAAGCCGCCTCGATCGACGATGTCCGCGCGTTCCATGCGACCTATTACCGGCCTGACAATGCCGTGCTCGTCGTCGCGGGCAATTTCGATCCGGCGCAGCTCGACGCCTGGGTCGACAAATATTTCGCGCCGATCAAGAAGCCCGGCACGCCCATTCCGCGCGTGACCGTGCAGGAGCCCCCGCGCACCCAGCCGGTGGTGCGTACCGTCTATGAAGAGAATGTGCCGTTGCCCGCCGTCGCGGTGAGCTATCAGATTCCCCCCGATCGCAATAAGGACAGCGCCGCGCTCGCGGTGCTCGATGCGGTGCTGTCGGCGGGGAACAGTTCGCGGCTGTACGAGGCGCTGGTCTATCGCGAGCAGGTCGCGGCGCAGGCGGGGACGTTCATCAGCAGCCGCCAGGCGACGGGAACCCTCGCCGCTTATGCGATCGTCGCGGGCGGCAAGAGCGCGGCGGCGGCGGAGGCGAGCCTGAAGCGCGAGATCGCCCGCTTGCGTACCGCCCCCGTTTCGGCGGCCGAACTCGCCGAGGCCAAGAACCAGATCCTGACCGAGGCGATCAAGCGCCGCGAAACCGCCGACGGCAAGGCGTCGGCCATCGCGCAGGCGGTGCTGATCGACGGCGACCCGCGTGCCGCCGATCGCCAGCTCGCCGAAATCGCCGCCGTCACCGCCGCCGACGTGCAGCGCGTCGCCCGCGCCTATCTGGGCGAGAACCAGGCGGCGACGATCCGCTATCTGCCCAAGACCGCGCAAAGCCCCAAGGGTGACAGTATCGCCGTGCCAGCGAGCGTGGAGGTCGCGTCGCTCACGCCGCCGGCCGATATCGCGGTGGTGACGCCCGCGCCCGAGGCTCAGCGGCTGCAACCGCCGCCGCCCGCCGCGCCCGTGGTCGCGGCAGTGCCGCAGCCGGTGGAGTCTAGGCTTTCCAATGGCCTGCGGCTGATTGTGGTCGAAAAGCATGAACTGCCGCTGGCGGCGGCGGTGCTGACAGTGCCCGGCGGCGCGGCGGGCGATCCAGAGGGGCGCGACGGCCTCGCCGATCTCACCGCGACGCTGCTCACCAAGGGCACCACCACCCGCTCCGCCACCCAGATCGCGCGCGAGATCGAGGCGCTGGGCGGCGCGATCGACAGTGACGCCGATTGGGACGGCGCGAGCGTAACGCTCACCGTGAAATCGGATCAGCTCGCCAAGGCGTTGCCGATCCTCGCCGATGTCGCGCAGCATCCGGTGTTCGCGCCGGAAGAGCTCGAGCGCGCCCGCGCCCAGGCGATCGACGCGATCCAGGTGTCGCTGAAGGATCCCGCGCAGCTCGCCGGCTATGTCGCCAACCGCGCGGTGTTCGGGCTCAGCGCCTATGGCGGGGTCGCGAACGGCACGCCCGCCTCGCTCAAGGCGATCGACCGCGCGCAGGTGCGGACGGCCTATGCCGCGCGCTGGCGCCCCGATCAGGCGACGCTGATCATCGCCGGCGACATCACCCCCGCCGCCGCGCGCGCGCTTGCCGAGCAGCAGTTCGGCGGCTGGCGCGCGCCCGGCCCGGCGCCCGAGCCCGAGGCGGTGGGCGGACCGATCCCGGCACCACGCGTGGTCGTGGTCGATCTGCCGGGCGCCGGCCAGGCCGGGGTCGTCGTCGCGCGGCGCGGTATCCGGCGCGCCGATGATCGCTATTATGCCGGCGCGCTCGCCAATGCGGTGCTGGGTGTGGGCTTCTCGTCACGGCTGAACCAGGAAATCCGCATCAAGCGTGGGCTTTCCTATGGCGCCGGCTCGACGCTCGCCGCGCGGCGGATGGCCGGCCCGGTCTCGGCGCGCACCCAGACCAAGAACCCGTCGGCACCCGAAGTCGTGGCGCTGATCCGCGCCGAGATGGCGCGCCTCGGCGCCGAGGCGGTGCCCGCGGCCGAGCTCCAGACGCGCAAGGAAGTGCTGATCGGCGGCTTCGGCCGCTCGACCGAGACGGTCGAGGGACTCGCCGGGCTGGTCAGCAGCTATGTGATCGACGCGGTCCCGCTCGACGAGCTGAAGCGCTACACCCCCGCGATCGCGGGCGTCGATCCGGCGGCGGTGCGATCGACGGCGGCGCAGCTGCTCGACCCCAACCAGGCGAGCATCGTCGTGGTGGGCGACGCCAAGCAGTTCGTCGACGCGCTGCGCAAGGACTATCCGCAGCTCGAGGTTATCCCGGCGGACAAGCTGAAGCTGGAAAGCGCGACGCTGAAGTAGAGGATTGGTGGGGCGGGGTCAGCCTAGCCCCGCCCGCCATTTCCCCCTACACCGCAACCCATGCTCAAGCCGCGCCCGCATCCCTTCTTCTCCATCCACCGCCACGAACTGCTCCGCGTTGCCGCCGCCACGCCGCGCGCGAGCGTCGCCGATCCGGAGGCGAATGCCGCCGCGCATATCGCGATCGTCCAGGCGGCGCATGGCGAGGGGGTGGACCTGATCGTCTTCCCCGAGCTCAGCATCACCAGCTACGCGATCGACGATCTGCACCTGCAACAGGCGGTTCTGCGGGCGAGCGAGGCGGCGGTCGCGCGGCTCGCGGCGGCGACGGCGAAGTGCCGCCCCACCCTGCTTGTCGGCGCGGCGATCGAGCGCCAGGGGCGGCTTTACAATTGCGCGGTCGCGATCGCGCGCGGGCGCATCTTGGGGGTCGTGCCGAAGGTCTTCCTGCCCAATTACCGCGAATTCTATGAAAAGCGCTGGTTCGCGAGCGGCGCCGGCCTCGATGGCCTCAACATCACCTATGCCGGCCAAGAAGTGCCGTTCGGCCCCGATTTGATTTTCGCGGCGACCGATCTGCCCCACTTCATCTTCCACGCCGAAATCTGCGAGGATTATTGGGCCCCCACCCCACCCTCCACCGAAGGCGCGCTCGCCGGGGCACTCATCTGCTGCAACCTCTCCGCCTCCAACATCGTGATCGGCAAGGCGCGCGAGCGGGCGCTGCTGGCGGCGGCGCAAAGTGCCCGCGCCATCTGCGCCTATGCCTTCGCCGCGAGCGGGCCGGGCGAGAGCACCACCGATCTCGCCTGGGACGGGCAGAGCTTCATCTACGAAGCGGGCGAGCTGCTCGCCGAGAGTGCGCGCTTCCGCTGCGAGCTCGATTATGTCATGGCCGACGTCGATTGCGGCCGGCTGCGGCAGGAGCGGCTGCGTAACGGCACCTTCAACGACGCCGCGCGGCTGGCTGGCGATCCCGAATATCGCTTCCGCCGGGTCGAGTTCGAGGCCAAGCCCGATTTCGCCGATCAGGGCCTGCGCCGCCTCCAGCGCCGCTTCCCGTTCGTGCCCAACACCCCCGAGAAGCTCGACGCCGATTGCTACGAAGCCTTCAACATCCAGGTCGAGGGTCTGGTGAAGCGCGTCGAGGCGGCGCGCGCGGAGCGGCTGGTGATCGGGGTTTCGGGCGGGCTCGATTCAACCCATGCGCTGATCGTCTGCGCCAAGGCGATGGACCGGCTGGAACGCCCGCGCGAGCATATCCTGGCCTACACCCTCCCCGGCTTCGCGACGAGCGAGGGTACCAAGGCCAATGCCTGGGCGCTGATGCGCGCGATGCGGGTAGCAGGCGACGAGATCGACATCCGCCCCGCGGCGCAGCAGATGCTCCACGATCTGCGCCACCCCGCCGCGAATGGCGAGCCGGTGTATGACGTGACGTTTGAGAATGTGCAGGCGGGCCTGCGCACCGATTATCTGTTCCGCCTGGCGAACCATCACAACGGGCTGGTGATCGGCACCGGCGACCTGTCCGAACTCGCGCTCGGCTGGTGTACCTATGGCGTCGGCGACCAGATGAGCCATTATGCGGTCAATGCCGGCGTCCCCAAGACGCTGATCCAGCATCTCATTCGCTGGACGATCGCGACCGACCAGTTCGACGCCGAGACCGATCATGTGCTCGAGGCGATTCTCGGCACCGAGATCAGCCCCGAATTGGTGCCGGCGGGCGCGGGCGGCGCGCTGCAATCGACCGAGGCGCGGATCGGACCCTATGCGCTCAACGACTTTTTCCTCCACCATGTCGTGCGCCATGGGTTCGCGCCGTCGAAGATCGCGTTCCTCGCCTGGCACGCCTGGCGCGATGCCGAGGCGGGGCGCTGGCCGCGCGACTTCCCGGCGGCGGCACGCACCGCTTATGATCTCGCCGAGATCAAGGGGCATTTGGAGCGCTTCCTGTTCCGCTTCTTCGAGATCAGCCAGTTCAAGCGCTCGGCGATCCCCAACGGGCCGAAAGTGTCGAGCGCGGGCGCCCTGTCCCCCCGCGGCGACTGGCGCGCGCCGAGCGATGCGAGCGCGCGAGTGTGGATTGACGAACTCCGCGCGAACCTGCCCTAGGCTGCCCGGTTCGAGGGGCGATCCGGCCCGCCCGCTGGTCGGCACCTGTTGCGACCGCTACATCTTTGCGGCATGATGGGCATGAGCCGTTCGGACTCGGGCTGTTCGCGTATCCGTCCCGTTGGGCAGGGAGGCGCTGAAGGTGGAAGGTGGATATCAAAGCCATACGGGCTATGAGCCGGTAGACGCAGTTCGCTATGCGCTTGCGCCGCGGCTAGAAGCGCATGCGGACGCCGCGACCGGGATCCTGCTCTATCGCACACTGAACTACGGCAAGGGCGAAATCACCACCGCCGAGCGCAATGCCGATGACGAGGATCTGCTGTTCCTTTCAGTTGGTGCCGGGGTGCCGGCGCATGGCAAAGTGGCGGGAACGCAGTTCGCGCTCGCCGCCAATCGCGCGACGCGGGTAACGTTCATCCCGCATGGCTGCGATACCAGCATGACCTTCGGCACCGCCGCGCGATCCACCAACTTCATGTTCCCGCGTCATTTTCTGAACGCGCACCTGGCCGGCGTCCAGCAACGCGCAACCGCCCCGGTACTCTACAGCACGGACGAGACGCTGCTGACGCTGATCCCGATGCTGGAGCGCGAAATCGCCGCGCCCGGCTTGGCCCAGCGGCTGATGATCGACAGCATTTCACAAGCCATCGCTGTAGCGCTGGCGCGGATCGACCCTGGCATATTCGCCCGCGAAGCCGCCCGGATCACGCTCCCCAAATGGCGCCTGCGGTTGCTGTTCGAGTTTATCGAAGCGAATTTGGGCGAGGAACTGGGGCTGGACGCACTCGCCAATGTCGCGCGGCTCTCACCCTTTCATTTCTGCCGGGTGTTCAAGCAATCGACCGGCATGACGCCGCACCGTTACGTGATCGAACGCCGCATCGCCCGGGCGCGTGAGATGCTCGCGACCGGCGGCCTGCCGATCGAGGCGGTCGCGACGGCTTGCGGCTTCGCGAGCCAGAAACATTTCACAACGAGCTTCACGCGGATGGTCGGCGTCAGCCCCGGCCGCTTCCGCCGGGCGACGCGCCAATAGCGGCCGCGCGGCCTGAAAAGATCAGGCCGTGACCGGCGCCTTGATCACTTGTGCCGCGAAACGCTCCATCTCTTCCTCTTGCGGGCTCATCTGGAGCAGCAACAGGTCGAGCCCGGCATCCTCATATTCCTCGATCCGCTCGCGCAATTGCTCGGGCGTGCCGACGAGATTCGGGCGCAGGCCGCGGTTGGACACCGCATATTCCTGGATCTTCATCTCGCGTTCGAGCTGCGTGCCCGAGAGCCACTGATCGAAATTATCATAGCCCGCCGGCAGCTCCTTCACCTCGGTGATGCGGGCGAGTTCGCGCTTGGCCTCAGCCTCGCTATCGCGAACGATCGCATAGGCGGCCATGCCATATTGCATCGGCGGCTTGCCGGCGGCCTCGCGCCGTTCGGCCATGTTGGCGATCTTCGGGCGGATCGCGTCGGCGGGATCGCCATGCATCACATAGGCGTCGCACTGGTTGGCGATCATCGTCTTCGCCGCCTCGCTTTCGCCACCGGCATAGATGGTCGGGTGCTTGACCGGCTTGGGGCTGCAGATCGCGCGCTCCGCCGAATAATAGCGGCCCTGGAAGTCGAATTCCGCTTCGCTCCACAGCCCCTCGACCATTTTCAGCCACTCGCCGGTGCGGGCGTAGCGGTCGTCATGCTGGTCGAATTGCAGGCCATAGCGCTTGGCTTCGTCCGCCCACCAGCTCGACACGACGTTGAGCGCGAGCCGGCCGCCGGCGATCTGGTCGATATTCGCCGCCGCCTTGGCGAACAGCGCCGGATGGTGGAAATTGGGGCGGACGGCGACCATCAGCTCCAGTTCCTCGGTCACCGCCGCCAGCGCCGCCGCCGTTGACCAGGCATCGAGCGTCGGCGCGCCCGGCCCCTTGATGTCGTTCATGTTGAGTTCGGCGATCAGCGACAGCGAATAGCCGATCTGCTCCGATCGCTGCGCCAGCCGCTTGGTATAGGCCCAGCTCGCTTCCATCCCCTCATCGGGCACGTTCCGCAGCCAACCGCCGAACACCGGCATCCAATAGCCAAAGCGCATCACTTCACCTTCGCGATTTCGCCGACCAGATAGTCGACCAGTTTTTCGTGCGGGTCCCAGCCCAGCACGTCGAGCGGGCGCGCGACGAAGTTCGACAGCGCGTTGATGTCGTAGAAGCGTGCCGAACCGTCGCGCGCGTCGATCATCACCTCGATGCCGCCAACGTCGAGCCCCGCCGCGCGGGCGATGCGTTCGGCCGCGTCGATCAGCTCGGGCGCGGGATCGGCCTTCACCATCTCGATCGGCTTGCCATCGGCGAGACAGGCATCCGCCGGGCAAAGATCGAACCCGCCACCGCCGGAAATATCCAGCGCGTAGAGATATTTGCCGGCGAGCGTTTCGATCCGAGTGATGCGGCCGTGCTCGGCGGGGACATATTCCTGCACCAGCAGCACGCCGTCGATGCTCTTGGGCAGGAAATTCTCGGCGACCGCCGCGGCCAGCTCCTCGGCGCTATCATAGCGCATGATCCCCGCGCCCGACCCACCGACATTGGCCTTCACGACGATCGGGAAGCGCAGCTCCGCGGCGGCGGGCACGGTATCGATCGGGCGGTGGACGACGCGCGTCGCCGGCACCGCCAGCCCCAGCGCCGCCATCAACGCCAATTGCCGCGCCTTGTTCGAATCGACCGCGAGCGCATCGGCGCCATTGATCACCCGCGCGCCCTTGGCCCGCCAATGGGCGAACAGCGCGTGGCTGTAGTAGATGGCGTGATCGGGCGAGCGCAGGAAGCTCGACATGGCGAGCCGGCTGAGCACCACCCGCGCCGGCGGCAGCGAGCCGGCGGGATCGAACCGATGGCCGTCGATCCCGATGCGGACATAATCCACCCCCCGCGCATCGAGCGCGGCGAAGAGCGGGGTGAACCAGGCGGGATGTTCGTAGAAAATGGCGAGATCGTGCATGGGCCAGGCTGCTAAGCGGGTACCGGCCGGAATGGCACGGCTAGAAATGCTTTGCTTGCCAAAAGCTGCGCTGCGCTCCTACCCCCTTTGCGCGGGACGGGTACGATCGCGAGACGTTAGCGCACCGGTTTTTCGGGGATAGGCGCGTCGATCTCGCACACCAGGCCTTGGGGGAGGAAGGCCATGCGGACCTCGCCCTGTAGCTCGGCGGCGAGCGCCTGTTCGATCATGCGTGAGCCAAACCCCCGCCGGGTCGGTCGCGCGACCGCCGGCCCGCCGCGTTCCTCCCAGCGCAGATGGAGCCTGGGGCCGCTCCGCCCGGCGAGCGTCCAGCTGAGCCGTACCCGCCCCTCTTCGTTCGACAAGGCACCATATTTGGCCGCGTTGGTCGACAGTTCATGCAGCGCCATCGCTATGGTGACGGCCGTTTTGGGGGTGATGCGCAGACTTGGTCCTTCGATCAGCACCCGCCCGTCGCGCCCCATATAGGCGGCGCAGGCTTCGGTCGCGACATCGGCCAGCTCGGCCGATTCCCAGCTTTCCCGCGTCAACAGCGAGTGCGCGTTGGCGAGCGCCGCCAGTCGCTCCTCGAAGGCGCGCCGAGCCTCGGTGGGCAGATCGAGGTGGCGGAAGGTCTGATGGGCGATGCTCTGAACGATCGCGAGCGTGTTCTTCACCCGGTGGTTGAGCTCATCGACCATCAGCCGCAAATGGCGCTGCTGGCGGTTGCGTTCGGTCACGTCGCTCGCCACGCCGACGACGCCGACGATCGCGCCGGTCTCGTCGCGCATCGGCGCCTTGATGCCCTCGTACAAGCGTTCGGCGCCGTCGGGTGTGGTGAAGCGTTCCTCGACCCGGAGCGACTCGCCGGTGGTCAGCACCCGGCGATCATTCTCCACGATCTCGCGCGCTTCGTCGCCGCCATGCCATTCGAGATCGGTACGCCCAAGCACCGTCTCGATCGGCTGGCCGATCACCGCGAGCGTGGCGGCATTGGCGTAAAGCAGCCGGCCCGCGCGGTCCTTGGCGAAGATCAGCTGGCCGGAACTGTCGCCGATAGCGCGCAGCATCCGCTCATTCTCGACCTGCGCACGGTGCGCACGCGCGCTGGCGAGAGCGGCGGCAGTGCGCGCGGCGACTTCGACCACAAGCTGTTCGTCGCTAGGGCGCCAAAGGCGGGGGCGCGCATGGTGGACGAACAGGATACCGCGCAGCCGCTCTTCCTGAACGAGCGGTGCGAGGATCATCGCGCCAACGCCGAGCGCGGCATAAGCGGGAAGCGTCGCAGGCGGCAGGCGAGCATCGCGCGCGACGTCACTCACCATGATCGGGTTGCCGCGCCGCAATTCCTGCATCAAGGCGGAGCCGAAATCGTCCAGGCGGTGCGTGCCCACCACCGCCGCGCCGCCCAGCCCCACCCAGTCGCGCTCAACCGTCGCGGTAAGGCCGGTCGCATCGACCTCGGCATAGCCGACGCTGCTTGCGTCCAGATGGGTTCCCAACGCCTCGGCGGCCGCCGCCAAAACCTGCGCGGGCTCGAGCAGCGCACGCAGTCTGTCCGACAGTTCGGCCAGGAATTGGTGGCGGCGATCGGCGAGCACGCGATCGGTGGTCTCGGTGCAGATCACCATCACCCCGCCGACACCGTTTTCGGCGGTTTCATCGTCGATCGGGCTGTAGCTATAGGTCCAATAGGCTTCGTCCAGCGCGCCGTGTCGCACGATCGGCACCAGATGATCGCGGTGCCAGGTAGCGCCGCGGCCGGCCATCACCAACTCGATCTGCGGACCGATCAGCTGCCAGATTTCGGGCCAGGCCACGACGCCCGGCCGCCCGAGGATCGCCGGATGCTTCTCCGGCCCCAGCGAGGCGCTGTAACCGTCATTGTATAGGCAGATGCTGTGCTCACCCCAGAAGATGAACATCGGGTGGTTGGTGCTGAGCATCAGCCGCACCGCCGTGCGCAAGCTTTGCGGCCATTGCTCGGGCCGCCCGAGCGGGGTCGCCGCCCAATCATGCGCGCGGATCAACGCGCCCATCGCGCCGCCTTCGCGCAGGAAAACCAGCGGTGCCTCCGCCATGCCACGCGACGCCGGGGCGCTTGCCTGGCGATGGTTTTGCAAGGGGCTCACCCCTTGCTCTTGGGCATGGTCGACATCAGCCATTGGTTACCGGCTAAATCCCTGCCTGTCCTTGACAATTGATAGGATTAAACGGTGGCGCAATCGCAAAGAAACGCTGTACCCACGCCGGATCAAGCGCAAAAGACTAGCAAATTTCGGGCACCCTCGCCAGCACGAAGCTTGCCGGCAGTCAGCATAAGCGGGGCGGCGCTATTCGCTCAGGTGCCGCCGCATTCGGCCCACCAGGGCGGCAACTGTCAGCAATACGGCCGGTACCGACACCGCGATCGCCAGCTCGTGATTGATGCCCGGCAGAGCCTTGATCGGATAGGCGAGCAGCGCGACCGCGTAATAGCTGATCGCCACCACCGAGAGGCCTTCCACCGTCTGCTGCAAGCGTAATTGCAGCTTGGTGCGGCGGTCCATCGAGCCCAGCAGATCGCGGTTCTGTTTGGCGAGCGCGATGTCGATACGGGTGCGCAGCAGCGAACTTGTCCAGCCGGCCCGCCGCTGCAGATCCTCGATCCGGTTGGAGAAGCTGTCACAGGTGCGAACCGCCGGCGTCAGGCGGCGCTCGGTGAAGTCGCTCAGCGTCTGGTGGCCGGGCACGGGGGCGACGTCGAGCGCGTGAAGCCGTTCGAGCGACAATTGCGCATAAGCCTTGGTCGCGCTCATCCGGTAGCGCGTCGCCGCCGCCAGTCGGGCGAGTTCGGCGGAAAGGAAGGTCAGCTCGTCGAGCAGCGCATCATCCTCGCTGCGCCGTTCGGACACGTCATGCGTGAGCACCGCGAGCCGGTGTTCGAGCTTGGTGACCTCGGGCGTCGTCGCCTGCGCGAGCGGCAGGCCGAGCAGCGCCATATTGCGGTAATTGCCGAGTTCCTGGACGCGGGTGACAAGCTGCGAGGGCTCGTCGCCCTCCAGCCCCTGATCAAGGATCAACAGCCGGCCATAGCCATCGGCGTGGAGCTTGAAGTCCGACAGCAGCCGCGCCTTACCGCCGGCCACGTCACACACCACCAGCGCGCCGGGATCGAACCAGCGGTCGAGCACCGCCTGTGCGGGTGGCGGCCTGTCGCGTGGCGCGATCGCGATTTGGGTCGCGCGGATCACTTCGCCTGGAATGCCGGCCAGCACCTCGGCGCCGACCGGATCGAAGATGCCGGGATCGAAGGGCACGTCGAAGCTGCCTTCGCGCAGCAGGGTGTAGCTCGCGAATTCGGTGTGCCGCTCCCATACCAAGGTCATGTCGTCGAGCGGGACGACGGCATATTTCGCACGCTCGGCGATGGTCAGTCCGCCGCGCGCCGCCAGTTCGCAGACGTGCCGCCAACTCGCCTCGCCCGTCTCGCCGAGCAAGGTAACGATCTGCACCGCGCGCGCCGGCGAGGCGAAGCGCGGCAGCCGGCGAACGTGCATCTCGGCCGAAAGCGAGGCACGTAAGGGATGACTGCGCAGGGCGAGCGTCAGCCGGGCAGGCGGCTCGAACGCAACGGGCGCGTCGCTCATCGCGACGCGCCCGAACGAACGAACCTGGCTGGCGCCCTCACCTCACCGCGTCGCGTGGGTCGCGGCGGTGCCGGCGGGTTGGCCTTGCGCGGCCTCCCCCACCGTCTTGAGCGGCGGCGCCTCGGGCGTGGTTTGCGCGACCACCGGCGCGGCGGCCGGAGGGCCAAGGTCCGGATAGTTCTTCAACATGCTTACCCCGCCAAGCGGCTTGTTGAGCCCCTGGTGGCAGGTCTGGCAATTGGCCTTGTAGACGTCGCCATGCGGCCCCTTGCGATAGTCCGGGAAGACGCTGGTGAGCGAGCTGATATACTCGTTGTTCACGTCGCGCGCCATGCGGATGCCGTACCAGGCGGTCACGCGCTGGGGGCTGCTTTGCGACCAGTCCGACCAGGCCCGGCTGTTGTGACAGAAGGTGCAGTTGACGCCGAGCGCCGAGGACATATGCATCATCAGGCCATAGGTCAGCTCGGTTCGCGCGATCGAGGCGTGTGACGTATCACTGGGCAGCGGCTGGCGCCCCTGGACGCGGATGTTGCTCGCGCCGCGCAGATAGGGCGTGAAGGGATCATAAGGCAACGAGGCATAAGCGGGCGTCGCCGCCGGCGTGTCCTGGCCGTGCTTATATCCCATCAGCCGCGTGCTCGCCGGCTGGGCGCCCGCCGCGTCGGCCATCGACCAGACATAGCGCGGCACGGCATTGCCACGGTGGCAGGTATAGCAGGTGACGCCCGTCTGCTTGACGTGGGCGGACCACTTGGAATTGATCGCCTGCGTCATCTGGATCATGCGCCGCGCGACGATCTTGGTGTATTTCTCGTCGGAGGCGAGATTATTGGGGTTGTGGCAGTAGTTGCAGCCGACATTGTTGGGATCGGCGCCTTCCTGCGGCGCGACCCAGGTGTTGATCGCGAGCATCAGATAGTTGAACCGCTCGGCCGAGATGTTCCCGAGCACCTTCACATTCTGATAGACCTCGCTCGCGCGCTGGCCGTCCGCGGGCGGCAGCTCATAGGGCGGCGGCGGCACAGGCTGCGGCGCGCGGCGCTTGACCGTCGTCACCTGATCGAGCCCGGTGCCGCGATAGCCGTTCTGCGAGACAAGTTTGGGGCCGAATTCGCAGCCGCTCAAGGCCAGCGACAGCGCGCCGACGGTGAGCGGGACAAGATAGCGAGCAACGCTCATTTCGGGGCTCCCGGCAAAGTGGCTGGATCGATCACGCCCGTACTTGGATAGGCCGGAGCATAGCCGTGTTGCTGGGCCCAAAGGAACCAGTTGTCGACCAGCGTACCGGTGATGAGGATGCCGATCCCGCCGGTCAGCGTCGTCAGCACCGCGAACCACCACGCCCAACGGTGGATCGATTCCATCGTCGCGTTGAAGCCCATCGTCCAACGCCAGAACAAGGCGGCGCGTTCGGTCGCGGTGCCGCGATCGACGATCTGCTCGATCTCGCGCTCACCGCCATAGCGGCCGACCGCTAGGATCGTCGCGCCATGCATCGCGAAGAGCAGCGTCGAGCCGTAGAGGAACACGATCGAGAGCGCGTGGAAGGGATTGTAGAACAAATTCCCGTAGCGGATCGAGAAAGCCGCGGTCCAATCGAGGTGCGGGAAAATCCCGAACGGCACCGCCTCCGACCAGCTGCCCATCAGGATCGGGCGGATGAAGCCCAGCACCAGGTACAGCCAGATCGCGCTTGCGAACGCCCAGGCGACGTGCGTGCCCATCTTCAGCGCCCGGGCGCGGAGATAAGTGCGTACCCACCACAGGATGATCGAGGTCGTCAGGAAGAAGCCGGCGATCAGCCACCAGCCGCCTTCCTGTAGCGGCGGCAATACGCGCAAGCCATATTGCGGCGGCGGTGGTTCCAGCGCGAGCCAGAAGAGCTGGCGGACGAACTGGATCGGGTTCCAGTTGACGCTCGCCCACATGTTGAGCCCGATGATCACGAAGGCGAGCGTGCCGAAGACGAGCGCGATCGAGCCGAGATAACCGAGGAAGATCGGGCCGATCTGCGCGTTGCCGAGCTTGCCGATCCAGTGATTGTAGAAGGGCTTGCCGATCCGCGGATCGCTGCCGTCCAGGGCCGGCGGGCCATATTCGGCCGGCCCGCGGATCTGCACTTGGGTGAAGATATTCTGATAGGTCGCCATCGCTCCCTCCCCCTCAGTGCCAGATCGGCAGATTGAGCCACCAGGTCCACCATTCGGGCCAACCGCGTGTCCACACGGGGCCGGAGATGATGATGCACACCGCGCTCCAGAACCCGGCGTTCAGCGCCAGCAATAGCCCCAGCCGGTGAATGCCGAGGGTGCCGATCGAATAGCCGATGGTGTCGCGGAAGAACGCGTCTTCATATTCGGGCGACTTCACTTCGTCGCCGGGCAGCGGGTTGACCGCCGACAGCACCAGCGCCCCGTGCAGCGCGAGGGCGAAAGTGGTGGTGAAGAAGAAGCTCACCGCCAGCATATGCGCCGGGTTGTAGTGAAAGTGCAGATATTGGTAGCCGGTGTTCGACACCCAATCCAAATGGCTCCAGATGCCGTAGGGGAAGCCCCAGTGCCACGCGCCCATCAGGAACGGGCGGAAGACAACCAGCGTCACATAGGCGAAGATCGCGAAGCCAAAGGCGACCGGGACATGATAGCCCATGCCCAATTTGCGACAGATTTCCACCTCGCGCAGCGCCCAGGAACAAAAGGCACCGATCGCGCAGATCGTAATGATCTGCCACAGACCACCATGGAGCAGCGGGGCCAGGCCCAGGCCATATTTCAGGTCGGGCGGCGCGATCGAGATTAGCCAGGGGTTCCAGGTCGGGCCTTGGCTCGCGCCGTACAGGATCAGCGCGGTGCCGATGCCAGCGAACAGGATCGTGGTGATGCCGAAGAAACCGACATAAAAGGGCCCGATCCAGTAATCGAACAGATCGCCGCCGACGAGCGTGCCGCCCCTTACTCGGTACTTCCGTTCATAACTCAACAGTGCCATGGATCAAGCTCCCTCACCCGCACGCCCAGGGGGCGGCAGGAGGTTGTGGCGTCACGCGGTGGACGGTGGGGCGAAGGGGTGGCCGCCGGGTGCGCGAGGCACACGCGCCACCACCCTCGCCCGCGTTGCCGCGCTACGCCCGCGACACGATACTCAGCCGGTCTTGCTTTACTGCGCGGGCGGAGCAGCAGCCGCCGGGGCGGCGACTGCCGCCTCGGTGTGCGGCCCATCGAGCCAGTTGTAGCGATTGGTGCTAAGCAAGATGAAATGGATGAGAATCGCAAGCGAAAACAGGAAGATCGCCAGCACCGTCAGGATGCGGCGGCCATCAAAAGTGACCCACATTCTCCACATGATCGTTCCTCCTCAGGCTTTGCCAGTGACGTGGAGCGGCGCGGTCGCGGTCAGGCCGGCCTTGTACGGCGCGGTGCCCGGGAACCAGGGGCGCCATTCCCACACCAGGAAATGGGCAACGCACGCAACGAACACGAAAAACGCGGTCGAGGTGACAAAGAGTTTGTGGAACTCCTTGGCCTCGTCCGGGGTCATATAGGTCCCCGGCCCCATGCGATCGTCAGTCATAAAAGCTCCTTCCTTCTGAGTCGTGCCGGCGAGTTGGGGCGCGCGGCTCGCGTCCCCCGACGGATCCGCCGGGGGAAGCGCCCCGGAGGATGGTGGTGCCGCGCGAAGCGGCGAATGGCGTGCGGCGGCTCATGGCACCGCCTCGGCGAGTAGCGCGTCGAGCCGCTGCGGTGAGACGCGGCTTTCCCCGGCGCGCCGCGCGGCGGCCTCGGCGGCGTCGCGCAGGCGTTTGGCGGCAGAGATGCGGACCAGCACCGGCTCCGCCTCGATCCGGGCGTCGAGCGCGGCCTTGGCGGCATCGTCCCACGCGATCGGTGCCTCGCGCGCCGGCGTCGCCTCGACAGCGTCGAGCTGGGTGGCGAGCGGCAGGATGTTGAACAGCGCGTCGAACAGCGCGTTGCACACCTCCTGCACCAGGTAGGTCGCGCCGGCATAGCCCATGAACGGTGTGCCGGTGTGGCGGCGGATGATCGCGCCCGGGAAGCTCGCGGGGACGTAGATTCCGCGGCCCCCCGCTTCGGCCAGATACATGCGTTCGTTATACGAACCGAACAGTACCAGCGGCGGATTGGCCTTGATCGCGGCGCGTACCGCGGCGTTATCAGGCTTCACCCCCGCCGAGCGCTGGAAGGCGAAGTGGCACGGCAGGCCAAGATCGTCCTCCAGAAATCCCCGCACTCCTCGCGCGTAAGTTTCGGTCGCGACGATGCCGAAGCTCGCAGTGCCGAAGAAATCCTGCGTCACCGAGCGCCACAAATCCCATAGCGGTTTGATCGTGGTGTGCTTCTCGCGCTCGATGAAGGGTTCGGGATCGAGTCCGAGCAGCTCGCCGAGCGTGCGCAGGAAAGCCGTGGTCGAGTTGAGCCCGATCGGCGCCTGGAGATAGGGCCGCTCCAGCACCTCGCACAAGGCCCGCCCGAATTCGCGGTAGAGGCACACATTCGCCTCTGCATCAGCCAGCTGGCGGATGTCGGCGAGGTGCGCGCCCATTGGGAACACCAGGTTCACCTCGGCGCCGATGCCCTCGATCAGGCGACGGATTTCAGCCATGTCGCTTGGCTGGTTGAAGCTGCCATAGATCGCGCCGATGATGTTGACGCGAGGCTTAGCGCCTGGCTTGCGGCGCACCGGCGGCACGGCCTTCGGCCCGAACTGGGTCCACAGCCAGCTGAGCGCGCGGTCGGCCGATTGCCACTGATCCTCGTCGATCGTGCGTGGCAGGAAGCGCTGGATGTTGGTGCCCTCTGGCGTCACCCCGCCACCGATCATCTCGGCGATCGAGCCGGTCACCACCACCGCGGGCAGATCGGGGTCGAGGCTCTTCCAAGCGCGGCGCATCGCGCCCTCGGTGCCGTCGCGCCCCAGCTCCTGTTCGGACAGGCCGGTGACGGTGATCGGCAGCTCATGCGGCGGCAAGGCGTCGGTGTAATGCAGCACCGAGGTGACGGGCAGATTCTCACACCCCACCGGACCGTCGATGATCACCTGTAGGCCCTTGATGGCGGTAAAGGCGTAAACCGCGCCCCAATAGCCGCCGGCGCGATCGTGATCGAGGATCAGCATGGGCCGTACTCCCCGTGGGTCGGAAGGGCGATCGCGTTAAACACCGACCGCCTCCTGCGCCTTGGCCGCGGCGATCCGCTTGGCGGCGAACTTGGCCTTGAATTCGGGATGGAGCACCGGCGTGCCCTGCCACAGCCCGGCGGTGTCGGCGCGGCCAACGCCCTCGAAGAAATCGCGCATGGCATCGAAGCGCGCCTGGTTCGCCATCGCTGCGTTCACCACGAGCGCCAGGCTTCCCGCCCCAGCCGGCCCCATCAACGGGCGCGCCGAGATGAGGTTGGTGAAATAGAGCGCGGGGATACCCTTGCTCTTGGCGTGCTGCACCACGGGCGTGGTGCCGATGGCGAGATCGGGGCCGAATTCCTCGACCGCGGCGATATCCTGCTCCAGGCTTGCGCGATACTGCACCCGCGCCCCATGCGCCTCGAGCCATTCGCGATCGGCTTCGCTCCACGGTGTGCGCGGGCAGGCGGTGCCGACATAGGGCACTTCGGCGCCGCTTTCGATCAGCAGCCGCGCGACGAGCAGTTCGCTGCCCTCATAGCCCGAGACGGTGATCCGCCCCGCCACCGGCCGCGCGGCCAGCGCACCGGCGATCGCAGGCAGGAAGCGGTTTTTCGCAGCATCGACCTTGGCCTGGGCTACGCCATAGGCGGCGCCGATCGCATCGAGCCATGCCGCCGTGCCATCGCGCCCGACCGGCGCCGATCCGACGATGCGCCGCCCCGCGCCTTCGAACACGCGGATGCTCGCGGTGTAGAAGGGATGGATCGCCGCGACGACGCCGCCCTCGAGCGCCGCGTACAACTCGCGCCACTCGCGTGTCGGGACGACCGGGCCGGCCGCGAGGCCCAGGGGTTCCAGCATCAAGCCGATACCCGGTGGGTCGGCCGGGAACATCTCCCCCAGGAGAGTCACCGTCGGCCGGTCCGATCGTTCCTTGGGCGCGGCGACCGGGCCGGCTTCGGCCTCGTTCGCCGCATAAGCGAGCATCGCGCCCGCCAGCACATCCTTCGCCTCGGCATGGGTCGGCACCCCGAATCCGGGCACGTCGATGCCGATGATCCGCACGCCGTTGATCGCCTTGGGCAGCAATTGCAGCGGCACGCCCGAAGCGGTGGGAACGCACAGGTTCGTCACCACGATCGCGTCGTACAGCGCGGGGTCGGCGGTCTGCTCGACCGCCTCCTTGATGTCCTCGAACAGCTTGCCGGTGACGAGCGTCTCCGAATTGAACGGCACATAGCCGACCGTGCGTCGCGCGCCGTAGAAATGGCTCGTGAACGTCAACCCATAGACGCAGCAGGCGGAGCCCGAGAGGATGCTCGCGGTGCGCCGCATCCTGAGGCCCACGCGCAGCGAGCCGAACGCCGGGCACATCGATTGCGGCTGATCGTGCGGCCCTTGCGGATAATCCGCCGCATAGCGATCGAGCACGCCCGCCTTGCCGGCGTCGATCGCGGCGGCACGCAAAGTGTCCTTGGAAGCGCAACCACCCTCTGCGGATGGGGCGAGCGTCAGGCGATCGGCGCTGCGGGGGGCACCTTCTCCCCCTTGTTGGGATTTGGCCTCAGACGGTGTCATAGATCACCTCGAGGCTGGGCTTGGGAACATAATCGGCGCCGCGCATGTCGGCCTGGCTCGCGGGGATCAGCGTAACATTGCCGCCGGTATCCTCGGGCTTGAACAGGCCGAGCAAAGCGTCGCCTTCCAGCGGCGTCGGGCGCACCGGGGGCGCGGCGGCAACGTTGATCGCGAGCTGCTCGAACAGCGGCGCCCACTCGCCGCCCGGCTTGCCGATGATCTGGTAATTGGCCGATTTGCGCCGAATATCCTCATGCGCCGGGATCGCGGCGAGCACCGGAATGCCGGCGGCCTCGGCGAAGGCGTGTGCCTCGCCGGTACCGTCATCCTTGTTGATCAGGATGCCCGCGACGCCGACATTGCCGCCCAGCTTGCGGAAATATTCCACCGCCTTGCAGACATTGTTGGCGACATAGAGCGACTGCAGATCGTTCGAGCCGACGACGATCACTTTCTGGCACATGTCGCGCGCGATCGGCAGGCCGAAGCCGCCACAAACCACGTCGCCCAGGAAATCGAGCAGGACGTAATCGAACCCCCATTCATGGAAGCCCAATTTCTCCAGCGTCTCGAAGCCGTGGATGATGCCGCGCCCGCCGCAACCGCGGCCGACTTCCGGCCCGCCCAACTCCATCGCGAACACGCCGTCGCGCTGGAAGCAGACATCCTCGATCCGCAGCTCCTCGCCGGCGAGCTTCCTCTTGGAGCTGGTTTCGATGATCGTAGGTGTCGCTTTGCCACCAAAGAGCAGGCTGGTCGTGTCGCTCTTGGGGTCGCAACCGATCAGCAACACGCGCTTGCCCTGCTGCGCCATCATGTAGCTGAGGTTGGCCAGCGCGAACGACTTGCCCGAGCCGCCCTTGCCATAAATGGCGATGATCTGCGTTTCCTTGGTGACCGGGCCAGTCGGCACCGGTTCGGGCTCCTGGCCAGCCTCGTGACGCAAGGCTCCTACATCGAGCATCATTTGGCGGCCCTCCAATCAAGCACCATTTTCACGCAACTCGGGTCTTCAAAGGCGGCGGCATAAGCCTGCGGCGCCTCGCTTACGGGGCGGACGTGACTGACCAAGCCGTCGAGGCTGAGCGCGCCCGCCTCGACCAGCGCGATCACCGCGCGACTATCCTCGCGGGTGAATTCGGCCGCGATCCGCAGCCGTGCCTCACGCATGAAGGCGCCCGGATAAGCGAAGCCCAGCTTGTCGTAGAAGCCCGCGAGCACGATCTCGCCGCCGCGCGCGAGGCGGGCGATCCAGCTATCGAGCTGCGCACCCGCGCCGCTCGCATCGCAAATCGTGCGATAATCGTGCCGGCCGTCGAGTTCGGGCGCGATCACCGCATAACCCATGGCGCCTGCGCGGCGCTGCGGATTGGTTTCCCAAACCATCGGCGGCGGCGCGCCGAGCGCGATCGTGAGCCGTGCGATCAGCCGGCCGAGAATGCCGTGGCCGATGATCAGCTCGGGCGTGAGGCCGCCAGCAATCGCATGATGCGCGGTGGCGGCGAGCGCGAGCAGCACGCCCCGCTCGCCGATCGCGGGATCGATCCGCAGCGCGCGGGGCGAGGGCAGCACCACTCGTTCGGCTGAACCGCCGAAAAGCGCATGCGCGCCCTCGAAGCAATTGGCGCCGGGGACGAAGACCCATTCGCCCACCCGGGCCCGCACGCGCGCGCCCGCCTCGACGATCTGGCCAACAGATTCGTAACCGGGAACGAGGGGGTAGCCCATGCCGGGGAAAGGCGGCATCGCGCCAGACCACAACAGCTTCTCGGTGCCGGTGCTGATTCCGCTCCAGGCGATTTCGACCAGCACATCGGTCTCGGCGATCGGCGCCAGCGGCAAAGGCCGTAGCTCGATGCGTTGAGGGGCTGCAAGAATGACGGCTAGCGAATGCATGATCGCTCCTTCGCCGCCAAGTACCGGGCGGGAACGCTGCTTCAGTCATGTCAATCTAACGACACCGCTCGTACTGTCAATATAGTTGGACATATTTCATTCGGCGCGCGCAATTATCAGCTGCGCGTTGAGTGGCAGCGCGGTGTCGCGCGCCCGCCAGCCGGCGAAGCCCGCTGCCTTCAGCAATCCGCCAATTTCATCGGGACGGCGCGGTCTTCCCGACCCCATCGCCCACAGATAGAGCCCGAAATAAGCGTCCCCCATGCGCTTGGCGCCCCGCGCGGCCGCCATCGGTTCGGCGATCACCAACCGGCCGGTGGGCGGAAGCGCGGCGCGGATGGCCCGCAGCAGCGTGAGCGCGGGCGTGTCGTCATGATCGTGCAACACGCGCACCAGCGTGATCAGGTCATAGCCCGTGGGCAGCGGATCGGCGAGGAATGAGCCCCCATGTACCCGCACGCGCTCAGCGAGGCCCGCTGCGGCCAGCCGGGCGGCGGCACGCTTGCCAACCTCGGGCAGATCGAACAGCCCGATGCGCAGCCCGGGCACCGCGCCCGCGACCGAAGCGGCAAACGCCCCTTCCCCGCCGCCAACATCAAGCATCGCCCGGTGACGCCCGAAGTGATACGCGCGGATCACAAGCTCGGCCACCAATGGCTGCGAGGCGGCCATCAGCCTTGAATAATCGCTCACCGCCCCTTCCGGCCCCGCGCCAGCATCACGCGCGTAATGCCAAAAGCCCTGCAAGGCCCCGCCCCCACCCCCGCGCCGCAGCAGCGCGACCGGATCGGCGAGATCGGCATAAAGCAGCCGGTGGTGGGCGATCATCGCGGTGATCCCGGGATTGCCAAGCAGCGCGGCGCCATCCGGAGCGAGTGCCCAACCGTCCCATAACGGTTCGACCAGATTGAGTGCGCCAAGCGCGCGCAACAGGCGCTCGGCGGCGGCCGGCGCCATGCCCCATTCGGCGGCGAGCGAGTCGGCGCTCGCTGGAGCGGCCCGCAGCCGCTCGAACAGATCAAGCTCGATCGCCGCCGCCAGAATCTGCGAGTAAGTGAAGCCCGCGACGCGATCGAACATCGTCCGCGCCTTCGCCTGCACCAGCCAGCGCAAGCCGGGCACGCGCAGCATCGCGCGTTGCACGCTGGGGTCGGCGAGCAGCTTGTTACGCCAGCCGACCCAGCGCGCGATGCTATTGTCTTTACTGTTGGACAGTCGCATGATGTCCACCAGACTGGACGCGCGCTTCCCGGGCGTCAATCGGTCGAGGAGCAAAGCGTGGCCAGCGAGCACGACGATGTGATCGTGATCGGCGCCGGGGTCGGCGGTCTGAGCGCCGCGGCCTTGCTCGCGGCGCAGGGGATGCGCGTGACCTTGCTGGAGGCGGCGTCCGGCCCTGGCGGCAAGATGCGGCAGCTGCGCTGTGGCGACGCGCAAGTCGATGGCGGGCCGACGGTGTTCACGATGCGCCCGGTGTTCGAGGCGATTTTCGATGCGTGCGGCGCGCGGCTGGACGATGCGGTGCGACTCCGCCCCGCGACCGTCCTCGCCCGCCACGCCTGGGGAGACGATCGGCTCGATCTGTTCGCCGATCGCGCCCAGAGCGAGGCGGCGATTGGCGCGTTCGCGGGTGCCGCCGCCGCGCGCGGCTATGCCGGCTTCTGCCGCGAGGCGGAACGGCTCTACACCGCGCTCGAACAGCCCTTCATCTGGGCCGAGCAGCCCAGCCAGGTCGGACTGGCCTGGGCGATGCTCCGCGCCAACGCCGCGGATCTTTTTTCCCGCCGGCCGTTCCAATCGATGTGGCGCGCGCTGGGCGACTATTTCTCCGATCCGCGGCTGCGGCAGCTGTTCGGGCGCTATGCCACCTATTGCGGCGCCGATCCTTGGCAGGCACCCGCGACGCTGCTGCTGATCGCGCATGTCGAAGCGAGTGGGGTGTGGCTGATCGACGGCGGCATGGTGGCGCTCGCCCGCGCGCTCGCGGGACTTGCCGAGCGGCACGGCGCGGTGCTGCGCTATGACGCGCCCGTGCGCGAGATCGTCGTCGATGGCCAAGGCGTGGCGGGGGTGGTGCTGGCAAGCGGCGAGCGGCTATCGGCGCGACGGATCGTGTGCAACGCCGATCCCGCCGCGCTCGCCGCTGGCCGGTTTGGCCCGGGCGTCACCCAGGCAGCACCCGCGATGCCGGCGCCCCTCCGCTCACTGTCGGCGATGGTTTGGACGACTCACAGCACCACCGTCGGCTTCCCGCTCGCCCATCACAACGTGTTTTTCTCGGGCGATTATGCCGCGGAATTCCGTGCGCTTGGCGCCGGGCAGGTTCCCGCCGACCCCACCATCTATATCTGCGCCGCCGACCGTGCGAGCGACGGCGGTGCCGCGCCCGGTGGGCCGGAACGCCTGCAAATCCTGGTCAATGCCCCGGCGCGCGGCGATGCCCGCGCGCTCAGCCCATGGGAGATCGAGCAATGCCAAGCGCGAATGATCGCCTGCCTCGCACGGTCGGGGCTGAACCTGGACTTGCCGCCCGAGGCGACCGTGCTCACTACGCCGGAGGGGTTCGAGACGCTGTTCCCCTCGACGGGTGGGGCCCTTTATGGACGGGCCTCGCACGGATCGGCGGCAGCCTTCCGCCGCCCGGGGGCACGCACGCCTATCCCGGGGCTCTATCTCGCGGGGGGCGCGACCCATCCGGGGCCGGGCGTGCCGATGGCGGCGCTGAGCGGCCGGCTAGCCTGCGCTACCCTGCTTGCGGACCGCGCTTCGACGGCGCGGTTGCACCCGGTGGCTATGCCTGGTGGTATCTCGACGCGACAAGCGACGACGGCCGCTTCGGGCTGACCATCATCGCCTTCATCGGCAGCGTCTTCTCGCCGTATTACAAGGCGAGCGGCCGCCCCGCGCCTGAGGATCACTGCGCGCTCAACGTCGTCCTGACTGGCCCCTATGCCAATAGCTGGGCGATGACCGAGCGCGGCGCGGGCGCGCTGCGACGCGATGCGCGCCACCTCAGCATCGGCCCGAGCAGCCTGCGCTGGGACGGGGACGCGCTCGTCATCCACATCGACGAGACATGCGCGCCGGTGCCGCTACCGATCCAGGGCGTGGTGTGCGTGCGCCCCGAATGGGTGGGCGAGACGGGCTTTCACCTCGATCCCGCCGGTCGGCACCGTTGGCACCCGATCGCGCCGCGCGCGCGGGTGCAGGTGGCGCTCGCGCACCCCACACTCAGCTGGCGCGGGAGCGGCTATCTCGACTCGAATTTCGGCGAGGAACCGCTCGAGGCGGGCTTTCGCGACTGGCACTGGTCGCGCGCGCATCTGCGGCGTGATGTCGCGGTGCTCTACGAAGGCACGCGCGCTGGCGGCGAGCCGTTCGAGCTCGCGCTGCGGATGGACCGCCAAGGTCGCTGGGAGGACATGCCCCTGCCCCCGCGTCGAACGTTGCCGCGCAGCTTCTGGCAGCTCGAACGCCTCACCCGCGCCGATGCCGACGCGTGGCCGCAGGTAGAGCGCACGTGGGTCGACGCCCCCTTCTACGCCCGCTCGCAACTCCGCACCCGGCTGTATGGCGAAGATGCTTGCGCGGTGCATGAGAGCCTGTCGATGCCGCGCTTCTGCGCCCCGGCGGTGCAGTGGATGCTGCCCTTCAAGATGCCGCGCCGGGCCTGAGGCAGCACGCCACGCGCGGGCAAGGACGAGGTTTTGGTCGGGGAGACAGGATTCGAACCTGCGACCCTCTGCTCCCAAAGCAGATGCGCTACCAGGCTGCGCTACTCCCCGACGTGGCGCGCCATGCGCCATTGGCGGCGCGGGCGCAAGTCGTGAGGCGTTACTTGGGCCCCGTGAAGGTCGCGGCGGCGGCGATCGTCGCCAGCAGCGCGGTCGCACCCGCGATCGGAAGCAGGCCATGTAAAATGAAGGGCGCGACCAGCGCCGTCCCCGCCGCCGGCAGCGCGAGCATCGCCACCACGATCAGCGCCGCCCCCCGCGCCTCGTCTCCCTTCGCGGCGATCAGCGCGGCGTTAAACCCAGCCGGCCCGCGCAGGCCGAGCCCGAGGTTCAACAAGAAGAAGATCGCGCTCACCGCCACGATGTCACGTCCGCCCGCCAGCGCGTAACCAAGCAACCCTAACCCGCCGGCGAGCGCGAGCACGGCGCCGAGCGCGATCAGCCGCCCGGTCCCGAGCCACCGCGCGAGCCGGCCTGCCAAGAGCGACGCCAGGATGAATAGCGCGACACCCGCCATTTGCATCGCGATGAACGCCCCGATCGTTGCGCCAAGCACCCGGGTAAACACCACTGGCGCGCCGAACACGAACACGAGCAGCGCGGCCACCGTCGCGGCGTGCGCCAGCGCCTGCCGCGCGAAGGCTGGCTGAACCAGCAGGCGCGCATAGCTGCCACGGGTCGCGGCCGGCGCCGGGGGCCATCCAGACGAGCCGCTCGCGGCGGCGGCGAGCAGCAACGCCAGCGCCGCGATCACCCAAAAGCTCACCCGCCAGCCGCCAAGCCCCAGAAGCGCCCAGCCCGCGACCGGCGCCAGCGCGGGCGCAAGCGACTCGATCGCGCCGATCGCACCGAGCGCCGTCACCGCCTGTGCCCCATAAAGCCGCCGCACGATTCCCGGCGCGAACACCCCCGCCGCCGCCGAAGCGACACCCTGCCCGAAGCGAAGCGCGATCAGCACCGGCAGCGACGGGCTCGCCGCGCACAGCAGCGACAGCAAGGCATAGGCCGCGAGCGAGGCGGTGATCAGCGTCCTTTCGGAAGCGCGTCCGCTAAGCGCGCCAAACAACAGCAACCCCACCGCCATGCCGCCGGTGAAGCTTGCGAGCACATATTGTGCCTGCTCGACGCTTCCCCCCATCGCACGGGGCAGCAGCGGCACGGCCGGCAGCACCAAATCGGTGCCGGCGAACCCCAGCACCGTCGCCCCGGCGAGGATGAGGAAGATCGGCGTTCGTTGCATCGCCGGTCGCTTAGCGAATGCGCGAAGCGCCGGCGACGGCTGATTTGGGGGCGACGCTTGCCAAGTCTGCTCGCACGCGAAAACACCGCCGCCCCTCGCGAAAGCACTTCTACCCGGCGGTGTCGCCTGCTAGCCGAGCGCATGATGATTGACCTTATCTGCCTCGATGCCGATGATACGCTGTGGCACAATATGCGCCATTTCGAGGCGACCGAGGCCGCGCTCGCGCAACTTCTGGCACCCTTTGCCGAACATCATGTCGCGCTAGAACGCCTCGCAGAGGTCGAGCGACGCAACCTCGCGCTCTATGGCTATGGCGCGAAGAGCTTCACCCTCTCGATGATCGAAACCGCGCTCGATCTGTGTGGTGACGCGCTCACAGCGGCCGAGGTACGCGGGATCATCGATGCCGGCCGCGCGCTGCTTGCTCATCCCATTGAACTGCTCGACGGCATCGCCGAGACAATCGCGGCGCTTCGCGACATCGCCCCGCTGGTGTTGGTGACGAAGGGCGATCTGCTTCACCAGGAAAGCAAGCTCGCTGCGTCTGGCTTGGGCGAGCATTTCACCGGGGTCGAGATTGTCAGCGAGAAGGAACCGGGATTATTCAGCCGGTTGTTCGCCAAATATGGCACGCCGCCTGAACGTGCATTGATGGCGGGCGACTCGATGCGGTCCGATGTGCTGCCCGCGCTCGCGGCCGGTGCCTGGGGTGTATACGTTCCGCACGCCATCGTCTGGAGTCATGAACGCGCGCCCGCGCCCAGCGATCATCCGCGCTTTGTCCAGCTCGATCGGCTCGGCGACCTGCCCGGCTGGATCGCCGCGCGAACCTAGGCCTTCATCGCCGCCGCCGCCGCCAGGGCCCGTTCGCGCGCGGCCTTGTGGCCGATGATCTTGCGCGGGTAGTCCCGCGGCCGCGCGCCGGCCTCGTCAGGGTCATGGATCGCGGCATCGCTGACGCCCTTCAGCTCCGGCACCCAGCGGCGGATATAGCCGGCAGCATCGAACTTTTCGGACTGGCTGAGCGGCGCCATGATCCGCACGAACATGTTCGCGTCGATCCCCGATCCCGCGACCCACTGCCAGTTGACCGCGTTAGAGGCGTAATCGGCGTCGATCAACGTGTCCCAGAACCATTGCTCGCCGGCGCGCCAATCGATCAGCAGGTGCTTGATGAGGAACGAGGCAGCGATCATCCGCACGCGATTGTGCATCCAGCCGCTCGCCCAAAGCTGGCGCATCCCGGCGTCGACGATCGGATAGCCGGTGCGCCCCTGCTGCCAAGCCTGCAGATCATCCGCGACGCGGCTGTCGTCGCGCCAAGTCAGCTTGTCGAACTGCGGCTTGGCGTTGCGACTGGCATAGTCGGGAATTTGTAGGATGACGTTCTGCGCATAGTCGCGCCAGCCAACCTCGCCGAGAAACGTGCCGACCGAGCCTCCCGCTCCTTCCACGGCGTGCCACGCCGTCGCGGGAGAGACTTCGCCGAAATGGAGATGCGGTGATAGACGCGAGGTGCCTTCGATGCTGGGCAGGTTCCGGCGCTCGTCATAGCGCGCGGCGCGGGTGGCGAACGCATCGAGCCGCGCGGCAGCGCCTGCTTCGCCCGGCGTCCATTCGGCTTCGAAGCCGGTCGCCCAATTGGGTTTGGTTGGGAGCAGGCCCCAGTCGCCGAGGGAGTCGCTCGCCGGCCAGCGTTCGGGTGCGATCAGCCGCCTAGGCGCGGAGCGTGGCGCCGCAGGGGGCAGGGTCGCCGAGAGTGCGCGCCAGAAGGGCGTGTAGATTTTGTACGGTGTGCCCGAACCACTGGTGATGCTGCCCGGCGGGGCGAGATAATTGCCGTCGTGGCACACCAGCTCGATCCGCTGCGCGACCGCCCGCTCGGCGTTGCGCCACCAGGGCTCGTAATGGCGCAAGGCGTGGACGCGGCTGGCGCCAGTCTCCTGCGCGATGGCGGCGAGCTGCTCGTCGCACCGCCCGCGTCGCAGGATGAGCCTAGAGCCCAAGGCCTGGAGGCTCTGATCGAGGCTGGCCAGGCTATGATGGAGCCACCAGCGCGAGGCGCCGCCCATCTTGCGGTGCTTGGGCGTCTCGTCGTCCAGCACGTAGACGGGAATCACAGGGCCTTCCGCGGCGGCGGCGAGCGCCGCCTGATCGGCGAGGCGCAGGTCGCGGCGGAACCAGACGATCGAGGTCATGCGCGGCGTTTAATGTCCTTCCGAGAAGAGGCAAAGCCATGAGAGAGGGTTAGTGCGGTTCCCGGCGCTGCCACCAACTTCGCGTTTGAAGGCGAGACCGTTGGCGGTTGGCGCTAAGCCTTGATAACCACAGACCCGCCCTTTTCGTGTCGGTACGTTCGCCCGCCAGATCGCGCTCAAACCTCGTGCGGCTGTTTCTCCACCATCCAGGTTTCGCCCTTCGCCACCAACCGCTGCAAGTCAGCCGTTTTGCCTGCGGCCGCGCTCTCATTCTGCGCGACGACCGCCGCCTCGAAGGTTGGCTTCGGATCGTCGTAGAGTACGCCGAGCGCCATGGGAAACTCGCCAAAGGGCAGCTCGACCAGCATATGCGCGACCGTGCGGTTGGTGACGTCATGCAGGATCACGCCCGCCGCCTGCCAGTCGCCGTCCGCCACATCGACCACCACCGGCGTCAGCGTCTTGTGGTCGATCGACAGGCCCTTGGTGCCGCCGGCGAACAGCATCGGCTTGCCATGTTCCAGCCACAGCTGATGCCCCGGCGCCTGATCCTTCGCGGTGAAGGCTGCGAACACTTCGTCATTATAGACGATACAGTTCTGAAAAATTTCGACAAATGCCGCGCCTTGGTGGCGATATGCCGCCTTCAGCACGCTCGGTAAATTCTTGTGCACGTCGATCCCGCGCGCGACGAACCGCGCACCCGAACCGAGCGCGAAGGCGCAGGGCGTGGCGGGGCGATCGACCGAGCCATAAGGAGTCGAGGGGCTGCGCGTGCCCTCTCGGCTGGTCGGCGAGTATTGGCCCTTGGTCAGCCCGTAAATCTCGTTGTTGAACAGCAGGATCTGGCAGTTAAGGTTGCGCCGCAGCAGGTGCATCGTGTGGTTGCCGCCGATCGACAAAGCGTCGCCATCGCCGGTGATGATCCACACGTCGAGTTCGGGATTGGCGAGTTTCACCCCCGTCGCGATCGCCGGCGCGCGGCCGTGGATCGTGTGGAAGCCATAAGTTTCCATATAATAGGGGAAGCGGCTCGAGCAGCCGATGCCACTGACGAACACCGTATTCTCAGGTCGCGCGCCGATCTCGGGCATGGTGCGCTGCACCGCCTTCAGGATCGCATAATCGCCGCAGCCTGGGCACCAGCGGACTTCCTGATCGGATTCCCAATCCTTGATCGTCGTCTTGGCGATGGGAGTCATGTCATTCATGAGACGGTCTTTCGTTGATCAGGCAAGCGCCGCGTCGATCGCGGCTTCGATTTCGGCGATGCGGAAGGGCTGGCCCGAAACCTTGTTGAGAGGCTTGGCATCGACCAGGAACTGATCGCGCAGCACGGTCTTGAGCTGGCCCGTGTTCATCTCGGGTACGAGCACCTTGTCGTAACTCTTGAGGAGCGAGCCCAAATTGCCGGGCATCGGCCAGATGTGCCGGATATGGATATGGCTCACGTCGAGCCCGCGCAGCCGCGCGCGGCGGACCGCCTGGTGGATCGGGCCGAAGGTCGATCCCCAGCCGACCACGACGAGCTTCCCGCCGGCCTCGCCCAGATCGATTTCTTGGTCGGGCACGTTGATGCCCAGCACCTTGCCCTGGCGCAGCTCGGTCATCGCCTGGTGGTTGGCGGGCGAATAATCGATATTGCCGGTACCGACCGACTTCTCGATCCCGCCGATCCGGTGGAGCAGCCCTGGCGTCCCCGGCTTCACCCAGGGGCGCGCGCCCTTGGCGTTGCGCGCATAGGGCAGGAAGCCGCCCTCGGGCACCGCGTCCAGGAAGCGGACCGGGAAAGGCGCGTAAGCGCTCATGTCCGGCACGCGCCACGGCTCGGCGGCGTTCGCGAGATAGCCGTCGGTGAGCAGCATGACAGGCGTCATATACTCTACCGCGATCCGGCACGCCTCGATCGCGCAATCGAAGCAATCGGCGGCCGAGCGCGCGGCGATCACCGGCATCGGCGCGTCGCCATTGCGGCCATAGACCGCTTGATAAAGGTCCGATTGCTCGGTCTTGGTCGGCAGGCCTGTCGACGGGCCACCGCGCTGCGAGTTGACGATCACCAGCGGCAGCTCGGTCATGATCGCAAGGCCCATCGCCTCGCCCTTGAGCGCGATGCCGGGGCCGGACGAGCTGGTGACGCCCAATTGCCCCGCATAAGACGCGCCGATCGCCGAGCAGATCGCGGCGATCTCATCCTCCGCCTGGAAGGTGGTGACGTCATATTCCTTCAGCCGCGCGAGGTGGTGGAGAATCGCCGACGCCGGGGTGATCGGATAGCCGCCAAAGAACATCGGCAGTCCAGCGAGCTGCGCGCCCGCGACCAGCCCGAGCGAGATCGCCTCGGCCCCGGTCACGGTGCGGTACAGTCCGGCCTCGGCCGGCGCCGGGGCGATCGGGTGCTGCTTCATCGGCCCCGAAAGCTCGGCGGTTTCGCCATAGGCATGGCCGGCGTTGAGCGCCGCGATATTCGCCTCGGCGAGGATCGGCTTCTTGGCGAATTTCTGGTTGAGCCAATCGACGATCGGCTGGCGATCGCGATCGAACATCCACAGCGCCAGCCCCAGCGTCCACATATTCTTGCAGCGCAGCGCTTCCTTGTTGCCAAGGCCGAAAGGCTTCACCGCATCGAGCGTCAGCTGGCTGATATTGAGCTTCATCAGCTGCCACTTCGCCAGACTGCCGTCGTCGAGCGGGTTGGCCTCATACTTGGCCTTGGCCAGGTTGCGCTCGGTGAACTCGCCCTCATCGGCGATGATCAGGCCGCCGGCGCGGAGCTGATCGACGTTCACTTTCAGCGCCGCCGGATTCATCGCGACAAGCACGTCGGGCTGGTCGCCGGCAGTCGTGATCTCGGTCGAGCCGAAATTGATCTGGAACGCGGAGACGCCGAACAACGTGCCCTGCGGCGCGCGGATTTCGGCGGGGAAATCGGGGAAGGTCGCAAGGTCGTTGCCCGACAGCGCGGTCGAAAGCGTGAACTGACCGCCGGTCAGCTGCATCCCGTCGCCCGAATCACCGGCGAAGCGCACCACGACCGACTCCGCGGGCGGGGTGGCGCTGGCCTCTTCGGGAAGGAGGGTGTGGGTGGCGGTCGCCATTGTCATTGTCCTGTCATCGTTGTCAGTCGCCCCATAGAGGGCAAGGCGGGTGAGCCCAAAGTAGAAAATCAGCCCGGAAGGTAAAGCCGGGATTTCGCGAATGCAGCACCAAGGGTGCGCACCGATAGCGCGTGTCGCTGGGCGACCTCCATCGCATCCGCTCCATAACCGCCGCCCAGCGTGGAGGCGAGCGGTACACCCCTCGTCTGGGCGAGGCCAGCGATCAGCGCGTCGCGCGCAACCAACCCGTCCTGGGTAAGTGCCAGCCGACCGAGCCGATCCCCGTGGAATGGGTCGACCCCCGCCTGATAGAGGATCAGTGCCGGCCGCACCGCATCGATCAGCGGTGTGAGCGTGCTCTCCAGCGTCGCCAGATAGGTGGCGTCTTCCACGCCATCCGGCAGCGGCACGTCGAGGGTCGAGCGGCACTTGCGCACGGGGAAGTTCTTTTCGGCATGGATCGAATAGGTTGCGATCCCGGGATGGCCGGCGGTGAGCGCCGCGGTGCCGTCGCCTTGGTGGACATCGCAGTCGACGATCAGCACCGGCCCGACCCCTTCCGCCGCCAGCCGGAGCGCGGCGACGGCGAGATCGTTGAACACGCAATAGCCCGCGCCGGTTTCGTAAAGCGCGTGGTGGCTGCCGCCCGCGCTGTTGGCGGCGAAGCCTTGTTCCAGCGCGATCCGCGCGGCGAGATAAGTGCCGCCCGGCACCGCCTGGGCACGCCGCGAGACCAAGGGCGTGACCGCGAAGCCGATCCGCCGCTCCTTCTCGCGCGGCACCTGGGCGCTTAGCACTTGCGCGACATAATCGGGGCAGTGCGCCGTCTCCAGCCAGGCGCGCGGCATTGGGTCGGGCGTGTGCCACTCGATCGCGTCGTCACTCTCGCTAAGTATCTGGCGGACAAGGCCGTTTTTGTTCCATTGATAGGTGGAGCCGGGCGCGCCGGGGGCGACATAATCGGGGTGATGGACGACCGCGTACATCGCTCCTAGTTAGGGCGAAACGAGGATCAGGAGGAGAGCCCGGTGACCGACCCCCACGCGACGACCCCTTATGTCCGCCCCGACGTCGCGCAATTCCTTGCTTTCCTGAACAATTTGCCCGGCCCGCGCACGCATGAGCTGGAGCCGCCGGCGGCGCGCGCGGTCTATGTCGCCTCGAGGGACATGACCGATCCACCGCTCGGCGAACTCGCCGTTCACCGCGATTTGGCCATTCCCAGCCCCGCCGGGACCATCCCGGCGCGGCTCTACGACGCCCGGGAGCAGCGCGGGGCAGGCGCGGCCCTTGTTTTTTACCATGGGGGCGGCTTCGTGATCGGTGATCTCGAGACGCATGGCAGTTTCTGCGCGGAGATGGCGCGCCAGCTCGATCTGCCGGTGATCTCGGTCGACTATCGGCTCGCCCCCGAACATCCCTGGCCCGCCGCGCCCGATGATTGCGAGGCGGCGGCGCGCTGGGTCGCGACAAGCCCGGCCGAACTGGGTCGACAGGTGACGGGGCTGGTTCTCGCCGGCGACAGCGCGGGCGGCGCGCTCACCGTGATCACGACGATGGCGCTGCGTGACCAGCCCGCCGCGGTGCCGGTGATCGCGCAGTTCCCGATCTATCCAGTCGTTGACGTCTCGGTGAATTACGCATCCTACGAAGCGTTTGGCGAGGGGTTCCTGCTCACCAAGCCGAGCATGACCTGGTTCGACGGCCATTATAAGCCCGACCTGACCCATTGGCGCGGCGCACCGCTGACCGGGGCGCACCATTGCCTGCCGCCGACGCTGATCATCACCGCCGGGCTCGATCCGCTGCGCGACCAGGGCCGCGCCTATGCGGCCGCGCTAGCCCAGCACGGCGTACCGGTGACCTATCGCGAGGCGGTGGGGACGATCCATGGCTTCGTCACGCTGCGCAAGGCGATCCCGTCGGCCCAGACCGACGTGACCCAGGCGCTGACGGTGCTGAAGCAGATCATCGCCGAGGCGACCGCGTGAGCATCGACAAGGCCAGCCTACCCTATCGTCCCTGCGCCGGGATGCTGGTGATCAACCGCGAGGGGCTGGTGTTCGTCGGCCAGCGGATGGACCAGAAGCTGGAGGCGTGGCAGCCGCCCCAGGGCGGGATCGACCCCGGCGAGGACGCACTCGCCGCCGCCATCCGCGAGCTGGGCGAGGAGACCGGCATCGGCCCCGAACATCTCGAGCTGATCGCCCAGGCGCCGCACGAGCTGTATTACGATCTGCCCGACGACATGATCGGCCGCGTCTGGCAGGGCAAATGGCGCGGCCAGCGCCAGCGCTGGTTCCTGTTCCGCTTCCTGGGGCAAGACAGCGACATCGACATCGCGACCGCGCACCAGGAATTCCGCGCCTGGCGTTGGGTCCATGCCAGTTCGGTCGTCGAGCTGGCGGTGGACTTCAAGCAGCAGCTGTACCGCGAAGTGATGGCGGCGTTCGCGGGGCATTTGAGCTAGCCTGACAAATCCTCCCCCCTCCCCACTAAGTGGGGAGGATCCCGCGCTCTAAGGCTTCGCCACCATCACCCACACCGCCGCGACCAGCGGCACCGTTGCGATCAGCCCCCAGACGAGCCAGGCGCGCGCATCGCGGCGATAGCTTTCGGGCACCTCCGCTTCCCCGGCGAAGCCCCGCGCCGCCTTTGCCTGGCGGATTTGCAGCGGCACCAGCAACCCCAGCCACATCAGCCCGCCGCCGAAGAACAAGGCCTGCCCCCAGAACAGCCAGTCGGTCGCCCACAGATCGAGGCCGGCGATCCACGCCATGGCATAGCCGCCCGCGATCGTCAGGATCACACCCCAGAAGGTCAGCCACCAATCGGTGATCGTCACCAGCCGCTGCGCGAAGGCGATGATGCGGGGATCGTCGGTGCGATCGGCGAAGAATTTCCAGATCGCGGTCGCGGTCACATTGCCGAGCAGCATGATCACGCCGGTCAGATGCACGAACTTGGCGAGGTCATAGCTCATTCGCAGCCAGTTGAGCCCAACCCCGGTGGGAAAGCAATTGGGTGGCGGCGGCAAAACGAACCGGCTAGAGGCGAAATCCATGGGGCTGAGCGGGTTGGAACATTCGCTGATCGAGCGGGCGCGGGTGGCGCCGATGCGCGGCTGGGTGGAGACTTGGGCGGCGGTGAATTCCGGCACCCGCAATTTGGCGGGACTGCGGACGATGGCCGGGCTGCTCGCCGACGCTTTCGCGGCGCTGCCCGGGGCGCTGGCGCTCGTCCCGCCCGCGCCGGTCGAAACCGTGCTGGCCGATGGCGGCGTGCTGGCGCTCGACCACGGCGCGCATCTGCTGCTGACGGTGCGGCCGGAAGCGCCGGTGCAACTGCTCTTCACCGGGCATATGGACACGGTCTATCCCGCCGATCATCCCTTTCAGACGCTGACCTGGCTGGAGTCGGGGGTGCTGAACGGCCCGGGCGTCGCCGACATGAAGGGCGGGCTCGCGCTATTGCTCGCCGCGCTGCTGGCGATCGAAGGCGCGCCGGGGGCGGACCGGATCGGCTATCAGGTGATGATCAATTCGGACGAGGAGACGGGATCGCTATCGTCTTCGACGCTGATCGAGCAGGTCGCGCGGGGCAAGCGGGCGGCGCTCACGTACGAGCCGGCGCTGCCCGATGGCACACTCGCCGGCGCGCGCGGCGGCACGGGCAATTTCTCGCTGGTGGTGCGCGGGCGCAGCGCCCATGCGGGCCGCAACCCCGAGGAAGGGCGCAACGCGATCGTCGCCGCCGCCGATCTCGCGCTGCGACTCGCCGCCGGCAAGGGCGATGGGTTGAGCGTCAACCCCGCGCGGATCGAGGGTGGCGGGCCGAACAATGTCGTGCCCGAATTCGCGCTGCTGCGGGTGAATTTCCGCCCCAAGGATGCCGGCGCGATCGCCCGGGCCGAGGCGCTGCTGGCAGACGCCGTCGCCGCCGTCGCCGCGGCGCACGAGGTGCGGATCGAGCGCCACGGTGCCTTCAACCGCCCGCCCAAGCCGATCGACGCCGGCGCCGCCGCCCTGTTCGACACGGTGAAGCGCGCTGGCGGCGATCTCGGCCTCGCCATCGCCTGGCGCGATACCGGCGGTGTGTGCGACGGCAACAACATCGCCGCCTGCGGGGTGCCGGTGGTCGATACGATGGGCGCGCGCGGTGGCGCGATCCATTCGCGCGACGAATTCCTGATCGTCGAAAGCCTGGCCGAACGCGCCGCGCTCTCGGCACTCACCATCGCCAGATTGGGGGACTTGTGAGCTACCGCATCCGCGCCGCGCGCGACGAGGATTTGCAGCATCTGTACGAGATGGCGAAGCTGACCGGGGGCGGCTTCACTAACCTGCCGCCCGACAAGCCGGCGCTGAAGACTAAGCTCGACCGCGCGCGCGCCGCCTTCGCCCAGGGCGAGGCCGGTGCCGGCGCCGACGAGCTGTTCTTGCTGGTGCTGGAAAACACCGAAACCGGCGAAGTGCGCGGCACCTGCCAGCTGTTCACCCATGTCGGCCAGCGCCACCCCTTCTACAGCTACCGTATCGGCACGCTCACCCAGCACAGCAAGGAGCTGAACCGCACGTTCCGCGCCGAGCTGCTGACCCTCACCACCGATCTTGAGGGGTGCAGCGAGGTCGGCGGGTTGTTCCTCCACCCCGGCGAGCGGGCCGGGGGACTGGGGATGCTGCTCGCGCGCAGTCGCTATCTGTTCATCGCCAGCCACCGCGCGCGCTTCGCCGAACGCATCCTGGCCGAACTGCGCGGGGTGATCGACGAGGCGGGCGGCTCGCCCTTCTGGGACGGGCTCGCCGGGCGGTTCTTCGGGATGAATTTCCAGGACGCCGATCGCTTCAACGCGACCCACGGCCACCAATTCATCGCCGATCTCTTCCCCAAGCACCCAATCTACATCGCGATGCTTTCGGAAAACGCGCGCGCCGCGATCGGCATCCCCCATCCCTCGGGCCGCGCGGCGATGCGGATGCTGGAGAATGAAGGCTTCGCGTTCGAAAAATATATCGACATCTTCGATGGTGGCCCGACGATGACCGCGCGCACCGATCAGGTCCGGTCGGTGCGCGAGGCGGCGACATCGCGCGTGATCGCGATCGATGACGATGGCGGCCAGCCCACGCTGGTCGCGGCGGGCCGGCTCGGCGATTTCCGCTGCGCCTATGGCACGGTGCGTGTCGCGGGCGACGGCGTGGTGCTCGACACCGCCACCGCCGCGCTGCTCGGCGTGACGGTGGATGACGAGGTCATCCATGTCGGGCGATAACGGCCGCCAATGAATTCCAACGTCACCCCCGGCTTGACCCGGCTCGGGGCCGGGGTGACGCCCTAAACAAGAATGGCCGGGAGGATGCGAAATGCTGCGCGAGATCAACTTCGACGGGATCGTCGGCCCCAGTCACAATTATGCTGGCCTCTCCCCCGGCAATCTCGCCGCGACCAGCAATGCTGGCGCCACCTCGCACCCGCGCGCGGCGGCGCTGCAGGGGCTGGCGAAGATGCGCGCCAATCTCGCGCTCGGGCTCGCCCAGGGCATTTTGCTGCCCCATGCCCGGCCCGATCATCGCTGGCTCGCCGCGCTCCACACCGATTACCCGCGCGCGCCGCGCCATATCCAGGCACAGGCGCTCTCCGCCTCGGCGATGTGGGCCGCGAACGCCGCGACCGTCTCCCCCGCGCCCGATACCGCCGACGGACGCTGCCACCTGACGGTCGCCAATCTGGTGACGATGCCGCATCGCAGCCATGAAGCCGCCGAGACGCTCGCCCAGCTGCGCCTCGCCTTCGCCGACGCGAGCTTCGCGGTCCATGCGCCCATCCCCGCGCCGTTCGGCGACGAGGGCGCCGCCAATCATATGCGCCTCGCCGAGCGGCATGACGCGCCCGGGATCGAGGTGTTCGTCTATGGCGAACCCGGCGGCCCCTTCCCCGCGCGCCAGGCCCGGCAGGCGAGCGAGGCGGTGGCGCGCGCGCACGGCCTCGATCCCGAGCGCGTGCTGTTCGTCCAGCAAAGCCCGCAGGCGATCGCCGCCGGCGCGTTCCATAACGATGTGGTCGCGGTGGCGAACGAGCAGGTATTGTTCACCCACCAACAGGCGTTCGCGGTGCAGGGCGATTTCTACGCCGCGCTCCGTGCCAAGCTGCCCTCGGTCCAGATCGTCGAGGTGCCGGCGAGCGCGGTGAGCCTTGAGGACGCGGTGCGCTCCTATCTGTTCAACGCCCAGCTGGTCAGCCTGCGCGACGGCGGCATGGCGCTGGTCCTGCCGCGCGAGGCAGAGGCGCATCCCCGCGTTTGGCCGTGGCTGCAGGAAATGGTCGCGGGCAACGGCCCGATCCGCCGGCTCGAAGTGGTCGATGTGCGCGAGTCGATGGCGAATGGCGGCGGTCCGGCATGCCTGCGCCTGCGCGTCGTCGCCGATCCGGCAAGGGTCGATCCGCGCTTCCTGGTCGATGCCGCGAAGCTCGATCGGCTCGCCGCGTTGATCGAGGCCGAATGGCCCGAGTCGATCAGCGCTGGCGAGATTGGCGACCCTGCCCTGATCGCCCGGATCGAAACGGCGCGCGCGCGGCTGTTCGATCTGCTCGACCTGTCGGATTTACTGACAGTTAACCACGCCGCTTAACACCGAAATGGCGGAAATCCGGGCTTGGCGCGGGGTTTGCTTAACTCTTCGCATGTTCGCGCGCGTCGCCCAGCTGTTCGTCATCAAGAACAAGTTCGAGGCCTTTCTGGTGATTTTCGGGCTGGCGAACGGGGCGGTGGAGCGCGGGGTGCATTATCTGCAGCAATATCCCGGCCCCGGCGGCTGGCTGTTGTTCGCGGTGTGCCCGATCGCGGTGTTCATGGCGGGCGTGCGCATTATCGATTCGCTCGATCGCCAGCGCGCCGAGGAGGGCTGAGCGCGCGGACGCTCGCTTTGGCGCCGCTTTTGTGGCACGAGACCCCCGTAATGCTTAGCGATCCCGCCCTGTCCGACGCCGCGCTCGCCCGCGCGATCGCGATCGAGGCTGGCGATTTGTTGCGCGCCTTGCTCGGCGATGGCGACTGCTGCGGCGACCAACTCGGCAATCGCGGCGATTTCGAAGCGAACCGGCTGATCCTCGATCGCCTCCATGCCGCGCGGCCCGACGATTTCATCCTGTCGGAGGAATCGCAGGACGATGGCGCCCGCTGCGGCGCGCACCGGGTCTGGATCGTCGACCCGCTCGACGGCACGCGCGGCTTTTGTTGCCGCTCGCCCGACTGGGCGGTGCATGTCGGGCTCGCGATCGACGGCGTGCCACGCGTCGGCGCGGTAACCCTGCCCGCCTCGGGCCGCACCTTCTCGTCGGATCAGCCCCCCGCCCTTCCGGCGCCGCATGGTGGACGGCCGCGCATCGCGATCAGCGACTCGCGACCGCCCGCGATCGCCGGCCCGGTCGCCGATGCGCTCGGTGGCGATCTGGTGCCGATGGGCTCGGCCGGGTTCAAGGCGATGGCGGTGCTAACCGGCGCCGCCGACATCTATCTCCATGCCGGCGGGCAATATGAGTGGGACAATTGCGCGCCCGCCGCGGTCGCGCTCGCCGCCGGCTGCCACGCCTCGCGGATCGACGGCAGCAGGCTCGTGTACAACTGCGCCGATCCGCGCCTGCCCGATCTGCTGATCTGCCGCCCCGAATGGGCCGCGCCCGTGCTCGCCGCGATCGCCGCGGCTTGAGCTTCCCCCGCCCGCGCCCAGGCGTTAGAGGCTGTTTCAGCAGGGCTTAAACAGCGTCGGCGCCGGCCCGCTCCCCCACCCGACCTCCCAACAGCGTAATCTATGGGAGGTCGGGTGGGGGAGCGGGCCGGTGCCGGTTCAGCGAAGCTGAAACCGACTCTAGGGGGCGCTGAAGTCAGGGGAAGTTGATTGCGCGTCGCTCGTCGGTTGTTTCTATCGTTCCTCGTTGCCGCTGGGGCGATCGTCGTGCTGGCGCTGCTCGCGGCGGGGGCGCTGCTAGCGGCGCTAAGCCTGAGCGGCGAAACCCGGCTGGCGGCGCAGCTGCTAGCGATCGGCGTGGTGATGCTGGTGGCGCTGGGCGCCGTCGCGATCGTCGGGCGCGGCTTTGCCCGGCGCCACGCCGCGCTCCATGCGCGCCTGCTGGCGGCGACCGAGGCGGTCGGCGCGCGCGAGCCGGTGATGCTCGACGAAACCGCCCCATTCGAGGTGGCGCAGGGTCTTCGCAACCTGGCGCGCATCGCCGACGCACGCGAGCGGACCGAGCGTTCGCGGCGCACCTGGCTGGTCGCGATCGCCGAGGAGATGCGCGTGCCGGTCGAGGCGCTTGTCGCCGCCGCCGAGGCGGAGGGCGCCAGCGAAGCGCGGCTCCAGCCGGTCGTCCGGCTGGCGCGGATCGTCGAGGATCTCCGCGCGGTCGCGCTCGCCGATCTCGGGCGCCTGCCGGTCGCGCTCGCCCCCACCGATCCCGGCGCGCTGATGCGCAACGCAGGTTTCGTCGCGCAGCCACTCGCCGACAAGGCCGGGGTCGCGCTGGAGCTGACGCTGCGCGCCGCCAGCGGTGGCCTGCCGCGTTGGGACGGCGCGCAAATCGAGCAGCTGCTCGGCGCGCTGATCGAACATAGCCTTCGCTACACCCCGCGTGGCGGCCGCATCCTGCTCGGCGCCGAGCCACGCGGCGGCGCCTGGGAGCTGACGGTGGACGACAGCGCGCCCGGCGTCGATATCGATCTCGCGCAGCAGCTGTTCGAGCCCTTCTACCGCGCCGCCGATCTGCCCGAGGAATCGCTCACCCACTTGTCGCTCGCCTTCGCGACTGCGCAGGCGATCGTCGAGGCGCATCACGGGCGGATCGAGGCGAGCCGGTCACCGCTCGGCGGCTTGCGGGTCGCGGTGGTGCTGCCCGGCGAGCCGCCGGTGGCGTGAGGAGGCCCGGCTGCCGCGCTAGTTCAAGGCCGCGCCCCACACCTCCAGATTGTCCACGCGTTCGACCGGCCGGCTTGTCCGCAAAGTCGCGAGCGCGCCGAGCCCGGTTTCCTCCAGCAGCGCCTTGCCCTCCGGCGTGAGCGCCGCCTGCAAGCGGTCGAGCAGCCAGAAGCGATAGGGCATCACCAGCGTCTCGATGCCGTGCCCATGCCAATCGAACCGCGCCTTGCCGATCGCGCGCGCGCCGGGGGTGTCGAGCCCATTGGTCCCTGCGGTGAGATCGGGCCGCGCGGCGAGCCAGTCATTGGCGAAGGCGACATGAGCCGCCAGCTCGGGCAGATAATCCCCGGCGACGAAGCGCAGCAGCGCGGCGAGCGTCTCGGGCACGCCGTCATCGGCGATCAGCGCCTCGCTGGGATAGCCATCGAGCAGCGCCTGGGGTCGGTTCATCCGTTCGACCCAGCGCCAGACGTGATAGGCGCGGCGCTGCATCTCGGCGACGGGGTACGGATCGCGCCCCAGATGCGCGAACAGCGGCCCGATCAGCGCATAATCGCCAAGCGTCGGCGCGCCGCCGAGCAGATAGGGGTGCTTGGCCAGATGCGCGTCGAGCAGCGCGAGGAAGCGGTGATAGCTTGCCTCGACCGCCCCCGCCGTTTCGGGCGAGACGCCGAAGCCGTCGCGCGCGCGGCGCATCCGGCCGCTGGCGTTATCGAACACCGCCGCTTCCACCTCGGGCGTCGCGCCGGGGAAGAGCGCGCGGACGAAATCGGTGCGCAGGAAGTCAAGGTTCGCGTCATCGAAATCCCAGCGATAATGCATCGCCGGGCGCAGCAGCCCCTCGCCGCCATAAAGCTCGAACACATGGGCGATCGCGCGGTGGCGCGGCGTCGCAGGATAGGCCGAGCGCCGCACGCCTTGCGCCTCGACATGATCGATGATCGCCACGCCGTCCTGAATCAGCGTGCCATCGTTAAGTTGCAGTACCGGGATGATCCAGCGGCCGACCGCCTTGGTCACCTCCGGCCAGCCGGGATCGCCGGGGATCGCCTCCTCGAAGGCGACATGCTGCTTGATCAGATAGCTGCGCGCCCGCGCGGTGTAGAGCGAGCCGGGCATCCCCCAGAGCTTGGCGGTCAAAACGAACCTCTCCCTTTGTCGTTGCGCCGATGTGCCCCGGCGCGGAGGGATCGGCAAGCACCAGTGCATTCCAAAGACGCGCCGTCACCCCGGCCCTGAGCCGGGGTCCCGCTGCCTTGCGACCGAAGAAGAAGCGGGACCCCGGCTCAAGGCCGGGGTGACGGATAGTCCAACCGAATTGTTCGGTCGGGTTTCGTCGCGGCAACCTTCAGGCGGCGGTCTTGCGTGCCTTGGCGAGTTTCTTCAGCAACATGTCGCGCTTCAACCGAGAGAGATGGTCGATGAAGATGATCCCTTCCAGATGATCCATCTCATGCTGCAGACAGGTCGCGAGCAGCCCGGTCAGTTCCTCGTCATGTGCCGTGCCGTCGGCGTCGAGCCAGCGGGCGCGGCAGCGCGCGGGGCGTTCGACATCGGCGAACTGATCGGGGACCGAAAGGCAACCCTCGGTATAGACCGAGTGTTCGTCCGAGCTCTCGACGATCTCGGGGTTGATGAACACGCGGGGGGCGCGAATCGGCTTGCCCTCCTCGTCTTCTTCTTCCTGCAGGTCGATCACCAGGATGCGCTGCGGGACGCCGATCTGGATCGCGGCGAGGCCGATGCCGCGCGCGGCGTACATCGAATCGAACATGTCGTCGATCAGCGCGCGCGTTTCGTCGGTCACCTCGGCGACGGGGGTCGAGATGGTGCGCAAGCGCGGGTCGGGAATTTCTACGATCGGACGGACGGCCATGGCGATCAGCTAGGATCGCGTTCCGTAAAGGTCAAGCAACCGGCCGCCGCGCGCGTAATGCCTGGGCGAGCGTGCCCTCGTCGAGATAATCCAGCTCGCCCCCCACCGGCAGCCCGTGCGCGAGCTGGGTGACGCGCACCGGGAAGCGCTCGATGCGATCGGCGATGTAATGCGCGGTGGTCTGGCCTTCGAGCGTGGCGTTCATCGCGAGCACCACTTCGTCCACGCCGCCGCCCTCGATCCGGCGGACAAGCGCATCGATGCTCAAATCCTCGGGCCGCACCCCTTCGAGCGCCGACAAGCGCCCGCCGAGCACATGGTAGCGCCCGGGGAAGATCCGCGCGCGATCAAGCGCCCACAGGTCCGCCACCTCCTCCACCACGCACAGCGCGCGCGCGTCGCGGCGGGGGTCGGCGCAGATGGCGCACGGATCGCAGGTGTCGACATTGCCGCAGATGTGGCACCGGGTCAGCCGGTCCGAAACGGCGGCGAGCGCGTCGAGCAATGGCGCGAGCGCGGTCTCGCGCTTCTTGAGCAGATGCAGCACCGCGCGGCGGGCGGAGCGGGGGCCAAGGCCCGGCAGACGGGCGAGCGCTTGGGTAAGGGCGTCGATCTCGGGCGACATGCCTCGCCACATAAGGGCTTGCGCGCGCCCCTGCCAAGCGCTTCACGGGAATGATGCGTATCGTCTTCATGGGCACCCCCGATTTCGCCGTGCCGACGCTCAGGGCGCTGGCGGCGGCGGGGCACGAGATCGTCGCCGCCTACAGCCAGCCGCCGCGCCCGGCGGGACGGGGCAAGGCGCTAACCCCCTCCCCCGTGCAGGCGGCGGCGGAGGCATTGGGCGTGCCGGTGCGCACCCCGCTCACGCTGCGCGACGCCGAGGCGCAGGCCGATTTCGCCGCGCTGGCGCCCGATGTAGCGGTGGTCGCCGCTTATGGCCTGATCCTGCCCAAGGCGGTGCTGGCCGTGCCGCTGCATGGGTGCTTGAACGTCCACGGCTCGCTGTTGCCGCGCTGGCGCGGCGCGGCGCCGATCCAGCGCGCAATCCTGGCGGGAGATGCGGTGACGGGTATCGGCATCATGCAGATGGAAGCCGGGCTCGATACCGGCCCCGTACGATTGGAGGAATCGGTCGAGATCGGCCGGAAAACGGCTGGCGAGCTGACCGACGAACTCGCGGGCCTGGGGGCGCGGCTGATGGTGCAAGTGCTCGCCGATCTGGCAGGCCACCCGCCCATCCAGCAGGCCGAGGCCGGCGTGACCTATGCGGCCAAGATCGACAAGGCCGAAGCGCGGATCGACTGGCGGCAGAGCGCGGCGCAGATCGAACGGCAAGTCCGCGCCTTCAACCCCGCGCCCGGCGCGTTCTTCGAACATGGCGGCGAGCGGCTGAAGCTGCTTCGCGCCGAGGTGGTGGACGGAAGCGGCGCGCCCGGGACCGTGCTCGACGGCACCCTCACCATCTCCTGCGGGCTCGGCAGTGCGCTGCGCCCGACGCTCGTCCAGCGCGCCGGCCGCGCCCCGATGACCGCCGCCGAGCTGCTGCGCGGCTTCGCGATCCCGCCGGGTACGCAACTGTGACCCGCTTCGCGCTGACGGTCGAATATGATGGCCGCCCGTTCATGGGCTGGCAGCGTCAGGCGCATGGGCCGAGCGTGCAGGAGGCGATCGAGAACGCCCTCGCCCGCCTGGCGCATGAGGTCGCCACGCTCCACTGCGCCGGCCGCACCGATGCCGGCGTCCACGGCCTCGCGATGCGCGCGCATGTCGATCTCAGCCGCACGATCACCCCGTTCCGGCTGATGGAGGGGCTCAACGCGCTGCTCCGCCCCGATCCGGTCGCGATCCGCGCGTGCGAGGTGGTGCCCGATGATTGGCACGCGCGCTTCTCGTGCCTGGCGCGGCATTACGAGTACCGCATCGTCAACCGCCGCGCGCCGCTCACCTTCGAACGGGGGCTGGCGTGGCGGGTGCCGGTGCCGCTCGACGAAGCGCTGATGGCGCAAGGTGCGGCGGTGCTGGTCGGGCGGCATGACTTCACCACCTTCCGCTCGGTTCACTGCCAGGCCGACAGCCCGGTTGGCACGCTCGACCGGCTGGAGGTGGTGCGCGAGGGCGAGGTGATCCGCGTCTTCGCCTCGGCGCGCTCGTTCCTCCACCATCAGGTGCGCTCGATGGTCGGCTGCCTCGCGCTGGTGGGCCAAGGGAAGTGGACGCCCGACGATCTCCGCGCCGCGCTCGACGCGCGCGACCGCGCCGCGCTCGGCCTCAACGCGCCGCCGGACGGGCTGTTCTTCGTCAGGGCGGACTACCCCGAAAGCTAGGGCTCAATCGCCGCTCAAAATCCGGTCGACCAACTGCTTCACCGTCGGCACGAACCCGTTCGAATAGAACGGGTCCTGCTTGAACTTGTACGCCGCGTGCCCCGCGAACATCAGGTTCTGCTCGGGATCGCCGCCATGGGCGATTTCCTGCAGCGTCTTCTGGATGCAGAAGCTGCGTGGATCGGCCAAGCGCCCGGTCGAGTTCGTCTCGCTATCTGCCCAGGATGAGAATTGGCACTGGCTGAGGCAGCCCATGCAGTCCGCCTGATCCTTGCGGATTTCAGCCTTTTCGGCCGCCGTCACGAACACCAGCGTGTTGTCAGGCGTCTTGAGCGCTTCGGTGAAGCCATGACCGTGCCATTCGCGCGCGCGCTGCAGGTCGTTCAGCGTCACCCAGAAATTCTTACCCTTCACGCCGACATCGAGCTGATACTGATGATCGCCCGCCTGCTCGGTCGAATAGGCGATCTGCCGTTCGGACCGGGCCTCGAGCGCGCGCAGGAAGGGGTTGCGCACCGCGCTCGAATAGAAGCCTGTCGGCGAGAAGCGGTGGAGCAGCACCTCGCCGGGCTCGATCTGGGTGAGCTTTTCCTTCCACGCCTGGGGGATCGGGCTCTCCTGCGTGAGCAGCGGGCGGGTGCCGAATTGGAAGGCGATCGCGCCGAGCTCGGGATTGTCGATCCAATGCTCCCAGTCGCGCAGATACCAGACACCGCCCGCCATCACGATCGGCACGCTGTCCGGAATGCCGCCCTCGCGCATCGTCTCGCGCAGCGCCTTCACCCGCGGATAGGGGTCTTCGGGCGCGCGCGGGTCTTCGGCGTTGGAAAGGCCGTTATGCCCGCCCGCCAGCCAGGGGTCTTCATAGACCACCGCCGCGAGCCATTCGGCGGCCTTCGAATAAGCGCGCTTCCAAAGCGCGCGGAAGGCCCGCGCAGAACTCACGATCGGCAGGTACGACACGCCGTAATGCGAGGCGATTTCGGAAAGCTTGTACGGCATCCCCGCGCCGCAGGTAACGCCCGAGACCATGCCGCGCGTCCGCTCCAGCACGCCGTGGAGCACGCGCTGCGCGCCGCCCATCTCCCACAGTACGTTGATGTTGATCGCGCCCTTGCCGCCGGCGATTTCCCACGCGCGCCGCACCTGCTGCACGGCGCCGTCGATCGCGTATTGGATCAGCTCTTCATGGCGTTCGCGACGGGTGAGCGCGCGATAGATTTGCGGGATGATCTTGCCTTCGGCGTCATAGCTATCGGCATTCACCGCCGAAACCGTGCCGATGCCGCCCGCCGCCGCCCAGGCGCCCGCGCTCGCATGATTGGTCGCCGATACGCCTTTACCGCCTTCGATCAGCGGCCACACTTCCTGGCCGCCATAAAGGATCGGCCGCAAACCCTTGAACACACAGGTCTCCAGTTGGCGCGGTCGCCGCGCCCTGCCACATTTCTAGCACAATTCAGCCGGAAATCGACCCCCAATGCGCTCAGCCAAGCGCGCCCGGCCGTCGCGCCGCCGTGGCGTAAAGCTGGGCATAGGCGGCGATCATTCGATCCTCATCGAATTCCGCCGCCGCCCGCGCCTGGTTCGCCGCACCAACGCGCGCGCGCAATTCGGGGTCCAGAGCCAGCAGTTGGAACGCGTCGCGCAGATGCACTTCGTCGCGGTGGCGGGCGATGAAGGGCAGGTTCTCGGGGGCGACCATCACCGGCACGTCCCCCACCGGCGGCGCGACCACCGGCTTGCCCGCCGCCATCGCCTCGACGATCGAGATCGGGAACTGCTCGCTGGAGGAGGAGAGCGCGACGATATCGAACAGCCCGACATAGCGGTGCGGTTCGGGCAGGAAGCCGGGTAGATGAACACGGTCCGCCATTCCCATCGCGCGCGCGGTTGCCTCGATCCGGGCACGCTCCGGCCCCTCGCCCACGATCACCAGCCGCACCCGGCCCGGCATCCCGCCCACCGCGCGCACGAGCAGCGGCAGGTCCTTTACCTCACGCAGGCCGGCGATCGCGCCGACCAGCAGCTCGCCCTCGCGCCGCTTGATGCCCGCCAGCGCGCGCGGATCGGGCTTGGCGTAGCGCGCCACCTCGATCCCGTTGCTGATCCGGTGGACACGCCCGCGTGGCTGTTTCCAGGTGCCGAGCGCGATATCCTCCAGCACCAGCGATGGCACGACGAGCGCGTGCGCGGCGCCCAGCGCGAAGCGGCGATAAAGGTTGCGCTCACGCTTCAACCCGGTCGCTTCGTCGGCGTTGAAGCCGTCCTCATGATGGACGAGCCCCGGCTGCCCCTTGCCGAACACGCGGCGCGCCATCACCCCGTCGATCGCGCCCCAATTATACGTCAGCACCAGATCGAAGCGCAGCATGTACCGCGCGATCGCCTGATAGCGATCGACCGATGGGCGCCCGGTGAGCGGCAGTTGCTGCTGCGCGATTTCATATTTGATGCCCTTGGCGATCGCGTCGCGCGCGCCGAGCGCTCCGGGGACGCCCGAGATGATCGTGTGCCGCGCACGGTCGCCAAACGCGTTCATCAGCCGCACCGCGCGCGCTTCCTTGCCGCCGAGATCGAAGCTGGAGTGGAGGTGAAGGATATGGAGGGGTTGCGACATGCGCGGGGTTCTTAGCCGGGTGATCCGCGCGCGTCATCTCTTGGCTGAGTGACGTCAATGCTCAGCCGAACGCCCGTTTGTCGATCCACGTCATCCGGCACGCCAGGTCCGCCTCGCCGCTCGCCACCAGATAATGGTCGCCCGCATCGACGATGCCGGTCGTGAAGACGATGTTCTCCAGATACATCCGGTCCTTCAGCGGCTCGGTGAGCGCCGGATTGGGCGTGATGAGCGGGTCATGCTCGGTCCGCAGCACCCGCCAGGGCTCGGCGGCGTCGAGCAGCGACCAATAGGTGCGGTAGATGCCGGCCACGCCCGCGGGCTCGACGCCGTGCCACAGACTCAGCCAGCCCTGGTCGGTCAGCACTGGAGGCGCGCCGCCGCCCATGCGCGCGGTATGGAGCGTCGCCGCGTGCGGGCGCAAACCGGGATGATCGCACGGCTTCCAGTGCAGCGCGTCGGGCGACGACGCGAGGTTGATCGCCGGCCCCGCGCGCCACGTGCTATCCGGCGGATAGGCGAAATACAGGTCGCCGAGCGGCCGGGTCTGCGCCCAGAACCGGCCCTCGATCAGTCCCTCGAACAGCAGCATGTCCTTGTTCTGGTGATCGAGCACGATGCCTTGCCGCTGCCAGTGCAGCGCATCGTCGCTGGTGTAGAGCACCGTGCAGTGCCGCTCGGGGCTCACCGCGCAGACGGTCATGTACCAAAGGTTGCCAATACGGCTGATCCGCGCGTCCTCGATGCCGTAGCATTCATAAGGCGCGCCCGGCGCGAGGGCGTGCGCATAATGTACCGCCTCCACCCGGCGCCCATCGGGCGAAAGCTCGACCGGCAGCAACCAGGAAAGCGATGTGAGCGCCATCACCCGCCATCCCGCCTGGCGCATCGTGAATTTGCGCGGATCGCTGGGATCGACCTGGCCGATCGGCCAAGGATCGAGCCGATAGCGCCCCGCTTCCCAACGGATCGCGTGGATATGCTGATCGCGGACCGGGTGCTTCAACGCCTCCGCCACGCGCACCATCAGCAGCAAATTGCCACTCGGTAGCCGGGTGAGACCCGGGTTGAACGCGCCCAGCACATAGGTCTCGGCATCGATCCGCCCGGCGAGCGGCGACCGCGCGAGATCGACGTCATCGGGGGTGAAGATCAGGGCATCGTGCAGGATCATGCGGGGTTCCAGAGCGCCGAGCCCGCTCCCCTGATGCAGGAGCGGGCTTCAGCGCACGAAACGCCCCGCCGGCCGTTTCGCCTCACGCCACCGCCGCTACCCGGTCTTCACCCGCCGCCACGCGCGCGAGCAGGCGCTCGATTGCCGCCACCGCCTCTGGCTCATCGAGCGTGGGCGCGTGGCCGACGCGCGGCACTGTCACCAGCTCGGCGCCAGCAAGCTCGGCGGCCATGCGCGTGGCGGTATCGGTGGAGAGGATATCCGATCGCTCGCCACGCACGATCGCGACCGGCACGCCTTTCAGCTGATCGAGCGCGCGCCACATATCCGGCCCCGCCTCGTTCCCCGGCAGGCGGAAGGGCTCGGCGATCTTCATGTCGTAATCGAGCACGATCCGGCCGCTGTTGCTCACCCGGTAGAGCCGCTTGGCCATCGCGATCCAGTCGGTAAGGCCGTAATCGGGATAGACGCCCGCGTTCGCCTCCGCGAGCGCGCGCGCGGCATGGACCCAGGTCGGCCAGCTGCTGCTGCGCCCGACATAGCCGCGAATGCGCGCAAGGCCCGCCGGCTCAAGCTCCGGCCCGACATCGTTGAGCACCACGCCCGCCAGCTGCTCATGCGCGGCCCCCGCGAGGAGCATCGCGACGATCCCGCCGAGCGAGGTGCCGATCGCGACGTAGCTCGGCACCGCGAGCTGCTCGAGCAGCGCCTCGACATCCTGCACATAAGTGAGCGGCACATAGCTCATCGGATCGCGCGCATAGCTGCTCTCGCCGCGCCCGCGCAGATCGAGCGCGAGCACCCGCCAGCCCGCATCGCTCAAATGGCGCGCGAGGCGATCGAAATCGCGGGCGTTGCGGGTCAGGCCCGGCAGGCAGAGGATCGGCGGGCGCGCGGCGGCGTTCCGCCCCTCGGGCGGTGCATAATCGCGCGCGTGCAGTCGCAGATTGTCGCGCGACCACCAGTAGAGGTGTTCAAACCGCTCCATGGTTGCGTCTCCATCGCCTCCCGCCCCATATCGCCGCATGAGCAGCCCGCCGCAAGCATTCGCACCCGCCCAAACCATTCTGGAATTGGGCGAGGCTTTTTTCGATCCGGTTTCCCCGGCCAGCTTTCCGCAAGCTACCCTGCGCTTCCGCAACGATCGCTGGGCGGCGCGGGTCAGCTTGGCGCACCTGGATGACGCCGCGTGGATCGATTATTTCGCGCGCTTCACGCCGCTGCCGGGCTCGCTGCCCCAGCCTTTGGCGCTGCGCTATCACGGCCATCAGTTCCGTGTTTACAATCCCGATATCGGCGACGGACGCGGCTTTCTGTTCGCGCAGCTGCGTGACGATCAACGCCGGCTGCTTGATCTGGGCACCAAGGGATCGGGGCAGACGCCCTATAGCCGCTTTGGCGATGGGCGGCTGACGTTGAAGGGCGGGGTGCGCGAAATCCTGGCGACCGAGATGCTGGAGGCGCTGGGGGTCGAAACCTCGAAGACCTTCTCACTGATTGAAACTGGCGAAGCGCTCGATCGCGGGGACGAGCCCTCCCCCACCCGCTCCTCGGTGCTGGTACGCCTGAGCCACGGCCATATTCGTATCGGCACCTTCCAGCGGCTCGCCTATTTCGGCGATACCGACAATCTTGGGCGGCTGACCGATTACGTGCTGCGTCATTATTACGGCGACACCAGCGGCGATCCGGTGCGGCTGCTCGATCTGGTGGTCGATCGCACCGCGCGGCTCGCCGGGCAATATATGGGGGCGGGCTTCGTGCACGGCGTGCTCAACAGCGATAACATCAATGTGACCGGGGAAAGTTTCGATTACGGCCCCTGGCGCTTCGTGCCGCGTTGGGACGCGGGCTTCACCGCCGCCTATTTCGATCATGCCGGGCTCTACGCCTTCGGGCGGCAGGCCGAGGCGATCCACTGGGACGTGTACCAGCTCGCCACCTGCCTTCGCCTGCTGGTCGAGGCCGAGCCATTGATCGAGGTGATGGAGCGGTTCGCGCCGCGCTATCGCGAGGCGCTCACGGCCGCGATACTGTGGCGGCTCGGGGTGAAACCCGGCGCCGACGACGTCGCGCTCGCGGAGGCGATCGAGCGCGGGCTGGCGGCGAGCCAGGTCGATGTTGCGGGCTTTTTCCATCAAAGCTTTGGCGGTGAGATCCCCGAAGCGCTCGGCCCCGCCTTCGCCGAGGCGCGCGGGCTGCTGCTCGGCTATCGCCCGCGCAAGGCGCGCGACGCGTTCTGGCAAGGCCCCACCTGCTCGCTGCTGATCGAGGAGGTCGAAAGCTTGTGGTCGGCGATCGCCGAGCGGGATGATTGGGATCCCTTCAATGCCAAGGTCGAGCAAATTCGGGCGCTTGGCGCGGCGCTCGCCGATTGAGCGCTCTTGGCAAGCCCCCCTGCGCTGGGGCAAAGCGCGTTGCCTGAGAGGACGGGGATGCTGGGACAGGAAATCGTATCGACCGAACCGGCGACGGGGGCGCTGGTGTGGCGCGGGCTGCCGGGCAATGTCGATGAGGAAATAGGTCGTGCTCGGGCAAGCTGGGCCGGCTGGGCCGCGCAACCCCTCGCTTACCGGCTCGAGGCGCTGCGCCGCTTCGCTAATGTCGTGCGCAGCCATTACGATGCCTTCGCCGAACTTATCGCGCGTGAGGCGGGCAAGCCGCTGTGGGAGGCCAAGACCGAAGTCGACGCGGTTATGGCGAAGGTCAATATCTCTGCCACCGCCTATGCCGAACGCACCCCGCAACGGCGGATGGACAGCCAGGCGGGCCGCGTCGCGCTGCGCCACAAGCCGCATGGCGTGCTCGCGGTGCTGGGGCCATACAATTTCCCCGCCCATCTGCCCAACGGCCATATCGTCCCTGCCTTGCTCGCCGGCAACGCGGTGGTGTTCAAGCCGTCGGAGAAGACCCCGGCAGTTGGCGCCTTCCTCGTCAAATGCTTTCACGAGGCGGGCGTGCCCGAAGGCGTGCTGCGTGTGCTGATCGGCGGGCCGGCCGAGGGCAAGGCGCTCGCTGCGCATCCCGATATCGACGGGCTGCTGTTCACCGGCTCGGCGCGCACCGGCATCGCGCTCAACCGCGCCTTCGCCGACAAGCCCGAGAAGATCCTGGCGCTGGAGATGGGCGGCAACAACCCGATCGTGGTTTGGGACGCGCCCGATCTTGCCTCGGCGGCGGTGCTGATCGTGCAATCTGCCTTCACCACCGCCGGCCAGCGCTGCACCGCCGCGCGGCGGCTGATCGTCGACGAACGTCTCCACCAGCCCTTGCTGGGCGAACTGACCAAGCTGCTCGACCGGATGATTATCGGCGCGCCGCTCGATAATCCGCAGCCCTTCATGGGCCCGGTGATCGACAACGAGGCGGCCGACCTGCTGCAGGAAAGCTTTCTCGAGCTCATGTCGCGCGGCGGGCGGCCGCTGCGCCACATGCTGCGGCCAGACGACAACCTCCCCTTCCTCACCCCCGGGCTGATCGACGTGAGCGAGATGAATGATCGCCCCGATGTCGAGCTGTTCGGCCCGGTGCTCCAGATCACCCGGGTGAACGCGTTCGAGGACGCGATCGTCGAGGCAAACAATACCCGCTACGGCCTATCCGCCTCGCTCATCAGCCAAGACCCGGCGCTGTACGACCAGTTCTGGGCCAATGCCCGCGCCGGGATCGTCAACTGGAACAAGCCGACCAATGGCGCGGCGTCGAACGCGCCGTTCGGTGGGGTTGGCTGGTCGGGCAATCACCGGCCAAGCGCCTATTACGCGGCGGATTACTGCGCCTACCCAGTGGTCTCGTCCGAGGCGGAACAGGCGCGCGCGCTGATCGGGATCGGCCTGCGCGACGGGTGAGCTTCGGGGCTTCCTATCGTAAAGCTCGCACGAAAGTTTCGCTTCGCCGCCGCCAACCCAAGCTTGGATTGCCTCGCCACGTCCCCGGGCGCATCCCCCCGGCCATGGCGACTCTGCTCGATCCGGCCGCGCGCGGGCGCGCGATTCTCGTTGGCGCCGGCCCTGGCGACCCCGATCTGCTGACGCTGCGCGCGGTGCGGGCGCTCGCGAGCGCCGATGTGCTGGTGCATGATGGGCTGGTCGATCAGCGCGTGCTCGATCTCGCACCCGCTAGCGCGCATCGCATCTCGGTCGCCAAGCGGCGCGCGCGGCACACCTTGCCGCAGGAATCGATCAACGCGCTGATCGTCGCGCATGTTCGCGCGGGCGACATCGTCGTGCGGCTGAAGGGCGGCGACCCTTTCATCTTCGGGCGCGGCGGCGAGGAGGTCGAAGCGGTGCGCGCCGCTGGCCTCCCGGTCGAGGTGATCCCCGGCGTTTCGGCGGCGCTCGGCTGCGCGGCGGAAGCGATGCTGCCCCTCACCCACCGCGGCTATGCGAGCGCAGTGAGCTTCGTGGCGGGCCAGTGCCAGGGGTTGAACGAGCAGAATTGGGCGGGCCTTGCTGGGCAGGGGCGCACGCTCGTCATCTATATGGGCGTCGCGAGCGCGGCGCAGATCGCCGACAAGCTGATCGCCGATGGGGTCGCGCCCGATATGCCGGTCGCGGTGCTCGAACGCGGTACGCTGCCGGGCGCCCGGGCGATGAAGACCCTGCTCGCCGATCTGGGGGCGATGGTGACGCGGATGGCGATCGGCAGCCCGGCGGTGATCGTGGTTGGCGAAGTGGTCGAACTGTCCGACGCCGCCGATGCGCTGGCGCACTGGGCGCGGGTGGCGGAGGGGGCGGCATGAAGCTGTTGACGGGGCAGGATTTAGCGAGTGGCGACGTGATCTGGTGGGCGGGCGACGGCTGGTCGCGGCTGGTTCAGGACGCGGTCGATGTCGGCGATACCGGCGACGCGATCGCCAAGCGCGAAGAAGGCGCCCGCCGTGTGAACGTGCCTTATCTGATCGACGCGACCCGCGAGGCCGACGGCCATATCCGCCCCGCGCACATCAAGGACCGGGTGCGCGCGCTGGGGCCGACCGTGCGGCCGGACCTGACGCTGAAGCCCGCCGATACCGATGCGGGCGCTTGGGTGATATGAACGGCCCGCTCCTGCCACTCGCCGCGCTCGTGCTCGCGGCCCAAGCTGCGACCGCGGCCGAGGCCGAACTCGCCACCCCGACGGCCGCCACGCAACCGGCGACGCGCCACATCACGCAAACCTATCTGCGCGCGCAGCCCGGCAAGCGCGCCGCGTTGATCGAGTATATCAAGCGTAACTGGTTCGCGATGGACCGCATCGGCATCGCGCGTGGGCTGTTCACCAGCTATTCGCTGCTCGAGCGCGCGGAGGGCGATGAAGCCGACTGGGATGTGATCGTGATGGTCGGCTATCCGACGCCCGAGGGGCATGACGCGCCCGGCGTCGCCGAGGCATTCCGCGCGATCCGCGCCGCGCACCGCGAAGAGAAGATCGACGGGCTTGGCTTCGCCCAACTGGGGGTTATCGTCCGCCATTATCCGCTGGTCGTCGCCGACCAGAGCGATGGGGCGCCCGCCGCCCGCCTCAATTGAACGAAGGCCCGACTCATGTACCAATATGACCAATATGATCAGGCGATCGTCGACGCGCGGGTCGAGGAGTTTCGCGATCAGGTGAAACGCCGCTTGGCGGGCGCGCTGTCGGAAGACCAGTTCAAGCCGCTTCGGCTGATGAACGGCCTGTACCTGCAACTCCACGCCTATATGCTGCGCGTCGCGATCCCCTATGGCACGCTTTCGGGCAAGCAGATGCGGATGCTCGCCGACATCGCCGAGCGCTATGATCGCGGCTATGGCCATTTCACCACGCGCCAGAACATCCAGTATAACTGGATCAAGCTGAGCGAAGCGCCCGACATTCTCGCCGATCTCGCCAGCGTCGAGATGCACGCCATCCAGACGAGCGGCAATTGCATCCGCAACATCAGCTCGGACCAGTTCGCGGGCGCCGCCGCCGATGAGGTCGCCGATCCGCGCCCCTGGGCCGAATTGCTGCGCCAATGGAGCAGCTTCCACCCCGAATTCAGCTATTTGCCGCGCAAGTTCAAGATCGCGGTGATCGCGAGCGACGAGGATCGCGCCGCGATGCGGCTGCACGATATCGGCATCCAGCTGGTGCGCCGCGATGGCGAACTGGGCGCCCGCGTCTTCGTCGGCGGCGGGATGGGGCGCACGCCGATGATCGCGGTGGAGATCAAGGACTTCGTTCCCGCGACCGAGTTGCTGAGCTATCTGGAAGCGTGCCTGCGTGTCTACAACCGCTACGGCCGGCGGGACAATATCTACAAGGCGCGGATCAAGATCCTGATCCACGAACTCGGCGCGGAGGAATATCGCCGCCAGGTGGAGGCGGAATTTGCCCGGCTGCGCCACGAGGGCATCGATCCGCCGCTCGCCGAGCTCGAGCGGATCAGCGCTTTCTTCGCCCCGCCCGCGTTCGAAACCGGCTTGAGCGACGCGATTGACCTAAACGACCCCGATTTCGCCGACTGGGCGCGCCAGAATGTCAGCGCGCATCAGGCACCCGGCTATGCGATCGCGACCATCAGCCTGAAGCCCGTGGGGGGCATCCCCGGCGATGCCTCGGCCGAGCAGATGCGCGTCGTCGCCGACCTCGCCGAGCGTTATTCCTTCGACGAGGTGCGGGTGACTCATGCGCAGAATCTCGTCCTGCCGCATGTCCGCAAGGCCGACCTGCCGGCCTTGTTCGCGGCACTCGCCGCAGCGGGGCTCGCGACCGCCAATCTCGACCTGATCAGCGACATCATCGCCTGCCCGGGGCTCGATTATTGCAGCCTCGCGAACGCCCGCTCGATCCCGGTCGCGCAGAAGATCGCGCAGCGTTTCGCCGACCTTGATCGCCAGCGCACGCTCGGCGAGCTGAAGCTGAAGATCAGCGGCTGTATCAACGCCTGCGGCCATCATCACGCCGGGCACATTGGCATCCTGGGCGTCGACCGCAAAGGTACCGAGAATTACCAGCTTCTCCTCGGGGGATCGGGCGCGGAGGATGTGTCGCTTGGGCGGATCACCGGGCCAGGCTTCGACGAGGACGGCATTGTCGACGCGGTCGAGCGCGTCACCGACCTGTACGTCCAAGCGCGTGAGGACGGCGAGCGCTTCATCGACACCTATCGCCGGCTGGGGTTCGAGCCGTTCAAGGAGGCGATCTATGGCTGATACGCTACTGCGCTTGCGCGACGACGAGCCGCAAGAAGAGCCGGCGATCACGCTCGATGCCTTTCTCGCCGGCCAGAACAACGCGACCGCGGTGCGGATCGAGGCTGGCGACGATGCCCGGGCGCTGATTCCGGCGCTCGATCGCCTCGCGCTGATCGAGGTGAGCTTCCCCAGCTTTCGTGACGGGCGCGGCTATTCGGCGGCGCGCATCCTGCGCGAGGCAGGCTATGCCGGCGAGCTGCGCGCGGCGGGGGACGTGCTGGTCGATCAGATCGCCTTCATGCGCCGCTGCGGGTTCGACAGTTTCGCGCCGGAAAGCCCGGTCGATGCCGCGACGCTCGCGGCTAGTCTGACGCGCTACGAGCATGTCTATCAGAGCGCGGCTGATGCGCGGGTGCCGGTATGGCAGCTGCGGCATGGCTGCGCTGCTTGACGCTGCTTGCTCGCGCTGAGTTCGCCGAAGAAAGTGAACGGCGATAGCTTCTTCGCTGCAAGGGGAGGTTCGTTCTCAGTCCCCTATAGCCGTCCCATCGCCAGGAAACGCTGCCGCCGCTCGACCCGGCGCGCCTCCAGAGTGAGCGCGCGCAACGCCTGCAACTCCTCGCCCAGCGCGATGCCCAGCCGTTTGATCGCCACCCCCGGCTGGCGGTGCGCGCCGCCCACGGGCTCGTAAACGATCCGGTCGATCACTTTCAGCCGCAGCAGATCGGCGGCGGTGATCCGCATCGCCTCGGCGGCATCTGGCGCGCGTTCGGCTGAACGCCACAGGATCGAGGCGCAGCCTTCGGGGCTGATCACCGAATAGACCGCGTGCTCGAACATCAGCACTCGGTCCCCGGCCGCGAGCGCGACCGCGCCGCCCGATCCGCCTTCGCCCGTAATCACCGCGATCAGCGGGCTCGCCACGCCCAGGCAACGCTCGGTCGCGCGCGCGATCGCCTCGGCCTGGCCACGCGCCTCGGCGTCGATCCCCGGAAAGGCGCCCGGGGTATCGACCAAGGTGATCACCGGCAGGCCAAACCGGTCGGCAAGATCGAGCAGGCGGATCGCCTTGCGATAGCCCTCGGGCCGCGCCATGCCGAAGTTGTGCTTGAGCCGCGCGGCGGTATCGCGGCCCTTGGCGTTGCCGATCACCATCACCGGCCGCCCCTGGAACCGCGCGAGCCCACCGATCAGCGCCGGATCGTCGGCGAAGGCACGGTCGCCGCCCAGCGGCATGAAGTCATCGAACAGTCCGGCGATGAAATCGTGGATTTGCGGTCGCTTGGGATGGCGCGCGACCAGCGTGCGCTGCCACGGCGTGAGCTGGGCATAAGTGTAATCGAGCAGCCGCTCGGCGCGTTCCTCTAGCTGGCGCCCCTCGACCTCGGGCGCCCCTTCGGCACGCAGTTCGGCCGCCCGCCGCTCAAGCGCCTCGATCGCCTTTTCGAAGGGCAGATAGTCGCTCACACCGTCATCGACATCCCGCGATAGATGCGCGCACGGTAGCGCGAGTCCTCGGCATCGGGAAGCGGCGCGCCGAGCAGCAACACCGCACGGGCGAAGCGCTTCACTTCCTCCAGATGCTCGTCGAGATCGCGTGGCTCTTCGGAACGGACGCGGCGGGTTAGGTTGATCTGGTTGACGGGCACGTCGTGCACCAGCCGCTCATTCTCAACCGCCAGCGTCGCGGTGAAGGCGTGGAGCGTCGTCTTGATGAAATTGGCGAGCGCGAAGGCCGGGCTGGTATCGCCCATCGGCACATCGGGGGAAGTGAGCACCAGTTGGCAGCCGTCATAGAGCGATGCCTTCCGCGCGACCCGGAATTGCTGCGTCAGGTTGGCGGCGACCACCCCACGGAACGCCTCGGGCGTCAGCGGCGCGTCGAGCGCGAATAACTGCTGCGGCAGCGGTTCGGCGGGGGTGGAGAGGATCGTGGTCGGCCTTCCCCATTGCACCAGGGCCGAATCCATCGCGACCTCGATCGCATCGCCGTAGACCATCGTTTCGACCGCCCCTTCGGGAAGATCGTCAAGCTGGGCCTCGATCGCCGACAAGCCGCCGGGGCTCGCCGCCATCAGGACCACACGCGCGACATGGCAATCGCTGACGAAGGCGCGCGCCACCTCGGCCAGGTAATCGGTGAGATGCTCGCCGATCACCCACACGGTGCGGCCGCGCATCTGATCGAGCCGCTCCTGCTTCGGCCCACCGAACAGCTCGCGCTCGGTGGTCGAGCGTTCGACTGACAGCCCGCCCGAGGGCATGAAGGTCTCGCCCGACACCGCCCGGTCGGCCAGGAAGAACACGGTCGCCTGGGCCACGTCGGTTTCCGTCGGCATCTTGCCGAGATAAAGCTGCGAGAGCACGCCGCCGCCGACCTTCTTCGCCTCGATCGCGATGCGCTCGGCGGGCAGGAAGGGCGCGTCATCGGGCGGGGTGCGGAGCAGCCAATCGCTGTTGGCCTCCTTGGTATCGGGGCGATCGGACCAGCCGGGCGCGTCGAGCAGATAGCCGGCTTGCCGGAGTCGCGACACCAGCCGCGCGGCGATGGCGGGGGTCAGCAGATAGCGATCCCAGCTGCAGACCCCGTCGCCCTCGCGGGCGCATGCAAGCGCCAGATCGCGCAGTTCGCGGGGGTTGTTGGGATCGTGCGACATCCGCACCGTATCGTTGCGCGACAGGCGGGAGAGGACCGCCTCCACCCTTATCCCGCGGCGCAGCGCCTTGACGACGGCCGCATGGACCGCGTTCAGCCGCTTGTTTTCGAGAATGAGCTTGCCCCGCCGCTCGAACAGTCCGGGCTTACCGCCGGTTCCCGCGAGCCGATCGCCATCGACCGGACCCGGCGCGATCGCGTTGAACTGGATTTCCGGCCCGAGATAACGCGCCATCGACTCGACCATCGCGCGCTGCCCCGATTTCGAGACCGCGTAATCGGCACGGTTGGGATATGCCACCGCCAGATATTTCTCGCCCCCGAAATAGGACGAGACGTTGAGGATATAGCCCGATCCCTGCGCCTTCATCAGCGGCACGACATCGTGGATCAGCAGGAAATTGCTGATGAGGTTGGCGTCGAGGGTATAGTTCCAGGCGTCGACGCTCATATCGACGACCATTTCCTCGGCACCCGCGACGCCGGCATTGTTGATTAGATAATCGATCCGCCCGAACGCCTTGATCGTCGCCTGGACCGCTTTTCGCAGCGAAGTGAAGTCGCTGACGTCGACATTCGCCATCGTCTGCACCCGCCGCTCGACGCCCGCGAAGCCGATATCCTCCAGTTCGCTCACGATCCGGGCGCGCGCGACCGCCAGTTCGCTTTCGCGCCGGGCGACCATCATCACCTTGCCGCCCGCGAGCGCCAACAGCCGCGCGACCTGGCCGCCAATCCCCGCCGAACCGCCGGTGATGAGCGCCACCTTGCCAAGATGCAGCCCGGTGATATTCTCGCTGAACCCCGGCATCGCGTTGCGCGCGCCGGTCGCCTCGCCGATGCTGCTTGGCAGATAGAGCGTCACATCGCGGATCTTGCTTTCCTTCAGCAGGATGCGGGCGGCGTGGCCGGCGGTGAAGCGGATATTTTCGGCCTCGCCGTTGGTGAAGCGGACGATCTGGTTCCCCCATTCGGCCTGACGGCGCCGGCCATGCGCGACGTCGATCTCGGACTCGTCGCGCCACACCCGGATCAGCTGCTCGACACCGGCGCGCAGCATGTTCGCGTAGACATCGCCGCGCCCGTCGCTCGCGTTCGAGACGAAGGCGAAGCGCGGTGGCTGGAGCAGCCGGTCGTGGCGCTTCCAATAGCGGCTCATCGTGCGGGCGAGCGCGATCGCGCCGGTCAGCTCGATGTCGAGGAAACGGTCGACCATCTCGCGTTCCGCGCCCACCAGACTGCCCTGCACTTCCTCGGGCGCGAGCGCCGGCAGGAACAGCGCGGCGGTGATCGGCATCTGTTCGGCGGTGTAATCCTCCAGTGCCTTTTCCATCGCCGCTGGCTCGGTACGGTTGAAGCGGACGATCGTCAGCTTGTCACCAATCCCTTCGGCCTTGGCGCGCGCCTGGGCGATCGCGACATCGGCTTGGCGCGCGAGCCCGAGCAACACCTGGGCGCCGCAGCCAATCTGGACGCGAGCGATCTCCAGCGCGTCTTCCCAACCATCGCCGGCGACCATCAGCACCGCGAGGCCGGTGCCGTCCATCGAGCGCATCGTCGGGCGCGAGAGATAGGTCGAGCGCTGCTCCTTGCGCACGGTCATACCGTGCGTCACCTCGAAATCATGGCCGTTATAGGCGGCGGACTCGTCGCTGCCGAGAAACACGCAGGTCGCGGCGATATCGTCTGGCGTCGGGAAGGTTTTCGCGCGCGCATTCCCGCCGGTCGCGCGCTCCAGCGACATCATGTCAAAGAATTGGGTGGCGGTGGTGCCCGGCTCGTCGCCGCGCATCTTGTCCATCGTCGCGAACACGCTGCGGATGCGCTCGCTTTCGATCGGGCCGGGATAAACGAGGTTCACCCGCACCCCGCGCGGCCCCAGCTCCAGCGACAATTCGCGCGACCAGGCATTGAGCGCCGCCTTGGGCACGACATAGGCGGTGCGCGCATAATAGGGCGTGCGCGAAAAGATGGTCGAGACGTTGATGATCGACCCACCCTCGATCATCGCCGGCGCCGCCTCGCGCGCGACATGCCACGCGACGCCGAGCAGGCTGCGCATCGCGTCGCCCACGGTCTCAGCGTCGGTTGAGCCAGATTTCTGGAGCGCGGCGAGTTCGGCGGCGTCGAGCGGCAGCGCTTCGAGCGGCTGCTTCGGCCCGGCCGAGCCGGCATTGTTCACCAGAATGTCGATCCGCCCGAACCGCTCGACCACCTCGGCGATCGCCGCGCGGACCGAGGCCGGATCGGCGCCGTCGAGAGTCACCGTCGCCAGCTGGTCCGATGCGATCCCCAGTTCGACACGGATTGCCTGCGCGGCGGCATCGGTACGGCTGGGCGTACGCCCGGTCATCACCACTGTGGCGCCTTCGGCGAGATAGCGGCGAACGATATAGCCGCCGATATTGCCCGCCGCGCCCGTGACGACCGCGATTTTGCCCGCAAGCCGACCGGCGGGAGAGAGCGCCGCGTCCATCGGCGCCGCCTTGGTCTTGGGCTTCGCCGCGCGCTCGGCGATCGTGCTTTTGGCCATGCTGGTCTCCGGGCTTGGGGGTGTCAGGGGGCGCGGCTGCGCTCAATCGGGCGGGGTGCTTTCCTGCGCCGCCCACATTTCGAGCAGCTCGTCACGGCTGCGCAGGCCAAGCGCGGGGAGCGCGTGGTTGACAACATAAGTCGCGCCGGCATGGACATTGTCCCACATCGCCTGATGAGCTTGCGGCAACTCGTTCCAGGCGACGACGCTCGGCTCGGTTACCTCGAGCAGGCCGGCGGCGATCATGTCGTTCATGCGCGCGACTTCATAGGCGTTGCACAGATGGGTGCCGAGGATCGACGCGGTCGGCATCAGGATCTTGCGTTGACGCGTCCACACCTGGGGGGCGTAGAAGGTGAAGCGGCGCCCTTGCAGATCTTCGGCGAAGACGACGCGGCCGGTGAAGGGTTTAACCAGCGAGGTCGAGACGCCAAGCGTATCCTGCCCCGCGCGCTCGAAGATAAGATCGGGCGCGCCACGCGGATTGTCGGCCGAGCGCAGGATGCGACCGACCGCGCCGCCGAACGGCTTCATCACCCGATCCTGATAATCGCGGACCGCCGCCTTGAAGCGATCGATATCGGCCTTGGCGTCGGGCAGGCGTGGCATGGTATCGGGCCACAGGAAATTGCCGCCCTCGGTCCGCCGGATCGTCTCGAGGCTGACGATGCCCTCGATCGCCTCCTCCAGCCCTAGCGATTGCAGGAACTCCCGCTGGCCATCGGTGGTGGTGGCGACCACACTGCGCGCGTTGAAGCGGCGCGCGGCCTCGATAATCTCCAGCCCCATTTGGTCGAGTAGCTCGGTCGAGCCGGGGCCGTAATAGAGCAGCACCGCCTCGCCGCCGCGCAAGCTTGCATGGCGCAGCATCTCCTCCGGGCTCGCAGCCCCCGGCTTGCCCATGAAGCTGAAGTGATAGCCCGACGAAGCGCCATAGAAGGCAAGCGTCCCTCCTTCGGCGAGCAGCTGGAAGCTGCGCGGGAAGGCGGTTTCGCCCGCATGGCTCACGACATAATCGGCGAGCGCCCCGTCGTTGAGCGCGCGATAGGCGGCGATGAGCGGCGCGCCCGCTGCCTCCCACACCCGCGCTTCGGCTACGTTCTCGGGCACAACCGTGAACAAGGCGGCGAGCGCGGGATCCTTGCGGTTGATCGCTCCGACTGCCCCCTGCCCCGCGACGAACTCCGCACGCTCGGGCGAGGAGACGAGCCCGGTCACCTGCAACCCGGTCCGCACCGCGCTGCGCAGTGCATCAAGACCAGTCCCGGTCGCCGATCCTTCGACGAACAGCCGTCGCCCCGGCGCGATCTTCAAGGTGGTGAACAGGCAGCGCGCCACAGTGCCCAGGTTCAGCACATAGCTCCCCGCCTGCTCCAGCGTGAGATCGGGCGGGATGGCGTGCATCTGCGGCGCCTGCACGCTCAGGAACTGCGCATGGCTGCCGGTTTCGGTCTCATAGCCCTGGATCGAGAAATCGGCGAACATCGGATCATTGCCGACCTGGGGGGAGAGCAGATCATTGGTGCCCGAATAGACCGTCACCAAATCGCCGACCTTCACCCGCCCCTCGGCGCGTGCCTCGCTGCCGAGCGCTGCGACGAGCGCGATGCCGCCCGATCCGGTGATCTGCACATCCTCTTCATGCGCGTCGAACGGCGAGACGGGGATGCCGGTCAGCGCCCAGATGTCGTTGAAGTTCACCTCGCTCGTCAGCATGTAGAGCAGGGCTTCGTTGGGCGCCGGTTCAGGCACTTTCACGATCAGTTCATGCTCATGGGTGGCGGGCGGGCCGAAGCGCGGCGCGCCGGTATCGGGATCGCGCGCGACGCCAAAGGCATATTGCCAGGCCGGGATCGGAGTGACGCCAGGGTAGAAGGGCGCGCCCACCGGCAGCAATTCGCCCGCCGCCTGCAGCGCCGCGCCGCGCGGGGCGTGTTCGGCGTCGATCCACACCCCGTCGCGTCGCACCGGCAGCGGCGGGCTCACCTTGTCGATGAACTGGCGGATGCCGGTCTTGCCGCCCTGCGGATCGACGATCGCCTCGGCGAACAGCCGCGCCTCTCGCGCGAGTCCTGCGGCCATGCCATGCGCCAGCCCGGTCCGCACTGCATCGAGCGCGCGCGCGCCTGCTTCCCCCCTTCCGGCCCAATCGAGTTGGCGGAGGATACGCTGCAAGAAGCCGTCCTCCAGCACCATATCGAGGGATGCTTCAGAAGCCGTTTCCCATTCGCGGGTCGCCGCTTGCCGCGCAGCATAAGCTTTGCCGAGCGCACTGTTCGTGCCTTCGCGCACATAATCCCGAACCAGCGCATGGGCCTCCGCGAGCGCATCCCGCCGGCCATCGACCAACATATCGATCAACCCGATTTGCTGCGCCTTTGCTGCATCGATGCTGCGGCCGCCCAGGATCAGATCGAGCGCATCGCGCAAGCCCTCCGCTCCACGCCGATCGAGCAGCAGGCGCGGCAGGCGCTGGGTGCCGCCATAACCGGGGAGCAGCCGCAGCCTGATTTCAGGCTGGCCGAAGCGCGCGGTCGGCTCGGCGACGCGGTAGTGGCAGGCCAGCGCGAACTCCATCCCGCCGCCGAGCGCCACGCCTTGCACTGCGGCGATGCATGGCTTGCCCATCGTCTCGATCTTGCGGAAGGCGAGCTGGGCGTTGTTGGGCAGCACCATCGCCTCGTCGAGGCTATGGATTTCCTCCAGCATCTGGCGGATGTCGGCGCCCGCGACGAACGAACTGGTGCCTTGGCCCGTGAACACCACCGCGACAACATCGTCCTTGCGCGACAGATGCTCGACGACGATCACCAGCTCGTCGATCGCGCGCTCGTTGAGCGCGTTGACCGGCGGGTTGGTGACGGTGACGGTCGCCACCCGCTTGCCCGGCGCGACCTGATTATACTGCACGAGGAAGTAGCGGTAGCGATCGAACAGCGCCTGGTTCTCGGCGAGCTGCTGACGGCGTTGCCAGCGCTCGATCGCGGATTTAATCTCGACGAGCGCCTCGGGATTACGCAGCGTCGTCGCGTCGCCCACCGCGCCGCCTTCGACCAGCGCACGCACCATGCGGCGCATATATTTGCCGCTGCGCGTCTCGGGGAATTGCGACACCTCGATAATGTCCGAAGGCACCGCGACCGCGCCTTTCTCGGTGCGGACCAGCTCGAACAGCCTGCGCTTGTCGTCGAGCGTCAGCTTGCGCCCCGCGACCGGTACCACGAAAGCGAGCGGGGTAAGCCCCTTTTCGCGGTGCGGGGCGCCGACCACCAGCACATTGCCGACAGGTGAGTCGGGATCGAGCGCCTTGTCGCGCAGGATCGCGCCCTCGATCTCCTCGGTGCCCATCCGGTGGCCCGAGACATTGATCACATCGTCACTGCGGCCGTGGAAGCTGAATGATCCGCCCGCATGGCGCACCGCGAAATCGCCCTGGGTATAGGCCCAGGCGCCGCGCCAGCGCCGCCAATAGCCGCCGGCCCAACGCTCGGCATCGCCACGCCAGCCCGCGGCGACGGCGCCGTCGCTTACCTTGAAATTGGCGGCGTCGCCCCAGATCGTGCGGGCGAGATAGGGATAGGGCACGGTGATGACGACATCGCCCTTCTCCCCCGTCTCAGCCGGCCGCCAAGCCGTCCCCTCGCCTTCATGCCGCGCGAAAGGCGCCGCTGCAGGGGCGGCCGCCTCATCCTCCACCCATACGTCGCCAACGATCCAGGGCAGCGGATAGGCATGGGCATTGGCTTCGAGCGGGAAATCGGCGTTCCCATAAAAATGGGTCCAGGCGATGCCGCCATGCTCGGTCGCCCAATAGCTGTTGATATACTGCTGCACGACATGCGCCATCCCGAACGCCTGAACAGCCGGCGAGGTGGGCTCGGCGCAGAAGGTCGCGACGCGCAAACTCGACAGGTCGTATCGCTCGATATCGGCAAGATTGGCGGGGTCGGCCATCACCGACTTTAGAAACGTGACGCCGGCCTTGAAGATGCTCACCCGGTGCCGCTCGATCATCGCGGCGAAGCGCCCCGCATGGGGAAAGACGGGCGATCCTTCGGACACCAGGCTCGTCACCCGCGTCAGCAACGCGGCGGCGATCATATAGCTTTGGCCGGTGATCCAACCCGGATCGGCCACGACATACATCGTATCGCCCGGCCGGGCGTCGAACGCGACCCGCATCGTGTGCGCGATGCCGGCGGAATAGCCGCCATGGACATGCACCACGCCCTTGGGCTTCCCCGTCGAGCCCGAGGTGTAGATGAAGAACATCGGGAATTCGGCATCGACCGGCAGCGGCTTGGAACTCGCCCAGATAGCGCGGACGAAATCGCGATCGTCGAGCGCCAGCATATCGGCCTGGCTTTCCACCGCGAAACCGGCGGCGCGGGCTGCCGCGAGAATGTCGCCAAGCGCTTCGGCGGTCAGCGCGTGCGCCCAATGGTCACGCTCCTCGCGCCAGATCACATCGCCCTGGCCGGTGTGGCGGACGACGATCACCGCTTCAACCCGGGGCGGCAGCGTGACCAACGCCGAGGCGATCGCGATGCGCAGCCGCGCCGCGTCGGCCGCGCTCAGCCGCCCGTCCTTGCCAAGCGCCGCCAGCGCCCGCCCGACCCCGCGCATGATGTCCGATCGCTCGACCGTCACTTCGCCGGCAAGCGTTTCGGCGACGGTCGCGCGGATCCGCTCGGCGTCTTCCTCGGCCAAACCAAGATCAAGCTCGGCGAGTACCGTCAAAGCGGTGGCGACCGGCACGAAATTATCCAGCGCCGGATCGGTATAGGCGTTCTTGAACGCGGCGACCTGCGCATTGCGATAGCTGCCGTCGGAGGTGACGATCACTTTCGCGCCGGCGTCGCAGATACGGTCCGAAAGCGTCTTGTCGCTGAACCCGCCGAACACCGCCGTATAGACGACGCCGAGCCGCTTGGCGCCTTCGGTCCAGAAGATTTGCGGCATGATGCTCGGCATGTTGAGCACCAGCCGATCGCCGGGCTTCAGCCCGAGCTTAGCGAGCGCCAGCGCGCACTTGACGCTTTCGAGCAGCAACTGCTTGCGCGAGACGGTGAAGCAATCGACCGGCGCCCCCCGTCCCCCCTCGGCCGCCATGTCCCAGCGGTCGCCCTCGAAGATCAGCGCGGTCTCGGCACCGTGCCCGGCAAGCACATGACGATCGACCTCGTTGAACGCACCATTGGTGCGCGCCCCCGTGAACCAGCGCCAGTGCGGCGCGTCGCTTGCATCGAATGCGTTAGTCCACGGGGCGAAACCGATGGGAAGATCAGGGGCGACGGGCGCGCCCGTGCCGGCATCCCATCCGCGCCACGTTCCGTCCGCATCGCGCTGCAGCCAGGCATCGCCCACGCGCCAATGCAGCGCCTCGGCCGCGATCGCACCGTGGAACGCGCCCGGATCGGCGAGGACGGCGGCGCGCATCGCCTCCCAATCGGCGCGCGTGCGCACAGGATTAGTCAGAGCGACCGGCGCCTTATCGGCGCTTGCGTGCAGCGTTTCGGGCGCGAGATCAGCCGACATGGCGCGCGCTCCGAGCGATCAACGCGGCACGATAACGCGACACCCAGGGAAAAATGCGGGCCAAGGCCATACAGTCCCACTCCATCGGTAGACGGGACGTGCCAGCGCTTTACGCGGCTACTGTCTGGCTCACGTGATCATCAACTACATCATGTCCAGCGTGGTTTAGCAAGCCACAATGACGACGGTACGCTAGCCTACTGGCGCGCCTGGGCCGGCATAGTCGCTGAAGCGCGTCACTTCGCGATCGAAGAACAAGGTCGCTTTGCCGGTCGCGCCGTGGCGATGCTTGGAGATCAGCAGCTCCGAAATGCCCTGGATGCGGTTCCCCTCCTCCAGCCAAGCCATATAGGCGTCGCTCGATCGGTCGGTGGGCTCGCGCGCGGCGTGGTAATAATCGTCGCGATAGACGAACCACACCATGTCCGCGTCTTGCTCGATCGAGCCCGATTCACGCAGGTCGGAGAGTTGCGGGCGCTTGTCCTCGCGCTGCTCGACCGCGCGGCTGAGCTGCGACAACGCGACCACCGCGACGTTCAGATCTTTCGCCATCGTCTTCAATCCGCGCGAGATTTCACTGATCTCCTGCACGCGATTGTCGCCACCCCGCGCGCTACCCGACAGTAGCTGGAGATAATCGACCACCACCAGCCCGATCTCACCCTCGAACTTGCGTTGCAGCCGGCGCATCCGCGTGTGCAGCCCGGCGATCGAGAGGCCTGCGGTATCGTCAATGTACAGCGGCAGGTTTTGCAGTTCGATCGACGCCTGGATCAGCCGCTGCATTTCCTGCGAATTAAGCGTGCCCATGCGTAGTTTCTCACTGGAGACGCGCGATTGCTCGGCGAGAATGCGCGTCGCGAGCTGGTCGGCCGACATTTCCAGGCTGAAGAACGCCACCCGCGAGCCGACAGAGCGGCTGCCCTCGATTCCGTCCTCGCGGTCGCGCAGATAGCGCTGCGCGGCGTTAAAGGCGATGTTGGTGGCGAGCGAGGTCTTGCCCATGCCCGGCCGCCCGGCGAGGATCACCAGGTCCGACCGATGCAATCCGCCCGTCTTGCCGTTGACCGAATCGAGCCCGGTCGTGATGCCCGACAGGCTCCCGCCCGCATTCTGCGCGCGCTCGACCATCTGTAGCGCGAGCGTGGCGGCGGCGCCGAACGTCTTCACCGACTTCTGGCTCTCGGTGTCGCCCGAGATGCGGAACAGCGACTCCTCTGCCTCCTCGATCTGCTTCTTGGGGTTGACCTCGCTCGAGGTATCGAACGCCTTGTCGACCAGCTCGCGCCCGACGCCGATCAGCGTACGCAGCATCGCCAGATCCTTGATCTGCCCGGCGAAATCGCGCGCGCCGATCAGCGCGGCACCGCTTCCGGTCAGCTGCGCGAGATAGCTCGGGCCGCCCAGCGCCTGCATCCCGGCATCCTGCTCGAACATAGGTTTCAGCGTCACTGGCGTGGCGAGCAGCCCGGCGCGGCGCAGCTTCTTCACCGCCTCGAACACGCGGCCGTGGAGCGGATCGTAGAAATGCTCGGCATCGAGCAACTCGACCATGTCGTCCGCCACCCGCGCGTCGATCAGCATCGCGCCGAGCAGAGCGGCCTCCGCCTCGACATTGTGCGGCAGCGCGCGGGCGGGCGCGGCGGTGGGGGGAGCAGCAAAAGCGGTCGCCATCCCGCCCCCTTCTCACTCCGCCGCGCCGGGCTCAAGCGCGCGTTGGATTGAAACACGTGGATAAGGTTGATTCGCGCGCCGGTTCGCCCGATAGGCTGAAGCCATGGTCGATCCCCGCATCATCGACATCACCCTCGACGAGCATACGATCCTGTGGCGCAACGCCGATATCGAGCAGGAGCGGCGGATCGCGATCTTCGATCTGATCGAGGGTAATTATTTCAAGCCCGCGCGTGAATATCCGGATGGTTATTCCGGGCCGTACCGCATCGCGCTGTCGGTGGAGGAAGGGAGGCTCGCCATCTCGATCGCGCGCGAGGATGGCAGCGCGCTTGAGACTTATGTGCTCGGGCTCGGCCGCTTCCGCCGCCCGATCAAGGACTATTTCGCGATCTGCGACAGCTATTATCAGGCGATCCGCCATGCGACGCCGCAACAGATCGAAACGGTCGACATGGCGCGGCGCGGGGTCCACAACGAGGCAGCCGAGCTGCTCAAGGAGCGGCTGGAAGGCAAGATCGAGATCGATTTTGATACCGCCCGCCGCCTGTTTACCCTGATCTGCGTGCTTCACATCAAGGGATGAAGCGCTGGCTGCCCGTCATCGCCGCCGGCGCGATCGGCCTTGGCTGCCTGGGCTTGGCCGGCTGGCGGCTCGCGGAAAGCTGGGCGCCGTCGCGCGAGCGCTACCCCTTCCAGGGCATGGACGTTCGCGGCGGCGAGGGGCCGTTCGAATGGCGCCAGTTGAAGGCAGCGGGCGCGGCGTTCGTCTATCACGTCGCGACCGAGGGCATCGCTCGCGACCCAGCGTTCGAGAGCGATTGGGAGGCGCTCGCCGAGGCCGGACTGGGCCGCGGCGCGATCCATGTCTATTCCCTATGCGCCCCCGCGCGCGCGCAGGCCGAGGCGTTCCTGGCGCTGGTGCCGCGCAGTCCCGACGCGCTGCCGCCCGCGCTCGCGCTCGATTTCGATCCCGCCTGCCCCCGCCGGCCCGAGCGCGCCGCGCTGATTGCGGAGTTGCGCCAGATGCTCGGCGCGATCGAGGCCCATGCCGGCCATGCCGCGTTGCTCCGCGTCTCCCCCGCGTTCGAGCGCGCTTATCAGGTGAGCGCGGCACTGCCCTGCCCCGTCTGGGAAACCGGCAACCTGCTCGCCCCCGATTATGCCGCCCGACCCTGGCGAATGTGGCAGGCGAGCGACTTTCACCGGATCGAGGGCGCCCCCGCGCCCGTCCATTGGGACGTGATCGCACCATGAACGACCTGATCGCCGCCGCGCGCGCCGCCGCGGCCCATGCCTATGCGCCCTATTCAAATTTCGCGGTGGGTGCGGCACTGCGGCTCGCCGATGGCGGCATCATCACCGGCGCCAATTTCGAGAATGCGAGCTACGGCCTGTCGCTCTGCGCCGAGACGGTGGCGCTGGCGAGCGCCAACAGCGGCGGCCAACTGCGTGCGGTGCGCGAGGTCGCGGTGATCGGCGGGGTGATGCGCGCCGAAGGATTGGGCGATGCCGGGATCGTCACCCCCTGTGGTCGCTGCCGCCAAATCCTGAATGAGGCGGCACAACTGAGCGGCCACGACCTGCCGATCCACTGCGCCAGCGTCGCGGGCGCGGTCGTCACCCATAAACTTTCGACGTTGCTACCCCATGCCTTCGGGCCGGCCAATCTGGGAGTCGACGCATGATCATGGCCGACCGCTGGATCCGCGAGCAGGCGCTCGCCCACGGCATGATCGAGCCGTTCGTTGAGCGCCAGGTGCGCGAGGGCTGCATCAGCTATGGCTTGTCGAGCTATGGCTATGACGCGCGGGTGGCCGACGAGTTCAAGATTTTCACCAATGTCGATTCGGCGGTGGTCGATCCCAAGAACTTTGCCGCGAATAGCTTCGTCGATCGCCAGACCGACGTGTGCGTGATCCCGCCCAACAGCTTCGCGCTCGCCCGTACGGTCGAATATTTCCGGGTACCGCGCGACGTGCTGGTGATCTGCCTCGGTAAATCGACCTATGCACGCTGCGGGATCATTGTGAACGTCACCCCTTTGGAGCCCGGCTGGGAGGGGCATGTGACGCTCGAATTCTCGAACACGACCCCGCTGCCGGCGCGCATCTATGCGAACGAGGGCGCGTGCCAGTTCCTGTTTCTGCAAGGCAACGAGCCCTGCGAGGTGAGCTACGCCGACCGCGCGGGCAAATATATGGGCCAGCGCGGGGTGACGTTGCCCAAATTGTGAAGGTCGGGCTCCGCCTCAAGGCGTTTCTTGGTTCGTGCAGAGGCGCAGAGGGCGGCGATCTCAGGAGCGCGCGAAGCGTTTATCGTCATAACGGCGAGGCGCCTTCGGTGACTTGGGGAGGCCCCAAGCCCCCTCCTCTTTGCGTCCTCTGCGCCTCTGCGCCTCTGCGCGAACCAATCAGCCGGCCTGCCCATAAGAAAAGGGCGGCGCGAAAGCCTCGCCCCGCCCCTTCACAACTGAGTGCAACAATCAGAAATCGTTGCGATACTGCTCGTTGCCGACAAACCCCAGCTTGCCGACGCCCGACCGCTTGACCACCGCGAGCACACGATCGACAACTTCATAGCGCGCTTCAGGCTCGGGCTGGAATTGCAGCTCGGGCTCGGGATCGAGCGACTTTGACTGCTCGAGGAACTGCGCCAGCGTCTGGTCGTCGACCGGCTGGCCGTTCCACAGCGTGACGCCCGCCGCGTTGATCACGATCTTGTTCTTCACCGGATCAACGGTCTGCGGATTGCTCTTCTGCGGAAGATCGACCTTCACCGCATGGGTCGGGATCGGAAGCGTGATGATGAACATGATAAGGAGCACGAGCAACACGTCGATCAACGGCGTGGTGTTCATTTCCATCATCGGTTCGCCATCATCGGAACCGCCGCTCATTGCCATGATCTGTTACTCCTGATCACTGCCGCTCGGCGAGCGCGGAGCCCGGCGGCGGCTGCGAGATGAAGCCGACCTTGGGATAGCCGGCCTTCTGCATGGTGAAGATGGTGCCGCCGATGCACTTGTACGGCGTGTCGACGTCGCCGCGGATATGTGCCTCGGGCAGGTTGTCGGCGGTGAGGCTGTCACCCATTCGCTCGACGTCGGCCTTGAGCTTGGCCACCGCGCGGTCGAGCAGTTCCTGGCTGCTGACCTTGGTCAGGTTCCAGAACACCTCGCAAGTGCCGCCGGGGCCGCCGCGCACCGCGAGCGAAATATTCTCCGGCTTGGTCACGGTCGGGTCGTACCGAACCTCGGGCAGCTTCACCTTCACCGACTGCACCGCGACGGGCACCGCGATCAGGAAGATGATGAGCAGCACGAGCATCACGTCCACGAGCGGCGTCGTGTTGATGTCCGACAGGGGCTTATCGGCGGAGCCTCCTCCGCCAGTGCTGATCGCCATTTGCGAACTATCCTATGTGTGAACAGCCCCGGGCCGCGCGCGACCCGGGGCGAAGCAGTTACGCCGCGGTCGGCTTGGCGGGCGCGGCCGCCGGCTTGGCGGGGGCCGCCGCGGGCTTCGCGCCGCGCGTCACCGGGCGCACCGCGCCGTTGGAGGCAAGGAAGCCGAGCACGTCGTTCGAGAAGGCGTTCAGGTCCTCGGCGATCTGCTTGTTGCGGCGCTGCAGGAAGTTGTAGCCGAGCACCGCCGGCACCGCGACGACCAGACCGAAAGCGGTCATGATCAGCGCTTCACCCACCGGCCCCGCGACCTTGTCGATCGACGGGTCGCCCGACGAACCGATCTTGATCAGCGCGCGATAGATACCGACCACGGTGCCGAATAGCCCGATGAACGGCGCGGTCGCGCCGACGGTCGCGAGGAAGGCGAGACCACCGCCGAGCGACGAATTGATCGTGGCTTCCGAGCGTGCGAGCGAGCCATGCAGCCAGTCATGCGCTTCGACCGGATCGGTGAGCTTGCCGTGCTGCTCCTGCGCGGCGAGGCCGTCATCGACGATCTGGCGATAGGCCGAGTTCGGCTCCAGCTTGGCCGCGCCCTCGCGCAGGCTGGTCAGGTTCCAGAAGCCCGAACGGACGCGCTTGGTCTGCGCGTTGATCTTCGACTGCTCGAAAATCTTCACGAAGAAGATGTAGAGCGAAACGAACAGCATGAGCGTGAGGATGCCCGCCACGGACCAGGCGATCACGCCGCCCTGCTGCAGCGCTTCCCAGAAGCCATACGGATTTTCGTTCTTCGCGCCCCCGGCGGCGGCGGTGAGGATGGTGGTCAGCATAGTGTTTTCCTTATCGGTCGATCATGGCCAGAAAAAAGGATGCCGGCGCCACGGTCAAGCAGCGCCGGCGGTTCATTATTCGTCGCGCAGCTGCCAGCGCACCGGCAGCGTATAGTTCGATTCGACGGCGTTGCCCTCGGTGTCCTTCGCCGGGGTGAAACGGCCGCTCCGCGTCGCGACACGGCAGGTGACGGCGTCGAGCTCGCCGTTGCCGCTGGAGGTGGTGACGTTGCACCCCGTCACGCGCCCGTTGGTGCCGATCGTCAGCGCGACAACCACGCGCCCCTGCACGCCCTCGCGCTTGGCCGAGGCGGGGTAATAGTCCTCGGTGAACCAATCGCCCGGGTTGCCGCGCGGCGAGGCGCGGCTGGCGAGGCTCGGCTTGGGCGGTGCGGGCGGGGCGACGACCACCGGCGCCGGCGGCGCGGCGGTCACCGTCACCGGCGCGGCCGGCGGCGGGGTCGCGGTGGTGACGATATTCACCGGCGGCGCGGGCGTTTGCACGATCGCGGGCGGCGCGACTACCGGCGGCGAGGTCGGCTGCGGGGTATCCGGCGGCGGCGGCGGCGGCTCGTCCGGCGGCGGCGGCGGCGGCGGTGGCGGCGGCGGCGGTGGCGGCGCGACGTCGAAGGTGTTCAGCTGTTCGCTAACCTTTTTGACGTATTGGAACGCCAGGCCGGTGACGAACGCGTAGCCCAACACCGCCATAAGGATGACGACGACGACGACCGCCACCAACCTTGTGCCGCTGTTATCGCGATCTGCATAAGCCATTCAGGTACGAAACTCCGTTTTTATCCGGCAACCCTGCCCCGTGTCCGGCCCTGCCCCAGGGTCGGCCGCGGCCGGGAGCCGTGAGCCTTTATATCCTACAGAGCCCGAGTCTCTATCGCCCACTCGAAACCCATGCAAACGCTTTGTCGGACGCAACAAACGTACAATCCCTGGTTGGCCGATTTATTTCTGTATCAAAAACACTTCCTACGCTAACGGCGCGGGTATGTCCCGCGTTCCCGCCCTCGCGTTTTTGACAGCGTTTACCGCGCTCTTCGCGCCGCCATCCGCGGTTCTCGGCCAAAATCCGCCACTTGCGGCAGCGCCGGTGCCACCCCCGCCTTACGCCTTTGTTGCGGATTTGCTGCGCACCTCGCCCAGCGTGATCGACGCGGTGGTGCGCTCGGCGGGCCGGTTGAAACCGGCGGAATCGCCAGGGCTCGCGCCAGGATTCGTCCGGTTAGACGTCACCGCCGACGTGCTCGCGCAGATCCGCGGCCGCGAATCACTGCCAGCGCGCGTTAACTATCTGGTCGATGTGCCGCTCGACGCGCGAGGCCGGCCGCCCAAGCTGAAGGGCCAGCGCGTACTGCTGTTCGCCGCCCCCGTCGCGGGCAAGGCGGACCAAATCCAGCTAATCGGCAAGCGCGGCCAGCAGGCCTGGACGCCGAGCTTCGACGCGCGCCTGCGCGAGATCGCCCGCGCGCTCGTCGCGCCCGACGCGCCGCCGGAGATCACCGGCATCGGCAATGTCTTCCACGTGCCCGGCAGCCTGCCTGGCGAGGGTGAAACCCAGATTTTCCTGACGACCAAGGACAGCCGCCCGGTATCGCTGAGCGTGTTGCGGCGCCCTGGCGAGCAGCCGCGCTGGGCGGTGGCGCTGAGCGAGATCGTCGATGAAGCCGCCGCTCCGCCGGCGCGCGATACGCTGCTCTGGTATCGGCTCGCCTGCTTCCTGCCGCCGGCGCTCCCCGACCGGGCGGTGCAGGCGCTCGGCGCACCGGACGCGGCCGCAGCACGCGAGGATTATACCCTGGTTCTCAATCAGTTGGGGCGCTGCGAGCGCTGAGGGCAAGGACCTGCCCAGTGGTGCAGTCGGCGGCCTCCAGAAAGGCGAGCGCCTGCTCCACATCCGCCGCCGCCACGCCTGCGCCGCAATCGACCGCGTTGACCCGCGCCGGGGTGCGCTCGATCGCGAGCGGACCGATCGCGGCGCTCGCCAGGGCGCGCTCGAGCACGCCGAGGTCGGCGCCGAGCACTACCACGACGTCCCCGGGCGCCGCGCGCACCGCCTCGAGCAACGCGGGGCAATCCGCGGTCGCCTCGATCCGCGTCATCGCCGGTGGCGCGTGAGAGTGATGCCGATCGATTCGCCCGCCTCGGCGATCGCGAGCTTGACGATCTTAACCCGCACCCAGCGCAACCGCTGATCCTGCAGCAGCAGGGTTTCGCAAATATGATCGGCGACCGCCTCGATCAGGGTGAAATGGACCCCCTCGGGCAGCGCCGTGGTCGCGGCGCGTTTCAGGTCGAGATAGTTCTTGGAGGCTGAAAGCGGCGTGCCTGGCGCGTAATGCGGCTCGCAATCGAGTTCGGCGGTGATCGAGATGCGCAGCGGCTGGGGCAGATGGGTCTCTTCCGAATAAATGCCGGTGAGCACCATCGCATCGATATCGTGCACCTCCAGCTCGAGCCGATCCACGCCTGTCTCCTTCGCCAAAGCGCGGCCCCTTAGAGCATCGCGACGCGGCGCGCAAAGTGGGATCAGGCCTGGGCGCACGGCCGGGCGCTCGCGGCGGCATACCAGCGGCCGAGCGCCGAATCGGGCGCGGGCTGGGGCAGCTTGGCGGTCTTGGCGAAATCCATCGTCACCAGCGCGCTGATATCGGCGAAGCTGAAGAAGTCGCCCGCGATCCAGGGGCTCTGCGCCAGCCGCGTCTCCAGCGTGTGGAGAAAGGCGCCCCACATGATCGTGCCGCGTGTCGCGAGTTCGGGGATCAGCGGGATCGGCGGCCACTGGCCGGGCACCCCCCGCCCCTCCATCGCCGGGCGGCTGTTGCGGAACACATAGACGGCCGCCGCATAGCCATCGCTTTCGATCCGCCTTGTCCAGCTCTCGATCCGGGCGCTGTCGAGCGCTGTCGCGCCGAAGAGCGGTGGTTCGGGGTGCAGCGTTTCGAAATAGCGGCAGATCGCGCTCGATTCGCAGATCACCTCGCCCGAATCGAGTTCGAGCGCGGGCACCACCCCGCGCGGGTTCACGCGCAGATAGGCTTCCTGGAAATGCTCGCCCTGGCGCAGGTCGATCGTCACCCGCTCGACCTCGATTCCCTTTTCCGCCAGATAGATGCGGACGCGGCGCGGGCTCGGCGCCCAGGGCGAATCATAAAGTTTCATCGACATCTCCCGCCCCGGCTTGCGTTGCCGGCGGCCAAGGCTATGGCGCGCGCGCGCCGCCGTCCACTTCCCCCACCATTTTCGGAGACCTGCCATCGCGCCCCAGCCGCTCGCCACCGTGCCGCTCCCCGCGATCGAGGCGCTGCTCGATCGTGCGTTCGGGGCGGACCGGCGGCGACGCACCGCCTATGCGATTCGCGCCGATGCCGCGCCGCTCGCGGGGTTGAGCTTCGCGCTGAGCGACGCGGGCGGGTTGATCGCGGCGCTGCTCGCCTTTCCCATTACCCTCGCCGTTGACGATGGGACGCGCGTGCCGCTGGTGATGGTCGGCCCGGTCGCGGTGGCGCCCGAGCGGCAGAGCGAAGGCCATGGCGCGGCGCTGATGCGCGCGCTGCTCGCCGCCGCCGGCGACGCCCCGCTGATGCTGATCGGCGATCCCGAATATTATGGCCGCTTCGGCTTCACCGCCGCGCGCACCGGCCAGTGGCGCGCGCCCGGGCCGGTCGAGCGCCACCGCCTGCTCGCGCGCGGCCCGGTAGCGGACCAAGCCGGGATGCTCGGCCCGGCGTGAGGCTTTACGCTGGCGGCGCGGCTGCTTAAGTCGCGAGCCATGCCGATGCCGCCACCCCCCGATCTCGCCGCGCTGTCGCTCGCCGATGTCGCGCGGCTGGTCGAGGAGCAGCGCCTGCCGCCGGTCGAGCGCTGGAACCCGGCGCATTGCGGGCATAGCGACATGCGGATCGCCCGCGACGGCCAATGGTATCATCAGGGCAGCCCGATCGGGCGCGAGGCAATGGTTCGGCTCTTTTCCCGCCTGCTACGGCGCGAGGCGGATGGCGGCTTCGTATTGGTGACGCCGGTCGAGAAGCTGACGATCGACGTCGAGGACGCGCCCTTCGTCGCGGTGGAGATGAAGGCGGAAGGGGAAGGCGACGCCGCACGGCTCGCGTTCCGGCTCAACACCGGCGATCTGGTGACGGCGGGGCCGGACCATCCCCTGCGCCTCGCCGCCACGCCCGAGGGGCCGCGCCCCTATCTGCATGTGCGCGGCGGGCTGGAGGCGGTGCTGGCGCGCCCCGTTTATTACGAACTCGCCGAGCGCGCGATCGAGAGCGATGGCGGGGTTTGGAGCGACGGCGCCTTCTTCGCGCTCGACCCGGCATGAGCCTTGAAGCGCGCCTGCGCTCGGCGCTCGCCGGGGCGCCCCCCGCCGATCTGCTGCTGAGCGACGCGCGCGAGCCGATCGCGGAGGGACCGCCGCTGACCGAAGCGGCGGTGCTGGTGCCGATCACCGATCGCGCCGAACCGGGCGTGGTGCTGACCCAACGGCTGGCGACGATGCGCCGTCACCCCGGGCAGGTCGCCTTTCCCGGCGGGCGGATCGATCCCGAGGATGCCGACGCCGTCGCCGCCGCGTTGCGCGAGGCCGAGGAAGAGATCGCCCTTCCCCGCCACCTGCCCCGGGTGATCGGCGCGGCGGATCGCTACCACACCGGCACCGGCTATGCCGTCACCCCGATCGTCGCGATCGTGCCGCCCGATCTCGATTTCACCCCCAATGCGGGCGAAGTCGCCGATGTGTTCGAGGTGCCGCTCGACTTTCTGCTCGATCCGGCCAATCACCGCGTCGCCAGCCTGATGTGGCAGGGGCGTGAGCGGACTTTCTTCGAAATGTATTGGGGCGAACGACGCATCTGGGGGGCGACCGCGGCGATGATCGTCAATCTCGCGCGGCGATTGGCATGAGCGTGGTGCTGCCGCCCGCCGCGTGGCGCGACCGGGCGGGCCTCGCCGCGCTGTGCGCCGCGCTCGATGCCGGGGCGGACGGGGCGCGCTTCGTCGGCGGCGTGGTGCGCGATACGTTGCTCGGGCTGCCCGTCCACGACATCGACATCGCGACGAGGTTCGGCCCGCAAGCGGTGATCGAGCGGGTGCGCGCGGCGGGGCTGAAAGCGGTGCCGACCGGCCTCGCCCACGGCACGATCACCGCCGTGCTGCCCGATGGTCCGGTCGAGGTGACGACGCTGCGCCGCGATGTCAGCACCGATGGCCGCCACGCCGAGGTCGCCTTCACCGACGATTGGCGCGAGGACGCGGCGCGGCGCGATTTCACGATCAACGCGCTCTACGCTGATCCGTCGAGCGGCGCGGTGCATGATTATTTCGGCGGGCTCGACGATCTGGCGGTGCGGCGGGTGCGCTTCATCGGCGACCCGCTCCAGCGCATCGCCGAGGATCACTTGCGCATCCTGCGCTTCTTCCGCTTCTCGGCGCGGTTCGGCGCGGCGATCGACCCCGGCGGGCTCGCCGCCTGCACCGCGCGCGCCAACGACCTGATGGCTTTGAGCCGCGAGCGCGTGGCGGACGAGCTGCTCAAGCTGCTGGTCGCCGCCGCCGCGCCGGAGACGGTCGCGCTGATGATCGCGCACGGGATTTTTCGCCCGGTGCTGCCCGAGATCATCAGCGCGGATCGACTGGCGAGAGTCGCCACGTTCGAGCGCGCCGTGGGCCTTCCCCCCCATGCGATCCGCAGGCTCGCGGCGCTGTTGCCGGACGATCCGGCGCTCGCGGACACCATCGGCGCGCGGCTGAAGCTCTCCAACGCGCAACGCAAGCGGCTGATCGCGGCGGTCGAGCCGGTGCTCGCCACGCCCCGGGCGCTCGCTTATCAGCTGGGGCTCGAAGGGGCCGCCGATCGGCTCGCGCTGCACGCGGCGGCCGATGAGGCGCTATCGAGCTGGCGGATCATCGCCGATTGGCCGGTGCCGCGCCTGCCGCTGTCGGGCGGCGAGCTGGTCGCGCGCGGCCTGCGCAAAGGCCCCGATGTCGCGCGCACGCTCCGCGCGATCGAGGCGCGCTGGGTGGCGGAGGATTTTCCGGGCGGGGACCGTTTCGCCGCCATCCGCGACGAGGGCGTCGCTCAGGCGCTGGCGGCGCTCAACAGCGCATAGGCTTCATCCGCTTCGAGCGGGCGGGCATAGAGATAGCCCTGGCCATAGCTGCACCCCAAGGCGGCGAGCGTCTGGGCAAGCTCGTTGGTCTCGATTCCCTCGGCGGTGGTGTGCATCCCCAGCGCCTGGGCGAGGCCGAGGATCGCGCGCACGATCGCGATCTTGTCGCGATCGGCGAGCATCCCGGTCACGAAGCTGCGATCCATCTTGAGCACGTCGATCGGCAGCTTCTGCAGATAGGCAAGGTTCGAATAGCCGGTGCCGAAATCGTCCATCGCCAGCGTCGCGCCGAGCCGCTTCAGCGCCTGCATCGTCTGCGCGACGCGGTCGGGATCGCCGATCAGCGCGCTTTCGGTGAGCTCCAGGGTCAGCCGCTTGCCGTCGAGCCCGGCGCCGGCGAGCGCCTGCTCCACCGCGAGCGGCACATTGTCGCGCTGGAGCTGGATCGCCGAGATATTCACCGCGACGCGCACCCCGCAATCGCCGCCCGCGCGCCGATCCCATTCAGCGAGCGTGCGCGCGGCTTCGGCCAGCGCCCAGCGCCCGAGCGGCACGATCAGCCCCGATTCTTCGGCGACGGGGATGAAATCGGCGGGCGAATGATCCTGCCCGTCATCGGTCCGCCAGCGGCTCAGCGCCTCGAAGCTGGTGATCTTGCCGGTAGAAAGATCGATGATCGGCTGGAACGTGAGCCGCAGTTTCTGCGCGTCGATCGCGCGGCGCAGCGCCGTTTCCAGCCCGAATTGCTCGCGCGCTGCGGCGAAGGCGCCGCGATGATAGGCCTCGGCGACCCCGCTCGTCTTGGAACGCTTCACCGCGAACTGGGCGTGGCGGATCAGATCCTCGGCGTCGTCGATCGGATCGGCGCCAAAGGCGATGCCGATCGAGCACGACACCCGGATCTCGAAATCGGCCAGGCGGAACGGCGTGGTGAGCGCCGCCTGGATGCGCTTGGCGACATGAGCCGCGTCGTCGCGCCCTGTTTCGAGCGAGAGCAGGATGCCGAACTCGTCGCCGCCCAGGCGGGCGAGCGTGTCGCCGCTGCGCAGCGCGCCCCGGATGCGGCGGGCGACGGTGATCAGCAGCTCGTCCCCGGCGAGCGAGCCGAGGCAGGCATTCACCCGGCTGAAGCGATCGAGGTTCACCACCACCACCGCATAGTTGGCGCGGGTGTGCGGATCGGCGCCCAAGGTCTGCTCGAGCAGGTCGGTGAACCCCGCGCGGTTGGGCAGGCCGGAGAGGCTGTCGGTCAGCATCTCGCGGCGCAGATTGGCCTCGGTGCGGCGCTGCGCGGTGTGATCGAGCAAGGTCACCAGGCAGCGCGGGCACCCCTCGCGCTCGACCGCGCGGGCGAGATGCACCTCGTAATAGCGTGCCTCGACCGCCTCGCCGAATTGCCAGGGGAAGTGATCGCGCGCGTCGCCACCCGCCAGGAAGGCCTGGATGCGCCCCGCCAGCAGCGAGACCAACGGCGGGCGCTCGTCCTCGCCGCTGATCCGGGCGGAGAGATAGGCGTCGTTGCTCGCCTCGATGCGGAACCGGCCGTTGGCCAGCCGCAGCACCACCGCCGGGATCGGCAGCAGCTCGACCGCGCGGCGCGTCATCATGTCGAGTTCGGACGCGGCAAACGGCTCCGCCGCCGCGATTGGAAGCGGATCGAGTGCAGTAAGCGACCGGGGCACACGTGGAGCCATCATTTCAGCGGCTAATCTCAAAGGATTAAGACGCTGTGAACCGCGCCCTTGGGGAAAATGCGGGGGGTCAGCGCGCCCCGAAGCTATTGTCGCGCGGGAAGCCGGTGGGCGGCATCCGCCCCGCCGCGCCGCGCGCCGCGCGCCAGGCGTTCATGTCCGCCTCGGTCCGGGTCCGCCCGGTTTCGCCCCCCATCGCCCAGCTGAGCCCGGCGGCGTAGGTGAAGCTCGTCACGTCCGACAGCCCGCCATCGCGATAGCGTTGCAGCTGCACCCCCTGCCCGCGTGTCATCTCCGGCAGTTCGGCGAGCGGGAAGACGAGCAGCTTGCGGTTGTCGCCGATCACGCCAACATAATCATGCGCGGGGCCGATCGGGTGGACGCGGCGCAGCTTGGCGCCGGGGCGCGGGGTGACGACCGTCTTGCCCTTGCGCGTCTCCGCCACCAGTTCTCGCGCGAGGGCGATGAAGCCGCGCCCGTCGCTCGCCGCCAGCAGCAGCCGCTCGGCCTGGCTCACCGGCAACAGCGCGACGATGCCGGTGTCGCTCTCCAGGTCGATCATCAGTCGCACCGGCTCGCCAAAGCCGCGCCCGCCGGGCAGCTTGTCGGCGGCGAGCGTGTAGAAGCGCCCGGTCTCGGCGGCGAGCAGCAGCTTGTCGGTGGTCTGCGCGTGGAAGGCGAAGCCGGGGCCGTCGCCCTCCTTGAACTTCAGCGCTTCGGCCGAGGCGAGATCGATATGCCCCTTCATCGCGCGCACCCAGCCGCGCTGCGAGAGGATGACGGTGATCGGCTCGCGCTCGATCATCGCCTCCAGCGGGATTTCGCGGACCGGCCCCGCCTCGCTGATCTCGGTCCGGCGCTTGCCGAGCGCGGTTTCGGGGCCATAGCGATCGCGAATCACCGCCATGTCCGCCTTCAGCCGCGCGCGCTGCAACGCCTCGCTCGCCAGCAGCTCCTCGAGCCCCTGGCGCTCGGCGACGAGCGTGTCGCGCTCGCCGCGCAGCTCCATCTCCTCCAGCTTGCGCAAGGATCGCAGCCGCATGTTCAGGATCGCCTCGGCCTGGCGATCGGTGAGGGAGAACTCGGCGATCATCACCGACTTGGGTTCATCCTCGGTGCGGATGATCTCGATCACGCGGTCGAGGTTCAGATAAGCGACGAGATAGCCGTCGAGCAGCTCCACCCGGTCGGCGATCTTGCCAAGCCGGTGGCGGGTGCGGCGTTCGAGCACGACGAACTGGTGCGCCACCCAGGCCTGGAGCGCGGCCTTCAGGCTCATCACGCGCGGCGTGCGCTGCGCATCGAGCACGTTGAGGTTGAGCGGAACCTTCACTTCCAGATCGGAGAGGCGGAACAGGCTCTCCATCAGCGTGTCGGCATCGACCGTGCGGGCGCGCGGTTCGAGGACGATGCGGATTTCGGCGTCGGATTCGTCGTTCACGTCCGCCAGGATCGGCAGCTTCTTGTCGTTGACGATCGTCGCCAGCGCCTCGATCAGCTTGCCCTTCTGGACCCCATAGGGGATTTCGGTGACGATCGCCGCCCAGGTGCCCCGGCCGTGATCCTCGACGTGCCACTTGGCCCGCACCCGGAACGCGCCGCGCCCGGTGGCGTAGGTCTCGGCGATGGCCGCGGCGCTATCGACCACGCGCCCGCCGGTCGGGAAATCGGGCCCCTGGACGAAGGCGAGCACGTCCGCCTCGGGATCATCGACCAGCGCGATCGCGGCGTTGAGCAGTTCGGCGGCGTTGTGCGGCGGGATGCTGGTCGCCATGCCGACCGCGATGCCGCTCGCGCCGTTCGCCAGCAGATTGGGGAACATGCCCGGGAACAGTTCGGGCTCCTGCTCCTCGCCATTATAGGTCGGGCGGAAATCGGTGGCGTCGTCGTCGAGCCCCGCCATCAGGTCGATCGCGACCTGGGTCAGCCGGCACTCAGTATAGCGATAGGCGGCGGCGCCATCGCCGTCGATGTTGCCGAAATTGCCCTGCCCGTCGACGAGCGGATAGCGCAGCGCGAAATCCTGCGCCAAGCGCACCATCGCGTCATAGACGCTCGCATCGCCATGCGGGTGGTATTTGCCGATCACGTCGCCGACGACGCGCGCGCACTTCTTATAGCCCTGCGCCGGATCGAGCCGCAGCGCGCGCATCGCCCAGAGCAGGCGGCGATGCACCGGCTTCAACCCATCGCGCACATCGGGCAGCGAGCGCGCGGTGATCGTCGAGAGCGCATAGACGAGATAGCGTTCGGATAGCGCGGTATCGAAAGGCGTATCCTGGATCGGGGTCGGCAGCGTATCGGTGGTCATTGCGTGTCGCCGTAGCAGGGCGGCACGCGCCGCGCTATCCTGGGGCGAATACGCCGAAGGGATCGTCGCAGGCCGCGATCTCCGCCGCGAGCCAGGCGCGCAACGCGCGCACCTTGCCGCTGCGTGCGCGTTCGGGCGGGCAGCACAGCCAATAGGAATCAGGCGCATAAGCGACCTTGGCGAACGGCGCGACCAGCTGGCCGGCGGCGATCTGCGGTCCCCAAAGGCCGACGTTGAGGATCGCGACCCCTTCTCCCGCCAGCGCCGCCGATCCTTCGAGCAATTGCGATTCGAAGCTCATCCGCCCGGCTTGCGGCGCCGGTGGGCCGCCGCCCGCGGCCTCCGCCCAAAAATCCCACCAGCAATCATCGGGCGACAGCCGGGGCAGCGCCATGACATCGTCGGGCGTCGTGACGCGGGGATGGCGTTGGAGCAGCGCCGGGCTCGCAAGCGGCATCAGGCCGGTGCGCATCAGGCGCCGCGCCTCCAGCCCCGGTGGCGGCTGGCGCGCGACGCGGATCGCCACATCCGCCTCGCCACGGCCGAGATCGAGCATCGCGTCGCTCATCAGCAGCCGCACGGCGAGTTCGGGATGGCGCTGCTGGAAACGCGACACGCGCGGCGCGAGCCAGTTGGTCGCGAAGCTGATGCTCGCGGTGATCACCAGCCGCGCGGCATCGTCGCGCGCGGCGGCGAAAGCGGCGTCGAGCGCATCGAACGCGGCGCTGATCCGCGGCGCGATCTGCTCGCCGAGCGGCGTCAGCGCCACCGAGCGACCGTTGCGGGTGAACAGCGGCGCCCCCAGCCGCTCCTCCAGCAGCTTGATCTGGTAGCTGATGCCCGCCTGGCTGATGCCCAGTTCCTCGCCCGCGCGCGAAAAGTGGCGCAGCCGGGCGGCGGCTTCAAAGGCCCGAATGGCGGCGAGCGGCGGCAGCGAGCGCATCGCTATTCATAAGTGTGGCTTGTGTTGAAGGTCCAGCCTTTTGTTGGCGCCATCGCGTCTGGCGATGGCACAAGGCCGCCGACGATGTGGAGACCGGCCTTGAACAACGACTATGAAAGCGCCGCCTGGGCTGAGCATCATCGTGCCCTGAGCGCAGCTATTCACAAGACTGCCCTATCGCTCGTACGCTTGCTGCGGGGACGCGGGGAAACGCGGCACCGATCTGCCCTGCCCAAATAAGGCGAAAATGGGGCAAAAGCGCTTTCTCCTATTCAAACGATAGGATATACGCGCATCGCAACGATGAGCGGAGAGGATGCGATGCGTCGACTTCTGATGCTGGTGGCAATCGCCCTTGCGGGCTGTAACAAAGTGGAGAGCAATACCGCCGGCGAGGCGCTCGAGGATCGGGTCGCGATCGCCACGCCGGGGGTGAGGGCGGTCGCCGGGCGCAGCTTCAGCTATGATTACAGCTTCGCCGCCCCCGCCGCGCAGATCGCCGCCGCGCAGGAGCGCCATGCCCAGGCGTGCGAGGCGCTGGGGCCGGACCAATGCGTGGTGACCAGCATGACGCTCGACAACGGCAAGCCGCAGGCGCCCCGCGCCACGCTCGATCTGGCGATCGCCCCCCAGCTCGCGCGCGGCTTCGGCAGCAAGGCGAGCGCCACGCTCGGCCAGCTGGGCGGCAGGCTCCTTTCGGCGCGGATCGAGTCGGAGGATCAGCAGTCACGACTGACCGATCTGGCCGCCGCCCAGGAGAGCCAACGGGCGGAACTGGCGGAGATCGCGCGTCGCCTCGCCCAGCCCGGGCTGCCGGCCCGCGAGCGGGTCGAGCTGCAGCAACGCGCCCAGAATCTGCGCGCCAATGGCCGCGAGCAGGCGGTGGCAACGCGCTCGGCCCGCGCCCAGCTGGCGGTGACGCCGATGCATTTCGATTATCGCCCGCTCGCGACCGGGTGGTTCGATGGCGATAGCCCGCTCGCCAATGGCTATGCGATCGGGCGCGACAGCCTGAGCGCGCTGCTGGCACTGATGCTGCTCCTCGTCGCGGGCGGCTTGCCCTGGGTGTTGGTGGCGGCGGCGCTGTTCCTCGCCTGGCGGTGGGGCCGGCGGCGGCTCAACGCGGCATTGGCTTGAGCTTGGCAGGCGGCGCGGTGCTCGGCTACGGCACGGTCATGCGCCGCCTTGCCCTCGCCGCCGCCATGCTGCTTCTGGGCGGCATGGCCGATTGGAAACCGCTGACCTGGCCGGACCTGACGAGCCGTCCGCGCCCGGCGCCCCAGGCGACGATCGCCTATGGCCCGGCACCCGAGCAGAAGGTCGATGTCTGGGTTCCCGCCGGGCCGGGGCCGCACAAGACCGTGCTGATGGTTCATGGTGGCTGCTGGCAGACGAGCATCGCCGATCGCAGCCTGATGAACTGGCTTGCGGAGGATTTGCGCGGGCGCGGCTATGCGGTGTGGAACGTCGATTATCGTGGAATCGATCGCGCGGGCGGCGGCTATCCCGGCACCTTCGCCGATGTCGCCGCCGCCGCCGACGCGCTGAGGGCCAACGCGGCGCGGTTCAAGCTGGATACGCGGCGCATCGTCGCGGTCGGCCATTCGGCGGGCGGGCATCTCGCGCTGTGGCTCGCCGGGCGCGGCAAGCTGCCCGCCGACAGCCCGCTGCGGAGCGCGAGCCCGCTGCCGATCGCGGCGGTGGTGAGCCTGGGTGGCCTGCCCGATCTGGAAGCCGTCGCGGCGAGCCCCGACAATGGCTGCGGCACCGAAGTCGTCGGCAAGCTGGTCGGCGAGCGACCCAATGCCTTCGCCGATACCTCGGTCCCGCGCCTGCTCCCGCTCGGCGCCGAACAGTGGATCGTCGCGGGGGAGAATGACCGGATCATCCCGATGCGGCTGAACCTGGGCTATTTTGAAGCGGCGCGGGCGGCGGGCGATCCGGTCGCGCTGGTGCGGGTGCCGCAGACCGGCCATGTCGAACTGATCGCGCCCGAAAGCACCGCCTGGAAGCAGAGCGTCACCCTGATCGCGCGGAGTTTCGAGTGACGCTGGACGAGGCGCGCGCGCTTGACGCGGCCGATCCGCTCGCGCCTTTTCGCGCGCGCTTCGCATTGCCCGAAGGCGTGATCTATCTCGACGGCAACTCACTCGGCCCCCTGCCCCACGACGCTCGTGCGGCGGTGGCCGAGCTGACCGAGCGGCAATGGGGTGAACGCCTGAACCGCGGCTGGAATGAAGGCTGGATCGACGCGCCAACCCGCATCGGCGACAAGATCGCCCGGTTGATCGGCGCCGCGCCCGGCGAGGTGATCGCGTGCGATTCGACCTCGGTGAACCTTTACAAGCTGATCGTCGCCGCGCTGCGCGCGCGGCCCGGCGTGTTGCTGAGCGAGGCCGGGAACTTCCCGACCGATCTCCACATCGCCGAGGGCGCGGTGGCGGCGGTGCCGGGCGCGGCACTGCGCGTCGTCGAGCGCGACCAGCTCGCCGGGGCGCTCGATGAAAGCGTGTCGCTGCTGCTGCTCACCCATGTCCATTACAAGACCGCCGCGCGATTCGATCTCGCCGCCTGGACCGCGCAAGCTCACGCGGTCGGGGCGCGCGTGCTTTGGGATTTGAGCCACAGCATCGGCGCGGTGCCGATCGACCTGAACGCGGCGGGCGCCGATCTCGCGGTCGGTTGCGGCTATAAATTTCTGAACGGTGGCCCGGGCGCGCCGGCCTGGCTGTTCGTCGCCGGGCGCCATCAGGCCGCGCTCCACAATCCGCTCTCGGGGTGGATGGGCCATGCCGCGCCGTTCGACTTCACCGATGGCTACGCCCCCGCCCCCGGCATCCGCCGCTGGCTGGCCGGCACCCCGCCGATCATCGGCCTCGCCGCGCTCGAAGCGGGAGTCGAGCTGATGCTCGAAGCCGATCCCGCGCTGCTCGCCGCCAAGAGCGCGCGGCTGTTCGATCAACTCGCCGCCACCGCCGATGGCCTGGGGCTGGAAGTCGTCTCGCCGCGCGATCCGGCACGGCGCGGCAGCCATATCGCGCTCCGCCACGCCCACGCCCATGAACTGTGCCAGGCGCTGATCGAGCGCGGCGTGATCGGCGATTTCCGCACGCCCGACATTCTGCGGCTGGGCCTGACCCCGCTCTATCTGTCGCACGAAGACGTGGCGCGCGCGGGCATGATTTTGGCCGAGGTGATCGCTCGGGGCGCCTGGGCGGAGCCGCGCTTCGCCACCCGTCGCGCGGTGACCTGAAGCCTGACCGCCGTTGCGCGGGGGCTGGAACCGCGCTATATACGAGCCCCTTAGCCCCGGCCCCGCGCTCCCTGCGGCCGGGGCGTTGCATTTCAGGAACAGCCATGGCCCGGCGCCGCCAGATTTACGAAGGCAAAGCGAAGATCCTCTATGAGGGGCCCGAACCCGGCACGCTGATCCAGTATTTCAAGGACGACGCGACCGCCTTCAACGCGCAGAAAAAGGGCACGATCAACGGCAAGGGCGTGCTCAACAACCGGATTTCGGGGCATGTCTTCACCCTGCTCGCGATGATCGGGGTGCCGACGCACTTCATTCGCCGGCTCAACATGCGCGAACAGCTGATCCGCCAGGTGGAAATCATCCCGATCGAGGTGGTGGTGCGCAACGTCGCCGCCGGCTCGCTGTCGAAGCGGCTCGGGATCGAGGAGGGCACCCCGCTGCCCCGCACGATCATCGAATATTATTACAAGGACGACGCGCTCGGCGATCCAATGATCACCGAGGAACATATCGCCTGCTTCGGCTGGGCCAGCCAGGAAGAGATGCACGACATCGCCGATCTGGCGATCCGGGTGAATGATTTCCTCTCCGGCCTGTTCGGCGGCGTCGGCATCCGGCTGATCGACTTCAAGCTCGAATTTGGCCGCATCTGGGACAATGACTATAGCCGCATCATCCTGGCGGACGAGATCAGCCCCGATGGCTGCCGCTTGTGGGACATGGCGACCGGCGAAAAGCTCGACAAGGATCGCTTCCGGCGCGATCTGGGGGGCGAGATGGAGGCCTATCAGGAGGTCGCGCGCCGTTTGGGCCTGCTCCCCGAGGGCGCGGACAACACCGTGCTCGACCTGGAAACCCACCGCAAGCAGCGCGGCAAGTAAGGTTGCGCGGCGGCGCGGCGCACGGCATAGCGCGCGCCATGAAACTGCGCATCATCGTCAGCCTGAAACCCGGCGTGCTCGATCCCCAGGGCCGCGCGATCCACAAGGCGTTGGACGGCCTGGGCTTCGCCGGCGTGGCCGATGTCCGCGCCGGCAAGGTGTTCGAGCTCGAGGTCGCCGACGATACCAGCGATGACCAGATCGACGCGATGTGCCGCCAGCTGCTCGCCAACACCGTGATCGAGAATTACCGGGTCGAGCGGGCGTGAAAACCGCGGTCATCGTCTTCCCGGGCTCCAATTGCGATCGCGACATGGCGGTCGCGCTCCAGGCGGTGACGGGCACGAAGCCGGCGATGGTGTGGCATGGCGACACCGAATTGCCCGAAGGCCTCGGCCTGATCGCCCTGCCCGGCGGCTTCTCCTACGGGGACTATCTGCGCTGCGGCGCGATCGCGGCGCGATCGGCGATCGTGCCGGCGATCGTCGCGGCGGCGGAGCGCGGCGTGCCGGTGCTGGGGGTGTGCAACGGTTTCCAGGTGCTCACCGAAATCGGCCTGCTCCACGGCGCGCTGATGCGCAACGCGGGCCTGAACTTCGTCTGCCGCGACGTGGCGCTCACCGTGGAGAATGCGCAAAGCCTGTTCACCAGCCGTTGCCGCGCAGGCGAGCGCATCGTGATCCCGGTCGCGCATCATGACGGCAATTACTTCGCCGATGCCGAGACGCTCGACCGGCTGGAGGGCGAAGGCCGCGTCGCGCTGCGCTATGCCGAGCAGGTCAACGGGTCGGCGCGCGACATCGCGGGCGTGCTCAACGCGCGCGGCAATGTGCTCGGCATGATGCCGCACCCCGAGCGCCGGATCGAGCCCGCGCATGGCGGCACCGACGGGCGGCGATTGCTCGAAGGCGTGCTGGCGGCGGTAAACGCCTGAGCCGCTGGCGCGGACCAGGAGCCACGGCAACCCGTAGAACGGTGTGCGGCAGCCGCCGCCCCCAAACATATCGCGCGGCCCGCGCCAGCGCGGATCGCCACGACCGAAATCGTCGCGAACTGGATTGTGTTGCCGTATCTCGCCCGCCCTACTCACCCGCCGAGGCTCGCGATCGACGCCGCGCCCGCCGAGCGCGACCTGCTCGACGGCGAGGTGACGCTCGCCGTCCGCTTCAGGCGGCCAGTCAAGGGTCCGTATCGGATCAGCAAGCTCGGCGCTATTCGGATGGCGCTTTACGCCGCCCGCAACGCCGATGCGGAAGGACTTGGCTTTATCGGCTGGACAGACGCGTTCGAGAATATCGGCCTGTCGCGCTGGCTGCGCGCCAGCTTCGGCGACGCGCCACCCACGCTCGCGCTGACGACGATCGAAGCGCACCGCGCGGCGGCTCTCGCCGGGCTGGGGATCGCCGGCCTGCCGCTGTTCGTCGCGGACAGGGGCTGCACCAACGGGCGCGAGATCAGCTTCATCGACCTCGATTACGCGACGCTGCCGCGGACGATCGCCGACCATTCGCCGACCGGCGAACTGCCCGTCCTCAAGCTCGACGGCGTCGTCCACACCGCCAAGACGGTTGCGATCGCCGAGTATCTCGACAACGTCACCGGGCTTGGCCTGCTGCCTGGTGATGCCGTGATGCGCCACAAGGTGCGCGAGCGCGAGCAGAGGGCGGGCGCGTTGCTCGACACGATGCGCCTGACCTTTCGGCGCGATGCCCAATGGGGTTTACATCAGGGTCTTTCCTGTCGCTTCGGGCGTCGGCTCGGTCGGCCGGTCGGGCTCGATTTGCCCGTCGAGCGTAAGGATCACGTTGCGCGCCGCGAGCAGGATCTGGTCGGCCTTCGGGTCGCCGGCGAAGACGCGCGACAGGATGATCGCGCCGACCATCGTCGACCAAGCGCCCATCGCGAAGTCCCGCGCGCGCGCCGGATCGTCCGAGGCTGACGTACTGGCGGCGGCCATGCTCTCGAAATAGCGATCCAACTTGGCCATCATGATCTTGCGGGTCAGCGCCCCGCTGCGCGCGACCTCGCCCGACAGCGACGATACCGCGCAGCCGGCGGCGGGGCCATCGCGGTGCGCGCGGCTGAGATAGCCGTTGACGATCGATTTCACCGTGCGCTTGCCGCCGCTGCGATTGCCCGCGGCCGAGGCTGCCTCGCCATCCTGCAAGGCACGCTCCAGCGCCGCCGCGATCAGCGCGTCGCGCGATGCGAAATGGACGTAGAAGGCGCCGTGGGTCAGCCCGGCCTGCTTCATCAGATCGGCGATGCTGATCGCGTCGATGCCGCGCTCGCGGATGATCTGCCCGGCGATGCTCAGAATGCGCTCCCGGCTCTGCGCCTTTTCCGCCCGTGAATGACCCATGCCCGTTCCTCAATTCCTTCGGCTTGACTCTCTGCATGATGCTTATCATGCTGTTGCAAGCACGGTCACCAATAGCGAGTTTGACGATAAAAAGCGAACGACACGCCCCAGCGAGCATGGCGAAGATCATGCAGATGGGGTGATGGTCAAGGCGGGAGAGAAGACGATGGCTCGATCGAGCGGCATCCCGGTGGATGAGTTCATGTTCCTGCTGCACGATGTGCTGCGCATCGATCGGCGCGGCGATCTGCCGGGCTTCGCCGATCTCACCCCCGATCTCACTCGGCCGATCGTGGAAGCGATGGCGGAGTTCGCCAGCGGCGTGCTCGAACCGCTCAACGCCGTCGGCGATCGTCATGGCTGCACCCTGGAAAACGGCGTGGTGCGGACGCCGCCGGGCTTTGGCGATGCCTATCACGCTTATTGCGGCGCGGGGTGGAACCGCCTCACCGTCAGCGCGGCGCTCGGCGGCGAGGGCTTGCCCGGGGTGATCGGCACCGCGGTGAACGAGATTGCTTCCTGCGCCAATGCCGCGCTGCTCCTCTATCCCGGCCTCACCCGCGGCGCGATGCACAGCATCGCCCGCGCCGGGTCCGATTGGATGCGCGCGCATATCGTTCCCCAGATGGTCCGGGGCACCTGGACCGGCACGATGTGCCTCACCGAACCCGCCTGCGGCACTGATCTGCGGCTGATGGCGACGCGGGCCACGCCGCTGCCCGACGGCCGCTTCAGCATCGACGGCACCAAGATCTTCATCTCGGGCGGCGACCATGATCTGACCGACAATGTCATCCATCTGGTGCTCGCCAAGCTGCCCGACGCCGATGGTCGCTATGTCGATGATCTGGCGACGGTGGCACTGTTCCTGGTCCCCAAGATGGAATTGGACGACGAGGGCCGGCTGACCGGGCGTCGCAACGGCATCTCGGTCGGCGGGCTCGAGGCCAAGATGGGCCTGAAGGGCAGCGCGACGACCGTGCTCAACTTCGATGGCGCGATCGGGTGGAAGCTCGGCAGCACCAAGGCCGATGCCCCGGCGGCGTCGAAGTCGAGCGGGATGAGCGCGATGTTCGACATGATGAACGGCGCGCGGCTTGGCACCGGGGTCCAGGCGATCGCGACCGCCGCCGCCGCTTATGCCAAAAGCGCGAGTTACGCGAAGGAGCGGCTGTCGGGCCGGGCCGCCGATCCCGCCGCACGCGGAAGTGGCCGTGCCGATCCGATCATCGTCCATCCCGACGTGCGCAGGATGCTGCTGAAGCAGGCGGCCTTTCTGGAAGGGGCGCGGGCGCTTGCGCTGTGGGTATCGCTGCTGCTCGACGAACAGGCGCTCAGCCCCGACGCCGATCGCCGCGCGACCGCCGGCGCGCTCGCCTCGCTGATGACGCCGGTGGTGAAGGCTTACTGCAGCGACAAAGCGTTCGAAGCCTCCAATCTCGCCGTCCAGGTCTTTGGCGGCCACGGCTATATCCGCGACAATGGCGTCGAGCAGCAGGTCCGCGACGGACGCATCTTCCAGCTTTACGAGGGCGCCAACGGCATTCAGGCGCTTGATCTCGTCACCCGCAAACTGCCCGCGCAAGGCGGGCGCGGCGTCGCGAGCTTCATCGAGGAGATCGAAGCGCTGCTCGGCGCGATGGCGGCGCACGAGACGCTGCGCCACCAAAGCGCGGCACTCGCCACCGGGTTCGCCGGGTTGCGGCAGGCGCTCGCGCTGCTGGCGGCGGCGGGCGAGGATCGGAACGCGATCGGCGCGATCGCCAGCGACGTCCTCGCGATCTTCGGCATCGTCGCGATCGGCTTCATGTGGGGGCGGATCGGGGTGGCGGCGCTCGAAGCGCTCGCCCGGCAGGACGGCGATCCGGCGTTCCTGGAGCGCAAGATCACCATCGGCAATTTCTGGGCACTGCGCGAAATGCCGCAGATCGACACTCACCTCGCCGCCGCGCGCACCGGCGCCGCGCCGCTGATGGCGCTCGCCGCCGCCGATTTCTGACCGCCCGTCTCCAGGCCACCTCCTTGCAGGAAGGACTTTGATCGTGACCGACCCCACCAAACTGTTCGATCTTACCGGCAAGACCGCGCTCATCACCGGCGGCTCGCGCGGGCTCGGCGTCCAGATCGCCGAGGCGCTCGGCGATTTCGGCGCGCGGCTGGTGATCTCGTCACGCAAGGAAGCCGATCTGGCGGAGGCGCAGGCGCATCTCCAGGGCCGGGGAATCGACGTATCCTATGTGGTGGCCGACAATAGCCGCGAGGAGGCGATCTTCGCGCTCGCCGACAGCGCGATCGACCGGCTGGGCAAGGTGGACATTCTCGTCAACAATGCCGGAGCGAGCTGGGGCGCGCCGACCGAGGACCACCCCATCGATGCGTTCGACAAGATCATGAATCTCAACATCCGCGCGCTGTTCATCCTGTCGCAGCGGATCGCCAAGCTGTCGATGATCCCCAACCGCTATGGCCGGATCATCAACATGGCCTCGATCGCGGGGCTGCGCGGGGCCGATGGGCTGATCGCCTACAATACCAGCAAGGGCGCGGTCATCAATTTCACCCGCGCGCTGGCGGCATCCTGGGGCCGATACGGCATCACCGCCAATGCCATCGCGCCCGGCATGTTCCCCTCGCGCATGACCAAGGGCACGTTCGAGAAACTGGGTGTCGAGCATTTCGCCAAGGCCGCGCCGCTTGGCCGCATCGGCGACGATCAGGATCTGAAGGGCACCGTGCTGCTGTTCGCCAGCGACGCCGGCAAGCACATCACCGGGCAGACGCTGGCGGTCGATGGCGGCGTCACCTCGGTGTGACACCCCCCTGCCCCTACCACCGACAACAAGGAGAGAGACGGCCATGACCGAGCAAAGCGCCGCGCAGGTACGCCACGAGCGCCACGATCACATTCTGAAGATCATCATCGACAATCCCGCCAAGAAGAACGCCTTCATTCCCGAGATGATGGAGCAGCTCGCCGCCGCGCTGACGCTGCTCGACCAGGACGATGCGCTGTGGGCGGGCGTGCTGTGCGCCGAGGGCGAGCATTTCACCGCCGGGCTCGACATGCCCAAATTCTTCGGTCCCGGCGCCACCGCCAAGCCGCTCGCCGAGGGGCAGATCGATCCGTTCGGGCTGAAGAACCAGTGCCGCAAGCCGATCGTGACGGCGGTGCAAGGCATCTGCTTCACCATCGGCATCGAACTGGCGCTGGCGGGAGACATCGTCGTCGCCGCCGATGACAGCCGCTTCTGCCAGATGGAATCGAAGCGCGGCATCGCGCCCTTGGGCGGCGCGCATTTCCGCTACATCACCCGCGCCGGCTGGGGGAATGCCATGTACCACCTGTTCCTGTGCGACGAGTTCGGCGCGCAGGAGGCCTATCGGATCGGGCTGGTGCAGGAAGTGGTGCCGGCCGGTACGCAGGTGGAGCGCGCGATGACGCTGGCGCGGACGATCGTCGCCAACGCGCCGCTCGGCATCCAGGTGACCAAGGAGGCGGGACGCAAATATATCGAGGGTGGCGAGCAGGCGGCGATCGCGGCGGTGGCGACCGTGCGCGACCGGGTGATGGGCAGCGCCGATGCGGCCGAGGGGATCATGTCGTTCATGCAGCGCCGCCCCGCCGTGTTCCAGGGCCGCTAGCGCGGGTCGCGATTGAAGCGTACGCTACAGCCGTGCGCGCGTTAATCGGATCATGGAGATCATCGCGATGACCATCCCCCTGTCAGAACAACCCTTCGCCGCCAAGCGGACCCGAGACGTGCTGGGCCGCCAGATGGCCTATATCGACGAGGGGAGCGGCCGCTCGGTCGTCTTCCAGCACGGCAACCCGACTTCCAGCTATCTGTGGCGCAACATCATGCGCGGCTGCGAGGGGCTTGGGCGGCTCGTCGCGTGCGACCTGATCGGCATGGGCGATTCCGAAAAGATCTCCGGCGAAGGCGACGCCCGCTACAGCTGGGACGTGCATTATGCCCATCTGAGCGCGCTGTGGGATCAACTCGATCTGGGCGACGATATCCTGCTCGTCATCCATGACTGGGGTTCCTCGCTCGGCCTGCAATGGGCGATGGATCATGCCGACCGGGTGAGCGGGATCGTCTATATGGAGGCGATCGTCACGCCGATGACCTGGACGCACTGGCCCGAAAACGCCCGGGCGATCTTCGAAGGGTTCCGCTCGCCGGCGGGGGAAAAGCTGATCTTCGAGAAGAACCTGTTCATCGAGGGCGTGTTGCGCGGATCGGTGATGCGCGAGCTGAGCGCGGCCGAGATGGACGAATATCGCCGTCCGTTCGTGGCCGGCGGCGAGGATCGCCGGCCGATGCTCGCCTGGCCACGCCAGATCCCGCTCGACGGCGAGCCGCGCGAAATCGTCGAAAAAGCGCGCCGCTACGGCGAATTTCACCGCACCAGCCCGACGCCGAAGCTGTTCATCAACGCCGATCCGGGCTCGATCCTGGTCGGCCCCGCGCGCGATTATTGCCGGAGCTGGGCCAATCAGCGCGAAGTCACCGTGCCCGGCCTGCATTTTCTGCAGGAGGACAGCGCGGCGGAGATCGCGGCCGCCATCCGAAGCTTCGCGGCCTCGCTCGAAAGCTGAGCGGCGCCCCGCGGCGGCGGGGCGCGACTCGGCGAATGCCGCGCTGTCTAGCCGAGCGGATCGGGCTTCAGCACGTCCCCTTGTATTCGCACGCCGAGGGGGCGTGGTTTAAAAGCGTCCTACGCTAATCTTCAGCGTTCGTGAAACGCGCCATCCAGCGCGCGCGAAACCGGCTTGAACAGATATTCGGTCAGCGTCTTCGAGCCTGTCTTGATGTCGGCGACCACCGTCATGCCCGGCTTCAGAACGAAATTCTGCTGCCTGGCGCCGACATAGTTGTGCATCAGCCGCAACCGTGCCTTGAAATAGCTATTGCCCTTGTCATCGACGAACGACGATGCCGACACGTAATCGACCACACCGTTCACCCCACCGTTGCGCGCGAAATCATAGGTCGCGACCTTGACGACCGCTTTGCTGCCAACGCGGACATGGCCGATCTCGGCCGGGGACACGCGCACCATCGCGACCATCGGCCCGCTTTGCGGCACTACCTCGGCGATCACGCCGCCGGGGGCGATCACCTGGCGCAGGCTGATCGCGGTCAGACCCTTGACGACACCCGCCATCGGCGCGCGGACCACCAGCCGCTGTGCCTGGCTTTCCAGCCGCTTCACTTCCTGATCGGCCTGGGCGAGCTGCCCGGCGACCGAGGCATAATCGTTGAGCGCATCGGCCCGCAGCCGCTGGTCGATCTCGCGCCCGTTGCGCTGTGCCTCCAGCACCGAACTTTCGGAGCGGCGGCGATCGCCGATCGTTTCCGCCAGGCTACCTTCAAGCCGGGTCAATTCGCGTTCCTGCGCCAGATAGGCGAGCGAAGAGATCAACCCGCGATCGACGAGCGGCTTGCGCGCGGCCATCTCGCGTTTCAGCAGCTCGATCTGGCGGCGCAGTCCTTCTTCCCGGCCGCGCAACGCTTCCACCTCATGGCGCTTTTCGGTCGCCTGCGACGCCGCGACGGCGAGCTGCGCCGCACGGCTTTCCCGCTGCGCCGAGAGCACGACCGCCTCGCCCGCCGCCAGATCGGCGGCCGGGGTGCCCGATGCGGCGCGGCGGCGCCCGGTGCTGAACGCAAGCAGGCGATCGGACTGGAGCGCCAGCGCATCGCGGCGCGCCTTCGCCCGCTGCAGGTCGGCCAGCACGGCCGCGCCATCCAGCGTGACGATCGGATCGCCCTTTTTCACCTCGGCACCGTCGGTCGCGTCGATCCGGTCGATGATGCCGCCTTCCAGATGCTGCACGGGTTGCACCTGCAGACGCGGCAGCACCTCGCCAGGCGCCGAGACCAGCTCATCGAGCGGGACCAGCGACGCCCAGGCGGCGAACGCCATGATCGTGACCGACACCAGCCACACCACCCGGCTCGAGGCGCGGGGCGGCGGCAGTTCGGCGAGCGCGATCGAGCGCGGCAACAGCTGTTGGCTGCGCGTCATATCGGCACCCTCGCCGCGAAAGACATTGGCGACGCGGCTGAGCGTCGTCATGCCGCTCAATGGCCGCGCGGTCGCATGGGCGTCGGAAAAGTCGACCGGAGCATTCATGCTGCCGCTCCCTGCTGCATCCGTCGGGCCATGTATTCGGGCATGATGGTCTCCGGGGTTCCCAGGCCGGTAACCTGGCCCTGTTCGAGAACGAGGATCTGATCGGCGAGCGCCATGTGGCTCGGCCGGTGCGTCACCAGCATGATCGTGGTCTTTCCCTTCAGCCTGAGCAGCATCCGCTCGAACGCCTGGCTAGCCTCGGCATCGAGCAGCTGCGCCGATTCATCGAGCAGCAGGAGCCGCGATTGCTTCACCAGCGCCCGCGCGATCGCCAGCCCCTGGCGCAAGCCGGCGCTGAACCGCTCGCGCGAATGATCGTCGACATGGGTGTCGAAACCTTCGGGCAGCGCGCGGATAGCGTCGAGAATACCGATTGTCGCGCAGGCCTGCTCCACTTCCTCGAGCGTGGCGATCGGGTTCCCCAGGCGCAGATTCTGGAGGATCGAGCCGTGAAACAGCTCGGCATTCTGGGGTACGTAGCCAATCGCCCGCCGCATCGCGACCGCGTCGGACTGGCGAATGTCGACCCCGTCGATGAAGATGCCGCCCGCCTGGGGCCGGTGCAACGCCAGGATCAGCGACAGCAAGGTCGATTTGCCCGAGCTGTTGCCGCCAGTGATCGCGACGAAGGAGCCGGGCGGCACCTTGAAGCTCACCCCCAGCAACGCCGGATCGGCGGCGGCGCTGTAGCGGAAGCTCACGCGATCGAAGCGCACTTCGCCGACGATGTTGCGTTGGATGCGGCCCGTCCGCCGGCGCGTTTCGGTCGGCAGGCGCATCAGGTGGTTGAGCTGCTTGGCGGAAAGCTTGGCCTGTTCCAGCCGCAACAGCGCCAGGAACAGGCTGTGAATCGGCGAGATCAGCCGCCACACCAGCGTCATCGTCGCGATCATGCCGCCGAGCGACATATCGCCGTCGATCACGCGGAGCGCCGACCAGGCGATCACGCTCGCCCCCGCCGCCATCGTGATCGCCTGGGTAACCGTTTGCAGTTGCTGGCTGAGCTGGGTGACGCGGAAATGCGAATAGGCGAGGTTGCCCGAAAGTTCGTCGAAGCGCTTCTTCCAAAGCGCCTCGACCGAAAGCTGCTTCACCGTCGCCATGTTGTTGAGCATGTCGATCAGGAAGGAATGGCGCTTGGCACGCGCGACCGACGACCGCCGCAGCGCGCGCCGCAGCGCCGGCTCGATCAACAGGCCGGCCAAGCCATAGAGCGCGATCATCACCACCGGCACCCAGACGACCGGGCCGGCGATGAACCAGATCACGCCCACGAACAGCAAAATGAACGGCAGCTCCAGCGCCACGCTCGCCATCGGGCCGGTGAACAGATCGCGGATGCTGTCGAACTCGCGCAGCCGCGACATCTGGCCGCTGACCGGCGCGCCGTCGATCGCGGCGGTCGGCAGTTCGATCAGCTGGCGGAAGGTCGCGGTGGCGACCAGCGTTTCCACCCGGGCGCCCACATGCGCGACGATCCGCGCGCGCACCTGATGCAGCACCGCGTCGGCCAGCACGAACACGCCCATGCCCAGCGCCAGGAACAGCAGGGTGCCGCCGTTCCGGGTGGGGATAACCTTGTCGTAAACTGCCATCATGAAGAACGAGGCGCTGATCGCGATGCAGTTGGTGAACAGCGAAATCGCCAGCAATTGCCGGAACGAGGGCGCAAACCGGCCGAACAGCCGCGCCGTCCAGCTACGGGAATGGGGCTGCTCGTCCTTGGTTCGATCGTCGACGCGGCGGACAACGGTATGGAGCACCCCGTCCAGGTCGCGCGGGGCGACCTCGCGCTCAAGCTGGCCTGCGCCGTCCCAAATGCGCCAGCCGGTCTCGGTTTCGCCCAACACCACCAGCGGCTCGCCCCCGCGCGTCACCAGCAGCGCCGGCATCAGCCGGGGGTCGACGGCGCCGCGCCGCACCTTGGTGCTACGACAGACAAATCCCAGCGTCGCCAGGACGTTGAGCAAATCGGTCAGCGACAGTGATTTGGCGAAGTAGGGTAGAGCCTCCGCCAAATCCCGGGGATGGCTGCGCCAGCCGAGCGCGCTGAGCCACGGGACCAAACACGCCGCGAACGGCCCGTGCGAGCCCAGATCGGCGCCGGTGCCGCCGCATAGCGTTTCCGCCAGCCGGTGCGGCGCCGCGGTGAGCAGCGCCTCGGCGCCCAGCCGCTCGCTCAGCTGTTGCTGCAACGCGCGCGCGTCGATGGGCTCGGCCGCGTTCTGGCTCATCCCCGCCCTCCGGCGGGAACGCCGGCGGCCGGCTGGATCCGCCGCTCCCGGATCTCGAAATGGCGATCGGCGATCGCGAGCAGCGAGGGACGGAAGCTGACGATGACGATGCCGCAGTCCTGCTTGTAAGAGGCCAGCAGTTCACGGACCAGCTTGTCCCCATGTTGATCGAGCGACATGTTGGCTTCGTCGAACAGGATCAGCTCGGGCTGGCCGACCAGCGCGCGCACCATGCCGATGCGCTGGATCACCCCGCTCGGCAGGATATGCGAGCGCCCGTCGCCGACCTGCATCTCATAGCCATCCGCCAGCGCCGCGAAGAAGCGGTCGAGCCCAAGCCGGGCCGCGAGCTCGAGCGCCTGATCGAGATTGGCGTCGACGTCGAAGCGGGTGAGGTTGTCGAGCACCGTGCCCTGCAACAACATGCAGTGCTGCGGGATGACGGCAATCCGCCGGCGCAGCGACTGGTGATCGAAGTCATCGATTGGGCGGTCGTTGACGCGGATCTCGCCGACCCCCGCCGCCAGATCGCCCGCCAGCAAACGGATCAAGGTCGTCTTGCCGCTGCCGTTGGCGCCCGAGATCGAGATCGTTTCCCCGCGCTGGATTGACAGCGCGACGCCTTCGAACACCGGCGCCGCCGCGCCTTCATAGGCGAAGTGAACGTCGGCCACCGTCGCCGACTGGAAGTGATCAAGCGCGATCGCCGCCGCCGCGTTTTCGCGCGGCATCGCGACCACCTTCTCCAGGTTCTGCACGTTGATGCGCACCGACTGGAAGCGGTGCCACAGCCCCAGCGCGCGCAGCAGCGGCTGGACCGAACGGCCCGACAACATGGTAACCGCCGCGAGCGCGCCGACGCTCATCTGGTCGTTGATGACGAACCATGCCCCCGCCGCGCCAACCGCGATCGAGGTCGCCAGCGAGAAGCTCGCCGAATAGCTCTCGGCGAGGCTGCTGAGATAATTGACCCGCCATGCCGGCGTCGCGCAGCCCGCGATCAGGCGTTCGTAGCGGCGCTGCAGCGCCTGCTCCATCGCGAGCGCCTTCGCCGAATGGATCGAGGACAACACCTCGAAAATGAAGTTGTAGCGCCGATCGTCGAATTCCTTGCGCGACACCAGCGCCCGATGGAGCGCGTCGCCGGTCACCCAAGCCAGCGCGCCATAGATCGCGACCATCGCCAGCGGCACGAGCACCAACCAGCCGGCGATGTAGTACATCAACGCCATGAAAATGATGATGAAGATGCCATCGGCGAACAGGAACGCCAGCTGCTGGCTGTAGAAATCGCGTACCGGCTCAACGCTGTTCATCCGCGTCATGTGAACCCCGATCGGCTGCGCTTCCACCGCGCGCAGCGGCGCATCGAGCAGGCAGGCGACCAGGTGCGTGGAGGTCTTGTGATCGAAGCGCGCGCCGTTCCAGGCGATAATGATCGATCGCGCGATCCGCAGCGCCGCCTCGCACAACAACGCCGCCAGCAGCCCGATCACGATCATCGCGAGCGTTTCGACCGCGGCCCTGGGAATGATCCGGTCGAACAGCTGCAACATAGCGAGCGGCAAGGCGAGACCCAGAATGTTGAGCACCACCGCGGACAGCAGCAGGCCGCGCTTCCATATGCCCATCACAGCGGCGATATCGGCAAAGCTCCGCCACCCGCTCGTCGGCGGGGTCATTCCCGTCTCGGCGTGTGCTTCCGCTTGCACCGCAATCGCTCCCGTTATGGTCGACGGTCAGTGCCGCCACGGTGCGGGGCTATCGCGGAATGGTTAATGATCCGTCCAGCGTCGGCCCAAAGCGGGTCGGGCCGGCCCCGGCTGCTTCGTGGGCAAATTTTTAACGGCACCACCGCTATCGTTACGCGGATAGCGTGTTCGCGGCAGGGTCGGACGCGCGGAGCCCAGCCGCCGCCGGCATCGCGCCAGGCCGCGATGCGCCGGGCTCCATGACGGGAGGCGGCGACTGGCGTGAGCAGCCAAGACGGAAAGGACATCGCGACCGCGCGGCAGATGCTGGAAACCATCGCCGGCAAAACTTCCGACGGCGCAAATCGGCTGAACAACCGGCTCATCAACACCGCGCCGATCGCGGTGACCTCCTCGATCCTGCCCGACGTAACGCTGCTGCACCTTGGCACGCATAGCCTAGCCAGCTGGTCGTCCGCCGCTGGCGCGGTCACGTCCAGCAAAGCTTTCGCCCTGCGCCCGCCTGTCTCGGTGCTGGAGGGGCTTGCTCCGGGAACCGCGCTGGAAAATCCGCTGCCGCACAGCGCGTCGCCGGGGCGGGGCGTGGCTGCGCCGGTACTCGCGCCGATCGAGGTGGGCGCGCTGCTGCCCCGGGCTGCGCGGACGGGGTTCGCGGCGGTGACCGATACGCCGCCGATCGCGACCGCCGCGGCCCCGATCGCCAATCTAGCGATGGGCGCCGCGCGTTTGCCGATCGAAGCCTTTGGTGGCGGCGAGCACGGCCCCTCGGCCCCCGCCACGTCCGAAACCCCGGCGAACCACGCGCCGCTGATCGGCTCGAGCGATCAGGCGAGCGTCGTCGAGAATGCGGCCGGCATCGTCTATGTCGTGCGCGCGAGCGACCAGGACGCCGGCGCGATCATCACCTACAGCCTCTCGGGCGACGACGCCGACCTGTTCACGATCGACCCCGCGACCGGCGAGGTGCGGTTCAAGGCCGCCCCCGACTACGAGACCCCGCGCGACCGCGATGGCGACAACGTCTACAGCATCGTCGTCCATGCCAGCGACGGGAGCATCACCAGCAGCAAGCCGGTGACCATCGCGGTCACCAACCAGAATGAAGCCCCGGTGGTGACCTCGCCCGGACAAGCCAGCTTCACCGAGAACGGCGCTGGCGTCGTGTACACCGCGCAAGCCACCGACCCCGACGCGGGGACCACCCTCACCTACTCGCTAAGCGGTGACGACGCCGAGCTGTTCACCATCGACCCCACGACCGGCGAGGTGCGGTTCAAGGCGGCGCCGGACTACGAGACCCCGCGCGACCGGGATGGCGACAACGTCTACAGCATCGTCGTCCACGCGAGCGACGGCAGCATCACCAGCAGCAGGCCGGTGACCATCGCGGTCACCAACCAGAACGAAGCCCCGGTGGTGACCTC
>NZ_JAIERS010000006.1 GCF_019746665.1 Sphingomonas sp. | reverse complement strand
GCTCACTCCCGATCAATCGGGAGGCTGAATCACATTCCCGCCGCCATAGAAACCCTGTTTATGGGTCCCGGACCTAGTAAGGCCGTTTCGTAGGATGCCTTGTTATCGGCAAACATGAGGCTCTTGTTGAGCACGACTCTCGCGGGCAATTCCGGCGCGACCAAAGCGATTGCATCCACCCCTTTCTTCGCCAGCATGGCGGTATCATAGTAGTGGCGGGACATCTCCGGCAGCAGCTTGGTGCCATGGTATAGCGCGTGCAGGATCGTCACTTTTTCCCAGAAGGTTCTGGCGACGGACAAGGTCGCCACTTCGACCTCGACGCTGGAGAACTCGGTCGGGAATTCCTGCGCGATGTACGGGACGATCGTTTTCGTTTCGGACGGCTCGGTTTCCCCGCGCGCCGAATTCAAGCTTGATGCGCGGCTTTATGTAGCCATACGGCCCGGTATCAAAGACTTCAGGGTTGAAGAGGCTTTCGGCGAAAAATCCGCGGAAGGCTCGCACGACCGGGTATTCGAACAGGATGGTTTGCGCATCTTGATCATCCGGATCGAGCGCAATGTCCCAGCCATCCTGTGTGCCCAGCGCTGTCGCAATCGCGTCGCGTAGCGAGGGCAGGATGACATCTCCCACATAGCTTTGTGACGCCGCCTTGAGCGCTTTCGTGCGCCGCATACGCTCCTTGCCACTGATGCCTTCATCCATCGGGGATAAGGTCTCGGCGAGGGAGGGGGCGGTGCGCGAAATGGTGAGATCGATGTCTTCGGAGAAGCGCTCGATGATGCCGTAAGCTTTCGAAAGTGAGGTCCCGCCCTTGAAGGTCAGAGTATCTGCCATGCCGGGGATCGACAGCAAGCGGCGCAAGGTCCAGCAGACCCAGAAATCCTTCTCGATGATGATCGGCGCTACGTCGCGGCGTGCAGCCGCCTCGCTGATGAATGCGAAACGATCATCGTCAGGCCGTAGGGCAAACTCATCCATGCCGCGCTGCGCTCATCTTGAAAACGGCATCACTCATCCAGCCTGGCATCTGTGCCTGCGCCTTTCTGAGCGCCTGCAAATCGCGGTCATCAATGCCCGCCGCGAGACGCTGAATGAGATCATCATCGACGTTCGCCTTGCCGGCATGGGCCAGCATTTGCAGCACAGCATTGGCGCGGGGAAAGGCGCTGTCGAGGATGGGCGCACGCGATCGCTTAAGCGCAATCGTCCGACCTGCGACCTTCTTGACGCGCGTTGGCCCGCTTGTCGCATAGCTTGCCTTTGCCGGGACCTGGGTGGAGAGCCCGAGGCGATTGGCCGCTTGCGCTCCTGATCGAACGAGCTTGTCGCCACCTTGAGTGGCCACTGCCTGCGCGATTGCATCGGCCTCGGGCGTCAGCGCGCCCAGACGGTCATGAAGTTTAGGATAGTCGTAAAGGCCTCGCCCGATCCGGCGGATATGGCCGGATTGCGTCAGACGCGTCAGCGCCATATCAACGGATGCGCGTGTGCCGAGGTCGAGGAAATCCTTGGGCGTAAAGGCCCAACCTCGCCCCTTCCCTCGTACACGCTTGATGATGCTGTCAGCAACGGCGGCCATTTGCCCAATCCTTTCTGTTAGAAAATAGCATCATTTTTTCTAACAAGCAAGTTAGGCTATATCGACCCCACCTGCCTATATATAAACATGAAAGCTGATCAAAATATTCAATGCTCCCTATCGCTTTCAGTTGATGCAACTCCGAAGCCATGGCGAAATGCGATCAGGTCCACTCACCTGTGAGCCCAAAAATGGCCAAGTCGGCCATTCTGCACCAGCGCCTCGAGATAGGGGCGCATGATCTTCCATGCTCCGCAGTCCTTCGCTGCCTGTGCAATCTCGGCAGGCGACGCCTTGCGCTGCTCGATCGCGCTGCGCAGACTTTCAATTGCCACGGAGCGATCAACAAGCCGTGCGTTTCGAAACGCGTCTGCCAGCGATTTGGCGACAGAGTAGATTGCCACCTCGACCCCGGCGATGGTGTAGTGCTCAATTCCATAGCCGAGATAGGGCTCGCGAAGGCGGACGATGCGCACCTTCGGATAATCGACCCTCGGGGCCCAGTCCTTGGCACCGATGGCCACCCAGACCTGGCGTGGCATCTGATCCGTGAGGTCGTGATAGGTCAGCGCCGACACCAGACAGATAACACCGTCAGGGATACGCTTGCTCACTTCGGCAAGGGCCATGTGTGCGCTGTCGCCGCCATCGGGGAGCTGATAAAGGCCCCGGCCTGCCCTGATGATTTCACCATCGCTTACCGCTCTGGCTAGCGTCGCTGCGGTCACCCCTTCCGCTTTGAGTTCGTATGCGCGCATCATGGTTCGCTGCGTGAGCAGCGCTACGGCCTTGTCCCTTTGGGTCTGCAGTTTGATCATTCTGATACTTTACATCGGACAAGATGAAATATTGTCCGAGGAAAAATATCATATGCACGCGGCCTGACGCAATGGGGCATCGAGGACGCAAAAGCTATATGGATTGGCCTTAGAAGACGTCCTCGATGGAAGGGCCACGCTCTCGCGGCCCGATCTTGATATCGAGATCGAGGCTCGCGATCACGCGGAGCAGCGTGCCGAGCTTTACTCCGACGCTGCCGTTCTCGATGGCTGATATGGTTTTCTGCTGCGTGCCGGAAATGTCGGCCAGCTCTGACTGGGTCATCCCCTGCCGCACACGCGTACTCTGGATGATTGCACCTAGCTGCCTCGGCAGCCTTACAAGCTGATCCATCACTGCCTCCGTTGGCCATTCTATACCCTCTAAGGTATAAACCCGCAGTATACCCTGTGGGGGATCAACCTGCCGCTTTAGACAGCTCTCCGACCGGGGGAGCATGGTCAGCAGTTCATGGCCGTAGGTGCCATGTCATGGCGCGATCAAATTGCGGGGACCCAAAGCCGGTACGTATTGCGACAAACAGTCACAAATAAATCGAACCAAAAAACTTGCATTGGAACGATACACCGTGCTACATGATGAATGTGCCTGAAACAGTGCTTAGAGACCCAAATCTTGTAAGCAATTCAGACTTGGGGGCATGACAAGTGGCATTTCAATCTTTGAAATGTGTAGATAGCAAATATATAAAATACTTGCTTTTTACTTGTTTGTCCTCTTCTGGGGCACCATTTCACCACAGTCCCTCGGCCGTGAAAGGCTGATTAGTCATGGGAATTTGGCGTCATCCGCCACCATGGGCGCCGGCGGCTCGAACATTGGGGGAGTCGCGAGGGTCTGCGGAAGCAGCCGTTCATCCCATATCTCCAGGAACTCTCGTGGTTCTCATACTACAGTGACGGCGACCCAGATTGAATCGGCCGCCGATTTGGAAGTCGCGTAGATCCAGACTCTAACGCGCGCCCGGCATCCGCTTGAACAGCGCCCTGTCCGCCGGACCGAAGGCGAAGCGCCAGATCACCAGCAAATAGCTCGCGGCGATCGCCGGCAGGCCGAAGACCAGTTCGGCCCATTCGAAGCGGTGTGGGAGCGAGGTGAACACAGTACCCACCGCGATCGCGACCAGGGCGGCCCCCGCGAGTTGCCAGCGCCACCCCGACACGCGCGCGCCCAGCAACCGGGCGAGCAGATGCGACTTGATGAGCGAAGTGAGCGCCAGCGACAGCATCAACGCGAGCGCCGGCCCTGCCGCCTGATAATCGGGCGGATAATCAAGCGCCCGCATTGCATAGATTAGCACGAAGCTCAGGCCGATCTGCACGCCCAGCATCGTCGCCGAGATCAGCAGATTGCGGTGCCGCGCGACATAAACCAGCGCGGATTCGCTCACCGAAGCGGTCGCCGCCAGCACTTCTGCGATCAACAGGAACGCCAGCGCGGCGGTGCCCGAGACGAATTGCGGACCCACCGTGCCCATCACCGCCTCGCCCGGGATGCAGCCCATCAGCGCGAGGCACCCCTGCGCCGCCATGATCCAGAACCCCACTTGGCGTACCTGGCTGGCGACGGCGGCCCGGTCGCCCACCGCAAGGCTCTGGGTAATCACCGGGCCAAGGATCGGATCGAAGCTCGTCTTCAGTCGTCCAGGGAGCGAGGCGATCTGCTGTGCGACGTAATAAACGCCCACGATGGAGGGCGCGAACAGCTGCCCCAGGATGAAGCGATCGACGTTGCGCGTCGCCCATTCGATCGCGTCGGCGCCGGCGAGGGGCACGTTGCGCCAGGCGAGCGCGGTGATCGTCGCGAGCCGGGGTGTCCAGCCGCGCGGCAGGCCATAGCTGCGCACGAACGGCACCATCGAGGCGACCACCGCCGCGAGCATCGAGAGCATATAGCTCAGCTCCAGCCCGTCATGCCGGGCGATCGGCCACAGCACCACCGCCGCGATCGAAATGGTCCAGGGCTCGATGATCGCCCGCGCCGTCACCGTCGCGCGCAGGTTGCGGCGATAGGCGAGCGCGGCGAGGCTCACGTCCGACCAGGCGATGGCGAACACGATGCCGGGCAGGAAGCGCGCGACGCCGTGTGGCGGCTCGCTGGGGTACATGATGTGCGGGAAAGCGAAGAGCAAGGCGCTCGCCGCGACCGAGGCGAGCAGCGCCACCACCAGCGCATCCCAGGCGACATGCGCGTGGGGCCGCTCGGCCTCGCTAAGCGCCTGGGCGAGGCCGCGCTTCATGCCGAGCGTCGCGAGCAGCGCGGCGAGTTCCACCACCACCACCGCAAGCGCGAACCGCCCGACGGTCTCCGCGCCATAAAGCCGCCCCGCCACGAACAGGAACGGCACGCGCGCGAGCAAGCGCAGGATGAAGCCGAGCACATTGGTCCGCCCGCCCTTGGCGAGCGTCGCAATGTCGTCCGGTGGTGTCGCCCCCTTCGCGTCGCTCAATGCGCGGCGCCCCAGCTCGGGCCGACCCCGATCTCCACGCCCAGCGGCACGCTCAGCACCACCGCCGGTTCGGCGGCGGTAGCCATCACCCGCTCGATCACCGGCTTGGCGGCGTCGACCAGCGCTTCGGGCACCTCGAACACCAGTTCGTCATGCACTTGGAGCAGCATCTTCACGTCGTGCAGCCCTTCGGCTGCCAAAACCGGCCCCATGCGCACCATCGCGCGCTTGATGATGTCGGCGCTGGTCCCCTGGATCGGTGCGTTGATCGCGGCGCGTTCGGACCCCTGGCGCTCGGCTTGGTTCTTCGATTGCAGCCGGGGGAAATGCGTCTTCCGGCCGAACAGCGTCTCGGTGTAGCCGGTTTCCTTGGCCCGGCTGATCGTCTCGGCGATGTAGCGGTTGATGCCGGGGAAACGCTCGAAATAGCGATCGATCATCGCCTGCGCCTCGTCCGGCGTCACGTCGAGCCGGCCGGCCAGGCCCCAGCGCGAAATACCGTAGAGGATCGCGAAGTTGATCGTCTTCGCGCGGCCGCGCGTGTCGCGATTCACCTCGCCGAACAGTTCCTGCGCGGTCATCGAATGGATGTCCGCCCCGCTCGCGAACGCCTCGCGCAGCGCCGGTACGTCGGCCATGTGCGCCGCCAGGCGCAGCTCGATCTGCGAATAGTCGGCGGCGAGCAGCACATGGCCGGGTTCGGCCACGAACGCATCGCGGATCTGGCGGCCGATCTCGGTGCGGATCGGAATGTTCTGCAGATTCGGGTCGTTCGATGAGAGGCGCCCGGTCTGCGCGCCGGTGAGGCCGTAGCTCGTATGCACGCGCCCGGTCGCGGGGTTGATTTCGGCCTGGAGCGCATCGGTATAGGTGCTTTTGAGCTTGGTCAGCTGGCGCCAGTCGAGCACTTTCGCGGCGAGTTCTGCGCCGGCCGTGCCCTTGGCGGCGGCGATCCGCTCCAGCTCGCTCGCGTCGGTCGAATAGACGCCCGACTTGCCCTTGCGCCCGCCCTTCAGACCCATCCGCTCGAACAGCACATCGCCCAATTGCTTGGGGCTGCCGATGGTGAAGGGGCCGCCCGCGACCGCGTGGATTTCGGTTTCGAGCCGTGCGATCTGGCCCGAAAATTCCGCCGACAGCTCGGCGAGCCGCTTGGCGTCGACCTTGATCCCGTGCCGCTCCATCTGGGCGATCACCGGGGGGAGCGGGCGATCGACCATCTCATACACCCGCGTCGCGCCTTCGGCGGGCAGGCGCGGCTTGAAGCGGCGCCAGAGCCGGAGCGTCACGTCCGCATCCTCGGCTGCGTACCGGGTGGCGCTCTTCAGGTCGATCTCGCCGAAGCCGCGCTGGCTTTTGCCGGTGCCGACCACGTCCTTGTAAGCGATGCACTGGTGCGAGAGGTGCGCCAGCGCCAGCTCGTCCATGCCGTGGCCGTGGAGCCCGGCGTCGAGCGCGAAGCTCATCAGGATCGTGTCGTCATGCGGCGCCACGTCGATGCCGCAGCGGCCGAGCACGACCATGTCATATTTCAGATTATGCCCGATCTTGAGGACGCTTTCGTCCTCGAGCAGTGGCTTCAGCTTGGCGAGCGCCACGTCGCGATCGAGCTGAGGCCATTCCTCGGCGAACATGTCCTTCGCGCCGTGGCCGACGGGGATGTAGCATGCCTTGTTGGGCGCGAGCGCGAGGCTGACCCCCACCAGCTCGGCGCGCGCGGCGTTGAGCCCGGTCGTCTCGGTATCGACCGCGACATAGCCTTGCGCCCGCGCCGCCGCGATCCAGGCGTCGAGCGCTTCCTCGGTGACGACGGTTTCATAACCGTCATGGTCGCAGGGCGGATCGTCCTCGGCCGCGACCGAGGTGGGCGAAGCGACCGGCGGATCGGCGACCGCGCCCAGCTTCGCCAGCAGCGACTTGAAGCCGTGATGCTCCAGGAAGGCGCGCAGCGGCGGCTCGGGAATGCCCTGAAGCTCGAGCGCGTCGAGCGGCTCGGCGAGCGGGGCGTCGCTCTTCAGTGTCACCAGCACGCGGGAGAGGCGCGCCATTTCGGCATGGTCGATCAGATTGTCGCGCAGCTTCCCCGGCTTCATCGCGGGCGCAGCGGCGAGCACGCTTTCCAGGTCGCCATGCTCCAGGATCAGCTTCGCGGCGGTCTTGGGCCCGACCCCGGGGACGCCGGGCACATTGTCGACACTGTCGCCCATCAGCGCGAGCACATCGCCCAGCTTGTCCGGGCCGACACCGAACTTCTCCACCACTTCCGGCGCGTTCAGGCGGCGGTTGTTCATCGTGTCGTACAGGTCGAGCCCGGGCTCGATCAGCTGCATCAGATCCTTGTCGGACGAGACGATCGTCACCGACCAGCCTTGGGCCAGCGCGGCCTTGGCGTAGCTGGCGATGATGTCGTCCGCCTCCAGCCCCTCCTCCTCGATGCAGGGGAGCGAGAAGGCGCGGGTCGCGTCGCGGATCATCGGGAATTGCGGGACGAGATCCTCGGGCGGCGGCGGGCGGTGCGCCTTATAGTCGTCGTAAAGGTCGTTGCGGAACGAATGGCTGCCTTTGTCGAGCACCACCGCCATATGCGTTGGCCCCTCCGCCTTGTGGAGCTCATCGGCGAGCTTCCACAACATCGTCGTATAGCCATAGACCGCACCGACCGGCTCGCCATGCTTGTTCGTCAGCGGTGGCAGGCGGTGATAGGCGCGGAAGATATAGCCGGAACCGTCGACCAGATAGAGATGGGGCATTGCCGGGCGATAGCAGCGGGGGCGCGTGCGACAAAGCGCTTTGGTGTAACGGGGGTTTCGCGGGGGTTCTGAGTTCGGCCGTTGCGCGCCGCCTCGACCCACCCCCAGCCCCTCCCTTTCAGGTAGGGGAGCAGGTTGGGCGGATTTCAGCCCCTCCCTGGAAGGGAGGGGTTGGGGTGGGTCGAAGTGGAGCGCTCGCGCTAGATCTTGGCGAGCGCGCCCGCGCCGATCGCCGGGCCGTGCGGCTTGCCGTCGGGCGAGCCGCCGCGCGCTTCGGCGGTGATAACTAATTGTGATCCCGCGACAAATCGACGCTTGTGCAGCCGCGCGATCGTCACGTCATTGGGTCCGGCGCCGATCACGCCGAGCGACACCGGCAGCTTGTCGGCGGCGATCACCCAGAGCTCGGGGCTGTGGCCGGCATCGGTGGGGACGGTGCCGGCGACGCGGAGCAGGTCGCGCCCGGGCTCGTAAACCGCGGCGACCGCAGGCGCTTCGCCGTCGGTGGAGACGATCGCGGCGGCGAGGATCGGCAGCGGCGCGGGGGCCTGGGCGATGACCACCGGCGCCGGCGCGGGGCGCAGCACCAGGACCCCGGCGAGCGTCGCCGCGACCAGCGTCGCGGCCCCTGCCAGCCACTGCCAGCCCCGCCAAATCCCCGCCGGCGCAGCCCCGCGACCGTCCAGCGCCGCCTCGACGCGCTCCAGGACCGTCTCGGGCGCTGCCCGGCCGGGTAGCGCCGGCAGCAGCAGCGCGAAATGCGCGCGCCAGGCATCGACCTCGGCGGCGAAGCCCGGTTCGGCGAGCAGCCGGCGCAAAGCCGCCGCGCGCTCCGGCCCTTCGAGCAGGCCGAGCGCGAGTTCGGCCGCCTGGGTGGCACCATCGTCGGGAAGCTCGTCGGGCGCGCTCATTGCTCAACGCACTCCTTCAGCCGGATCAGCCCGCGGCGGACCCAGCTTTTCATCGTCCCCAATGGCACCGCGCGCGCCTCGGCGAGTTCGGCATAGGTCAGCCCGTCGAAGAACGCGGTGCGGATCGCGTCGCGCGCGCGCTCCTCGAGCGCGTCGAGGCACAGGTGCAGCCGGCGCTCGGCCTCGTCGGCGAGCAAGCCCGCCTCCGCACCGGGGCGATCATCGGGGATCGGCGCCGCCTCGTCGATCGCCGAGAACACGCGCTTGCCCTGCGCGCGGCGCCAGTCGATCGCGCGGTTGCGGGCGATCGTCGCCAGCCAGGTGATCGGACTCGCCCGGTGCGACTCATAGGCGCCGGCGCGTTTCCAGATCGTCAGATACACATCCTGCAACACATCCTCGGCCCCTTGGCGCTCGCCACAGATACGAAAGACGATACCAAAAAGTTTTGCGCTGGTGAGACGGTACAGTTCCGACAGAGCCGCGCGCTCCTCCTGGCCACAGCGCCAGAGCAATTCGACCAGCCGCGCCCGGGCGGCATTCGCGTCTTGGGGCTCGCTCACGGCCGCTGTCGGTAACCGCTATCGCGCCGCGCGCAAGCGATTTTCTGCGCCCGCCTTCGACCGAGCGCGCGCCGGGGTGGCGCCGCGCCCGGGGCTCGGTTAAAGGGGCGGCTTCCTCGCACAGGTGCTCGTGGATGCAGCTCGCCATCGCCTCCGATCATGCCGGTTATCCGCTGAAGGCGGCGCTCGTCCCGTGGCTGGAGGCCGCCGGGCATGACGTGCTCGACCTGGGGACGAACGGCACGGCGAGCGTCGACTACCCCGATTTCGGCCGCGCCCTGGCCGAAGCGGTCGCGAGCGGGCGCGCCGAACGCGGCATCGCGGTGTGCGGCAGCGGCATCGGCATCTCGATCGCGGTCAACCGCCATCCCGCCTTGCGCTGCGCCCGGGTCGACGATCCCTTGAGCGCCACGCTCGCCCGCCAGCATAACGACGCCAACGCGGTCGCGTTCGGCGCGCGCCTGATCGGCGAGGAGATGGCGCGCGCCATCCTCACCGCTTTCCTCTCGGCCGAGTTCGAAGGCGGCCGCCACCAACACCGCGTCGACAAGCTCGGCGCGCCGCAGGAGACCCTGGCATGACCGCGACCGCCATGAACGACAGCCACGATCCGATGCACGGCTTCTGGCACGACAGCCTCGCCGAGGCCGACCCCGAGATCGCCCAGGCGGTCAGCAACGAACTCGCCCGCCAGCGCGACAAGATCGAGCTGATCGCGAGCGAGAACATCGCCAGCCGCGCGGTGCTGGAGGCCGCCGGTTCGGTGTTCACCAACAAATATGCCGAAGGCTATCCCGGCAAGCGCTATTATGGCGGCTGCGACTATGCCGATGTCGTCGAGACGCTGGCGATCGAGCGCGCCAAGCAATTGTTCGGCTGCAACTTCGCGAATGTGCAGCCCAATTCGGGCAGCCAGATGAACCAGGCGGTGTTCCTGGCGCTGCTCAATCCGGGCGACGCCTTCATGGGGCTCGATCTCAATTCGGGCGGGCACCTCACCCATGGTTCGCCGGTCAACATGAGCGGCAAATGGTTCAAGCCGATTCCCTATGGCGTGCGGCGCGAGGACCATCTGATCGACATGGCCGAGGTGGAGCGGCTGGCGCACGAACACCGCCCCAAGCTGATCATCGCCGGCGGCACCGCCTATTCGCGCCACTGGGATTTCGCCGCCTTCCGCGCGATCGCGGACGCGGTGGGCGCCTATCTGATGGTCGATATGTCGCACTTTTCGGGGCTGGTCGCGGGGGGCGCGCATCCCTCGCCCTTCCCGCACGCGCATGTCGTCACCTCGACCACGCACAAGTCGCTGCGCGGGCCGCGTTCGGGCATCATCCTGACCAATGACGAGGATCTGGCGAAGAAGTTCAATTCGGCGATCTTCCCCGGGCTGCAGGGCGGGCCGCTGATGCACATCGTCGCGGCGAAGGCGGTCGCCTTCCGCGAGGCGCTGCGCCCCGAATTCAAGCTCTACGCCCACCGCATCGTCGAAAACGCCCGCGCGCTGGCGGCGAGCCTGGTCGAAGCCGGGCTCGGCGTGGTTTCGGGCGGCACCGACAATCACCTCGTCCTGGTCGATCTCTCGGCCAAGGACGTGACCGGCAAGGCGGCCGAGAAGGCGCTCGATCGCGCCTGGCTCACCTGCAACAAGAACAGCGTGCCGTTCGACACGCGCTCGCCCTTCGTCACCTCCGGCATCCGCCTCGGCACCCCGGCGGGCACGACGCGCGGCTTCGGCCCCGCTGAGTTCCGCCAGGTCGGCCAGCTGATCGCGCAGGTGGTCGAGGGGCTCGCCCGCAATGGCGAGGCGGGCGATGGGCAGGTCGAGCAGCATGTCCGCGATGCAGTGGCGGCGCTCACCGCGCGCTTCCCCGTTTATCCGGGGATGTGAATGCGCTGCCCGTTCTGCGGCCATGAAGACAGCCAGGTAAAGGACAGCCGCTCGACCGAGGACGGCGCCGCGATCCGCCGGCGCCGCCAGTGCGAGGGGTGCGCGGCGCGCTTCACCACCTTCGAGCGCATCCAGCTGCGCGAGCTGGTGGTGGTGAAGAGCGGCGGCGCGGGGAGTGACGTGCGGCGCGAGCCGTTCGACCGCGACAAGCTGATGCGCTCGGTCTCGATCGCCTGCCGCAAGCGCCCGATCGACGCGGTGCGAATCGAGAAGCTGGTCTCGGGCATCCAGCGGCAGCTGGAGACGCTGGGGGACAGCGAAGTGCCGGCGAAGCGCATCGGCGAGATGGTGATGGAGGGGCTGAAGGGGCTCGATTCGGTCGCGTATATCCGGTTCGCGAGCGTCTATAAGGACTTCCGCGAGGCGCGCGATTTCGAGGAGTTCGCGGGGCATGTGAGTTCGGTGGCGAAGGGGTAGCGGCGCCCGGCTTCCACCCACCCCAACCCCTCCCTAGGAGGGAGGGGGTTTTCGCAGCTGATAGCCCCTCCCAGGAAGAGTTTCGGGTCGGTCATGCCCCCGGCATGACCTAAGCAGTCCGGGGGACTGCTTACCCGAAACTGGGTTGGGGTGGGTGGAAGCCCCGCGCAACACTGGTTTCCATCCACCTCCAACCGCCCTACATCGCGCCCGCCCCTTTTCCGGAGTCCCGGCCATGACCCAGATCACAGTCGCCGCGCTGCAGCTCGCCTTCAGCGCCGACACCGCCGCCAATATCGCCAAGGTCTCCGAAGCCGTGCGCGAAGCCGCGGCCCGCGGGGCGCAGGTGATCCTGCCGCCCGAACTCTTCGAGGGCGAATATTTCTGCCGGGTGGAGGATGAAGGCCTGTTCGCCACCGCGCGCCCCGTGGGCGAGCATCCGAGCGTGCTCGCGATGCAGGCGCTCGCCGCCGAGCTCGGCGTCCATATCCCGACGAGCTTCTTCGAGGCGGACGGGCCGCATCATTACAACTCGCTCGCGATGATCGGCCCCGATGGCGCGGTGCAGGGCGTCTATCGCAAGAGCCACATCCCCGATGGCCCGGGCTATGAGGAGAAATTCTATTTCCGCCCCGGCAATACCGGCTTCAAAGTGTGGCCCGGCCCGGGCGCGACCTTGGGCGTGGGGGTGTGCTGGGATCAATGGTATCCAGAGACCGCGCGCGCGATGATGCTGATGGGCGCGGAAGTGCTGTTCTACCCGACGGCAATCGGCAGCGAGCCGCATGATGACAGTCTCGATACCGCGCGGCTGTGGCGGAGGGCGATGGTCGGCCACGCGGTGTCGAACGTCGTGCCGGTGGTCGCCGCCAACCGCATCGGCGACGAGCATGGCCAGATTTTCTACGGCACCAGCTTCATCGCCGATGAGCGCGGCGACATCCTCGCCGAACTGGGGCGCGAGGAGGAAGGCGTGATCACCGCGACGCTCGATCTGGCGCGGGTGAAGCGCCACCGCGCCGCCTTCGGCTTCTTCCGTGATCGGCGGCCCGAGCTTTACGGGCGGCTCGTCCAGGATATTTGAGCGCCGCTTTCCCCGAACGAAAAAGGCCGGGAGCCAACGCCCCCGGCCTCTTCCTTAATCAGCCGTCGCGAGGGACTTAGAAGTCCATCCCGCCCATGCCGCCCGGCATCGCCGGCGCGGCCGGCTTGTCTTCGGGCAGTTCGGCGATCGTCGCTTCGGTGGTGATCAGCAGGCCGGCGACCGAAGCCGCGTTCTGCAGCGCGGTGCGCACCACCTTGGTCGGATCGATCACGCCGGCGACGACCAGATTCTCATACTGGTCGGTCGCGGCGTTAAAGCCGAACGAGGTGTCGGTCTGGTCGAGCAGCTTGCCCGAGACGACCGCGCCGTCATGGCCGGCGTTCGCCGCGATCTGGCGGACGAGCGCGGTCAGCGCGCGGCGGACGATGTCGATGCCGCGGGTCTGGTCCTCGTTCGCGCCGGTCAGGCCGTCGAGCGCCTTGGTCGCATAGAGCAGCGCGGTGCCGCCGCCGGGGACGATGCCCTCTTCGACCGCGGCGCGGGTCGCGTGCAGCGCGTCATCAACGCGGTCCTTGCGCTCCTTCACCTCGACTTCGGTCGCGCCGCCGACCTTGATCACCGCCACGCCGCCGGCGAGCTTCGCCAGACGCTCCTGGAGCTTCTCGCGGTCATAGTCGCTGGTGGTGATGTCGATCTGCTGGCGGATCTGCTCGGTGCGCGCCTTGATCGCGTCGGCATCGCCGGCACCATCGACGATCGTGGTGTTGTCCTTGTCGATCGTCACGCGCTTGGCCTGGCCGAGCATCCCGAGCGTCACGCTCTCGAGCTTGATGCCCAGGTCTTCGCTGATCATCTCGCCCTTGGTCAGGACGGCGATGTCTTCCAGCATCGCCTTGCGGCGATCGCCGAAGCCCGGCGCCTTGACCGCCGCGACCTTCAGGCCGCCGCGCAGCTTGTTGACGACGAGCGTCGCGAGCGCCTCACCTTCGATGTCCTCGGCGATGATCAGCAGCGGACGGCCCGACTGCACCACCGCTTCGAGGATCGGCAGCATCGACTGCAGGTTCGACAGCTTCTTCTCGTGGATCAGGATGTACGGATCGTTGAGTTCGACCTGCATCTTTTCCGGGTTGGTGATGAAATAGGGCGACAGATAGCCGCGATCGAACTGCATGCCTTCGACGACATCGAGTTCGAATTCGAGGCCCTTGGCCTCCTCGACGGTGATGACGCCTTCCTTGCCGACCTTTTCCATCGCCTCGGCGATCTTCTCGCCGACTTCACGGTCGCCATTGGCCGAGATGATGCCGACCTGGGCGATCTCGTTCGAGCCGGCGACCGCCTTCGAGCGAGCCTTCACGTCGTCGACCACCTTGGCGACGGCGAGATCGATGCCGCGCTTCAGGTCCATCGGGTTCATGCCGGCCGCGACCGACTTCATGCCCTCGCGCACGATCGCCTGGGCGAGCACGGTGGCGGTGGTGGTGCCGTCGCCGGCGGCGTCGTTGGTCTTCGAGGCGACCTCGCGGACCATCTGCGCGCCCATATTCTCGAACTTGTCCTTCAGTTCGATTTCCTTGGCGACGGTGACGCCGTCCTTGGTGATGCGCGGGGCGCCGAACGACTTGTCGATCACCACGTTGCGGCCCTTCGGCCCCAGGGTGACCTTCACCGCATCGGCGAGAATGTCGACGCCGCGCAGGATGCGCTCACGAGCGTCGCGCGAGAATTTTACGTCCTTGGCTGCCATGTGACTGCCCTTTCAGTAGCTGGTTGATACGAAAAAACGGAGGCGTGGCGGTTAGCCGACGATCCCGAGAATGTCCGATTCCTTCATGATCAGCAGGTCTTCCCCGTTGATCTTGACTTCGGTGCCCGACCACTTGCCGAACAGAATGCGGTCGCCCGCCTTCACGTCGAGCGGGGTGATAGTGCCGTCTTCGGCCTTGGCGCCATTGCCGGCGGCGACGACTTCGCCTTCCTGCGGCTTTTCCTTGGCGGTATCGGGAATGATGATACCGCCGGCGGTCTTTTCCTCGGCCTCGACGCGGCGAACGAGCACGCGATCGTGCAACGGACGAAAGTTCATGCGCTCCATCCTCTATGGGTTCAGGGTTGATGAGCTCTTAGCACTCACTTTGGGCGAGTGCTAACGCGGGCGATATGGCGTTACGTTCATCGCGCGTCAAGGTGGTAGGCGGCGATTGGCGGCAGGCCGTGAGACGAACGGAGAGTTTTGCCGCGTCGCCAGGCTGCGGCCTATCGTGGGCCGCCAGTCATGCTATTCTGCGCGGATGGCGACAGCGATTCCCCTGAGCCCGGCGTATCGGCGCATGACTGTCCGCGAGTTCCTTGACGCCGATTTCGGCGACGCAAAGGTCGAGCTGGTCGATGGCGTACCGTTGATGATGGCCGGCGGTTCCGCACAACATGCGCTCATCGCCGCCAATCTGATCTTTGCGCTCACCCCCAGGCTTCGGGGACGCGGATGCCGCGCGGTCGGTTCCGATCTCGCGCTGCAAACCCAAGAGCACTCCGTGCGCTTTCCCGATGTAAGCGTTTATTGCCCGTCCAGCCCCATCGATCCAAAAGCGCGCTTGCTCGGCGATCCCATCGTGCTGTTCGAAGTACTTTCGCCGTCCACCGCGACGCTCGATCAACATGACAAGCTCGCGGAATATCGCGGATGCTCCGGAATCAAGGCCATCATCTTCGTTGATCCCGAACGCCAGCGCTGCCGCCTGGTCGAGCGCACCGGCCCGGAGGCGTGGCGCGATGCCTGGCTGCCCGAAGGTGCCGACGTGTCGATCGCCGCGCTCGAGCTCTCCATTCCGCACGCCGAAATCTTCGCGCTCGATTGAGCTGCGTATTGGTTAACTAATACGGCCGCTTGCCTCGCGGGCGCGGCTGGTCTAGCGCTCGGCCAGTCATACGGGGAGCCTGCCGTGAAGCTGTTGCGTGGCGCGTGGAAGCTGCTGGTCGGCATCAAGGACGCCTTGGTGCTGATCGCGATGCTGTTGTTCTTCGGCGGGCTGTTCACCGCGCTCGCCTTCCGGCCCAATCCGGCGGCGATCAAGGACGGCGCGCTGGTGATCGCGCTCGACGGGCCGATCGTCGAACAGCCGGCGGGGCCGCAATTCGATTTCGGCGGCGGCGGCGAGCCCGCCGAGCTGCGCCTGCGCGACGTGGTGCGCGCGATCCGCGCCGCCAAGGACGACGCCCATGTGAAGGCGCTGGTGCTCGATTTCGATTCGTTCGGCGGCGGCCTGCCGGCGGCGCTGAACGAAGTCGGCGCGGCGGTGGAAAGCGTGCGCAAGAGCGGCAAGCCCGTGCTCGCCTATGCCACCGCCTATAGCGATGCGAGCTACCGGATCGCGTCGCACGCCAGCGAAATCTGGATGCACCCGATGGGCGGCGCGCTGTTCACCGGCCCCGGCGGATCGCAGCTTTACTATAAGGGACTGCTCGACAAGCTGGGGGTGAACGTCCACGTCTACCGCGTCGGCAAGTTCAAGTCGTTCATCGAACCCTTCACCCGCAGCGACCAGTCGCCCGAGGCGCGTGAGAACAGCGTCGCGCTCTACACCGCGATTGGCAATGACTGGCGCCAGCAGGTCGGCCAGGCGCGGCCCAAGGCGCAGGCGGCGGCGTTCCTCGATCAGGCCACCCAGCGCGTGCTCGCGGCGGGCGGCGACATCGCCCAGGCCAACAAGGCGGCGGGGCTGATCGACAAGCTTGGCGACCGGATGGCGTTCAACGCGCGCGTCGCCGAGATCGCCGGGGCGGCGCCCGCCGGCAAGGGCGTGTTCAAGCGCATCCGCTACAAGGATTTTCTCGCCGCCCACCCGCTGCCGACCGGCGGCGACGCGATCGGGGTGCTGACGGTCGCGGGAGACATTATCGACGGCAAGGCCGATGCCGGCACCGCCGGCGGCGACACCATCGCCCGGCTGCTGAACGACGGGATCGAGACCAAGAAGCTGAAAGCGCTGGTGGTGCGGGTCGATTCGCCCGGCGGCTCGGCGCTCGCCTCCGAAGTGATCCGCCAGGCGATCCTACGCGCCAAGGCCAAGGGGCTGCCGGTGGTAGTCTCGATGGGCGGGGTCGCGGCCTCGGGCGGCTATTGGGTGTCGACCGCCGGCGACACCATCTTCGCCGAGCCGAGCACGATCACCGGCTCGATCGGCATTTTCGGCGTGGTGCCGAGCTTCGAGAACAGCCTCGCCAAGCTGGGCATCGCGACCGACGGGGTGAAGACCACCCCGCTCTCCGGCCAGCCCGACATCGCCGGCGGCTTCTCGCCCGAAGTCGACCAGCTGTTCCAGGCGGGCATCGAGCATGGCTATCGCCAGTTCCTCGAGCGTGTCGCCCAGGCGCGCCGCAAGTCGGTGCAGCAGGTCGACGAGATCGCGCAAGGGCGGGTGTGGGACGGCGGCACCGCGCGCCAGATCGGCCTGGTCGATCGCTTCGGCGGGATCGACGACGCGATCGCGGAAGCCGCGCGGCGGGCGAAGCTCGATCCGGCCAACGTCCATGCCGAATATCTGGAGAAGAAGCCCGATTGGTGGGCCGAATTCTTCAATAGTTTCGCGCGCAAGAATGATGAAGATGAGGCGAATGCGAGCGGCGACGCCTATGCCCAGATCGCGGCGCAGCGCCGGGCGGTGTTCGCGCGCGCGGTGGGCGATGCCCGCCGGCTGGCGACGGGGGCGGCGGTGCAGGCGCGCTGCCTGGAATGCGCGGGGCTCGCCCCCGCGCGGCTGGATGCGGAGGACCGGAAGCTGATCACCCTGCTCTTCGCCAAGCTCGCGCGATGATCGTCATCCGCCCGGCGACCGAGGCCGACGCCGCCGCCATCGCCGCGATCTACGCCCCGTTCGTGCTCGGCGGCACGGTGTCGTTCGAAACCGAGGCGCCGACCGCCGACAGCATGTGCCGGCGGATGCACGCCTGGCGCGGCTATTATCCCTGGCTGGTCGCGACCACCGGCGAGGATGAGGGCGGCGGCGTGCTCGGCTATGCCTATGCCGGCCAGTGGCGCGACCGGCCGGCCTATCGCTATGTCGTCGAAACCTCGATCTATACCGCCGGCCCGCTGCAGCGCGGCGGCGCCGGGCGGCTGCTGTACGAGGCGCTGATCGACACCTTGCGCGCGCAAGGCTTCACCCAGGCGATCGCGGTGCTCTCGCTGCCCAATGAGGGCGCGATCCAGCTGCACGAATCGGTCGGCTTCCGCCGCACCGGCATGTACCGCGAAATCGGCTATAAGCAGGGCCAGTGGCTCGACATCGGCTTTTGGCAATGCACGCTGAATGCCTCCGTGGTGCCGCCCGTGGAACCCAAGCCGTTCAGTGAGGTGGGGGTCGTCCGCGCCTGATACGCCAAAGGAGCAAAAGATGCCGCGTTCGATCCTGGTCTTCTACGGCTCCTACCGGCGCGATCGCCAGGGCATCCGCCTCGCCGACTATATCGTCCACGGGCTGCGCGCGCGCGGCGACACCGCCGAACTGATCGACGCCAAGGCGGTCGGGCTGCCGATCCTCGACCGGATGCACAAGGAATATGCCCCCGGCGAGGCGCCCGAGGCGATGGCCGCGCTCGCCGCCAAGATCCGCGCGGCGGACGGCTTCGTGTTCGTGACCGGCGAGTATAATTGGGGCATCCCGCCGGGGCTGAAGAACCTGACCGACCATTATCTGGAGGAATGGTTCTGGCGCCCCGCCGCGATCGCCAGCTATTCCGGCGGGCGCTATGCGGGCGTGCGCGGGATGATCGCGCTGCATCCGGTGCTTTCCGAAATGGGGATGGTGGTGATCTCCAGCACGCTCGCGGTGGGCATGATCGGGCAGGCGCTGAGCGAGGACGGCGTGCCGCAGGGCGATGGCGGCGCCGCGCTGGAGGCGAGCTTCCCGCGCTTCGCCGACGATCTGATGTGGTGGGTGGACGCGGCGAAGGCGCAGCGCGCCAAGGTGGCGCCGCCCTATTGAACCTCTCGTCCGGCCAGCGTCGCCAGCACGAAGGCGACGCGCTCCGCGACCGGCCGCTTGGGCAGCAGGACGATCTCGAACCCCAACCGGGTGTAGCAGGCGCGCAACCGCTCATATTCGGCGGTCGCGGCGGCGAGATCGTGCGGGCGATCCGCGTCGGTGCGGTAGATTTCGGGCCAGGGCGGGGCAAGGAACAGCCGACGGTGGAAGGGGTATGCGTCGGCGAGCGCGGGCGCGGTATCGGCGCCGGTCAGCGCGTCCCAGCCGCACGCCGCGTCGATCAGCCCGCGATCGAAGAACACGCGGCGATCGGTGGGCGCGGCGGCGAGATCGGCTTGCGCCATCACGATCGCGGCTTGCAGGAACTTAGGCAGATCGACCCAAGGCAGCGCGCCTTCGCGCCCTTCACTCGCTCGGTGCGCGGCGATCAGGCGGCGACCCGGCTCGCGCACCACAGTCTCGCCGCGCGCCGCCAGCGCCTCGAGCAGAGTCGATTTGCCGGCGCCCGAACAGCCCGACACGATCACCCACATCAACCGCGCGCCCCATAAGCCGGCAGCGCCAGCCGCCAATGGATCGCCGCCGCGCGCAGGCCAAAGCCCGCGAGCGCCGCCGTCCCCGCCGCCACCGCGATCGGCAGCCCCAGCGCCAGCAGCAGCACGTGCAAGCCAGCGGCGAGCGCGGCGGCGGTGACGTACAGCTCGGGCCGCATCAGGATCGAGGGTTCGCCCGCCAGCACGTCGCGGATGATGCCGCCGACGCTCGCGGTGATCACTCCCATCACCACCGAGGGCACGGCGGGCACCCCGAACGACAGCGCCTTCTGCGCGCCGTAAACCGCGTAAGCCGCAAGCCCCAGCGCATCGAACCAGACCAGCGCCGTCGCCGACCACCAGCGCACCGGCGTCAGATAGATCACGAAGGCGACCGCGAGGCACACCGCGGCGGCGCGCGAATCCTGCACCCAGAAGACCGGCGCGCCGATCAGCAGATCGCGCAGCGTGCCGCCGCCCACCCCGGTGATCAGCGCGAAGAAGCACAAAGTAACGATGGTCTGCCCGCGCTCGGCGGCGCGCAAGGCACCCGAAGCGGCGAACACCCCCAGCCCCAGCAGATCGAGCAGCGGCCCGACGGTCTGGGTGAAGGCGGCGAGCGGCGCGGGGAGCATGGCCGCTCTTGTGCCGCCCGGGCCGGTCGAAGTCGAGCCTGCGCCCCTACGCCGCCACCACCGCCGCGTCGCGCTGGCGGCGGACCACGCCCTCGAACTTTTCATGGTAGCGCGGGTGCTCGGTGCCCATCAGCCGGTCCCACCAGGTGAAATAGAGGCCGAAATTATAGCGGCCCTCGGTGTGGTGGAGGTCGTGATGGGTGGTCGTCGTCAGCCAGCCGGTCCAGCGCGAGCGGGTGAAGCCCGGCCAGGCGAGCTCGAACCCCGAATGGCCGATCGCGTTGCGCGCGATCTGGTGGCCGAGGAAGATGAACACCGACCAGGGCTGGATCGGCGCCACCCAGCTGATCGCGAGAAACATGATCGGGATATAGATGCTCTCCGCCACCGCCTCGCCGGGGGCGAAGCTGTACGCGGCCCAGCTCGTCGGCGTGCGGCTGCGGTGATGCGCGGCATGGGTCGCGCGGAATAGCATCCGGTGGTGCAGCGTGCGGTGCATCCAATAGAACCACGCATCGTGCAGCACCACCATCACCACGATCTGCGCGACGAGGATCGGCAGATCGGGCGCGCCGCGGTTGATCGGGATCAGCCCGGCGCGGATCAGCGCGAAAGTGAGCAGATTGACGACCGCGAACACGCAAATCGTCTCCACCGACTGGCGGAATTCGCGCAGTCGGTCTTCGCGGGTCGCGCGTCGCGCCTGAATGCGGCGATGCTCGATGACGCCCCGCACCAGCCAATAGAGCAGCGCGACCCCGGCGGCGCCCACCAGATAGCGGGTGAATTCGATCTCGACGCTGTGCAGCAGGCGTTGGGGGATCAGGAGCAACCAGTCAGGCAAGCGAATCTCCGTCCTTTACCGCCGTCGCCCCAGCCTCGCGCCGGGGTCCCGCTGCCTTGCGACCGAAGGATAAGCGGAACCCGGGGTCAAGCCCGGGGTGACGACCGTTGGGCCATGTCTGCGATGGCACTACCCATATCGGGCCTGGGTCGTCCGCGCGGCGGCGCAAAAGCGCGCGCATTTTCGAAATCGATCAGCTTTTTTCAGCGAAGGCGGCGCGGCGGAAGTCGCTCGGCGCCTGTCCCGTCGCCTCGCGAAAGGCGCGGTTGAACGGGGCGAGGCTACCATAACCCAGGTCCATCGCGATGGTGAGAACGGGCAGCGCCACCCGCTCGGGATCGGCGAGCCAGCCCTTGGCCTCGGCGATTCGCGCCTCATTCAGGAAAGCGGAGAAGTTGCGATAGCCGAGCCGCTGGTTGATGAGCGCGCGCAGCCGGTGCTCGGGCGCTCCCAGCCGCTCGGCGAGCGCGCCGATGCTGAGGCCCGCCTCGCGATACACCCCCGCCGCCATCGCCGCGTCGAGCTTGGCCTTCAGTACCGATTCGGCGGGGCTGAGCGCGGGCTCGGGGGGCGGCGGCGGGGCGGCGGGATCGAACAGCAATTCTGGGTCGCTTTGCAGCAGCGCGCCGGCCGTCGCGAGCACCGCCACGAAGATCACCAAAGTCTGCGGCAGCGTCGCCAGCACGTCGCGGTGGCGGAAACCGAAGATCATCTCGACCACCAGCACCATCAGCGCGCCGAGCCCGACGACGATCACGAACCCCACGCGCAGCCGGCGGCGCTTCTCGATCAGATCATCGCCGCGTTCGCGCACCGCGATCGTCAGCGCGTGGAGCACCAGCAAGAGCGAGACGCCGCGCTGGACCAGCGCGGTCCAGAAGCGGGCATCCGGCGCATCGACCAGCCCGAAGCTTGCCCAGGTGACGAGCGTCACCACCGCGCCCCCGATCAGCACCCGGGCATCGACCCGCCGCTCGAACAGCAGATGCGCGAACAGCCACAGGATCAGCGGCGTCGCTTGCGCGGCGAGCTGCACCACCGCCCAGAACGGCCCGCGCAGCCGCAGGAAAATCGGCGTCGCGAGCGTCAGATAGCTGCTCACCCCCAACAGCAGCGCGACCGTCGCCGCACGGATCGGGCGGGGGGCGGCGCCGCGCCCGATCACCAGCGCGATCAGCAGCAATTGTCCGATCGCGAACAGACGCAGCGCGGTATCGATCAGGAGCAGGCGATTCATGCGGGTGCATTATGACGACCACACACGCCCGCGTCGAGCGCTGGCAACGGCGTGGCCCGCACGCTAACAGCGTGGCGACAAGGAGAGGCGCCATGGACATGAACGTGATCCTCAAACGGTTCGATGCCCCCGATGAGGTGCGCGTGTTCAGCAAAGGGCGCTTCGAGCTGGTGACCCTGGGCGGGATGACGATTGGCCGCGCTACCTATCAGCCGGGCTGGCGCTGGTCGGTCGATGTCGGCGCGGCGAGCGGCGCGGCCTCGTGCCATGTCGAACATGTCGGCATGGTCGTCTCGGGCTGCGCGACCGCCGCGATGGACGATGGCCGCGTGATCGAGATGCGCGCCGGCGACATCTTCTACGTGCCGCCCGGGCATGACAGTTGGGTGGTCGGCGACGAACCCTATGTCTCGCTTCACTTCCTCGGCGCGACGGACTACGCGGCCAAGCCATGAGCCAGTTCGACCTGACCGACGATCAGCGCGAGATCCAGGAGCTCGCGCGCCGCTTCACCGCCGATCGCATCACCCCGTTCGCGGGCGAGTGGGACGAGAAGCACATTTTCCCCCGCGAGACGATCAAGGCGGCCGCCGAATTGGGCTTCGGCGCGATCTATGTGTCCGAGGAATCGGGCGGGATCGCGCTCGGCCGGCTGGAGGCGGCGCTGATCATGGAGGCGATGGCCTATGGCTGCCCCTCGACCAGCGCGTTCATCAGCATCCACAACATGGCCGCGTGGATGATCGACCGCTTCGGTTCGGAGGCGGTGAAGGCCAAATATCTGCCCCAGCTCGTCGGGATGGACTGGATCGCGAGCTATTGCCTCACCGAACCCGGCTCGGGCTCCGACGCGGCCGCGCTCAAGACGCGCGCGGTGCGGGATGGCGATCATTATGTCGTGACGGGCACCAAGCAGTTCATCTCGGGCGCGGGCGAGAATGAACTGTATCTGGTGATGGTCCGCACCGGCGAAGAAGGCCCGCGCGGCATTTCGTGCCTCGCCATCGAGCGCGACACGCCCGGCGTGTCGTTCGGCGCGAACGAGAAGAAGCTCGGCTGGCATTCACAGCCGACGCGGCAGGTGATTTTGGAAGAGGTGCGCGTGCCGGTCGAGAACCGGATCGGCGGCGAGGGCGAGGGCTTCCGCATCGCGATGATGGGCCTTGATGGCGGGCGGCTGAATATCGGCGCCTGCTCGCTGGGCGGGGCGCAGCGCTGCCTTGACGAGGCGATTGGCTATACCCGCGACCGGAAAGCGTTCGGCCAGGCGGTGAGCGATTTCCAGAACACCCAGTTCATGCTCGCCGACATGGCGACCGAGCTGGAGGCGGCGCGGGCGCTGCTCTATCTGGCGGCGGCCAAGGTGACGGCGAACAGCCCGGACAAGACGCGCTTTGCCGCGATGGCCAAGCGGCTCGCGACCGATACCGGATCGAGCGTGGTCGATCGCGCGCTGCAATTGCATGGCGGCTATGGCTATCTGCAGGATTACCCGATCGAACGCTTCTGGCGCGACCTGCGGGTGCATTCGATCCTGGAGGGGACCAACCAGATCATGCGGATGATCGTGGGCCGCGAGCTCACACGGCAGTAGTTTATCCGCACACAAAGACACGAAGACACAAAGAAAATTAGAAAGCCGCGCAGCGGCTTTATCTGAAATTGAAATAGGTCGCCGTCTACGGCTTCTTCCTTTGTGTCTTCGTGTCTTTGTGCGAGAAAAAATTCAAAGGAGCGCCGATGACCAACGACGTCATCATCACCACCGAAGGCAAGGTCGCCCGCCTCCGCCTCAACCGCCCGCAGGCGCTGCACGCGCTCAACACGGCGATGTGCGCGGCGATGCTCGAAGCGCTGCAGCGCTGGGAAGCCGATCCCGCGATCGAGGCGGTGATGATCGATCACGCTGAAGGACGCGGCTTTTGCGCGGGCGGCGACATTCGGATGCTCGCCGCCTCGGGCGCGCAAGGGGGCGATGAGGCGCGCGGCTTCTTCCGCACCGAGTACCAGCTCAACCACAAGCTTTTCACTTACGCGAAGCCCATCGTCGCGTTCATGGACGGGATCACCATGGGCGGCGGCGTGGGCATCAGCCAGCCGGCGCGCTTCCGCGTCGCGACCGAGAATACCCGCTTCGCCATGCCCGAAAGCGGCATCGGCCTGTTTCCCGATGTCGGCGGCGGCTGGTATCTGGCGCGGCTGCCGGGGCGGACGGGGCAGTATCTGGCGCTGACCGGCGCGCGGCTTAACGGGCATGATTGTCTCAACCTCGGGCTGGCAACACACGCCATCGCGGCCGACGAACTCGATATCGTCAAAGAGCTGTTGATCCGTTACCCTCGCGACATCGAAACGACGCTCAGTGACAAAAACACGCTGCTACCGCGCGGCACGCTTTTCGACCATTTGGAAGCGATCGATCGGCTTTTCGCGTCCGATCACTTGGAAGACGTACTCGCCGCGCTCGATACCGATGGCGGCGACTGGGCGGCGCAACAGCGCGCGACGCTCGCGACCAAATCGCCGCAGGCGATGAAAGTCGCGCTACGGCAGTTGAAAGAGGGAGCGACGATGCCCGATTTCGCCGCCGAGATGCGCCAGGAATTCGCCATTGCTGCGCGCGTCGTGGTGCTCCCCGATTTTCAGGAAGGCGTGCGCGCGGTGATTATCGACAAGGATAACGCGCCCAAATGGAACCCGGCCAGCCCCGGGGGCGTGACCGGGGCGATGCTCGACGCAATCTTCGCGCCGCTGCCCGAGGGGGAGGCGTGGACGCCGGCGTAAAACGATTCCTGCCCCACACCGTCGCCCCGGCCCCCGAGCCGGGGCTTGGCTGCCTTTGCGGCGGCAGAGGAAGAAGCCTAGCCCCGGATCAAGTCCGGGGCGACGATAGGTTGGGATCAAACCCGAAGGGTTTCTTTGCCTGAGCCGTCATGCCGGACTTGTTCCGGCATCCACAGTCGCGCAAAGGCTTGGCGCATCAGGACCGGGCGCCCGCCCGCCACGGAGAGCAGCAAATGTCGTTCGAAACCATCCTCGTCGAACCCAGGGGCGCGGTGACGCTTGTCACGCTCAACCGGCCCAAGGCGCTGAACGCGCTCAACAGCCAGGTGCTCGCCGAGCTGATCGCCGCCTTCGCCGCTTATGATGCCGATCCGGCCCAGCGCTGCCTGGTGCTCACCGGCTCGGAGAAAGCCTTTGCGGCGGGCGCGGACATCAAGGAGATGCAGGCACAGGGCTTTGCCGACATGTATGGCAGCAATTTCTTCGCCGGCTGGGAGAAAGTGACCGCGACGCGCAAGCCCTGGCTTGCCGCCGTCGCCGGCTATGCGCTGGGCGGCGGGTGCGAAGTGGCGATGATGGCCGATTTCATCATCGCCGCCGATACGGCCAAATTCGGCCAGCCCGAGATCAAGCTCGGCGTCTCGCCCGGCATGGGCGGCTCGCAGCGGCTGACGCGCGCGATCGGCAAGGCCAAGGCGATGGAAATGTGCCTGACGGGGCGGATGATGGACGCCGAGGAGGCCGAACGTTCGGGCCTCGTCGCGCGCGTGGTTCCGGCGGGCGATTTGCTGGCGGAAGCGCTGAAAACCGCCGAGACGATCGCCGCCATGCCCCCGCTCGCCGCGATCGCGAACAAGGAAATGGTCAACGCCGCGTTCGAGACGCAACTTGCCCAAGGCATCCTGTTCGAGCGCCGGCTGTTCCACGGCCTGTTCGGCACCGAGGACCAGAAGGAAGGAATGGCCGCCTTCGTCGACAAGCGCCCGGGGAACTGGACCGGACGCTGACCAGCCGCCGCTAGCGGCTGTGGTAGAAGTCGTACACCGTTTGCGCCACCGCCGCGCTCACCCCCGGCGCCTTGCGTAGGTCTTCCAGGCTGGCGCCACGCACCGCGCGGGCGGTGCCGAAGTGCATCAGCAGCGCCTTCTTCCGCGCCGGGCCGATGCCGGGCACCTCGTCGAGCGGGCTCGCGCCCATCGCCTTGGCGCGCTTCTCGCGGTGCGCGCCGATCGCGAAGCGGTGCGCCTCGTCGCGCAGCCGCTGGAGATAGAAAAGCACCGGCGCGTTGACCGGCAGCTGGAACTCGCGCCCGTCCATCAGGTGGAACACCTCGCGCCCCTCGCGGCCATGATGCGGCCCCTTGGCGACGCCGACCAGGCAGACATCCTCGACGCCAATCTCCTCCAGCGCCGCGCGCACCGCGTTGAGCTGGCCGCGCCCGCCATCGATCAGCACCAGATCGGGCCAGTCACCGCGATCGGGGTCTTCATCCTGCGCGCGGGCGAAGCGGCGCTGGAACATCTCGCGCATCATGCCGTAATCATCGCCCGCGATCGTCTCGGCGCGCTTCATGTTGAACTTGCGGTACTGGCCCTTGCGGAACCCCTCCGGCCCGGCGACGACCATCGCGCCGAGCGCGCCCGTGCCCTGGATATGGCTGTTGTCGTAGATTTCGATGCGCTGGGGCGGCTCGGCGAGGTCGAACAGCTCGGCCACTTCGCGCAGCAGCTTGGCCTGGGTGGTCGATTCGGCCAGCCGCCGCTCCAGCGCTTCCTCGGCGTTGCGCTTGGCCTGGTCGAGCAGCCGCCGCCGCGCGCCGCGCTGGGGGACGCTCAGCTCCACCTTGCGCCCCGCCTGGCTGCTCAGCATCTCCTCGAGCAACGCGCCCTCGCCCAGGTCGCGATCGACCATCACCTGGCGCGCGGGCGGCACTTCCTCATAGAATTGGGTGAGGAAGCTCATCAGCACTTCCTCCTCGGGCACTTCGGCGGTGTGGGTGGGGAAGAAGCTGCGATGCCCCCAATTCTGCCCGCCACGGATGAAGAAGGCCTGGATGCCGATCACCCCGTCCTTGCAGGCGAGCGCGAAAATGTCGGCGTCGCCCACCCCGTCGGCGTTGATCGCCTGGCTGCCCTGGATGAAAGTGAGCGCGCGCAGCCGATCGCGCAGGATCGCGGCGAGTTCGAAGTCCATCGCCTCCGCCGCCGCCTGCATCTGCGCGCCGAGCTTGGCCTGCACCTGGGTCGATTTGCCAGCGAGGAAGTCCTTCGCGTCGCTCACCAGCTCGGCATAGGCGGCTTCGTCGATCCGCCCGACGCACGGCGCCGAGCAGCGCTTGATCTGGTAGAGCAGGCAGGGCCGGTCGCGGCGGCTGAAGAACCCGTCCGAGCAGCTGCGCAGCAGGAACAGCTTCTGCAGCGCGTTGAGCGTGGTGTTGACCGCGCCCGCACTCGCGAAGGGGCCGTAATAATTGCCTTTGATCTTGCGCGCGCCGCGATGCTTCTGGATGCGCGGAAAGTCGTGATCGGCGCGCAGCAGGATGAACGGGAAGCTTTTGTCGTCGCGCAGCAGCACGTTGTACGCCGGGCGGTAGCGCTTGATCAGCTGCGCTTCGAGCAGCAGCGCCTCGGCCTCGTTATTGGTGGTGACGATCGTCATCGATCGCGTCAGCGCGACCATCCGCTGGAGCCGCTTCGGCAGACGATCGACCTGGGTGTAGTTGGTCACGCGGTTCTTCAGCGCGCGCGCTTTCCCCACATACAGCACGTCGCCGCGCGCATCGTGCATCCGATAGACACCCGGCCGCGCGGGCAGCGTTTGCAGCACGTTGCGGATCGCCGCCACCCCCGCCTCCAGATCGGGCGCGTCGGCGCCGCGCACGGCATAGGTCGCGCGTTCCTCGTTGAAGCGATCGGGGCCGGCGGGGCTGGTCATCAGCGGCGAGGTAGGCCGGGCGACGGGGGGAGGCAAGGACGCGCCGTCGGGCAAGCGCGGCCCGTCCGGTCGTTCATTCCCCCAGGCGATGCCGGACGAAACGCCGCGCCGCTTATTTGATCGCGGCGAGCGCCTCGCCGATCTTCTTCAGCAGTTCGTCGCTCAGCTGCCCATTGGAGAGCGGCTGGACCTGGTTGAAGCTCATTGCCTTGATCTGGTCGTAGAAAGGGTTGGCGGTGATGTCGGTCTGCAGCACCTGATCGAGCGCCGCCTTGGCCTTGGGGTTGGCGACCAGCGTTTCGATCGGGGTGTCAAGCGTCAGAGCGCCGGCGGTCGCGGGCGCCGCCGCGTCGCCGCTGGCAGGGGCGGGCGCCGGCGCGGGCGCTTGCTGGGCCAGGGCGGGCGCGGCGGAAAGCGAAAACAACGCGGCGCAAACGATCAGCTTCATGCGATACCTCGGGGGCTAGGCGGGACTCGCGCCCTTTTGCGCGATCCGTTTCGATGGCGCAACCGGGGCGACGCGGTCGGCGCGCGGCGGCGGGCACCGCGCAAGGTGCCTTCGGCGCATTTCCGAAATCACGCCTAGACCATCATCTCCGGCCGGACGAGGCGATCGAAGGTCGCGGCGTCGACCAGCCCCAGCGCCAGCCCCGCCTCGCGCAGCGTCAGCCCTTCGGCATGGGCGTGCTTGGCGATCTTCGCGGCATTGTCATAGCCGATCTCGGGCGCAAGCGCGGTGACCAGCATCAGCGAGCGATCGACCAGCTCGGCGATCCGCCGCCGATCGGGCTCGATGCCTTCGACGCAGCGCTCGGCGAAGCTTGCCATCCCGACGCTCAGCAGATCGACCGAGCGTAGCACCGCCGCGCCAATCATCGGCTTGAACACGTTGAGTTCCAGATGCCCCTGCAGGCCGCCGATCATCACCGCCTGATGATTGCCGATCACCTGCGCGGCGACCATCGTCAGCATCTCGCACTGGGTGGGGTTCACCTTGCCGGGCATGATCGAGCTGCCGGGCTCATTTTCCGGCAGATGCAGCTCGCCAATCCCCGAGCGCGGGCCGGAGCCGAGCAGGCGGATGTCGTTGGCGATCTTGGTGAGCGACACGGCGAGCGTGTTGAGCGTGCCCGAGAGGTGAACGAGCGGATCGTTCGACGCGAGCGCCTCGAACTTGTTGCTGGCCGCGGCGAAGCTCAAGCCAGTGATCGCGGCGATCTCCGCTGCGATCGCGCAATCGAAGCCGGGCGGTGCGTTGAGCCCTGTGCCGACGGCCGTGCCACCCTGCGCCAAAGCAAGCATTTCCCCGGCGGCCTCGGCTATGCGGCCATGCGCGTTCGCGACTTGCGTCACGTAGCCGCTGAACTCTTGCCCGAGCGTGAGTGGCGTCGCGTCCTGCAGATGAGTGCGGCCAATCTTGACGATGTCCTTCCACTGGGTGGACTTCTCCGTCAGCTCGTAGATCAGTCGGGCAGAGGCAAGTTTCAGCTTTCGCTCCACGGCCAGCGCGCAGGCGATATGCAGCGCGGTCGGGAAACTGTCGTTCGACGACTGGCTCTTGTTCACATGATCGTTCGGGTGGACCGGGCTCTTGCCGCCGCGCGTGCCGGTGAGCAGTTCGTTGGCGCGCCCCGCGATCACCTCGTTCACGTTCATGTTGGTCTGGGTGCCGCTGCCCGTCTGCCAGATGACGAGCGGGAAATGATCGTCCAGCTTGCCCGCCGCCACCTCCCGTGCCGCCGCCTCGATCGCGTCGGCGAGTTCGCCCGACAGGCCATGCGCCCGGTTCACCCGCGCGGCCGCCTGCTTCACGATCGCGAGCGCGTGGACGATGCCGATCGGCATCCGCTCGGTGGCGCCGAAGGGGAAATTCTCGATCGAGCGCTGCGTCTGCGCGCCCCAATAGGCGGTGGCGGGAACGTCGATGGGGCCGAACGAATCGGTTTCGGTGCGGGTTTCGATCATCGGCTTGGTCTCCTGGCCCCGTCGCGGGCGTAAATCCCGCGCCGGCTGGTGGTTCGCATTGCCGACACAACCGGCGCGCGGCGCGCGCCTTGCTCCCTATTTCTTCCGCTTGAAGTCGACCGACACGACGTTTGATCCCTCGCGCGGGGGCTGGTCGTTTTCGGCGGCGTCGTGGGGTTCGGGTTCGTCGGGGCCTTCCTGGGCCTGGAAGCGCAGCTCGAAATTTACCGCGGGATCGTGGAAGCCGGTGATCGCCGAATAAGGAATGTTGAGCTTCGCCGGCACCTGGTTGAAGCTGAGCCCGACCGAAAAGCGCCCCTCGTCCACCCGCAAATCCCAGAAACGGTTCTGCAGCACGATCGTCATTTCATCCGGGAAACGCTCGATCAGCCGTTGCGGAATGTCGACCCCGGGAGCCTGGGTCTTGAAGGTGATATAGAAATGATGCTCGCCCGGCAGCGTGCCGTTCGCCGCCACGACCGAGCCGAGAACCCGGCCGACCACCGCGCGCAGGGCTTCCTGCACGATCTCGTCATAGGGAATCAGGCTGTCGGGCAGATGCTCGCTCATGCTGGCAGGGTTAGCGCGTGGCGGCGCCGGGTCAAGATTGCGCGTCGCGGCGTACACGTTATGGAGAGCGCGCGATGCGTACCGCCCACCTCACCCGCAACACCGCCGAGACCCGGATCGAGGTCGAGCTCAACCTCGACGGCACTGGCCGTTACCAGATCGCGACCGGGATCGGCTTTCTCGATCACATGATCGAGCAGTTATCGCGCCACGCGCTGATCGACATCACCCTGACGGTGCAGGGCGACCTGCACATCGATCAGCACCATACAACCGAGGATTCGGCGCTCGCGCTCGGCGGCGCGCTCGCCCAGGCGCTCGGCGACAAGGCCGGCATCCGCCGTTATGGCGACGCGCTCTCGCCGATGGACGAGGTGTTGACCCGCGTCGCGCTCGACATTTCGGGGCGCCCCTATCTCGTCTGGAAGACCGAATTCAGCCAGCCGCGCCTGGGCGAGATGGATACCGAGCTGTTCAAGCACTGGTTCCACAGCTTCGCGCAAACCGCCGGCATCACGCTCCATGTCGAGACGCTCTACGGCGAGAACAACCACCACATCATCGAAAGTGCCTATAAGGGCCTCGCCCGCGCGCTGCGCCAGGCGATCGAGATCGATCCGCGCAAGGGCGGCGCCGTGCCCTCGACCAAAGGCGTGCTGTGAGCGGCGCGGTCGCACTGATCGATTATGGCGCGGGCAACCTCCACTCGGTCCACAACGCGCTGAAGGCGGCGGGGGCCGGTGACGTGCGCGTCACGGCCGATGCAGAGGAAGTCGCGCGCGCCGAACGGGTCGTGCTGCCGGGCGTCGGCGCGTTCGGCGCCTGCGCGAGCGCCTTGCGCGCGGTGCCGGGGATGATCGAGGCGCTGAACGGCCGGGTGATCGGCGGCGGCGCCCCGTTCCTCGGGATTTGCGTGGGGATGCAACTGATGGCGACGCGCGGCCTGGAATTCGGCGAGCATCCGGGGCTCGGCTGGATCGCGGGCGATGTCGCGTTGATGGCTCCCGCCGATCCGGCGGCGAAGGTGCCGCATATGGGCTGGAACGATGTTGTTCCCGCTGGCGCCCACCCGCTGATCGAGCCGGGCGAGGCCTATTTCCTCCACAGCTACGCCTTCACGGGCGGCGACGTGCTCGCGACGAGCGCGCATGGCGGGCCGGTGGTCGCCGCGATCGGACGCGACAATCTGCTGGGGGTGCAGTTCCACCCCGAAAAGAGCCAGCGTTACGGGCTGGCGCTGCTCGAAAGGTTCCTCGCATGGCGGCCGTGACGCGATCCTCCCTAGCGCAGCTGGGGAGGGGGACCAGCTGCGAAGCAGATGGTGGAGGGGTCGCGCCCCCTGCCAACCAGGAAAGCCCCTCCCCCACCGGCTTCGCCGGCGGTCCCCCTCCCCAAGCAAGCTTGGGGAGGTTGTGATGTCCCTCATCATCTTCCCCGCGATCGACCTGAAGGGCGGCCAGGTCGTCCGCCTCGCCGAGGGCGACATGGCGCGCGCGACGGTCTATGCCGACGATCCCGCCGCCCAGGCCCAAGCCTTCGCCGAGGCCGGCGCCGGGCATCTCCATGTCGTCGATCTCGACGGCGCCTTCGCCGGCGGCTCGGTGAATGGCGACGCGGTGCGGGCGATCGTCGCCGCCTTTCCCGGCCATGTCCAGCTGGGCGGCGGCATTCGGAACCGCGCCGCGATCGAGCGCTGGTTCGACGCGGGCGTCTCGCGCGTGGTGATCGGCACCGCCGCGCTGGAAGACCCCGAACTGGTGCGCGGCGCCGCGCGCGACTTTCCCGGCGGCATCGTCGTCGCGGTGGACGCGAAGGACGGGATGGTCGCGACGCGCGGCTGGGCCGATGTGTCGAGCGTCGGCGTCGTCGATCTCGCCCGCCGGTTCGAGGATGCGGGGGTGGCGGCGTTGCTGTTCACCGATGTCGGTCGCGACGGACTGCTGAGGGGGGTGAACCTGGAGGCGACGGTCGATCTGGCGCGCGCGGTGCGAATTCCGGTGATCGCGAGCGGCGGGGTGAAAGGCATCGCCGACATTCACATGCTCGCGCTGCACGCCCGCGACGGGATCGAGGGCGTGATTTGCGGGCGCGCGCTGTATGATGGCCGGCTCGATCTGGCGGCGGCGCTGAGCGTGGCGGGGGCGGCGTGAGGGCGCGCGCGACCATAAGCCCTCTCCCGCCCGCGGGAGAGGGTTTGGGTGAGGGCATGGACCGGGCGTTCGGCGCTCGCGCCTCGTCCGCTCACCCGACCCCGCCACGCGCGGCCACCCTCCACCCCAAGGGGGAGAGGATATGAGCGTCCGCGCCCGCGTCATTCCTTGTCTGGACGTGGCGAATGGTCGCGTCGTGAAGGGCGTGAACTTCGTCGATCTGCGCGATGCGGGCGATCCGGTCGAGCAGGCGCGCGCCTATGACGCGGCCGGGGCGGACGAGCTGTGCTTCCTCGACATCACCGCCAGCCACGAGGCGCGCGGCACGATCCTGGAAGTCGTGCGGCGCACCGCTGAAGTCTGCTTCATGCCGCTGACGGTGGGCGGTGGCGTCCGGTCGGCGAGCGATGCACGCGCGCTGCTGCTCGCGGGCGCGGACAAGGTCGCGGTGAACTCGGCCGCCGTCGCCCGGCCCGAGCTGGTGGCCGAAATCGCCGATCGGTTCGGCAGCCAATGCTGCGTCGCCTCGGTCGACGCGCGGCAGGTCGCGCCGAGTCGCTGGGAAGTATTCACCCATGGCGGGCGCAAGGCGACCGGGGTCGACGCGGTCGCCCATGCGCTACGGCTCGCCGAGCTCGGCGCGGGCGAGCTGCTCGTCACCTCGATGGACCGTGACGGGACGCGCGGGGGCTATGACCTCGCCCTCACCCGCACCATCGCCAGCCAGGTGCGCGTGCCGGTGATCGCCTCGGGCGGGGTGGGCGGGCTCGACGATCTGGTCGCGGGGGTGGTCGAAGGCGGGGCCAGCGCGGTGCTCGCCGCCTCGATCTTCCACTTTGGCGAGGCGAGCATCGCCCAGGCCCATGCCGCGCTCGCCGCCGCCGGGGTGCCGGTCCGGCGGCCGCTCGGCCCCACGCGATAGGTCGCTGGTTTCGCGTGGGGCCAGGTCAGGCCCGCGACTCCGCGCCTAGCCCGGGTTTACGTCGGCATAGGTGACGCCAAACCGCACCTGATCGAAGAACGCCTTGGCGCGCTTGTTCTGGCGCGGCCGATAGAGGCCGAAGAACAGATCGAACCTCGGGTTGGATCGGTACGTGCTGCCGGCATAAGGGAAATCGACATTGGGGTTGTAGCCGTAAATCCCGTTCTGATCGACATATTGGGTGCCGTTCAGCCAGAGCTTCACATTGCCCGTCCCGAGCGCCGAAGAATAGCTCATCCGCGTGCACACGACGAAGCGATACCAGGCGCCGACGCTCATCCCACCTTCGGCGAGCGACACCGCGGCGGTCGGACCGCGCCCGGTCTGGTCATTGCGGTAAACCAGCTCCCAGCTCAGCGATCCCGCCTTGACGCGCAGCTCCAGCGGCGGGGAGAAGGGTGAGCCCTGCCACCACTGGAACAGTTGCACCGCCTGGTCGGGTGTTTGGAAATTGGTCTCTAGACGAACGGCGAACCCGGTGCAGCGATCCTGCAGGAAGTCCAGCGCGTTGGTCTCGCTGCCCGAGATCACCCGGTACTGGGCCTTGTCCGTGGTCGATCCGTCGGCGGCGGTGCCGCTCGTCGGCAGCATGTCGAAGCCGACGCTGTGCCCGCCGTTCCAGGCAACGGTCGGGCTGATCCACACCTGGGAATAATCGCCCTTGGTGATGAACTTGAACGTCCGTCCATTCTCACTGAGGTCGTGCGTGGTGGCGTCGATCGACGCCGCCTCCGCCGTTACGGTGCGATAGGTTTGGGCGACGCAGGGCGCCGCGAGGACGTTGGCGGCCACGAGCGCGGCCACCATTGGAATCGATCGAACGACTGCCATCGCACCTTCTCCTCTTCAATGTTTCAAGTTACGATCAAAATCTCCCGCGTACGCCGATCCGGATTTGCCGGTCACTAATCTCGTAGCTATTCACCGCGTTATAGACCTCGTTGTAGTTGCGGCGTCCCGAGTCCTTCCAGAACAGGTTCGTAACCGAGGCGTAGAAGGTCAGCGCGTTGCTCGCCTTCACGCTGATCGATGCATCGACTTGATCGTCAGCCTCGAACCAGTTGGGCCGCAGCGTCCCGGTTCGTGCTGTGACGCCCGCGATCGCGGTGCCGACGGGCGCGCTGGTCGTGGTGAACCCGCTCGCGTTGCGGCTGCGCCAGTTATAGGCGATGCGCGCGGTGAACGGCCCCTTCTCGTAATAAACGATTGCGTTGTACGTGCTCTTCGACAGGCCGAGCACCGGCTGCCCATCCGATGACGAGGTGTCGAGCAACGTCGCGTTGAGCTGCGTCCCCAGCCCCGACAGCAGCCCGGGCAGGAACGTGAAGGCCTGCTGGTAATTGAGTTCGACGCCGGTGACGGTCGCGGCCCCCAGATTGATCGGGATCGACCGCTGCAACGGGCCAAAGCTCTCGAACCCCGGGATCACCTCCAGCACCGTCGTGCGCGCGACCTGATCCTTGATGTCCTTGAAGAAAAATGTCGCCGAGGCGATGCCGCCGCCGGGGATGTAATATTCGATCGCGGCGTCGACCTGGTTGGCGGTGGTCGGGCGCAGCCCCGCGTTGCCGCCCGTCGCGGTGCCCAGCGGCGCGTTGACCGACAGGCGCGGCGCGAGATCCTGAAGCCTGGCGCGCGACATCACCCGCGATGCCGCGAGGCGGATCACGAGATCCCGCGCGACCGAGAACTTGATGTTGGCGCTCGGCAGGAACTCGTCGTAATTGTTGACGTCGGTGCGCGGCACCTCGCGGACGGTCGACGTCCCCGCCACGGTCAGCGCGCTGGTGGTGTCGACGCTGAAGTTGGTCCGCGCCCAGCGCAACCCGACATTGCCCGAGAAGCCGAGCCCCAGGATCTCGCCCTTCAGATTGAGGCGGCCATAAAAAGCGTAGGTCTTCTCGACGATGTAATAGCTGTTGACCGGGCGCGGCCGGGTCGGCCGGAAGTTGGACAGCAGCAGCGAGCTATCGCCAGTGCCGTCCGCATAGACGTTAGGCACGATGAAGACGGTTGGGTAAGTACCGTTCGCGCCCGGATAGCCGGGATTGTTCGACGGGATGAAAAACGCGTCCGGCAAGGTCGCGATATTGGGATTGGTGAAGCCCAGCTTCGCCTGATAATCGGTGAAGCTCGACGTGAGCCGGGAATAGCGGCCACCAAACTGCACCGATTCAAGCCAGCCGCCGACGCGGTAGCTATTGTCCATCCGGACCGCGGTTTCGCGGGTCCGCACGACCGTGTCGTTCGCGGCGCTATTGGTTCGATTGGGAAATGACGATCGCAAGGTGGGATTGAAAGTGGTGGGCAGCGTCAAGGTCGGGACGTCACCTGTCCGATAGTCGTAGTTGACGACCAACCCGTTCGACGCGACTTCGAGAAAATCCTGGCGAAATGTGTAATCGCCGATGGACTCGCCCGCATCGACCTTGAAGGTCCAGCGCCCCGGCTTCCATTCCACCCCGCCGCCAGCGACGATCGATGTCGTCGGCTCGTTGCGCTCGACGCCACCGACGCGGACGCGCTGGTTGGTCAGCGTCCCCGCGACGACATAATTGCCCTCGGTCACGCCGTTGCTGAGCGTGGGCGCGGCGGCGCCGGTATCCGTGGTCTGGATCGCCAGATATTCGATGTGCCGCTGCGTTTCGAGACTGGTGTAGAGCGCGTCGCCGTAGAAGGTCAGGTTGTCGGCGGGGCGGAACTGCACGGTGCCACCAGCCCCGAAGCGCTTGCGACGGATGTTGTAGAATTCGGCGCGCGCCACCTGCGGCACGAAATCATATTGGCCGTCGCCATTGTAATCGCGCAGCAGGCCGGTCGACGTGCCCGTGTTCCAGATGCCACGAATGAACTGCGACGAGCCGATCTCGCGATCGGAATAGGCGATGTTCGCCGCGATGCCGAACATCCGGCCAAGCTTCGCCGCGGCAAAGCCAGCGAGGCTGTAACCATCTGGGTTCCGCGCCAAGGTGGTGTTGGTGTATTCGGCGGCATAGCCGAAGGTGGGTTTCTTGAAATCGAACGGGCGGGGCGTCGTCATGCTGATGAACCCGCCGAGCCCGCCTTCGATCTGGTCGGCGGTCGGGGTCTTGTAGACCGACAGCTTGCTGAACAAAGTCGAGGATTGCTGCTCGAGGCCGGTCGAGCGACCGGACGGGTCCGAACCCGTCGGGCCGACCGAAATGCCCAGGTTCGAGCGCCCGTTGAGTTCGACGCGGACGTTCGACAAGCCGCGAATGCTGACCTGGGCGCCTTCGCCAAAGTTGCGATCAAGCTGCACGCCGGGCACGCGCTGCAGGCTTTCCGCGACATTGGCGTCCGGCAGCTTGTTGACGTCCTCGGCGACGACCGAGTCGACGATCTGGTCGGCATTGCGCTTGTCGTCGATCGCGCTCTTGATGGCCGCGCGCGTGCCGGTGACGATGATGTCCGATTGCGCGCCCGCGCCCTCGGCATTGCCGGCCTGTGGTCGCGCCTGGGCGTTGGCGGCGCTCGTGCCGAGGATCAGCGCGCCGATGGCAGCCGATGTGAGCGCGGCGACTTTAATCATGGGGCTCTCCCTACATCCTGCCTTTTTTCGGCAGTTCGCCACCTGGGTAAAAATTTCGGTGTCCCCTGTCCAGTCATTTCATATGGTCATCATACCAATTTCTGGATGACGAGCGCGTGCGCAGGCGCTAGTTGGCGTTTCGGGAGAGCAGGCCCAATGTCGAATGCGCCGTTATCGCACAGGCTGGAACGGTTATTGATCGAGCAGCTGGATCAAGGCGTCTGGTCGCCTGGCGACCGCTTGCCGACCCTTCACCAGATCGCCGCGACCTTCGGGTGCAGCGCCGGCGTGGTGCGGGAGGCGATCGCGCGCCTGATCGCCGCCGGGCGTATCGAAATCCGGCACGGCCTGGGCACCTTCGTGCGCGCCCAGGGAATCAGCTTTGCCCTGCCGCAAGATCAGCGTGCCGAGGCCGACATCGCGGACATGATGGAACTGCGGCTGGCGGTCGAGGTCGAAATGGCCGGCCTCGCCGCCGAGCGTCGTTCGGCGGCCGACATCGCCCATCTGCGCCACTGGCTCGCGATGATCGATGCAGCGGCGACCGCGCGCGACGGGGTGGCGGCCGCCGCCGCCGATCGCTCGCTGCACGCGGCGATCGCGATCGCCTCGGCCAATCCCTATTTCGAGCGCTTCCTGGCGCTTCTCGGCGAACTTGCCGTTCCGCCCATGGCGGCGCAGGAGGGCGAAGCGTGGTCGCGGGAGGCCAAGGCATTGGCCGCGGAGCACCTCGCGATCGTCGAGGCGATCGCCCGGGGGGATCGTGAAGCTGCGCGATCGGCGACGCGGCGCCATTTGCGTCGCGGGGCACGAGCGAGGCCCGCCGCGCTTTTTACAGGGACGCTGCAATGAGCAAGGAACGGGGTACGCCCACCCGGCGCGACGTGGTCGCTAGTGGCCTGACGGCGGGAGGTCTGGCGCTCGCGATGCCCGTTTGGGCCGCCGATGCCGTGCCCGACGTCGTCGGCAAAGGGCGACGGTGGGACGCCGATGTCGGACTGGTCGGCGAACCTTCGGCGGGGCCGGGCTATTCAACGACGATGGTGCGCGGAACCTGGGTCCACGCCACGCGCGCCAATCTCGATTATGCGCTGCGCCTGCTCGATACGGGCGATGCCGGCGCGCGCGCCCGCGCCGAGAGCGTGATCGCCAAGGTCATCGCGCTGCAGGACGTCGATCCCGCCAGCCTGACCTTCGGCGTCTGGCCCTATTATCTCGAAGAGCCGCTGGCGAAGATGGCGCCGCCCGATCTCAATTGGGCCGATTTCAACGGCGCGCGGCTGACGACGGCGGTGAACCGCCATGCCGACCGCCTGTCCCCAGACATCAAGCGCCAGATCGCGGTCGCCACGGGTCGCGCCGCCCGCGCCATCGTGAAGCGTAATGTCGGCCCCAGCTATACCAACATCGCGGCGATGGGGGGGCGGGTGGCGCTGATCGCGGGCGAATTGCTCGATGCGCCGGACCTGATCGCCTATGGCCGGGAGCGGCTGCAACGCCTGCTCGATCACACGCGCGAGCAGGGTTCTTTCAACGAGTATAACAGCCCAACCTACACGATCGTCGCGCTCGAGGAGTTCGACTCGGTTCTCAGCTACGCGAGGGACGCGGCCGCCCGCGATGCGGCCGAGGCGCTGCGCCAGATCGCCTGGCAGGTGATCGCGAGCCATTGGCACCCCGGCACGGTGCAATGGGCAGGCCCCCATGCGCGGGGCTACCATGACCGCACCCCGAATGAGGCGCTCGACGCGATTTCGGCCCGGATCGGGCGGGCGCTGCGTCCCGGCGCCCCGAACGGCATCGCGCCGCGCGAGGCGATGCTACCCTGCCCCGAAGCGCTGCTACCGCGCTTCGCGGCCTTGGCCGGCGCCGAATCCGAGGTGCGGCAGCGGTTCATCCGGGCGGCGGACGACACGGCGTCGGTCTATGGCACAACCTGGCTCTCCCGCGAGGCTTGCCTGGGAAGCGCGAGCGCCGAAGGGTTCTGGGTGCAGCGCCACCCGCTCATCGGCTATTGGCAGGGGCCGGCCGCACCCGCCGTGCTGAGGGTGCGTTGCTTGAAGGACGGGCGCGACTTTGCGTCGTTCGGCATGGTCGCGACCCAAAAAGGACCGCGCGTGCTGCTGAGCGCGCACCCGATCGCGGGATCGGGCGATTGGCACATTTCGATCGATCGCTCCCCCGACGGCACGTTCAAAGGGCAGGAGTTGCGGCTGCGCGTCGTGCTCTCGGTCGCCGGCGCGCGGGCGCAGGCGCTCGGCCCCTATGCGGTGCGGCTGTCGGCGTTCGGCTGGCAGGCGGTGGTGCATATGGGGCCGGTGTTGTGGGATGGCGCAACCGACAAGGGCGCCTGGCGCGTCTCGAGCGGCAAGGACGAGGTCTATCTCGACTATGTCGTTCCCCTTGGCGGCACGATCGCGCCGACCAGGCTCGGACCCACCTCGATCCCGCTCGCGATCGAGCTGCTGCCGGCGGCGGCCGCGCCGTCGACCGCCGCCGTGCTCGTCGGTCGGCCGGTTGGCGGACGCCGCAAGGTCAGCTGGGGCGGACTCGATCTGGTCGCCCCGGTCGCGGCGCCGCCCGTTCAGGAGCGGATTTCCTGATGCGCCTGGGCGGGATCGACGCCGGCGGCACGACCTTCAAGCTGATGATCGGCACCGGCCCCGATCTGATCGAGGACGAACATCGGGTGCCGACGACCCGTCCGGCGGAAACATTGGCCGCGGTGGCGGCCTGGTTCGCCGCGCGCGGCCCGATCGACACCATCGGGATCGGCAGCTTCGGCCCCGTCGTCAGCGATCGATCGAGCGCCGACCATGGCCGCCTGCTCATCACCCCCAAGCCCGGCTGGTCCCATGTCGATCTGGTGACGCCCCTCCGCGACGCCCTGAACGTGCCGATCACCATCGAGTCCGATGTTGTCGCTGCGGCGATGGCCGAGCAGACGTGGGGCGCCGCGCGCGGTTGCCGCGCCACCGCTTATGTGACGATCGGCACGGGCGTTGGGGTCGGGATGCTGGTGGACGGACAGCCTGCCCACGGGCTGATGCAAGCCGAGGGCGGCCATATCTTCGTGCCGATCGCCCCCGTCGATCGCGCCTTCGCCGGAACGTGCCCGCATCACGGCGCCTGTCTGGAAGGGCTGGTATCGGCGGCGGCGATCCGCGCGCGATGGCAATGTGGGGCGGAACAGCTTGCCGACGATCACGACGCGTGGCGCGTGCTCGGCCACTATGTCGGCCACCTGGCGCATCTGTGCGTGCTGTTGGCCGGGGTGGACCGTGTGGTGCTGGGCGGCGGCATCGGCACGCGCGAGATCCTGGCCCATCGTGCCCGTCAGACGATGGGCGACCTGATCGGAACCTACACCTCGGTCACCGCCGCGCGTGGCGGCCCTACGGGGATCATTACGCCCGCCGCGCTGGGCACCCGTTCCGGCGCGCTCGGCGCCCTGCTGCTCGCCCGCGACGCGCTGGAGCAGCGACGCGGGATGCGCGTCGCGGCCGAAGCCAGCGTCGGCTATCGGCGGACGTCGAGCCCGCCCGCGAGATAGGCGTCGAGATCGGGCTGGCGGAACAACCCCGCGTCGCCGGGCAGCGAATGTTTCAGCACGGCGAGCGCCAGCCCGTCACGCGCGGCCCCGGCGATGTCGCCGCCCGAGCGCAGACGATGGAGCACGCCTGCCGCGAACGCATCGCCGCCGCCGATCCGGTCGACAATGCCCGTGACCACCACGTCTTCGGTCTGGACGGCGCCGTCGCGGGTGTCGATCCGCGCGGAAAGGCGGTGGCGATCGACGCTTTCGACATGCCGCGCGGTCGAGGCGATCAGCTGCAAGCGGGGAAAAGCCGCGAAGGTCGCCTCGGCCGCCGCTCGCCGCCGCGCCGCGCCATCACCCGCAAATGCCTGGTCGAGCAGCAGGGCGATATCGCGGTGGGTGCCGAACAGGATCGTCGCGTGCTCGACCAACCCGCGCAGGATCGTGCGCGGGTTGCCGTCCCACCGCTCCCACAGCTTCGCGCGGTAGTTGCCGTCGAACGAAATGGCGATGCCGCGTGCACGCGCCGCGCGGACCGCCGCCAGCGCGCTCGCGGCCGGAACCGGCCCCAGCGCGGGCGTGATGCCCGAAAGATGCAGGTGGTCGACACCGGCGAGCAGCGTCTCCCAATCCCACGCCGCCGCCGGGGTCTCGGCGAAGGCGCTGTGGGCGCGGTCATAAATCACCTCGGTCGCGCGCATTCCGGCGCCCGAGGTGACGAAGTACAGCCCCATCCGGTCGCCCCGCAGCGCGATGCCGCTGGTGTCGATGCCGTGGCCGCGCAAGGTGGCGATCGCCGCGCGGCCAAGGTCATTGTCGGGCACCGCGCTCGCGAAGCCAACGTCGTGCCCCAACCGCGAGAGCTGGGTCGCGACATTGGCCTCGGCGCCCGCCACCCAGACGTCGAGCTTGGGCGTCTGCAACAGCAGCTCGCGCCCCGGCGGCGACAGGCGGAGCATGATTTCGCCAAAGGCGAGCAGCCGGCTCATCGCGCGAGCCAGCCGCCATCGACCGCGAGGATGTGCCCCTGCACGTAATCGGCGGCCGACGAGGCAAGGAACACCGCCGCGCCGCCGAGATCGCTGGCGGCGCCCCAGCGGCCAGCGGGGATGCGCTCCAGGATTGCCCGATTGCGCGCCTCGTCGGCCTGGAGCGCCGCCGTATTGTTGGTCGCGATATAGCCCGGCGCGATCGCGTTGACGTTGACGCCCTGCCCCGCCCATTCATTGGCGAGCAGCTTGGTGAGCCCGCCAATCCCCGATTTGGACGCCGTATAGCTCGGCACCCGGATGCCGCCCTGGAAGGTGAGCATCGAGGCGATGTTGATGATCTTGCCCGCCCTTTGCGCGATCATATGGCGGCCGGCGGCCTGGCAGAGGAAGAACACGCTTTTCAAATTGGTATCGACCACCGCGTCCCAATCGGCCTCGGTGAAGTCCACCGCATCGGCGCGGCGGATGATGCCGGCATTGTTGACGAGAATGTCGAGCCTGCCCAGCCGCGCGATCGTTTCCTGAACCACCCGGCCGACCGGCTCGATGGTCGACAGGTCAGCGCTGATGATCGCGGCCCGGCCGCCGAGGTCGCGAATCCGCGCCGCCGTCTCCTCGGCGGGCGTGCGGCCGACACAGGCGATATCGGCGCCCGCCTCGGCAAGCGCGACGGCGATCGCCTGGCCGATGCCGGTGTTGGCGCCGGTGACGATCGCGGCCTTGCCGCTCAGATCGAACGGGTTCCGCATCAGGCCAGCTGGCAGATGTCGAGCACCGCCATGTCGGTATAATCCTGGTTCTCGCCCGCCATCGCCCAGATGAAGGCATAAGCGCGGGTGCCCGATCCCATGTGGATCGACCAGGGCGGACTGATCACCGCTTCCTCGTTGGCCATCACGATGTGCCGCATCGCCTCGCCCGCGCCCATGTAATGGAACACGCGGTCGTTGGGATTAGGCAGATCGAAGTAGAAGTAAATCTCGCTGCGGCGCTCATGGATGTGCGGCGGCATCGTGTTCCACACGCTGCCGGGCTTCAGCACCGTCAGCCCCATAACCAGTTGCGCTGAATCGCACACGCCGGGGATGACGAGCTGGTAGATGGTACGCTCGTTCGATTCCTCCCGGCTGCCGCGTTCGAGCGCATTGGCGTCGGCGATCGACAGCTTGCGGGTGGCGAAGGTTTTGTGCGCCGGGCAGGAGGCGAGATAGAAGCGCGCGCCCGCGCCCGAAAACACCACCTCCTTCGCCCCCATCGTGACGTAGAGGCAATCCTTGCTCGCCAGCGTGAAGGCTTCGCCGTCCACCGTCACCGCGCCGTCCCCCGCGCCGACATTGACGATCGCCAGCTCGCGCCGTTCGAGAAACGGATGCCCGGCGGCCGAGGGCGGCTCGGCCTGCGCCGGCAGCGCCACCGGCGCGTCCGCCACCGCGACCCCGCCGATCACGAAGCGATCGGCATGGGTGTAGTACAGCACGCATTCGCCCGGCCGGAACAGATGCTGGATCAGATAGCGGTCGCGCAGCTCGTCGTTCGACACGCATTCCATCATGTCGGGATGGGTGGCGTAATAGCTTCGTTCGAACATCAGCGTCTCTCCGCTTGAAGGGGTCGAAGGTCGAGTTGGCCCGCCCAGAGCCGGTCGTTGCCGACGCCGGTCAGCCCGCTGATCACCGGGGCCACATCGTCGGCGGGCGGGCGGCGATCGCCGCCGCGCAGCCGGGCGATCTCGTCCATCAGCACCGCATGGCTGGCGGGGCCGAGGATGAACCGGCGCGATACCAGCATCCCCAGCAGCATCGACACGACCGGCACGACCACCAGCGCGAGCATGATCGCGGTCCGCGCGCTCGCCGGTTGCGCGGTCGCCTGCGGGACGAAGCCGAACGCATCGAGCAACAGCCCAACCAGCGCGATCGCGGCGGCACCCACCGCCTTGCGTACCATCGTCATCACCCCCGCGAACACGCCTTCGCGGCGGCGCGTGGTGACGATCTCGTCGACATCGGCGATGTAGTTATAGCTGTGCCACGGGACGTAGACGATGCCCCCACGCCCGAACCCTGCGACGACGACCACTGGCAGCAACGCGGCGAGCGGCGCGATCGGCATCGGCACCAAAACCACCACCGTCATCAGCAGCAAGCCCGCGATCGACGCCGATGCCGCCAGCTGAAAGGCGCGGGCCGGCCCGATCCGCGTGGTCAGCCAGGTGAACACGATCACCGAAGCAAACTGCGCCGCTGTCATCACCCCCAGCAGCAGTGATGCCTGCGCGACGCTGCCCCCCACCACGAACACGATGAAGTAGGTGAAGGTCGCCGCCGCCACGTCGTTCGCGGTGAAGCCGCCGAGATAAACCCCCAGATGCTGCCGGAAGGCGCGGATGCGAAAGGTCGATCCGGCATTGCGCAGCAGGTCGCCGAGCCCAAGCCGCGGCGGCGGCGCGGTGCGCTCGCGCTCCCAGGTGAACAGATAGGTCACCAGCACCGAGGCGATGAAGATCGCGGAGAAGATCGCGCCCATCAGGAAGAAAGTGTGCGCGGTCGCCGCCGCCTTGCCGCCGGTGATCCAGGCCGGCAGGATGCTCGACAGGAAGACCGCGGCCTGGCCGGTGAGGATCCGCGCGCCGGCAAGTCGCGCGCGCACGCGATAATCGTCGGTCATTTCCGCCGCCAGCGTCTCATAGGGGATGAGCACGCTTGCGTAGAGCACTTCGAAGAACAGATAGGTGGCGAGATAGTAGAGAAAGCTCTGCCCGCTCACCCACATCAGCGCGAAGCACGGCATCAGCGGCAGCGACAGCAGCAGGAACGCCCGCCGCCGCCCGAACCGCCGCCCGATCCACGTCGCGCCGATCACATCGGACCAATGACCGATGACGGTGCCGCTCACCGCGTCGAGAATGCGCGCGATGCCGAAGATCGCCGTCGCCTGCAGCGCGGTGAGCCCGCAGAAGCTGGTGTAGAAGAACAGCACCCAGCTGTTGATCACCGCCATCGCGCCCGAGCCGAACATGTCGGCGGCGCCATAAGCGACATAGGTCGACGGGCCGATGCGGCGCGTCATGCGGCGCGCAATCCCTCGTCGAGCGCGAGGATCGCCATTGCCTGTCCATAGGGCATGGTGGTGAGCGGAACCCGCGCATATTCCTCGCGAGTCGCGAAAATGGGGGTGCCGAACGAGACATTGCCAAGCGCGCCGGTGACCGGATCGATATTGGCGACCACCGCGTCGAGCGCCCGCGCGCCGCATGGGGCATAGCTTGGATCGAGCAGGCCGAGCCGGACCCCCTTCAGGATGCCATAGGCGAAGCCCGCCGTCGCGGAGGCTTCGCCATAGCTGTCCGGATCATCGAGCAGGGTCGGCCACAGCCCGTCATCGCGCTGGCACGCCGCGAGCGCCGCCACCTGGGCGCGCAGCGTTTCGATCAGGAACGCGCCAACCGCGCCATCGCGGGGCAGATCGATCAGTTCAATCAGATCGGGGATCGCCATCGTCACCCAGCTGTTGCCACGTGCCCATAACGCCGCCGACAGATGATCGCGTGTGACGAATGACCAGCCGTGGAACCACAGGCCGGTGGCACGATCGGCGAGATATTTGGTGTGGACGAGGAATTGCCGCACCGCTTCCTCGACATAATCTGGGCGGTTTAGCAGCAGCCCGGCGCGCGCCAGCGGCAACGCGGTCATCATCAAGCTGTCGTCCCACAGCTGGCCTTCGTTGCGATGATCGACGACAATATGCTGGAACCCACCCTCGGTGGTACGGGGCAGATCGTTCATCACCCACGCCGCCCAGTCGGCGGCGAGCGCCCGCAGGGCGGCATCGCCATCCGCGGCCGCCAGGTGAGCGAGCGCATAGACCGGCGCCACCGTGTTGATCGTGCGCGGCGGCGGCGGCTCGGCGAGCCGCGCGCCGAACCACGACCGGACAAGATCGAGCGTGTTCGCGTCGCCGGTCCGCTCATGGGTCCGCACCAGCCCATAGAGCCCGACCCCCTGAGTCCAGTCCCAAACGTCCCAGCTCTTGATGTCGTATCGCCGACCATCGACGATACCGACCAGGAACGCGCTGTCTTCGTCACGAATGCCGATCAGCGCGCCGATCAGCCGATCGAGCAACGCCTGCAACGCGGCATGATCGTGCCGGGCGGGGTTGGAACCCGTCGCTTGTATGGACGCCACAGTCACTCTCCCAACGCCGCCCATCGTTATCGGGCAAATGCCGCCCTGTCCACTGCTGATAATGTCATCATACCAATCTTAAGTCGTGACGCAGGCTGTTCCGCCGGGTAGTTTCACACGCATTATCATCGAGCGAGGGTCATGGAAGCACTGAAGATGCCGGCACGGCGATCGATGGCCGCCGACCTTGTCGAACTGTTGCGAGAGCGGATCCGCAGCGGCGAACTGGCCCGTGGCGACCGGCTGCCACCAGAACGCGCGCTTGTTGCCGAGCTTGGCATCAGCCGCACCGTGGTCCGCGAAGCGATCGCCCGCCTTTCGGCCGAAGGCTGGGTCGAGGCCCGGCAAGGCTCGGGCGTGTTCGTGCGCAGCGCGCCACAGGCTTTTCAGGTCAGCGCGACGGAACTCGCCGACCTTGAGGACGTGCTTCGTCTGCTCGAACTGCGGATCGCGATCGAAACCGAGATGGCGGGGCTCGCGGCCGAACGCCGGACCGGCGATGACCTTGTCGCCATCGACAATGCCGTGGCCGCGATCGAGGAGGACTTGCGGCTGGGGGGCGATGGCGTCGCGGCCGACATCGCCATGCACAACGCGATCGCCCATGCCACGCACAACCAGTATTTCGTGCGCATCATCGAGTTTCTGGGCGCGAGCCTGGTGCCACGGCGAAACGTCGCCACCGGAGAGGAACAGGCCGCCGCCCGCGCCGCTTATCTGCGCACGATCCAGGGCGAACACCGGCGGCTGGTGGAAGCGATCCGCAAGCAAGACGTTGGCGCCGCCAAGCGCGCGGCGCGGATGCATCTGGAGCGAAGCTTGCGACGCGGGCGCCGTCGGCTGGACCCCGCTCGGTCGGTCGACCCGTAGTTGGCTTTCGCATCGGCTGCGGTAGCGACACAGGCTCGTTCGACCGACGCGCACCGTCCAGATCGCGGATAACCCTTGCGGGGGGCCTGCTGCTCAGGGTTGCGCGAAGCGTAATCGGATCAGGGTTCCGCCGTCCGGCGGGCTGATCGTCTCGATCGTGCCGCGTAGCTGATCGGCGAGCGCCCGGGTAATGCGGGTGCCGAGCCCGCTCGCCGTCGCCGCGTCGTGCCCGGGCGGCAGGCCGCGGCCGTCGTCGCGCACCTCCAGCACCAGCCGGTCTCCGGCCTCGACCAGACGCAGCGCGATGCGCCCTTGAGCGCGATCGGCGAAGGCGTGCTTGAGGCTGTTGGTCACGGTTTCGCTGACGAACAGCGACAGCGCGATCAACCGCGTCAGATCGAGCGGCGGCACGGCCACTTCCACCTGGCAGGCGATGTCGGGACGATCGGAGGCGGCGATCACGTCGTTGCAGAGCGCCTCGAAATGGTCGCTCAACGGACGATCGAGCGCGGCGGGATCATAGAGCCGGCGGTGGACCTGCCCCATCAGCGTCAGTCGCGCCTGCGCTTCGTCGAGCGCCTGGGCGGCCCGCGCGGGCGTGGCGGCGATCTGGCGCTTCTGGAAATGCAGGATCGAGGCGATGAAGGCGAGGTTGTTCGCCACCCGGTGCTGCAGCTCGCGGAACAGCATCCGCTGCTGATCATAAAGCCCCGCCATCTCGTCGCGCGCGCCATTCAACCGATCATAGGCGCGGTGCATCGCCTCGATCAGCGCGATGTCCACCGCGACGACGAACAGGAAAAATCCCTGCGCGGTGAGCACGCCGGCGTTGATCGCAAAGCTGTGCACCGGCGGCACGAAGAAATACCACGCCGCGACGAAGCTGATCAGTCCGGCCAGGATGCCTGGCCCGGCCCCCGCGACAAAGGCGGTGACAACGACCGCGGGAAAGAAAGTGAGATAGGGAAAGCCCGCAGGGAGCATCGCATCGGCGCCAAGTCGCACGATAGCCGCGCCCCCCGCCAACGCCACCGCCAGGCCATAACCCAGGACGGGGCGATGCCGCCACATCGCCATCGAGCCTTCATGCACCATGATTGCTCTCGATCAGCACGGCGCGCTCCGTGAGGTGCGACCAGAACGCCGTCAATTCGCGTTTATCCCTGCAGGCTTTTCGAGGCCTGCTCGAAACTGTCGCGCGATAGGCCGGGTACGGCAAGAATACGCTCGAGCTCAGCGCGCATCAGCGCGGCGCGATCGGGCGTGAAGCGCTTCCACCGGCCAAGCGGCGGCAGCAGCTTGGCGGCGGTCTGCGGGTTTAGGCGATCGAGCGCGATCAGCTGATCGGCAACGAAGCGATAGCCGCGGCCATCGGCGGCATGGAAAGCCCGCTGGTTCACCCCGAACGCGCCGACCAGCGCGCGCGCGCGATTGGGGTTGGCGAGGGTGAAGTCGCGGTGCTGGGCCAGCTCGATCACCGCCGCCACCGTATCGTCGCGCGCCGACAGCGCCTGGGTCGAAAACCATTTGTCCAGCACCAGCGGATTGTCCGAATAGCGGTTGTAGAAAATATCGAGCGCGGCCACACGCAGCGGACTGTCGCCATGGGCGAGCGTGGCGAGCGCGCCCTGGCGATCGGTCATGTTGTCGGCGTGCTGGAACTGATCGAAGGCGAGCTTGGGCGCATCCTCCGCGCCGCTCGCCGCCAGATAGCTGAGCGAGACGGTGCGCAGCCGGCGGCGACCCTTGGCTTCGGGGGTGTAAGCGAAGCGTTCGCCACTCGTCCGTGCGAAAGCGGCGCGCCAGGCGGACTCGAGACTGCGCCCCAGCTCGCGGCGCAGCCCCTCGCGGGCGCGGAACACCGCCTCGGGATCGACCACCGGCAGCTGATCACCAATGAACGCCTCGGACGGCAACAGCACCGCCTCTGCGATGAAGGCCGGATCGAGCGCGGGGTTGGCGAGGGTTTCCGCCACCGCCGCGACCACCGCCTGATGCTCGCCGCGCCCGTGCCGGACGCTCGCGACGAGGGTGTCGAGCATCAGCTGCTGCATCGCCTCATAGCGGGCGAAAGGATCGTCATCATGCGCCGAGAGCTTGGCGAGTTCGGCCGGGCTGCGATCGGTCTCGACGATCACCGGGGCCGAAAAGCCGCGGTTGATCGAGAGCAGGGGCGGCTCGGCGAGATGGTCGAACACCAGGCGCTGGCTGGGCTCGGTGAGCAGCACGAGCTGCTCGTCGGTAAGCGGTGCGCCGCTGCGCGCCCCGAACAGCCGCACGCGCAGCGGCAGTACCATCGGCGCCTTGTCGGGCTGGCCCGGAGTCGGCGGCAAGCTCTGCGCCAAATGCAACACCGCGCCCGCACCGGCCTGCTCGATCCGCGCGGTCACGCGCGGCGTGCCGGCCTGGCTATACCACAAGCGGAACTGGGCGAGGTCGACGCCCGAGGCTTCCTCCAGGCTCGCGACGAAATCCTCGCAGGTGGCGGCGGTGCCGTCGAAGCGCGCGAAATAAAGATCGGTGCCGGCGCGGAACGCATCGGGGCCGAGGATCGTCGCGAGCATCCGGATCACCTCGGCGCCCTTGTTATAGACGGTCGCGGTGTAGAAGTTCGAGATTTCGATATAGCTTTCCGGCCGGATCGGGTGCGCGAGCGGGCCGGCATCCTCCGGGAACTGCGCCGCGCGCAGCGTCCGCACATCCTCGATCCGCTTGACCGCCGCCGAGCCGAGATCGGCAGAGAAGCTCTGGTCGCGAAAGACGGTGAAGCCCTCCTTCAGCGACAGCTGGAACCAATCGCGGCAGGTGACGCGGTTGCCCGACCAATTGTGGAAATATTCATGCGCCACCACCGCCGCGATCGCGTCATAATCATAATCGGTCGCGGTGTCGGGATCGGCGAGAATGTAGCGCGAATTGAAGATGTTGAGGCCCTTGTTCTCCATCGCCCCGAAGTTGAAATCGTCGACCGCGACGATGTTGAACACATCGAGATCATATTCGCGGCCATAGACGCGCTCGTCCCACGCCATCGACATCTTCAGCGCGTCGAGCGCGTGCTGGGTCTTGGCCAGATCGGCCGCGCGCACCCAGATACCGAGCGCCACTTCCCGGCCCGAGGCGGTGACGAAGGTGTCGCGATTGGCGACCAGATCGCCCGCCACCAGCGCGAACAGATAGCAGGGCTTGGGGTAGGGATCATGCCATTCGGCCCAGTGGCGGCCACCCGGCAGATCGCCGCTCGCCACCGGATCGCCATTCGCCAGCAGCACCGGGAAGCGCGCCTTGTCGGCGCTCATCCGCACCCGATAGACGCTCAGAATGTCGGGGCGATCGGGGAAGAAGGTGATGCGGCGAAAGCCTTCCGCCTCGCACTGGGTGCAGAGCAGCCCGTTCGAGGCATAGAGCCCCATCAGCTGGGTGTTGCGATCGGGCGCGATCTCGCACTCGGTTTCCACCTCATGCGCGTCGCCGGCGAGGTCGAGCACGAGCGCGCCGTCCTCCAGCCGCCAGTCGTTGACGGCGACGCCATCCACCTTCACCGACACCGGCACCTGCCCGCCGCCATCGAGCCGCAGCGGCCCGCCCGCGCCACGTTCGACCGTCAGCGTCGCGCGCACCCGGGTCGCGGCGGGGTCGAGCGCGAAATCGAGCGCGATCTCGGGCACGCGCCAGGCCGGCGGGCGGTAATCCTCGCGGCGGGTGACGGCGGGCTGGGCTTGCGCTTGAACGTCGAGCATGGTCGCGGAATAGGCGCGACGCCAAGGGCACGCCAACATAATTCGGGAGAAGCGGGTGAAACTGCTGATTTTCGGGCTGGGCTATAGCGCGGGCTATATCGCCGCCGCTGCCCGCGCGCGCGGCTGGACGGTAACCGGCACGACCCGCGACGGGCGCGAAGGCACGCTGCGCTTCGATGATGAAGTCGCCGTGCGCGCCGCGTTGGCCGAGGCCGACGCGGTGCTGAGCAGCGTCCCGCCCGAGGGAAAGGATGATCCGGTGCTTGCCCGCTATGGCACGGCGCTCGGCGGGCGGCTCGGTTATCTCTCCTCGACCGGGGTTTATGGCGACGCCGGCGGGGCCTGGGTCGATGAGAGCGCTGCCATCACCGGGCGGCGACCGGGGCGCAACGCCGCCGATGCCGCGTGGCTGGCGCGAGGGGCGCGGGTGTTCCGCCTGCCCGGAATCTATGGCCCCGGCCGCTCCGCGCTCGATCGGGTGATCGAGGGCGCGGCGCACCGGATCGACCTGCCCGATCAGGTGTTCAGCCGCATCCATGTGCGCGATCTCGCCGCCGGGGTGCTCGCGGGGTTCGCGGGGCCGCCGGGTGCCTATAACCTCGCCGACGATCTGCCCTGCGCGCAGAACGACGTGATCGACTTTGCCTGCCGCCTGCTCGGTCGCCCGGTGCTGCCGCTCCAGACGATGGACGCGGCGGGGCTCTCGCCAATGGCGCGCGCCTTTTATGCGGAGAATCGCCGGGTCGCGAACGGCAAGGCCAAGCGTATGCTTGGCTGGCGCCCGGTCTATGCCGATTACCGGTTGGGCCTGCGTGCCCTGAGCGCGATCACCAACCCGGCCAGCGCCAGCACCGCCCCCGCCGCCGCTAGTCCCGACCAGCGATAGCCCTCGAACAGCGTCGAGAGGAGCATCGCGATCACCGGCACGATCACGCTCGAATAGGCGGCCTTGGCGGGGCCGATCACGCGCAAGATGCCGAAATAAAGAGTGAAGGCGACGGCCGAGGCGACCAGCCCCAGATACAGGATGCCGAGCACATAGCTCGCGCGCCATTCGAACGCCGGTGCGCCGGTAAGGCTCCAGGCGATCGTGCCGTCGAGCGCCGCGCCGAACAGCATCGCCACCCCTAGCATCGCGGCCATCGGATAGGCGCGCGCGGCCTGGGTCGCCTGCATGATATTAGCGAGCGACGCGGCGAGCACTCCGGCGAGCGTCAGCCCGACGCCCATCGCCGCCTCGCCCATGCCGTGCGGATCGCGCCGCGCCTCGTGCACGAACAACAGGGTCACCCCCGCCATCGCCACGCCGCAGCCGATGAGCAATTGCCGGCCGAGCTGCTGCCCCAGGAATAGCCGCCCGAACAGCGCGTTGGGCACGAGCAACAGCGCGAACACCACCGCGACCACGCCCGAGGTGATGTGCGCCTCCGCCCGGTAGACGAAATTGAAGTTGAGGCAGAATTGCAGCAACCCGAGCAGCCCCGCGAAGCCCCAGCCGCGCGCATCGAACCAGGGCCGCTCCCCGCGCGCGATCGCATAGCCGAGCATCGCCACCCCAGCGACGAGGAAGCGGTACGTCACCGACCAGCTGGGCGGCACCGTGCCGATCTGGTCGCGGATCACGATCCAGGTCGATCCCCAGATCAGCGTCACCAGCGCGAAGGGGATGAGGATGGCGAGGCGAGTCGATTGCGGGCGATCGGCGGGGGCGCCGCCCTCGCTCACAGCGCGGCGATCGCGGCGGCGAGCGGGGCGATGTCCTCGCGCCGCTGGTGCCAGGAGACGACCAGCCGTGCCTCGCCCGGACCCCAATCATAGAAATCGAAGCCGGCGGCGCGCAGCCGGGCGGCTTCCTCTGGCGTCATCCGCAGGAAAACCTCGTTCGCCTCGACCGGATGCACCAGTCGCTCACCCGCCGCCGCGGCGAGCAGCGCCGCGCCCGCGTTCGCCGCGCGCGCGTTACGGCGCCACGCATCGCCCTCGATCATCGCCAGGATTTGCGCGGCGAGATAACGCCCCTTTGACGCCAGCAACCCCGCGCGCTTGCGGCGATAGAGCGTCGCGTCCGCCAGCTCGGGGCGGAACAACACCAGCAGCTCGGCCATCATCCCGCCATTCTTGATGAAGCCGAACGACAGCGCATCGACCCCCGCGCGCCAGGTGATGTCCGCCGGCGCGCAGCCGAGGTGCGCGACCGCGTTGGCAAAGCGCGCGCCGTCCATATGCAGCCCCAGGCCATGCGCGCGGGCGAGATCACCCAGCGCCGCGACCTCGTCGGGGGTATAGACCCGGCCATATTCGGTCGCCTGGGTGATCGACAGCGCGTGCGGCTGCACCTGGTGAACGTCCTTGCGGGTCGCCGCGAGCACCGCCTTTACACTGTCAGGCGTCAGCTTCGCCCCCGCGCCATCAGCCAGCAGCAGCTTGGCGCCATGCGTATAGAATTCAGGCGCGCCGCATTCGTCATTCTGGATATGCGCGTCGCGGTGGCAGATCACCGCCCCGTGCGGCGGGCAGAGCGCGGCGAGCGCGAGGCAGTTCGCCGCCGTGCCGGAGGCGACCCAGAGCGCGCGCACCGGTGTCTCGAACAACGCCGACACCACCCCATCCAACCGCTGGCTCCACTGGTCACCGTCATAGGCCGTGTCGAGCACGTTCGCGGTGTTCAACGCGGCGAGCACCTCGGGGCAGGCGGGGGCGGCGTTATCGGAGAAGAAGCGCATGGCGGCGCTCTTGGATCGCGTGTCCGGAGGCGTCAACCGGGTCGGTTTACGATAATTGCTGCCACGATCGGCGAAAGCTGGTGCGGTCGAGAAGACTCGAACTTCCACGTCCTTTCGGACACAACGACCTCAACGTTGCGCGTCTACCAGTTCCGCCACGACCGCACGTGCCTTGCTCGGGCGGCGCAAGGCCCCCGAGCCGGTAGAGGCGCGCGCCCTAGCAAAGCGCCGGGCACGGCACAAGCGCTAACTCATCCGGGCGCGCGCGAAGCTGAAGCGCAGATCGCGCGAATTGCTCGGCACGTCGAGCTGGGCGCTGTTGAAGCGCAGGCTGGCGCCCGGACGCAACAGCCGCTGCTCGGGCTCGATCGTCCAGCTGAAAACGACGCGGCGGTGCGAATCGCGCAGCTCGGCGAGAATGTCGGGCACGCGCTGGGGGCGGCTGGAGGGGTTCACGATCCGCCCGCTCACCGCGAACAGCTCCGAGCCATTGCGCTGCGCCTCGCGCCGGATCGGATCTGCCTGCACCAGCAGCGGGGTCGCGGCCGGGGTCACGAGGCCAAGCTGCGCGGCGAGCCCTTGGCTACCGGTCGCGCTCAGTGCCGCGATTCCGCCGACGAGCACCAGCGAGGTCGCCACCGCGGCGATGGTGTAGCGCCGCGCCGGGTTACGGCGCGGGCGGAACGGCGGCTGGTAGCCGAACGCGTCATACTCGGCGGTATCGGGTGTCGTGGGGGCATCCGCGACGGGCGCGGGCTCCGCCTCGACGCGCGCGGCGGGGGTGGGCGACGGGGCGGGAACGGACGGCGGCGGCGCGGCAATCGCGCCAATGCCCGCGGTCAACGCCTCGATGCTCGCGCCTTCCTGGAACCAGCTATGCTTGCAATTGGCACACCGCACCGTCCGCCCCTCCGGCCCGATCGCACTATCGGGGACGAGGTAACGCGTTTGGCACTCGCTGCATTCCAGGATCATAAACCGCGCTTCACTGCCGGGTAGAGCCGCCATTGTTACCCAATATTTAACTTTCGCACGCGAGTCGCGCGCTGGCAAGACGGGAGCGCCACGGGGCGAACCCCCGCATCGGGCAGCGTGGCGGATTGCGGGCACGGTGTGTCGCGTCGGGCGGCGTTGCGCGCGATCACACCCCCTTGCCCTGTTGACCGTCGCGCAGGGTGCGCCCGCCGGCGATCGGTCCGCCCGGCTTGAGCCCGGCGCGCGCGCGTGCGATGGCACCGTCAGGCAAGCGCATCAGGGGCTATCGACGCCGGCATGGCGAATATCGTGCAGTTCGAAAATGTGGGGCTGCGCTATGGCACCGGCGAGGAGACGCTGAGCGACATCAGCTTCACCTTGTCGCGCGGCGCCTTTTACTTCCTCACCGGCGCCTCGGGCGCGGGCAAGACCTCGCTGTTGAAGCTGCTCTACCTCGCCCAGCGCCCCACGCGCGGCGCGATCCGGCTGTTCGACGAGGATTTGGCGCGGCTGCCACGCGCGCGCCTGCCGGGCTTCCGCCGGCGGATCGGCGTGGTGTTCCAGGATTTCCGCCTGCTGCCGCATCTGAGCGCGTTCGATAACATCGCGCTCCCCTTGCGCGTCGCCGGCGTGCCCGAAGCGGACATCGCCGCGCCGGTGACCGAGATGCTGGCCTGGGTAGGGCTCGCCGAGCGCGCCAGTGCCCGCCCGCCAACGCTTTCGGGGGGCGAGCAGCAGCGCGTCGCGATCGCCCGCGCGGTGATCGGCCGGCCCGACATTCTGGTGGCGGACGAGCCCACCGGCAATGTCGATCCCGATATGGCCGAGCGGCTGCTGCATCTGTTCGACAGTCTCAACCGGCTCGGCACCACTGTCGTCGTCGCGACGCATGATTTCCAGCTGTTGGGGCGCATCCAGGGCGCGCATATGATGCGGCTCGAGCGCGGGCGGCTGCTCGATCCCACCGGCTCGCTGCGCTTCCCGCCGACGCGCACCGAGGCGCAACCATGAAGCTGCGGCTGATCGCCACCGCCGCCGATCGCGCGCTGCTCGACAGCGCCGGCGAGACGCGGACGCTGCGCTGGATCATGGCGGTGATGCTGTTCCTGACGGTGCTCGCCGCCGCCTTCGGGCTCGGCGCGCTGGCAGCGGCCGAGACGCTCGATCGCCAGCTCGCGGGCAAGCTCACCGTCCAGATTGTCGAGGCCGATCCGGCAGCGCGGGAGGCCCACGCGGCTCAGGCGCTCGCGGCGGTGCGGGCGACGGCGGGGGTGAGCGCCGCGGCGCCGGTCGATCGCGACGCGCTTGCGCGGATGCTCCGTCCGTGGCTGGGGGCCGATGGCGCCGACCCCGATCTGCCGATCCCGGCGATGATCGACGTCCAGCTCGCCAGTCCCAGCCCCGCCACGCTCGCCCGAGTGAGCGACGCCATCCACCGCGTCGCCCCCACCGCCCGGATCGACCGCTACGAGGCGTGGATGTCGCCGGTCGCGCGCTTCATGCGGACGATGATCGCGCTTGCCGGCACGCTGGTGCTGGTGATGGCGGCGGCGGCGGCGACGGTGGTGGTGCTCGCTGCGCGCGCAGGGCTCGACGCGCACCGCGAGACGATCGCGATGCTCCATTTGCTGGGGACGACCGACGCCCAGATCGCGCGGCTGTTCCAGCGGCAAATCGCGCTTGAGACGCTCTATGGCGGCATCGCGGGCAGCGCGCTCGCGCTGGTGCTGGTCGCGCTGATCGGGGGCGAGATCGCGGGGCTCGGCGCCGAACTGGTGAGCGGGGTGCGGTTCGCATTGCGCGATTGGCTGGCGCTGCTCGCGCTGCCGTTGCTGTTCGCGTTGCTCGCGACCTTCGCCGCGCGATTCGCGGTCGAGCGCGTGCTGGGGCGCGCACCGTGATCCGCCGGCTGGTCGCGGTCGTGGCGCTGGCGTGGACGCTGGGGTTTGGCTGGTTCATGCTGTTCCTGCCCGGCCCCGCGGATACACGCCGCACCGATGCAATCGTGGTGTTGACCGGAGGGGCGGGGCGGATCGATCGCGGGCTTGATCTGCTGAGGGCGGGCGCCGCAAAGCGATTGCTGGTGACGGGCGTCGGCACCGCGGTGCGGCCGATCGACTTGGCGATGAGCAACCGCGCCTCGCCCGCGCTGTTCGCCTGCTGCGTCGATCTGGGGCACGAAGCCGTCGACACCCGCTCGAACGCGGAGGAGACCAGCGCCTGGCTGCGCGCGCACGGCTATAAGAGCGTGCGGCTCGTCACCTCGGACTGGCATTTGCGGCGCGCGACGATGGAGTTGGAAGCCGTGCTCGACGACTCCTCGATTACGGTGCTCGGCGATGGCGTGCCCGGACACCCCAAGGCGCCGCTGCTGCTGGCCGAGTACAACAAGTTCCTGTTGCGGCGCGCGGCGATCTGGCTGGGGTGGGACGCATGATCCGGCGCTTGCGGACCTGGGCGTTTCTGATCGTCTTCTATCTTGGCTCGGTGCCATTCGTGCTGGCGACCCCGGTGACGATGCGGCTGTCGCGTGGAGCGCTGCTGGCGAATGTCCATGGCTGGTGCCGCTTCCACCGTTGGTGTGCCCGCTGGCTGCTCGGCATCACCAGTCGCTTCGAAGGCGCGCCGCCGCCGGGGCAATATCTGTTCGCCGCCAAGCACCAGGCGTTCTACGAGACCTTCGAACTCGCGCTCGCCCTGGTCGATCCGGTGATCGTGCTGAAGCAGGAGTTGATGGCCATCCCGCTCTGGGGCCGGGCGGCGCGGCGCTATGGCGCGATCGTCGTCGATCGCGAGGCATCCGCCAAGGCGCTCCGGGCGATGATGGCCGATGCCAAGGCGGCCAAGAGCGCGGGGCGATCGGTGCTGATCTTTCCCGAGGGGACGCGCGTGCCGGCTGGGGCCACGCCGCCGCTGCGTTCGGGCTTCGCCGGGCTCTACCGCGCCTTCGATCGGCCGGTGGTGCCGATCGCGATCGACTCCGGTGTCGTCTGGCCGAAGAAAGGGACCAAGCGCGCCGGTGTCGTTACCTTCCGCTTTGGCGAGCCCATCCCGCCGGGCCTCTCACGCGAGGCGATCGAGGAGCAGGTTCACGCCGCGATCAACGCGCTCGAAGGTTAGGCGGGCGCCACCGCGCCCGCCCGCCGGGCATCAGAAATTGAACCGGCCCTGCACCCCGAAGTAACGGTTCGCTTCGCGCGGGATCAGGTAGCGGAAGCTGCCGTAAGGCCCGCCGCTGGTGATCGCCGCCGCGAAGCTTTCGTCCGCGACGTTCTTCGCCAGGAAAGTGATGCGGAACTTGTCCTTGGGGTCGACGATCGACGCCTGCAGATCGAGCAGCGAATAGGCGCGGATCGTTGTTGCCGCGCGGATGGCCGCGCTCGCGTCGAACTGCGACAACTGGCTCGACTGATACGAGCCTTGCGCGCCGAATTCGAGATCGACCGGCCCTTGCGTGCGCCAGCGATAATTCACGCCCAGATTGGCCTTCACCTTCGGCGCATAGGCGAGGGGCGTACCGTTCGGGATCGTGGCCGAGGGAACGCCGTTGGCGCCGATCGGGGCGTTGAAGCGATCGACCCGGGCATCGGTATAGGCAAAGCCACCGTTGAAGCTCAGGTCGCGGGTCGGGCGATAGATCGCATCAACCTCGACACCACGCGTCGAAACGTCGCCGGCGTTGGTGAAGCGGGTGACGATCACGCCCGCCACCACATCGGGGTTGTTGGCCTGGAAGTTCTGATATTCGGCGTAATAGCCAGCGATGTTGAGCACCAGCTTGCCGTCGAACAAGCTGTTCTTCAGGCCGATCTCATACGCGTTCGAGGTTTCCGGCGCGATCACGTTGGTACCGGTCGCGGTCAGGTTGTAGAAGATATTGTACGCCGGACCCTTATAGCCGCGCGAATAGGTGAAGTAGGTCGTCACCTGCGGCGTGATTTCATATTGGAAGCCCACCCGGCCAGACACATTGTCGGCGGTGGTCGAGGTACGGAACGGCACCCCGTTCGATCCCGCGGGCGACGCGGTGACCGCCGCGCTCGGCGTGGTGCCGGCGGCGACCAGTTGCTGGTAGAGGTTGAACACGCCCTGATCGAAATTGGGCTGGATGCCGGGGCCGGCCAGCGTCGTCTGGCGGCTGTGGAACACGCTCAGCGCGTCATAGGTGTAGCGCACGCCACCGATCAGGCGGAAATTGCGCCTCAGGTTCAGCGTCGCCTGGCCGAACACTGCCGCGTTCTGGAAGGTCGAGCCGAAGAAGGCGGTGCCGAACGGGCGCGTCACCGCCGTTCCCGGCGCGGTGCAGGGGGTGAGCGCGGCCGGGGCAGGCGTCAGCGTGCAGACGATGTCCGATCGGCTGAACACGCGCTCCGAATAAGCGCGCGAGTAGAAGCCGCCGACGACATAGTCGATCAGCTTGCCCTTTTCGGAGGCGATGCGCAGTTCCTGGGTGATCGTGTCGGTGCGCTGCGGGCCAACGTCGTGCAGCTGGTTGAGCCCGCCGCCGACATAGGCCTGCGGCAGAAAATCACCGTCGCGAATCTCGCTATTGTTCCACTTGCGGTACGACGAAATCGAGGTGAGCGTGCCGCCGTTCAGATCGACATCGGCCTGCAACGAGACGCCCCAGCCATCCTCCAGCGTCGAGGTAACGAGATTCTGCGCAAGGGCGCGCGTACGATCGCCCAGTTGCGGTGGCAGCACCGCGGCGATCTGCGCGGCATAGGTATTGGCGGCGCTCACCACGGGTGGCGTTCCGATCACTTCGCCGCAGCAATTATCGGTATTGGTGTGATAATCGGCGATGACGGTGAGCGTCAGATCCTCGATCGGCTTCGCGACGACGATCCCACGGATCCCGAAATGCTCATAGCCGTTCACGCGGCGGTTGGTCGTGGTGTTGAAGATATTGCCGTCGTAATTGGTATAGGCGCTGGTCAGCCGCACCGCGAGCTTGTCGGTGATCACCGGCAGGTCGAGCGCGCCGCGCACCCGGTATTCGGTGCCGTTGTCAAAGAAATAGCCGGCCTCGCCATAGCCGCCGAAGGTGTCTCCCGGGCGCTTGGTGACGATGTTGATCACGCCCGCCGAGCTGTTCTTGCCGAACAGCGTGCCTTGCGGCCCGCGCAGCACCTCGATCCGGTCGATGTCGATCAGGTCGCTGAACGCCTCGCCCGAGCGCTGATAGACGACGCCGTCGACGACCGTGGTGATCGAGGGTTCGCCCGCGATCGAGAAGGTCGATGTGCCGACGCCGCGCAGGAACAGCGACTGGTTGAGCGCGGTGCCCGATTTGCGGAAGTTGAGCGAAGGCACCAGATATTGCGCGTTCTCGATATTGAGCACGCCGGCGCGGGCGAGCTGCTCGCTGCTCACCACCGACACCGCGATCGGCACGTCCTGCAGGCGCTCGCTGCGCTTCTGCGCGGTGACGATGATGTCAGCGGGCACGCCTTCCTCGCCGTCGCTGGCCGTCGCGGGGCTCGCGGCGGGGGCCTGGGCGGCGGGCGCGGTCTGGGCGAACGCCGGGCTCGCCACCAGCGCCAGCGCGGCGCCACCGCTCATCAGAAGAAACTTGGTCATCCATCCCTCCCTTTGCTGCCCATTCTTCGCGATGGGGCGGTTTGCGCTAGGCGCTTTGTTGCTTCGTCCTTGAAACTTTTGCTTGTGCCTTCCGCTCAGAAACCGAGCTCGCTCATCGCCACGACCCGCTTCTCCCGCGCGCTGATCTCCACCGCCGTGCCGATCGCGACCGCGCGCAGTCCGTCCTCGGCGGTGACTTCGACCAGACCTTCGCCGCGCACCGCCGCGATGAACTTCTGGTGTTCGTAAAAGGTTGACCCATGGTGCGATCCCGCCGCGAGCGCCGCCGGATCGACCTCGACCACCCGGCGGGTGACCTTCTTCGGATTGCCGAAGCCGGTGCGCGGGCTGTGCACCAGCGCCCCTTCGGGAATGAACACGTCGAGCCGTGCCTGGTCGCCGACGGCGGTGACTTCCTCCTGGTTCGCCGCCCCTTCCGCGAACATCGACAGATCGAGCATCGCCCGCACCCCGTTCGCGAAGTCGACGGTGGTGAAGCTGTTGTCGATGATGTCGGGCACCGCACCGTCATACAGCTCGTCGCGATGGTTCACGTCCATCGCGCCGGAGCAATAGACGCGCACCGCCTCGGACCCGACGATCAGCCGCATCAGATCGAAGAAATGGCAGCATTTCTCGACCATCGTGCCACCGGTGTTGCGGGCGAAGCGGTTCCAATTGCCGACCTTCACCAGGAACGGGAAGCGGTGCTCGCGAATCGAGAGCATCTTCAGCGCGCCGACGGCACCCTCCGCCAGCGCGCGGATGAACTCGGCGACCGGCGGCATGTAGCGATATTCCATCGCCGTCCAAAAAACTCGGTCCGTTTTGGCGGCTTCCTCGACGATCCAGCGCGCGTCCTCGAGCGTCGTCGCGAGCGGCTTTTCGCACAGGATGTGGAGCCCGGCATCGAACAGCGGCACCAGCACATCGCGGTGGGTGTGGTTGGGGCTCGCGACGATCACCGCGTCGCACAATCCCGAGGCGGCAAGCGCTTGCGGGCTATCGAACGCCTTTACCTCGTTCGCATGCGCGCCAAGTGCCGCCCGCGCCCAGGTAAGCGAGGTCGCGACGGGATCGGTGATCGCGGTGACCACCGCGCCCGGGGTGATCGCCAGGTTGTTGAGGTGCTCCACCCCCATCATCCCGGTCCCGATCAGGCCGTATCTCACTTGCTCTGCCAACCCTTTGGCCTCTATGTTCGCGCACTATGACAACGATGTCCTATGGCTGGCGGGTTACACCCGATCCGCGCCCGCTCGGCAAGAGCGGAATCATGGTCTCGCCAATTGCCTGGGGCATGTGGCGATTTGGTCACGCGACGGTAACGGAAGGGCGCGCGCTGATCGAAGCCGCGCTTGGCGCGGGTGTCACACTGTTCGATACCGCCGATATCTATGGCTTCGACGGCAGCGGCGGCTTTGGCGATGCCGAGGCGCTGCTCGGCCGCATCTTTGCCGAAAGCCCCGGCCTGCGCGACCGGCTGGTGCTCGCGACCAAGGGCGGGATCACCCCGCCAGTGCCCTACAACAGCAGCCCCGCCTATCTGGTCGAGGCGCTCGACGCATCGCTCAAGCGGATGCGGGTGGAGCGGGTCGAGCTGTATCAGATCCACCGCCCCGACATCCTCACCCACCCGCAGGAGGTCGCGCGGGCGCTGGAGGACATGGTGGCGAGCGGCAAGGTCGGCGCGATCGGGGTGAGCAACTACACCCTTGCCCAGCATCAGGCGCTCGCGCGCTTCCTGAGCGTGCCCCTCGCCTCGACCCAGCCCGAATTCTCGCCCCTCCACCTCGAGCCGATCACCAGTGGCCTGCTCGACCACGCGATGGCAGAGGATCTGGCGGTACTCGCCTGGTCGCCGCTTGGGGGCGGGCGGATCGGCGCCCCGCAGGACAGCCGCGCCCATGCGGTGTGCACCGCGCTCGACGCGGTCGCGGTCGAACATGGCGTCAGCCGCGCCGCCGCCGCTTATGGCTGGGTGATGGCGCACCCGGCGCGCGCCATCCCGATCGTCGGCACCCAGAACCCCGCGCGCATCGCCGAACTCAGCGGGGCCTTCACGATCAATTGGACGCGGCAGAGCTGGTACGACGTACTCGTCGCCGCGCGGGGAGAAAGACTGCCGTGACCCTGGCCCCTTGCGAAATAAGCTGGTTCTCGGCGCTGTGCGACGATGATTACGAGTTTCTCGGCGTGCCGGACGCGCGCCTGAAGTCGAGCTGGGAACATTGCCGCGACATTGTCCTGCAGGCCGAAACCGGCGGGTTCGACAATATCCTGCTCCCGTCGGGCTACGCGCTGGGGATCGACACCACGGCTTTCGCGGCCGGGATCGCGCCGATGCTCCGGCGACTCGCGCTGCTGATGGCGGTGCGCGTCGGCGAAAGCTGGCCCCCCCAACTCGCGCGCCAGATCGCGACGATCGACCGGATGCTCGGCGGGCGGCTGAAGGTGAACATCATCTCGTCCGACATGCCGGGCGAAACGCTGGCGTCGGCGCCCCGCTATGCCCGCACCGTCGAGGCGATGCACATTCTGAAGACGCTCCTGAACGGCGAACCGCTCGATCACCAGGGCGAGTTCTGGCGGCTGAAACTCGATCCGCCGCGCATCGGCACGCTGTCGGGCAAGGCGCCGCAGCTATATTTCGGCGGGCTGAGTGAGGACGCGCGCGAGGCGGCGGCGAAGGGCTGCGACGTCTATCTGATGTGGCCCGACAAGCGCGAGGCGGTAGAAGCCATCATCGCCGACATGCGCGCGCGCGCCGCCAAATATGGCCGCACGCTCAGGTTCGGCTATCGCTGCCACATGATCGTGCGCGAGACCGAGGATGAGGCGCGCGCTTACGCTCAGCGGCTGCTCTCGAAGCTCGACGCGGCGCAAGGGGCAGCGATCCGCGCCAAGTCGCTCGATGCCACCTCAGCCGGGGTCGCGGCGCAGGCCGCCTTGCGCGAAGGCGCCGACGCCGATGGCTATGCCGAGGCCAATTTGTGGACCGGGATTGGCCGCGCGCGCTCCGGCTGCGGCGCGGCGATCGTCGGCGATCCCGACCAGGTGGTCGCCAAGCTCAACGATTACCGGGCGATGGGGATCGATGCGTTCATCCTCTCGGGCTATCCCCATGCCGCCGAGGCCGATCTGGTCGCCCGCCACGTCCTGCCGCGGATCGACCACGGCCTGCTATAGCCGGCCCTCGCGCGCCACCCCGCGCTCCTCAGCGGCCGGGGGCAGCCAGCCGAGATCAAGCGCCGGCCCGGGCAGCAGCCCGGCCGCGCGCGCGAGCGCGTCTTCGTCGAGCAACCGCACACGCCCGCCCTCGCGCGCGATCAAGCCCTCCTGCACCAACTGCCGGAGCATCCGGTTGACGTGAACGGCGGTGAGCCCGGTCGCGTCGCCAATCTCCTCCTGGGTCAAGGCAAGCGGGAAGCTCGTCGCGCCGCTTTCGCGCAACCGGCGATCAAGCTCGACCAGCACCCCCGCGACCCGCGCCTTGGCGTCGAGCCGGCCGAGCGCGGCGAGCCGCTCGGCGAGCGACACCTGCGCCAGCTGGGCATCGGCCAGCAGCAGCGCGCCAATCCTGGGATGGGCGGCGATCAACGTCCCCAGCGCCGCCAGCTCGACCGGCAGCACGGTCGCGTCGGTCAGCGCCGCGATCGCCTCGGGCGCGGCGCGATAGGCGAGGTTGGCCATGCCGACCAGGTCGCCATCGGAATGGAAACGCACGATCTGGCGGCTGCCTTCCCCGGTCAGCAGATAGCTCATCAGCATCCCGTGCTTCAGCACATAGATTTCGCCAACCGGCTCCTGCGCGCGCTGCAACGTGGCGCCGCGACGCAATGTGCGTTCGCGCAACCCTAGCGCACCCAGCGCCGCGGCCTCCGCCTCGGTAAGCGCGACCAGCCGCCCCAACCGGTCCGCCAGACAACTTGTTGCCACCTTTGGCCTTCCCCTAAACAAGAGGCGTGTCAAAGCAGCGCGCGGCGATATGCGCATTAAAGTCGATCAAGCGCCGGCTTGAACCTTGCCATAGCTGCGCTAGAAGCTCGGCGATGGACCGAATCCTGATCCGGGGCGGGAATGCCCTTGCCGGCCGCCTGCCGATCTCGGGCGCCAAGAACGCCGCCCTCACCTTGATGCCCTGCGCGCTGCTCAGCGAAGAGCCGCTGACGCTCCGCAACCTGCCGCGCCTGGCCGATGTCGACACCTTTGGGCATCTGCTCAACCAGCTCGGCGTGTCGACGCTGGTCGAAGGCGCGCGGCCGGAGGATTTCGGCCGGGTGATGACGCTGCGCGCGAACCGGCTCACCTCGACGGTCGCGCCCTATGACATCGTGCGCAAAATGCGCGCCTCGATCCTGGTGCTGGGGCCGCTGGTCGCCCGCGCGGGCGAGGCGACGGTGTCGCTGCCCGGCGGCTGCGCGATCGGCAACCGGCCGATCGACCTGCACCTGAAGGCGCTGGAAGCGCTGGGCGCCGAGATCGAACTCGCCGCCGGCTATGTGCGGGCGACGGCGCCCAAGGGCCGGTTGCCGGGCGGGCGCGTCCATTTTCCGATCGTCTCGGTGGGCGCGACCGAGAATGCGATCATGGCCGCCGTTACGGCCAGCGGTCCGACCCGCATCGACAATGCCGCGCGCGAGCCCGAAATCGTCGATCTCTGCCGCTGCCTGGTCGCGATGGGGGCGGCGATCGAAGGGATCGGCACCGAAACGCTCGAGATCGAGGGGCGCGAGCGGCTGCACGGCGCGACCTATGCGGTGATGCCCGATCGGATCGAGGCGGGCAGCTATGCCTGCGCCGCCGCGATCACCGGCGGCGCGCTCGAACTGGTCGGCGCGCGCGCGGACGAGATGCGCGCGACGGTCGACGCCCTGATCGCGGCGGGGGTGACGGTGGAGGAGCGGCCCGGCGCGCTTTACGTCGCGGCGAAGAACGGCATCGCTCCCTTGGAACTTTCGACCGCGCCCTATCCGGGATTCGCGACCGATATGCAGGCGCAGTTCATGGCGCTGCTCACCCGCGCCAATGGTGCGAGCGTGCTGACCGAGACGATTTTCGAGAATCGCTACATGCACGTTCCCGAACTCGCGCGGATGGGGGCGGACATTCGTGTTTCAGGCCGCACCGCGGTGGTACGCGGGGTCGATCGGCTGATCGGCGCGCCGGTGATGGCGACCGACCTGCGCGCTTCGATGAGCTTGATCCTGGCGGGGTTGGCGGCGCAAGGGGAGACGCAGGTGAACCGCGTCTATCACCTCGATCGCGGCTACGAGCGGCTGGAAGAGAAACTGAGCGCGGTGGGCGCGAATATCGAGCGGGTGAGCGACGGGTGAGGGGTGGTGCCCGGGAAGCCCCTCACCCAAACCCTCTCCCCTGAAGGGGAGAGGGCTTCCAGACGCGCTACCATATAGCCCTCTCCCCCTTGGAGGAGAGGGTTGGGTGAGGGGGTGCGGACGCAACATGCGCCCGCCAGGGGGGAAACATGCCAACCGACATCGAAATCGCCGCCGCCGTTCAGCTCGCCCCGATCGCCGACATCGCCGCGCGCGCCGGCATCCCCGCCCAGGCGATCGAACCCTATGGCCGCCACAAGGCCAAGCTCGATCTCGCCCAACTCTCCCCCGGGCAGACGCCGGGCAAGCTGATCCTCGTCACCGCGATCAACCCGACGCCGGCGGGCGAGGGCAAGACCACCACCTCGATTGGGCTCGCCGACGCGCTGCGCCATATTGGCAAGCGGGCGATGCTCGCGCTGCGCGAACCCTCGCTCGGCCCCTGCTTTGGCACCAAGGGCGGCGCGACCGGCGGCGGGCGTGCGCAGGTGGCGCCGATGGTCGACATCAACCTTCACTTCACCGGCGATTTTCACGCGATTTCAGCCGCGCACAATCTGCTGTCGGCGATGATCGACAACCATATCTACTGGGGCAACGCGCTCGACATCGATGCGCGGCGGGTGAGCTGGCGCCGCGTCGTCGACATGAACGACCGCGCTTTGCGCGAAGTGACGCTCGGGCTGGGCGGCGTCTCGAACGGCTTCGCGCGGACGGGCGGGTTCGACATCACCGTCGCCTCCGAAGTGATGGCGTGCCTGTGCCTCGCCGAAGACCTTGACGATCTGCGCGCCCGGCTCGCGCGGATCATCGTCGCCGAGACACGCGATCGCCGGGCGGTCACCGCCGCCGATCTGAAGGCCGACGGCGCGATGGCGGCCTTGCTTGCCGAAGCGGTGAAGCCCAATCTCGTCCAGACGCTGGAGGGCACGCCGGCGTTGATCCACGGCGGCCCCTTCGCCAACATCGCGCATGGCTGCAATTCGGTGATCGCGACCCGCGCCGCTTTGGATTTGGCCGATTATGTCGTCACCGAAGCCGGGTTCGGCGCGGACCTGGGCGCGGAGAAGTTTTTCGACATCAAATGCCGCCAGGCGGGGCTGATGCCGGCGGCGGCGGTGATCGTCGCGACCGCGCGGGCGCTGAAAATGAACGGCGGCGTCGCCAAGGCCGATCTTGAGCGCGACGATCCCGCCGCCGTCGCGCGCGGGGCAGCGAACCTGGTGCGGCATGTCGAGAATGTACGCGGCTTCGGGGTGCCCGTGGTGGTCGCGATCAACCTGTTCCCGACCGACAGCGACGCCGAACTCACCGCGATCGAGACCGCCGCTTGCGCCGCCGGGGTGGAGGCGATCCGCTGCGCGCATTGGGCGCAGGGCGGCGCCGGGGCGGCGGCGCTCGCCGAGGCGGTGGTCGCGCTCGCCGAGCAATCGAACGGTTTCGCCCCGCTCTACCCGGCGGAGCTGCCGCTTGCCGCCAAGATCGAGACGATCGCCCGGCGGATCTATCGCGCCGATGGCGTGGCCTTCGCCCCGGGCATCACCGCGCAGCTATCGCGCTGGGAGGCGGCGGGCTTTGGCGCGCTGCCGGTGTGCATGGCCAAGACCCAGTATAGCTTCTCCGCCGACCCCGGCCTGCTCGGCGCGCCGACCGGCTTCACCCTGCCGGTGCGCGAGGTGCGGCTGGCGGCGGGGGCCGGCTTCGTCGTCGCGATCTGCGGCGAGTTGATGACGATGCCGGGCCTGCCGCGCGTGCCGGCGGCGGAGGGCATCGGCGTGGGCGCGGACGGGGTTTTCGGCCTGTTCTGAGCGGCTCAGCCCGCGCGCACCGGCACCGGCAGGTTGCAGAGGTCGGCCGCCTCCGCTGGCACGGTGAAGAAGGGTGGCTGGCGGTTGGCGCGCACTTCCAGATAAGCGCCGAAGGCCGGCGCGGTGGGCCGCAGATAAGCGAAGCGCGGCCGCTCGCCCTCGGGCAGGTCGGCGGCGAGCGCGACCTTGGTGATCGGCACCCGCTGCTCGGCGCGCTCATAAACGCCAAGCGCCCCGCCGCCGCGCGGCAGGCTGGAAAGCGCCGCCATCCCCTCGATCACCCGCCCAACCAAAGCGATGTTGCGATCGAGATGGCGCGGGGCATGGCCGATGACCGTGTAGAGATCGCCGCCCGTCCCGGTATCGGGCGCGAGATCGCGCGCGACGCCGACCGCGCCGTAGCAATGCGGCAGCCATTGGCGCTTGCCGTCCCCCGCGACCGCCCAGCCGCTCGCGGTGAAACCGGTGCGCGCGGCATAGGCATCGCGATAGGGATTCGCGCGCGCCGGCTTGGCCCAGGGCCACTCATATTCGGCGGGCGGGCGCACCGAAATGCCGGCGGCGGGCGGCTTCTTCTCGGTCGCGTCGCCCCACTGCGTCACGTAATTGTCCTGCACGCGGTAGATCGTCGCATCCGCCCACCAGCCGGCGCGGGCGATCGTCTCGATATTGCGGACATGGACGGGGGCGAGATCACGCGCGAGCCAGATGGTCACGCGCTGGCCGGCCACCGTCATCACCAGCAGGTCTTGCGCCGGGATCGGCGCCCATGCCTCGGGAGGGGCGTCTTTGAGGATCGCCGCCGCATCGGGTTTGGGCGCGGCGCCGAGCAGCAGCGGGGCAAGCAGCAACGGCCATTTCATGCGGACGCCTTTCGCGACGAGTGACGGGCGCAAGGCTAGCAAGCCCCAGCACGGCTGCCCAGCCCGGTTGGCCCGTGCGGCGGCGCAGCAAATTTCGGGAAGCAGCAGTGGCGGCCCGGGGTTAGCCCGCAAGTATCTGCAAGGAGACCCCCATGATTCGCACCCCGCTGCTCGCCGCCGCCACGCTGCTGATGCCCGCCCCGCTGCTCGCCCAGACCGCCGAAGCGCAGCCCCCGGCGCGCACCGCGAGCGGCCAAGGCGTGCTCAAGCTCCAGAGCGCGAATGATTTCGACACCACCCTCGCCAAGATCAAGGCGGACGTGGCGGCGAAGGGGGTGATGTGGTTCGGCGCCATCGATCAGCAGGCGCTCGCCAAGGGGGCGGGGATCACGCTGCGCCGCTCGACCCTGGTCGAGTTCGGCAACCCGCCGCTCGGCATCCAGTTCTTGACCGCGAACCCGATCGCCGGCCTCGCCTGGCCGGTGCGGATGCTGGTGACCGAGGACGCCGATGGCAGCGTGTGGATCGCCTGGAACGATTTCGCCTTCACCGCCAAGCGCTATGGCATCACCAATCGCGACGCGCAGTTCAAGATGGCGACGGAAGTCTCGGGCTCGGTGGCGAAGGCAGGGGCGACGAAGTAAGGCGTCAAACGCCCCGCCAGGCGAGCGGCGGGGGCAGCGTGTCGGCGCTGTAATCGACTTGGAGCACCCGCCGCGCGCCGGGGCTGCGGGCCATGTCGGAGGCGTGGAGGATGGGGGTCGCATAGGCCCAAACATCCCCCGCATCGGCCGTGCAAGCGATCGTCGGCGCGCCCGCGACGGTCGCCGCGATCGCGCCATCCTCGATCCGTCCCAACCGATGCGTGCCGAGCGCGACCAATAAAGGCGCATTGTCGGCGTCGACCGAATCGAGATGCACGCGCAGCGTCAGCATCCGCTCGATCAGCGCGAAGAGCGGCTCGACATGGAGGGTACCCGACTTCACCGTCCAGGCACCAAAGCCCGGCACGTCGTGGCGCGCGCGCACCGCGATGGTGCGGTCCTGATGCCAGCCGAGTGCCCAATTGGTCTCGGCGGTTTTGTTGAACAGCAGGGCGCGCACCGGCTGTGCGCCCGGTAGGAGCGTGCGGGCAATCTCCCCAATCGGTCCGTCCAGCAACGCGGCGAGCGGCGCCCGGTCCCAGAGCCGGATGCCCGCCCGATCGGGCGCGAGATCGGCCAAGGCCGCCTCGAGCGCCGGCAACAAAGCAAGGGCGGCCCGATCGAGCCGGACCGCCCCTTCCTTTGCCAGCGTCGTCGCCAGGCTCACAATTTCTCGGTCAGTTCCGGCACCAGCTTGAACAGATCGCCGACCAGGCCGATGTCCGCCACCTGGAAGATCGGTGCGTCCTCGTCCTTGTTGATCGCGATGATCGTTTTCGAGTCCTTCATCCCGGCCAAATGCTGGATGGCCCCCGAAATGCCGACCGCGACATAGACTTCGGGCGCGACGATCTTGCCGGTCTGCCCCACCTGATAATCGTTCGGCACATAGCCGGCATCGACCGCCGCGCGGCTCGCGCCCACCGCCGCGCCGAGCTTGTCGGCAAGGGGTTCGATCAGCGTGTGGAAATTCTCGCTATTCTGGAGGGCACGCCCGCCCGAGACGATGATCTTCGCGCTGGTCAGCTCCGGACGCGCCGATTTGGCGAGTTCGGACGAGACGTGCGTCGACAGGCCCTGATCGCCCGCGCCGCTCACCGGCTCCACGCCCGCGCTGCCGCCCTCGGCCGCCGCCTTCTCGAACGCGGTGGTGCGCACCGTCAGCACCAGCTTGGCGTCCGACGTGGTCACCGTCGCGATCGCGTTGCCGGCATAGATCGGGCGGGTGAAGGTCTTGGCGTCCTCCACCGACAGGATTTCCGAAATCTGCATCACGTCGAGCAAGGCGGCGACGCGCGGCGCGATGTTCTTGCCGTTGGTGGTGGCGGGTGCGACGAAAGCGTCATGCTCGGCCATCAAGGCAGCGACCAAGGGCGCGACATTCTCGGCGAGCGCATGGCCATAGGCCGCGTCGTCCGCGACATGCACCTTGCCAACGCCCGCTATCTTCGCGGCGGCTTGCGCCACCCCGCCGACGCCCGCGCCCGCGACCAGCAGGTGAACCTCGCCCAGCTTGCCCGCCGCGGTCACCGCCGCGAGCGTTGCGTCCTTGACGGTCTCGCCGTCATGCTCGACCCAAACCAGCGTCTTCACTTGGCCACTCCCATCGCCTTGAGCTTCATCACCAGCGTATCGACATCCGGCACCTTCTCGCCGGCCTGGCGCTTGGCGGGCTCGACCACTTTCACCACGCTCAGGCGCGGCGTGACGTCGACGCCGTAATCGGCCGGCGTCTTCTGCGCGAGCGGCTTCGACTTCGCCTTCATGATGTTGGGCAGCGAGGCATAGCGCGGCTCGTTGAGGCGCAGATCGGTGGTGACGATCGCCGGCAGCTTCAGCCGCACCGTTTCCAGCCCGCCATCGACTTCGCGCGTGACCGAGACGTGCTCGCCCTCGACCTCGACCTTGGAGGCGAAGGTGCCCTGCGCCCAGCCGGTGAGCGCCGCGAGCATCTGCCCGGTCTGGTTGTTGTCGTCGTCGATCGCCTGCTTGCCCAGGATCACGAGGCCGGGGGCTTCCTCGGCGGCGATCTTGGCGAGAATCTTGGCGACCGACAGCGGCTCGACCGGGCCGTCATGCGTGACGAGGATCGCGCGATCGGCGCCCATCGCGAGCGCGGTGCGCAGCGTTTCCTGCGCCTTGGCCTCGCCGACCGACACCGCGATCACCTCGGTCGCGACGCCCTTTTCCTTCAGGCGGATCGCTTCTTCGACCGCGATCTCGTCGAACGGGTTCATCGACATCTTGACGTTGGCGAGATCGACGCCCGAACCATCCGCCTTCACGCGGGGCTTTACGTTATAGTCAAGCACACGCTTGACGGGGACCAGGACCTTCATCTGCTTCCTTCCTGCATTTCGAACCCTATCCTGGGGAGGAAAGGTCCGATCATCTCCCAGTCCCTCGCCCCTGCCGCGCAGGGGAGAGGGTTGCGCAGACTTGGCGGCTCTGCCGCCTAGTCGGAGCTGGGTGAGGGGTCGGCGCGATCCGTGGGACCGCGCCCTCATCCAACTTCGCCTAGGCCCGGCTGAAGCCGGTCCAAGGCTGCGTATCCTTCTCCCCCATGGGGGGAGAAGGACAAACGGCTCACGCCGCCTTCTTCACCTCCGCGACGATCTTTTGCGCGGCGTCGCCTAGGTCGTTGGCGGGCACGATCGCCAGGCCCGAATTGGCGAGAATTTCCTTGCCCTGCGCGACATTGGTGCCTTCGAGCCGCACCACCAGCGGCACCTGCAAATTCACTTCCTTCGCCGCCGCGACGATCCCTTCGGCGATGATGTCGCAACGCATGATGCCGCCGAAGATGTTGACGAGAATGCCTTTCACCGCCGGATCGCTGAGGATGATCTTGAACGCCGCCGTCACCTTTTCCTTGCTCGCGCCGCCGCCGACGTCGAGGAAGTTCGCCGGGAACATGCCGTTGAGCTTGATGATGTCCATCGTCGCCATCGCGAGGCCGGCGCCGTTGACCATGCAGCCGATATCGCCATCAAGCTTGATATAAGCGAGATCGTACTTGCTCGCCTCCAGCTCCATAGGGTCTTCCTCGGTTTCGTCGCGCAGCTCGGCCAGATCCTTGTGGCGGAACATCGCGTTCGAATCGAAATTCACCTTGGCGTCGAGCACCACCAGCTGGCCCTGTTCGGTCACCGCGAGCGGGTTGATCTCGATCTGGCTGGCATCGGTGCCGAGGAAGGCGGCGTAGAGCTTCGACGCGACCGAGGCGGCCTGCTTCGCCAGATCGCCGGTCAGCGCCAGCGCCGCCGCCACCGCGCGGCCATGATGGGGCATGAAGCCCGTCGCGGGATCGATGTCGATCGTGGTGATCTTTTCGGGAGTCTCGTGCGCCACCGTCTCGATGTCGACGCCGCCCTCGGTCGAGGCGACCATCGCGATGCGCCCGCTCGCGCGGTTGACCAGTAGCGCCAGGTAGAATTCCTTGGCGATGTCCACCCCATCGGTCACGTAGAGCCGGTTGACCTGCTTGCCATGCTCGCCGGTCTGGACGGTGACGAGGGTGTTGCCGAGCATTTCGGTGGCGTGCGCGCGCACCTCGTCGAGCGTCTTCGCCAGGCGCACGCCGCCCTTGGCCTCGGCGGGGAGTTCCTTGAACTTGCCCTTGCCGCGCCCGCCGGCATGGATCTGCGCCTTCACCACGTAAAGCGGCCCGGGCAGCTTGCTGGCGGCGGCAACGGCTTCCTCGACGCTCATCGCGGCATAGCCCGCCGGCACCGGCGCGCCGAACTTCGCGAGCAGTTCCTTGGCCTGGTATTCGTGGATGTTCATGCGCGCCGCACCTTTTTCGAAACTGAGGAATGCCGCCCTCCATAAGCACAGCGGGACGGATGAATCCAGATGCTCGCCAAGCGCGGACGCAGCGCCTATATCGGGGGCATGTCGATCGGCCTTGGCATCTTGTTGTTCCTGCTAACCGTCGCGCTGATGGAGGGCTGGGCCTATGTCGCGCATCGCTGGATCATGCACGGCCCCGGCTGGTTCCTGCACAAGAGCCACCATGCCCCGCGCACTGGCTTTTGGGAGCTGAACGACCTGTATTTCGTGATCTTCGCCGCGCCTTCGATCACGCTGCTGGTGATGGGCACGAGCGGCGCCTGGGGGGCCTGGGCGACCTGGGTCGGCGCCGGCATCGCCGCCTATGGCGCGATCTATCTCGGCTTTCATGACATCATCGTCCATCAGCGCTGGCCCAACCGCTATGTCGCGCGCTCGGCCTATATGAAGCGGATCGTCCAGGCGCACCGGCTGCACCACGTGGTCGAGACCAAGCAAGGCACCGTAAGCTTCGGCTTCCTGATCGCGCCCAAGCCCGAAGTGCTGAAGGCGCAACTCAAGGCGCGCGACCGGGCCGGGGTGCGCGCGCCGAGGGAGCGGGCGGAGGCGCGTGACGAGCTGGCTTAGGCGAAAGTTTGTCCTGCCGATAGGCATCATCCTGATCGCCTTGGCCGGTTTGGTCCTCGCGAATTTACGGGGGGTTTTATTCGCGATCGCCATCCTCACCGGCGCAGGACGTCCGGCGTTGCTAAGCGACGCGCATTGGAAACAGCCGTCGGCGCGGTTTCGCGCGCATTTCCCGCCCGGCACACCGGAAACCGAACTTCGCCAATGGCTGGCGTACAATCGCTTCGTCATTGAGCAGCCCGGCGTCGCGCGACGATTGATCGAGTCCCTACCCTGCAGCGAGGGGATTGAGGTGACTTGGACCGCGCACGGCGGTCGGCTGGCCACGGCAAGCGCCACGGTGGAGGAGGCGGGCTGCCTCTAGCGCCCAGCCTGCTTCACGATCCGAAAGCCGATATGCGACGCGCCGCCATCCGCCGGCCCGGCCGAGCGGGCGGCGGGGCGGTAGCGGTAGCAATAATTGTCGGCGCACAGGTAGGAACCGCCCTTGATCAGATGCGCGCCCCGGTCCGCCCCGGCCCGCATCGCTTCGGGGATCGGCGAGCGGGTCCATTCCCACACATTGCCCGCCATGTCGTACAGCCCATAGCCATTGGGCGGAAAGCAGGCGACCGGCGCCACGCGCGCGCGATAGCCGTCGCCGCCCTTGTCCTCGACCGGGAAGGCGCCCTGCCAGACATTGGCGCGGGGCTTAAGCCCGCCCTCGCCGCCCGGCGCCGCGTCGCCCCAGCTGTAGCGGGCATGGACCAGACCGCCCCGCGCCGCGACTTCCCATTCATCCTCGCTCGGCAAATCGCCGCCGGCCCAGCGCGCATAAGCGAGCGCATCGGCCTGGCCGATATGCACGACCGGCAGCTGCATCCGCCCGGATAAGCTCGATCCCGGCCCCTCGGGATGGCGCCAATCGGCGCCCGGCATCACCTGCCAGGGGCCGCCCTCCGCGAGCCCGACGAACACCAGCGACGAGGGCACCAGCCGCGCCGCCGGCACGCCGGGATAGTCGCGCGGATCGGGCGCGCGTTCGGCGAGCGTCTTGTAGCCGGTCGCCGCGACGAAGCGCGCGAACTGGGCGTTGGTCACCTCGGTTTGCCCGATCCAGAAGCCGGGAAGCGTCACGACGCGCTCCGGCCCCTCCTCGCCGCGCAACGCCGGGCCGCCCAGCCGATAGCTGCCCCCGGACACCCAGCGCAGGCCGCCCTGGCTTTGCGTGGCGAGCTTTTCGGGCGCGACGCACACCTCGTCGCGCGGCGCGCAAGCCCCGAGCAGCACCAAGGCCAGCATCCATCGCGCCCGCATCGCCTTCCCCTCGCGCCGAGGCTAGGCCCGGCCAAGCGGCGAGACAAGCCGCCCGCCCCAGCCTAGCCTGCCGCGCATGAGCAGCGCGATTCGCATCGGCATTGGCGGCTGGAGCTACGAGCCCTGGCGCGAGACTTTCTACCCCGCCGACCTGCCCAAGAAGCAGGAACAGCATCACGCGACGCGGGCGATGAGCGCGATCGAGGTGAACGCGACCTATTATCGCAGCCAGACACCGACGACCTTCGCGAATTGGGCGAAGGTGGCGCCCGATGGGTTCGTCTACACGCTCAAGGCCTCTCGCTTCTGCACCAACCGCAAGGTGCTCGCCGAGGCGGGCGAGTCGGTGGAGCGGTTCGTGGGGCAGGGGATCGTCGAGCTGGGTGACAAGCTGGGGCCGATCCTGTGGCAGTTCATGGCGACCAAAGCGTTCGACGCGGACGATTTCGGCGCCTTCCTCGCGCTGTTGCCGCGCACGCACGCGGGGGCGCCGCTGCGCCATGCGGTGCAGGTGCGCCATGCGAGCTTCGCGGTGCCCGAATTCGTCGCGCTGTGCCGCGCGGCGGGGGTGGGGATCGTCTTCGCCGATTCGGCCGAATACCCGGCGATCGCCGATGTTTCGGGCGATTTCGTCTATGCCCGGCTGGAGAACGCGCGGGCGGAAGCGGAAGCGGGCTATGACCCCGCCGAACTCGATCGCTGGGCCGAGGCGGCGCGGGGCTGGGCGCGCGGCGAGAGCCCCGTGGGCCTGCCCTATGCGGCGCCGGACCCAGCCCCGGTGAGCCCGCGCGAAACCTTCATCTTCGCGATCAACGGCCACAAGCCCAAGGCACCGGCGGTCGCGCTCGCCCTGCGCGCGCGACTGGGCGTTTAACGGGTCGGCGCCGGAGCGGCGGGCGCGGGTTGCGCCGGGGCGGGAGTCGTTGGCGCAGCGGCGATCGGCGCGGCGAGCTGAACCGGCATCACCGGCGTACTCAGCGCCGCCAGTTCGAGCTGATCGAGCGCCTGATGCGCGCTGACATAGCGCTGGGCCGCCGCGATCCAGCTCGTCGCGCGCGCCGCGCCCGGCAGGCGGCGGACCTCGGCCAGCGCGACCTCGACCTGCCCGGCATCGAGCGCGCGCCGCGCCCGCGCCATGCGATCGACCGGGCGCGGCGAGGGCGAGCCGGCGCGGCGGATCACGATCAGCCCGGCGATCTCGCGCTGGATCGCCGCCATCACCCCTAGATCGCGCACCCCGCTGGTCAGCTCGGGCGCCAGCGTCTCGAGCCCCAGCCGCAAATCCTCCAGCGTCACCGGCGTGCGCGCGGTGCCGAGCACCACCGCGACCGCGCGCGGCTGGCTGGCGGCGAACCGCTCGCGCAACCCCTGCTCCAGCAGCCCGAGCCCGACCCCGCGATCGATCGCCCGGCGCGCCGCGAAGGCGAGCAACAGGCTTTCGGCGCGCCCGGCATTGGAAGCGGCCGCCAGTGCCTCGCGATCGACCGCACCCGCGCGCGCCTCCAGCGTCGCCAGCTCGGCGGCGAGATTCGCCTGGCGCGCGGTGAGCGCGTCGCTATCCGGGCTCGGCGCGGTCAAGCCGCGTTCGGGTGGGGGAACGAAGCCGCTCGGCGCGGGCGCGACGGCGGCGGCCTCGGGCTGCATCGCGCTCGGCAGATAGCGGGCGTAATATTTGACGAACACCAAAGTCACCGCGGTGCCGATCACGAACGCCAGCAGCGCGATCCACAGCGCCGCGCGCGAGCGTCGCTTCAGGCTTTCGGGCGGCGGCTCGATCATGCTTCGCTTATCGGCGGGCAGGCGGGCGCGGTCAATCGCAGCAATGCGGGCTCGTTGGGGGCCGCCGCGACGCGAAGCTCGGCCCAGCCCGCGCCGGCGGCACCGGCGATCGCGGGGCTGAGCGCCGCGAGCGCCACCTGCCGGCGATCGAGCCCGGCCTGATCGGCGAGTTCCGCGAAGCGGCGCGCCGCGCTAGGTGCGTGGAGCAGCACCAGCGCCCCGGCGAGTGCCAAAATCCGCGCGGGGGCTACCTCGCAGGGGCTGTTGGCATAGATCGGCACCGAGGCGGCGACCGGCCCGCCGACGGCAACCGTCGTCGCCTCCCCGCCCAGATGCAGCAGCCGCGAACAGCCGTGCGGCTCGGCGAGCAACGCGGCGGCATCGCCGGTGCCGACGCGCGCCACTGCCAGCCCCGCCGCCCGCGCCGCCGCCGCCGTCGCCGCCCCGACGGCGAGCACGGGAAGCGTGGCGTATCGCGCGAGCCTCGGCCCGGCATGGCGCGGCGCGTTGGCGCTGGTGAGCAGCAGTCCGTCATAGTCGCCCCCGGGCGGCGTCCAGGCGATCGGCGCCACCGCGAACAGCGGCAGCGCGATCGGGTCATGGCCCAGGACGGTCAGGCGCGCGCAGGTATCGGCATTGCCCGGCTCGGGGCGGAGGACCGCGACTCTCACCCGAACAGCGCGCGCACCGCCGAGGGCGCGCGGGCGAGCAGATCGGCGGCGAGCGCGGCGGTCCAGGAGAAATCCCCCGGGATACCGTGCGCCTCGCCGATCACGCTGTCGCTGCCATCGGCGGCATAGAGCGCCGCGCGCAGCCGCAGCGTATCCCCCTCCGGCACCGCGAGCGCCGCCATCGGCGAGTGGCAATCGGCGTTGAGCGCGGCGAGCAGCGCGCGCTCGGCCGACACGCACGCCACGGTCGGCGCATCGGCGATCGCGGCGATCAAGGGGCGCACGCGCGCATCCTCGGCCCGGCATTCGATCCCGACCGCGCCTTGCGACGGCGCCGGCAGCATCGTCTCCACCGCGATCGCCGCACCCACCGCGCCGCGCCCCAGCCGATCGAGCCCGGCGGCGGCGAGCAGGGTCGCGTCGATCGCCCCCTCCGCCACCCGCGCCAGGCGGGTATCGACATTGCCGCGCAGCAGCGTGATGGCCAGATCCGGCCGCAGCGCGCGCAGCTGGGCCGACCGCCGGGGCGAGCTGGTGCCGATCACCGCGCCCGGCTTCAGCGCCTCGATGGAGTCCGCCCCGATCAGCCGATCGCGGACATCGGCGCGCGGCAGCATCCCGGCGATCGCGATCTCGCCCGGACGGATCGTCTCGACATCCTTCATCGAATGGACCGCGCAGTCGATCTCGCCGCTCAACAGCGCCCGGTCGAGCTCCTTGGTCCACAGCGCCTTGCCGCCGATCTCGGCGAGCGCGCGGTCCTGCACCTTGTCGCCGGTGGTCTTGATGACGACGATCTCGATCGCGTCGGGCGTCCAGCCATGCGCCTGGCACAGCGCGGCGCGGGTCATGTCGGCCTGGGTGAGGGCAAGCGGCGAGCCGCGTGTGCCGAGGCGAAGCAGGGTCATTGCGCTTGTGCTAGCGCGCCCGGCCGCTAGAGGGAAGGGATGGCCCTGATCCTTGGCCTTGAATCCTCGTGCGACGAAACCGCCGCCGCGCTCGTCTCCAGCGCGCGCGAAGTGCTGGCGCACAAGCTCGCGGGGCAGGAGGAGGCTCACGCCCCCTTTGGCGGCGTCGTCCCCGAAATCGCCGCGCGCGCGCATGTCGAGATACTTACCCCGCTGGTCGAAGCCGCGCTGGCGCAAGCGGGCGTGACGCTGGCCGAGGTCGATGCGATCGCCGCGACCGCGGGGCCGGGACTCATTGGCGGCGTGATGGTCGGGCTCGTCACCGGGAAGGCGCTCGCCCACGCGGCGGGCAAACCGCTGATCGCGGTCAATCACCTTGAAGGCCATGCGCTCAGCCCCCGGCTGGCCGACCCGGAGTTGGCCTTTCCCTATCTGCTGCTGCTCGTCTCGGGCGGGCATTGCCAGCTGCTGCTGGTGGAAGGCGTTGGCGCCTATCGCCGGCTGGCGACGACGATCGACGATGCGGCGGGCGAGGCGTTCGACAAGACCGCCAAGATTCTGGGCCTCGGTTTTCCCGGCGGCCCCGCGGTCGAGCGCGCGGCGGCGCTGGGTGATCCGCGCGCGGTGCCGCTGCCACGCCCGTTGAAAGGCGCGGCCGAGCCACATTTCTCCTTCGCCGGCCTCAAAAGCGCGGTCGCGCGCGCATGGGACGCGGGCGGGGTGTCGGCGGAGGATCTGGCGGCGAGCTTTCAGGCGGCGGTGGTCGAGTGCCTGATCGACCGGACCGCGCGCGCGATCGGCGCGGCGCCGGGGGCCACGGCCTTGGTGGTCGCGGGCGGAGTCGCGGCGAACCAGGCGGTGCGCGGGGCGCTCACCGATCTCGCCACCGGGCACGGCCTGCGCTTCGTCGCGCCGCCCTTGTGGCTGTGTACCGATAACGCCGCGATGATCGCCTGGGCAGGCGCCGAGCGCTTCGCCGCCGGACTCACCGATCCGCTCGACACGCCCGCGCGCGCTCGCTGGCCGCTCGATCCCGGCGCGGAAGCGGTGCGCGGCGCGGGAGTGAAGGCGTGAAGCTCGGGGTCATCGGCGCCGGCGCCTGGGGCACCGCGCTGGCGCAGGTGATCGCGCGCCAGGGCGAGACGTTGCTATGGGCGCGCGAGGCCGAGGTCGTCGCCGCGATCAACGACACGCATGAAAATGGTCCGTTCCTGCCCGGGGTGCCGCTCTCGCCCGCGATCCAGGCGACGGGTGATCTGTCGGCGCTCACGGATTGCGGGGCGCTGCTCGTCGTGGTGCCCGCGCAGTTCGTCCGCGCGGTGCTGCGCGCGGCGCCGGTGGGCGCGCGCCCGCTGATCCTGTGCGCCAAGGGGATCGAGGCGGGCAGCGCCCAACTGATGAGCGAGGTCGCGGCCGAGCTCCACCCCGCCGCGCCGCTCGCCGTGCTCTCCGGCCCCAGCTTCGCGCGCGAGGTGGCGGCGGGCAAGCCGACCGCGCTGACGCTCGCCTGCGCCGACCCCGATCTGCGCGCGGCGCTGGTCGCGCGGCTCGCGGGGGGCGCGTTGCGGCTTTATGGCTCGAGCGACGTGATCGGCGCCGAAATCGGCGGCGCGGTGAAGAATGTGCTCGCCATCGCCTGCGGGGTAGTGGCGGGCGCCGACCTGGGCGAGAATGCCCGCGCGGCGACGATCGCGCGCGGCTTCGCGGAGATGGTGCGCTTCGGCCTGGCGCGCGGGGGGCGGCTGGAGACGCTCACCGGCCTGTCCGGGCTGGGCGACCTTGTGCTCACCTGCGGCTCGACCCAGTCGCGTAACTTCGCGCTGGGGGTCGGGCTGGGCGAGGGGCGCGCGGCGGCCGCGCTGCTCGGCGATCGCAACACCGTCGCGGAAGGCGCGGCGACGGCGCCAGTGCTGCGAAAGGCGGCGCAGGCAGTGGGCGTGGAGATGCCGGTGGTCGACGCGGTTTGCGCGCTGCTGGAAGGGGCGAGCGTCGATGCGGTGATCGAAGCGCTGCTCAGCCGGCCGCTGCGGGAGGAGTAGGGCCTCGCTCCTAGCGCTACCCCACCCCCTAAGAGCGACGTCGCCCCGGGCTTGACCCGGGGCCCCGCTTCTTCTTCCGTCGCTAGGCAGCGGGACCCCGGGTCAAGCCCGGGGTGACGAGCAATTAGCGAATGTCGCTGAGGTGGATGCCGCGCGATCCCCTCAAAAATCCACCGCCACGCCCTTCAATTCCCAATCGCCATAGCGCGTCGGGTCCATCCCTAGCGGATCTTCAGCCGGCTTGGCCGGGGCCGGCTTGGGCACGGGCTTGCTCGGCGAAAGATAGGCGGGCGGCTTCACATGGCTGGGGCGTTGGCCCATGGGCTCCTCCTTTGGAGGAAGGACATGGAAGCTTGAGCGCAGAGGAACAAGAGGGCGTTCCCGCACGCCGCGCGGCGCTGCGGCTGCTCGACGCTGTCCTGCGGCGCGGCCAGCCGCTCGAAAGCGCGCTTCACGCTGCCGCGCAGGGGTTGAGACGGGCCGATGATCGCGGTCTGGTCCACGCCCTCGCCGCCGCCGTCCTCCGCCGGCTGGGCGATCTCGACGCGCTGATCGACTCGGCGACCGCGCGCCCGCTGCCCGACGACGCCAAGGCGCGGATGGTGCTGCGCCTCGCGCTCGCGCAAAAGCTGGTGCTCGGCACTCCCGATCACGCCGCGATCGCGACGGTGCTGCCACTGGTCGAGGGCGGCCCCAAGCGGCTTGTCCACGGCGTGTTCGGCACGCTCAGCCGGCGGGGCGTGTCTCTGCCCGAGGCGGCGCGCGTTCCCGGAGCGGTCGCCGCGCGCTGGGAGGCGGCCTGGGGCGCTGACGCCGTGGCGGCGGCGGGGGTGATGCTCGCCGCGCCCCCCGCGCTCGACCTGACGCTCGCCGATCCGGAAGAGACCGAAGCGCTCGCCACGCGGCTCGGCGGCACCAGCCTGATGCCCGGGCATCTGCGCCTGCCGCGCGCCAGCGTCCCCGATATCGAGGGCTATGGCGAGGGGCGCTGGTGGGTGCAGGACATCGCCGCCTCGCTGCCCGCGCGGCTGATCGGGCAAGGCGCCGGCCGCGCGCTCGATCTGTGCGCGGCGCCCGGAGGCAAGACGCTCCAGCTCGCCGCCGCCGGTTGGGCGGTGACCGCGCTCGACATCAGCCAAAGTCGCCTCGCGCGACTTTCCGAAAACCTCGCCCGCACCGGCCTCACCGCCGGGATCATCACCGCCGACGCGCTGGACTGGGTGCCCGACGCCCCATTCGACGCGGTGCTGCTCGACGCACCGTGCAGCGCGACCGGCATTTTCCGCCGCCATCCCGACGTGCTCCACCGCGTCCGCCCGCCGCAGATTACCGAACTGGCCGCGCTTCAGACGCGGCTGCTCGCGCGCGCGGCGGATTGGGTGAAGCCCGGCGGGCTGCTGGTCTATGCCACCTGTTCGCTCGAACCCGAGGAGGGCGAGGGGCAAATTGCCGCCTTCCTCGCCGCCCGCCCTGATTACGTGCTCGCACCCGTCGATCCGACCGCGCTGCCCGCCGGCATCGCCGCCCATGCCCCGGTCCGCACCGCGCCAGGCACCTTGCTCGAGCAAGGCGGGTGCGACGGCTTCTTCATCGCCCCGCTCCGGCGGCTGGGATAAAGCCGCAACTTGCGGGGGCTTGGCGCCGTGCTATGGGCGCGCGCATGGTCCGCATCGCTCCCTCGATCCTCTCCGCCGATTTCGCCAAATTGGGCGAGGAAGTCCGCGCGATCGACACGGCCGGCGCCGACTGGATCCATGTCGATGTGATGGACGGGCATTTCGTGCCCAACCTCACCATCGGCCCGGCGGTGGTGAAGGCGCTGCGCCCGCACACCGCCAAGCCATTCGACGTGCATCTGATGATCGCGCCGGTCGATCCCTATCTGGAGGCGTTCGCGGAGGCCGGCGCCGACACGATCACCGTCCACCCCGAGGCTGGCCCCCACCTCCACCGCACGCTCCAGCGGATCAAGGCGCTCGGCAAGCGCGCCGGCGTCTCGCTCAACCCGGCAACGCCCGCCAAGATGCTCGATTATGTGCTGGAGGAAGTCGATCTGGTGCTAGTGATGAGCGTGAACCCGGGCTTTGGCGGCCAGGCGTTCATCAGCTCGCAGCTGCGCAAGATCGCCGCGATCCGCAAATCGATCGACGCGCTCGGCAAGCCGATCGACCTTGAGGTCGATGGCGGGGTCGACGCCGCCACCGCCCGCGCCTGCATCAACGCGGGCGCCGACGCGCTCGTCGCCGGCACCGCCGTCTTCAAGGGCGGCCCAGCGCATTATGCAGCCAATATCAGCGCGTTGAGGGGATAGTGGCCGACCGCGACCCGCGCGAGACAATCGCCGACACGATCGAGCAGGGCAAGCGCCTCGTCCGGCTGGGGGGTGACAAGGGGCTGTCGCTCGCCGAGCGCCTGTCCGAACGGCTCGCGCGGCTCACCTGGCGCACCCCGCTCCACGGGCTGCGGCTCGCGGGCAAGCAGCCGCTGAAGCTGGTCGCGGTGCCGGACGATCCGGTGCTGGGCGATGTCGCGAGGGGCAAGGCGCTGACCGAGGGGCGGCTGGAACTTTATGGCGAGAGCGTCGCGCTGGACGCGCTCGATCTGGCGAAACCGCGCTTCTCGCCGCGCTTCGCCGATCATCTCCACAGCTTCGCCTGGCTGCGCGATCTCTCGACTGTCGCGACCCGTGCGCAGGGTGCGCCAATCGCCGAGCGACTGATGCAGGCCTGGCTCGCCGCCCATGCCGATCGGGTGAGCGAGCCCGCTTGGGCGCCCGAGCTGCTTGGCCGGCGAACATTGTTCTGGGCCGCGCACGCGCCGCTGATCCTGTCGAGCGCCGATCTCGCCTATCGGTCGCGCGTGCTGCTCGCGCTGGCGCGGGGCGCGCGGCATCTCGATCGCACCGCCGACAAGGCACCGCCCGGCGTCGCGCGGGTCGCCGCCTGGTGCGGGGTGACGATGGCGGGGCTGCTGATCGCGGGTGGCGAGGCCCGGCAGAAGGGCGGCGAAGCCGGGCTTCTGCGCGCGCTGACCGCGGCGATCTATCCCGATGGTGGCTGTGCCCAGCGCGCGCCGCTCGCCCAGCTTGAGATCATCGCGCTGCTCGCGATGCTGCGCGAAGGCTATGCCGCGCGCCGGCTCGATCCGCCGCCCTTCATTGGCGAGCATCTGGCCAGGCTCGTCCCCGCGCTGCTGGGGCTGACGATGGGCGACGGCGCGCTTGCCAGCTGGCAAGGCGCCGGCCCGATTTCCGCCGAGCAGGTGCAGGCGGTGATCGCCGCCTCGGGCGTGCGTACCCGCCCGCTGAAGCAGGCGCGCGACTGGGGCTATCAGCGGCTCGCCGCGGGGCAGACGGTGCTGGTGATCGACGCCGCCCCGCCTCCGGTCGCGCGGCTCGCGCAGGGCGGCTGCGCCTCGACCCTCGCCTTCGAACTGTCGGACGGCGGACAGCGGCTGATCGTCAATTGCGGTGGTGCGCGGCAGGTGATCGCCAAGGTGCCCGCCGCGCTCGCCGAGGGGCTGCGGACGACCGCTGCGCATTCGACGCTGGTCGTGGGCGACAGCAACTCGACCGCTATCCACACCGACGGCACGCTCGGCAAGGGGGTGAGCGAGGTCGAGCTCAGCCGCCAGGAAACCGATCAGGCGAGCCGGATCGAGGCCAGCCATGATGGCTATGCCCGCCGCTTCGGCTTTCGCCACCGCCGGCAATTGGTGCTGACCGCCGATGGCAAGGAACTACGCGGCGAGGATATGCTGCTGCCGGTTGGGCGCCGGACCAAAGGCGCGTCGACCGCCTTCGCGCTGCGCTTTCACCTGGCGCCGCAGGTGGAAATTTCGCCGACCAGCGACGGGCTCGCGGCGCTGTTGCGGCTGCCGGGCGGCGGGCTTTGGCAATTTCGCTGCCGGGGCGCCGCGCTTTCGGTCGAGGAAAGCCTGTGGGTCGACGCCAACGGTCGCCCACATCCCACGCACCAGCTGGTAGTGAGCGGCAGCGCTCCGGCAGGCGGCGCGAGCGTAAGCTGGGTATTGAAACGGGCGCGGTGACGTCGCGCCGTCACGCGCGACCCGCGCCGCTCATTGCCCCGCGGGCGCGCTCGATCCCGGCTTGAACCGCCAGACATAATAAGGCGCGTTCGCGGCGTGGTGCTCGGCATTTTCTAGGATGATATGGGGGATAGCGCTGTCCGCCAGATAGAGCCAGCCGTCCGGCCCCCAGGACAGGCCATCGGCCCAGCGGATGCGCTTGTCCTTGATGACTGTCGAGAGCTTGCCCGCCGGCGTCATCCGCAGCACCGCCTGATGCTCGATATCGGTCAGGAAGATGTTCCCGGCGTCGTCGGTCGTAATCCCGTCGTTGAGCGGCTTGCGGCCCACCGCCCGCACCTGCCGCCTGATGGCATCGTCGCCAAGCGCCGGATTCTGTAGCGCGGCCGCTGGCACCCGATACAGCGTGTCATGGTTCATCGCGGCATAATAGACCCACTTGCCGTCGCGCGACGCCGCTATGCCGTCCACCCCCGTCTTCATTTCGAGCAGGCCACCCAGGAAGCGCATCGGCTTGATCTGATTGTGGATCAGGATGTTCTGGGGATAGACGCTGGCATCGCGGCTCAGCACCCGCCGCGCGGTGCGGGCCTGGGTATCATACACCACGATCGCGGGCCGCTTCGCCCAGAAACCGACATCGGCGATGTACACCCAGCGGCCATCGGGGCTGATCGACATGTCCTGCAGGAACGACCCCAGCGGCGCGACGGCGCCGGGAAAATCGAACCGATGGACCTCGCGCCCGCTGTCGACATCAAACGCGATCAGCCGCGCCTGTCCAGTGCCGTGGTTGGCGGGATCGATGATCCACAGGCGGTTACGACTATCGATGCGGATGCCAAGCGGAGTCTCGAACAGGCGCCGCTGGTCGGTGCCCGCGGGCCAGGCCACCGGTTTGCCGTTTTTCCATTCGTAAAGCTTGGGATAAGGCGGTTTCGATTCCGGGTGGATGGTGTAGAAGATGCGACCCCGCCGCGACACGGCGACATTGCCCATCGGTCGTGGCGAGACGACGGCGGCGATCATCGTTCCATCCGGCAGGCGCGGGGGGCCCGAAAGGTCTGGATAGGGCTTGCCACCCCCAAAGAGCGTGTAGAGCGTCGCCAGCAAGGCGACGGCCAGCAAAAGCGCGGCGATACCGAGGCGGGTGAGCCACTTGCTCACTTGGCTTGTTCCGCGCCCCGAATATGCCCCCAACGCGCCAAATCGGCGAGCGTATCGCGAATGCTCTGCTCGACCGGCCGGAACGCCATGCTGAGTTCGCGCCTGATCTTGGCGGTGTCGACGCGCGGCACGCGGCCGAGATGGCTGCGCAGATAGCTGCCGACGCCCTGGGGCTGCGCATAGCTCGCCAGGCGCATCAGCGATGTGCCGATCGCGCCCGTCAGTTCCAGGCTCGGCAATTTGCCGCGATAGCCCGCCGCGCGCACCAGCCGCACGACCTCCGCCATGTTCATATTCGCCGCCGCGCACAGATAGCGGCCGCTGGCCTGGTCGTTATCCAGCGCCAGCAGATGCGCGTCCGCCACGTCGCGCACGTCGACGAAGCCCCAGTCGAGCGCCATGATCACCGGATAGGTTCCCGCCAGCAGGTCGACGAAGATCTGGTTCGAGGTGTTGATCGCCGCGGTGTGGGCGGGGCCGACTACGAGAAAGGGATTGATGACGACCAGATCGAACCCCGGCTTGGCCTGCGCCATGAAATCCCACGCCGCGCGCTCGGCGAGCGTCTTCGACAGATAATAGGGATTTCGGCGGAGCGTCGATCGCGTGTTCCAATCGCCTTCGGTAAGCGCGCGATCCGTGGGCGGTTCATCGGTGACCGCGGCCATCGACGAGGTGAGGACAACGCGCTTGACGCGCGGGCTTTTCGCGGCCGCCTCAAGCACCGCCAGCGTGCCTTGCACCGCCGGATCGACTAGGTCGCGCTGCGGATCGCGCACCGTCATCACATAGGGGCTGGCCATGTGTAACACCGCATCGGCCTGGCTCGCCGGCGCGAGGAAGGACTGCGCGTCCAGCAGGTCGGCCGGCGACAGCGAAAGCCGTTCGGCACCCGGGAGCGCCCGCAGGAAACCGTGCTTGGGGTCATCGGGATTGCGCACCGTGCCGATTACCGAATCGCCGCGCGCCAGCAGCCGTTCGACCGCATGGGCGGCGATAAAGCCGTTGGCACCGCTCACCAAAATCGATCGGCTGCCGGGGTTCATATGGATCTCTCTACTGGACAAAGTGAACGACAATATGCAATTTCGTTCTGTTTTGGTCAAGTCAAACAAGTCCGCGCATGATGTCGTCTGAACCCTTATCCCTGCTTCGCCAGGTCCGGCGCGACCGGCTGATCGACGCCGCCGAACATGTTTTCCAGCAGAACGGCTTTCGCGGCGCGTCGATGGAAGCGATCGCGCGGGTCGCCGGCGTCTCCAAAGTAACGCTGTACCGCTATTTCCCGGACAAGGAGGCGGCGTTCGTCGCCGTCGCGCGGCGGTTGATCGAGCGGCTGACCACATTGTTCGACGCCGCGCTCGATGCCGAGGGTGATGTGATTTCCCGGGTGAGCGGCGCGTTGATCGCCAAGCACCGCGCCGTCTTCACGACCGTCCGGCGCTTCCCGGAAGCCGGCGATCTGTTCGCGGCGAAGGGCAGGCTGGTCGATGATCTGTTCAACGAACTGGAGGCCCGCATGGCGGCGCGTATCGGCGCCGTGTTACGCACGGCCGGCATCGCGGACGCCGACGATCTCGCCCATCTCCTCTGCGCCGCCGCGATCGGCGTCGCCAACGCGGCCGATGACACGCGGCTGGAGCGCGATCTGAGGATGCTCATCAGTCGCCTGCTTGCCCCGGACATGCCGCGGGCCAGCCCCGCCGGTGATCAGAACCGGATCGTCGCCTCGGCGCCATAGGTGCGCGGTTCGAGCAGGACGACACCACGAAACCGCCCGACCTGGGGGCCGTCCTGGGTCATGCGGGTGATGTCGGCATTATCGAACAGGTTCTTGGCATAGCCCTTGATCTGCCACCGGCCCCCCGGCACGCCGAATGTCAGTTGCAGATTGGTCTGGCTATATCCCGGGAAATCCTCGACCGGCTTGTTGAACGCGGTGCCGAAGAAGCGGCCCTGCTGGTAGTGATCGGCGCGGGGGGTCAGCGTGTAACCGCCGCCAAGCGGCAGCTGATATTCGATACCGACCGCGATCTTCGTGGTTGGCGAGAAGGGCAGCTGGTTGCCCGCCAAGTCCTTGATGATCGTCCCGTCGGAAGCGAGCAGCGGCGCGCCGTTCGCGCCGCGCACGATCACCGCGCCGGGGGCGATCGCGCTAGGATCGCCCTGGTCGCCCGACTGGAAGCGGTTAATACGCGTGTCGAGATAGGAGAAGGACGCGTCGAAGCGCAGCCGGCTGGTCGGCCGCAGCACCGCCTCGGCCTCCACGCCCCAGATCCGCGCGTCGGCGTTGACGGTGATCGCCGAGGTTTGGCCGACCTGGCCGATCTGCAAACCCGAATAGTCGTAATAAAAGGCCGCCAGGTTCAGGGTCGCGCTGTTGTCGCGGGTCGATGCCTTGATGCCGAGCTCGGCCGCGTTCAGATATTCCGGCCGAAAGGTCAGCCCGTCGGCGGGGCCGCCGGGGTTGAGCCCGCCCGCCTTGTAGCCACGCGATAGCGACACATAGCCTAGAACGCGGTCGCTGAAGCGATGGTCGAGCACCGCGCGGCCGGTGACGACACCCCAGCTGTTGCTGCCGCTGGTGTAGGGGGGAATGGTCCCCGTCAGCAGGATCTGGCGCGTGAGGATCGACTTCGAATCGTGCGAGTAGCGCACGCCGAGCGTCAATCGCGTGCGGGCGGCGAGGTTGAGATAGGCTTCGCCGAAAACGCCCCAGGATTCGGTCGTCGATGGCCGCGTGTCGACCGTGTACGCCTCGGAAAGGGTCGGCCAGCCGCGCAGCTGGGCAAAGGCGGCAAGCGTCGGATGCGTGATCGAGACCAGCACATTGGTCTCGTAATGATAATAGTTCGCGCCGAGCAGGAAATTGAACGGGCCGGCGAAGTGCGACTGGAGCCGCCCCTCCTGGAACCATTGCTCGGCATCGCTCACATCGCGCCGCGCGCTGGTGATCTGGGTCGTCGTCAGGCGGTTGCCATCGGCGAGCGCGTCGAAGGTGACCGGACGCAACAGGGTGACGCCAGCCGCGGGCGCGAAGCGATCGAAGTCGTTCAGGATGTTGCGCTTGATGTTCTGATAGCCGGTGAGCGATGTGACGGTCAGCTTGCCGAACTCATGCGCGAGTTCGAGCGACGCATTCCACTCTCGAACGAAGTAGCGCGGCTCGATATCCTGGTTGACCGTGCGCAGGTCGGTCGGGTTGACGGCGGTCGCGAAATAGTCCGCGCCCGGTGTAAGCGTGCCGGTGATGGCGCCGAGCGTGTTGAACAAGGTCGAGCGCGTGTCGGGCGTTTGGAAGCCTGCCGACAGCGCCGAGCAGCCGAAGGTGCGATCCTTGGTACAGAGCCCCTTCATCACATTGGCGCGGCTGTCATCTTCGTTGAAATAGCTGACGACCAACGTGGCGGTGGTATCCGCGACCTGGGCGCGGAGCGTGCCGCGAACGCCGTAAATATGGCGATCGTCGATCGCGCGCCCGGTATAGAGATTGCGCGAATAGCCGTCGCGATCGAGGTAGAGACCGGCGATCCGCACGCCCAAGCCGTTCGTGATCGGCAGGTTGATCGCGCCTTGCAGCTTCTTGTTGTTGTAATTGCCGTAGGAGCCAGTCACGTAGCCGCCCAGCTCGGCCGTCGGCTTGGCGGTGATGATGTTGATCACCCCCGCGGTGGAATTCCGGCCATAAAGCGTGCCTTGCGGGCCGCGCAGCACCTCGATCCGTTCGAGGTCGTAATATTCGGTCTCCGCCCCGGGATTGCCGAGATACGCGCCGTTTACATGATAGGCGAGGCCACCCTCCGCGGTCGATGAAATGGCGAGGTTGCCGACGCCGCGCAGGCTGGCGTTGCCGACATCGGTGACGGTGAGATTGGGGACCGAGAAGGATAGGTCGACCGCGTCGTCGATGGCTTTGCGCTGGATGGTGTCACCGCTGAAGGCGCTGACCGCGATCGGGACGCGCTGCAGCGATTCGGAGCGTTTTTGCGCGGTGACGACGATATCGGCCGGCGCCGCATCCGGCTCCGGCGGTGCTTCGCGCGTTTGCGCCGCCCCGTCACGTGGCCGCGCGTCCGTTGCCTGCGCATTGGCCTGTGTCGCCAGCGCGAGCAGCGACGCACCTAGCGCGAACCCAAGTCCCCTCATGGCCGCCTTTTCTCTTATTGTATGATCCGTCAATAATGACTCTGGACGTGGATCGCGGTCAAGGCTTATTGTATCAGCCGTCAACAAAGGCGGCGGTGGTCATGCTCGAACTCCATCATCTGTGCCTCGTGGGATCGATCGCGCCGTGGGCCGACGCCGTGCCGCTGGAACCCGTCGAAACGCTCGACCTGGGCGGCGAGGCCTGGACGCTCGCACGCGGGCCGAACCTGTACCTCGCGGGCCAGCCGCAAACGGCGATGGTGGGGCGGCGCCCGGTGAACGCGGCGGGCATCGCCCATCTCTGCGTTCAGGCGCGCGCCGGTGACCAGCTTGTCTCGGCGCTCGAGCAGGCGGACGCGACCTTTCTCTCCCCGCCGACCGCGCTCGGCACCGGCTTCCGCTACGCCTATGGCCACGATGCCTCGGGACGGTTGTTCGAGGTGGAAACCGCGCCGTTCCTGCCCGACTCGCCGGCAGTGTGGTTCGGCCATGTCGCGCTGGTCTCGCCCGATGCGGAGCGGCTCGCGGGCTACTATGCCGACTTTCTCGGCGGAGAGCTGATTGCGGGCGGCCGGTTCCGCGACAATCGTCGAATCGACACGGTCGCCGGGTTGAAAGGGGTCGAGGTTGCGGTCTGGTGGGTGCGAGCGGGCGGGTTCGCGCTCGAATTCTGGCGATACGACGCGCCGCCGGCGCCGGTGGTGGAGAGCGCCCGCTGGTACGCCCATATCGGCATCGAGACCGACGACCTTGATGCCGCGCTTCGGGGCCGTGAATGCAGCGCCCGAAGCGAGGGGCGCGATGGACGCCAGGCCATGCTCCGCGATCCCGCCGGCAATGCCATCGTCCTGATCGAGCTCGCCGCCGCGGCGCGCGATCGCGGCGTCAGCGCGCTCTCCGGGCGTGACGTGCTCGCCCGGGTCGCTGCCGCGCGGGCTGCGTCATGAGTGCCACGCACCCGACGCGCTGGCAGAACCTTGCTTACGGCGCGCTCGCGCTGCCGCTGTCGACGATCGGCTTGCCGCTGTCGATCTACCTCGCCCCTTTCTATGCCGGCGAAATCGGCCTGCCGCTCGCGGCGCTGGGCACCGCGATGCTGCTCGCGCGGTTCGCCGACATGATCACCGATCCGATCATCGGCACGCTCAGCGATCGCTGGCGGCCGCGGATTGGCCGACGCCGCGTGTGGTTGCCGATTGGCGTCAGCACGCTGCTCATCGGCTTGTGGAACCTGTTCAATCCTGGGCCGCAAGCGAGTTTCGGCTTTTTCCTCCTCTGGCTCGCCGTCATGTATCTGGGCTTCACCATGACGCGGTTGCCTTATTATGCCTGGGGCGGCGAGCTGAGCACCGATTATGACGGGCGCACGCGGATCGCGGCGACACGGCAGACCTTTTCGATCCTCGGCCTCGTCATCTCGACGCTGATTCCCGCGCTCGTGCTGGCGCGCAAGGGGGCGACGGGTGCGGACGTGCTCCATGCGCTCAGCCTGTCGAGCCTGGTGCTGATGCCGCTCGCGGCGATCCTCGTCTTCGCCGTCGTTCCCGAACCCGCGACCGTGGCGGACGAGCCGCGCGTGGCGCTTTGGCCGGGGGTTCGGGCGATGGCGCGCAACGGACCGTTCCGCCGGGTGCTGCTCGTGCTCCTGCTCGGCTACACCGCCGAAACCTTTCGCCAGACGATCACCCTGTTCTTCGCCCGCGACGCGATCGGCGCGAGCAATGTCGGCGCGGTCTATGTCTATTACTTCGTCGCCGGGCTGTGCGCGGTGCCGCTGTGGCGCTGCTCGGGGCAAGGCTCGGCAAGCACCGCGCGCTGGGGGTGGCGTTGGTCGTCACCGTCGTCACCAACGGCGCTCTGTTCTTCGTGCCGCATGGGCAGGTGGGACTGTTCACGCTGCTCTTTGTCCTCAAGGGTTCGTGTTTCGGCGCGCTCGAGCTCCTGCCGGCGGCGTTGGTCGCCGATACCGCCGATCTCGATACCGTGATGAGCCGCGAGCGGGGCCAGGGCGTGTTCTTCGCCGCGATGGGGGTGATCGTGAATATCGGCCAGGCGCTGGGTCAGTTCCTGTCACTGAACCTGCTTGGCCTGGTCGGCTATCAGGCGGCGGGCGGCGCGCTCCGTGGGCCGGACCAGCTTTGGTGGTTGCGGCTGTTCTACGCGGTGCTGCCAACCGCGCTGCTCGCGGTCTGCGCCTGGCTCATCTGGCGCTACCCGCTCACTGCGGAGCGGCACGGCCGCATCCGGCGCCATCTCGATCGCCGCGCCGGACTCGGCGCCAGCATGGTGACCGAGCGCGCGACCCAATTCTGAAGGAGCCAATATGGACCTCGCACTCAAGGGCAAGCGGGCGCTCGTTACCGGCGCGAGCCGGGGTATCGGCCGCGCGATCGCCGCGACGCTCGCCGGCGAAGGCGTCGACCTCGCGATCTGCGCGCGTGGGCGGCACGGGCTCGAGGAAACAGCGACAAGCCTTCGCGCGCTCGGCACCCGTGTGGTCGCAACCGCCGTCGATGTGCGTGAATCGGGGGCGCTCGGCGGATGGGTGAGCGAGGCCGGGGCCGAACTCGGCGGTGTCGACATTCTGGTCAGCAATGTTTCGACCCGGGTCGATCCTGCGTCACCGAACTGGTGGCGCGAGACCTTTGAAGCGGACTTGGAACAGCACGTCGCCGCGTTCGACGCCGCGCTGCCGCTGCTCGTGGCGAGCGGCGCAGGCAGCGTCGTGTTCATTTCCTCGGTCGCCGCCGTGCTCACCCAGCTACCGCCCTATGAAGTCGCCTATGGCGCGATGAAGGCGGCGTTGACGTCTTTCGCGGGGCAGATGGCGACGGTGCATGGCCCTGCCGGCGTCCGCGTCAACCTCGTCGCGCCCGGCCCGATCTTCTTCGAAGGCGGCTGGTGGGACGGCGTCCGCCAGCGGTCGCCGGCGCGGTTCGAACGCGCCGCGGGCGTCTCCGCGCTGGGCCGGATGGGGGCGCCGGAGGACGTCGCCCGCGCGGTCGCTTTCCTGGCGAGTCCCGCCGCCGGCTACATCACCGGCGCGTCCTTGCGGATCGACGGGGGCATGATTCGTACCGTCAACTTCTGATGCGCCGGAGCCAACCTGGCAGGGAGAGCACGCGCTTGCCGCGCCTCCACCCGATCCGCTACGCAACAGCCGCGGATCGACAAGCCAGAGGCACGCCCGGCCGGGGGACAGACAATTTCAGCAGAAGCGTTCGCCATAGGGAGCTGTTCGACGTGAGTGACGCGGATCCACGGCCCGATCATGCGACGGGGTCTCGCGCCGGTCATCGTCGACGGCTCGATCCGCGGGTTCGGCGCGATCTCATTCTCGATCAAGCGGCGCGGATCGTGCTGGAGGAGGGGTTGTCGGCGGTCAGTATGGAAGGAGTCGGCCGCGCCGCCGGCGTCTCCAAAGCACTGGTCTATAACTATTTCCCGAGCAAGACGCTGCTCCTGTCGGAATTGCTGGTCCGCGAATATCGCTCGTTCCGGGCAAAGGCGCGCGCCGCGGCGGATCAGGCGCATGATTTCGAAAATCTGATCCGGACGACGACGCGCGCCTATCTCGACCATGTCGCGACACGCGGCGCACTGATCCAGCGTCTGCTCGGCGAACCGCTCGCCGCGGAGGCGGTGCGCTCGGTTGAAGGCGAAGGGCGGCAGGCGACCGTCAACTTCTTCGGGCGCGCGGTCGAACGCGAATTCGGACTGTCGGCGGCGCGCGCTGATACCGTGTCGGACCTGCTTATGGGTCTCACCAGTGCCGCCGGCGATCATCTGATCCGGGTCGGCGGCGACCTGGACGAAGTGGAGAACATGGTCGTCGAGATGATCCTGGCGGCGCTCCGCCAAATCGCCGACCGAACGAGCGAGGGCGGCGATTGATGGTGAACGACGATCAAGGGCTCGCCGGACGCGTCGCGCTCATCACGGGCGCGGCCCGGGGCATCGGCTATGCCACCGCCGAATTGCTATCCCAGAAGGGTGTGATCGTCGTCGCATTTGACCTGCCCGATGCCTCGTTCGAGCGGGTGAGCGCGCTTCCGGGGGTGACGCCGTTCGCGGGCGACGTAACCCGCGAGGCGGATTGGCGGCACGCCATCGAGCTGGCGGCGTCGCTGGGCCAGCTCGCGCTGCTGTTCAACAACGCCGGCATCGCCGGGCCGATCGCGTCGATCATGTCTTACGACGCGGACGAATTCGACCGCGTGATCGCAGTCAATCTGAAGGGCGTGTTTTTGGGGTTGAAGCATGGCGGCCGCGCGATGCGAGCAACGGGCGGCGCGATCATCAACACCTCGTCGATTTCCGGGCTCGGGGGCAGTCCTTCGCTGTGCGCCTATAGCGCGAGCAAGCATGCCGTCATCGGACTGACGCGATCCGCCGCGAAGGATTTCGCACGCTACCGCATCCGCGTGAATGCCATCTGCCCCTCGCCGACCGAAACCGAAATGATGCGCCAGGCGGAGGAGCATGTCGCGCCGGGTGATCCGGCGGCGGGTAAAGCCGTCTTTGTCCGCAACATCCCGCTTGGCCGCTATGCCTTGCCAAATGAGGTCGCCGCGCTGGTCGCCTATCTGGCGAGCGATGCCGCGGCTTTCATCACCGGCACCGCCATCCCTGTCGATGGCGGCCTGACCGCTTGAGCATGTGGACCGTGTTTACCACCGCTTTACCGACCGTCGCTTCGGCTTCGTTTTAAAGCCGCTCCCCGGTCAGGCGCTGGCAGAGCATATCGAGCTGATCGAGCGTCGAATAATCGAGGGACAGTCGACCGCCGCCCGCGCCATGGTCGATCCGGACCCGCAGGCCCAACGCATCGGCGAGCTGGCTTTCCAGCGCGATTAGATCCGCGTCACGCGCCACAGGCTCGCCACGCTCGGCCACGCCGCGTCCGGGCTTGGCGGCACGCGCGAGCTTTTCGGTTTCGCGCACCGACAGCCCCTTGGCGATCACCTGCGCCGCCAGCGCCTCGGCATCGGGCGCACCAATCAGCGCGCGGGCATGGCCCATCGTGAGCGCGCCCGCCACCACCTGAGCCTGCACCGACGCCGGCAAATCGAGCAGCCGCATCAGGTTCGCGATGTGGCTGCGTGATTTGTTGACCAGCTTGGCGAGCGCCTCCTGGCTATGGCCGAAATCAGCGAGGAGCCGGGCATAGGCCTCGGCTTCTTCAATCGCGTTCAGATCCTGGCGCTGGATATTTTCGACCAGCGCGATCTCCAGCGTTTCGGCATCGCTGAATTCACGAACGATTACAGGAACTTCATGCAAATGAGCCCGTTGCGCCGCGCGCCAGCGGCGCTCGCCGGCGACGATCTGATAGCCCCGGCCCTGCGGCCGGACGACGATTGGCTGAATGACGCCGCGCGCCGCGATCGACTGGGCGAGTTCCTCCAATGCTGCTTCGTCGAAATGACGACGCGGCTGGCCCGGATGCGGGCTGAGCGCGCTCACCGGCAGCATCCGCACGCCCTGCGGCGTGCCAGGCGCGTCATTCCCCGGGGCAACGGGTGTTTCACGTGAAACTTCACCCATCAGCGCGGATAATCCCCGGCCGAGACCGGGGCGAGGCTTACGAACGGTTTCGGTCATGCGGCGGCCTTGGTGTTGGGCTCGGGCAGGCGCTGCAACAGTTCGCGTGCCAGCGCGATATAGGCTTCGGAGCCGGGGCAACGGTGGTCGTAAATCAGTGCCGGCAGTCCGTGGCTCGGCGCCTCGGACAAACGGACATTTCGCGGGATAACGGTGTCGAACACGACCTTGCCCAACACCGCGCGCACATCATCCGACACCTGATCAGTCAGCCGATTGCGGCGATCATACATAGTAAGCGCGACACCGATGATCCCAAGCCCCGGATTGAAGCGGCTGCGGATACGTTCCACCGTGGTGAGCAACTGGCTCAATCCTTCGAGCGCGAAGAATTCGCACTGCAGCGGCACCAAGAGCGAATCGGCCGAGACCATGGCGTTGATCGTCAGCAATCCGAGCGAGGGCGGACAATCGATCAGGATCACGTCCCAGCGCGCCCGCCCGGCTTCGACCGCACGAGCCAAGCGGTGGGTGCGGTCCTCGAACTCGACCAACTCGATTTCAGCACCGGACAGATCAACGGTGGCCGGTACGATATCGAGGCGCGGCACTTTGGTCGCGAGCGCGGTATCGGCAAGCTCCGCGTCGCCAACCAGCAGATCATAGGAGGAAAGCTCCCGCTGCGCCCGGCCAATGCCAAGGCCCGTGGACGCATTGCCCTGCGGATCGAGATCGATAATCAGCGCGCGTTTGCCGGTCGCGGCGAGCGCGGTGCCGAGGTTGATCGCGGTGGTCGTCTTGCCCACGCCGCCTTTTTGATTGGCAATAGTGATGCACGTCATCGGCGCTTCACGCCCCTGGCTATGATGATCAGCGAGTCGGCATCGGTGATGCTCGGTTCCACGTGAAACACACCATGCCACGAGCGGCGCGCCGCCGCCACCTCTTCGCGCGCGGAACGGCCCTTTGGCAGGATGAGCCGTGTATTTGCTGTGGATAATGGAGCGGCAACCGCGAGCAGTTCGGGCAAGGGCGCGACCGCACGCGCGGAGATGACGGCCGCCTTCAACTCCACCGTCTCAGCCTTGGCGGCGTGCACGCTGACGCGCGAGTCCAGGCCGAGTTCGACAACCGCGCACCGCAGAAACTCGGCACGTTTGCGACGCGGCTCGATCAGCACCACGGGACGATCACTGAGCAGCGCGACGATCATTCCCGGGAACCCCGCGCCGCTGCCGATGTCCACCCACAGCCCGTCATCGGGCGCGTGATCGAGGAGCTGTGCCGAATCGACGATATGACGCGACCAGATCAGCGGCAGGCTGGAGGGGGATACGAGATTCTGATGGTGCTGCTCGGCAGCGACCATCTGGGCGAACCGAAAACAGGCTGTTTCACGTGAAACATACCGCTCTCTGAACCACCCTTGTGCCTCTTCCTCGGTCATGCCGCCCGCTTCTTTGCATGAAGCAAAATCGCCGAGAGCGCGGCTGGCGTAATGCCGCGTATCCGCCCAGCCGCTGCCAGCGTCGCAGGGGCGGCTTTGCTCAGCTTCTCGATCATTTCGGCCGACAAACCTGGGATAGCGGCGTAGTCGAGCGTTGCCGGCAAGCGCAGGGATTCCTCGCGCCGCAACGTCGCGACCTCCGCCGCCTGACGCTCGAGATAGGGCGCATAGCGCGCGTCCTCGATCAGTTCAGCAACTACCTCAGCCGGCGCGCGAGCGGCGAGACCGGGCGCGACCTGCTCGATCGTCACCCCCGGAAAGCGAAGCCAAGTCCAGGCGCTCTGCCGCCCCGCATCAAGCGCGACATCGGCCCCGCGCGCTTGCAGCGCCGCGGCTGAAACCGGCGCTTCCAGCTCAGCGCGCAGCGCCGAACGATCTGCCTGCCGCCGCGCATAACGAGCGCGGCGCGCATCGCTGAGGCAGCCGAGCGCCTCCGCGATCGGGCCAAGCCGACTTTCGGCATTGTCCGCCCGAAGGCTGAGGCGAAATTCGGCGCGAGCGGTGAGCATCCGATAGGGTTCGGTGACCCCGTGCAACACGAGATCATCGATCATCACGCCCAGATAACTGGAGGCGCGATCGAGTTCGGCGGGCGCAAGATCAAGCGCGTGCGCGGCGGCGTTCAACCCGGCGACCAACCCCTGGGCGGCGGCTTCCTCATAGCCGGTGGTGCCGTTGATCTGCCCCGCGCAGAACAGCCCCGGCAGCGCGCGTAGTTCCAGCGTCTGCGCCAGCGCGCGAGGATCGATATGGTCATATTCCACGGCATAACCGGGCTGAGCGATCACCGCGCGCTCCAGGCCCTCGATCGAGGCGATCATCGCAGCCTGGACATCGACCGGCAGCGAGGTGGAAATGCCGTTGGGATAGATCAGCGGATCATCCAGCCCCTCGGGTTCGAGGAATATCTGGTGGCCGTCACGGTCGCCGAAGCGGTGGATCTTGTCTTCGATCGAGGGGCAATAGCGCGGACCCGCCGCGTCGATCGCCCCGGTAAACAGCGGCGAGCGATCGAGGCCATCGCGAATGATCGCGTGCGTGCGCGGGTTGGTCCGCGTCACCGCGCAGAACAGCTGGGGCAGGGTGCGGCCAGGGGTGGCGGGGGACATGGTCCAGAGCTCTTCGTCCGAACGCTGCTCGGCAAGCCGCGCCCAGTCGATCGTCCGGCCGTCGAGCCGTGGCGGCGTGCCAGTCTTGAGCCGCGACATGGGCAGATCCAGCGCGCGCAACTGAACCCCGAGGCGGGTCGCCGCGCGTTCGCCGATGCGTCCGCCTTCGCCGCGTTCCTCGCCCCGGAAGATGCGGCCGCCCAGAAATGTGCCCGTCGCCAGCACCACCGCGCACGCCTGCAACGCCCGGCCATCGGCGAGCGTAACGCCACGCAGCCGGCCCTGGTCCAGCACCAGCGCATCCGCCTCGCCCCCGACGACGGTCAAGCCCGGCTGCGCGGCGAGCATCGCCTGGATCGCGGCGGCGTAAAGTTTGCGGTCGGCTTGGACACGTGGCCCCTGCACCGCTGTGCCCTTGCTGCGATTGAGCATCCGGTAATGGATGCCGGCCGCGTCGGTCGCGCGCGCGATCAGGCCGTCGAACGCATCGACTTCGCGCACCAGATGACCTTTGCCGAGCCCGCCAATCGCCGGGTTGCACGACATCGCGCCAATCTTGCTGGCGTCGAAGCTGACCAGCGCCACCCGCGCGCCCCGGCGCGCGGCGGCGGCTGCCGCCTCGGTGCCGGCGTGGCCGCCGCCGATCACGATCACATCGAACTGCATGGGCCGCCGCTACACCCACGCGCCGGTGCGGTCAAAACTGTTTCACGTGGAACATCACTTGCCGATGCAGAAGCGGCCGAACAAGGCGTCGAGCATCGCTTCGGTCCCCGTCGCTCCCGTCACCGCGTCGAGCGCGCGTCGGGCGAGGCGGCATTGCTCGGCGGCGATTAGCAGATCGGTCTCGGCAGATGCCGCGAGCACGGCTTCGGCGGCATGGTCCACGTGCTGGCGCTGTCGGGCGTTCAGCGCCAGCTGATCGGCACGCGGCAGGATCGCGCGCGCGCGATCGGCCAGCGCGCTCCACAGCTGATCCACCCCGGCGCCCGTTCGCGCCGATAGTGCCAGCCGACCGTCGAACGCGGGCGGGCGTTCGTCCGCGCGGGGATAAAGCCACAGCGCTCCCGCTGGCGGCGGCGAATCATCCAGCCAAAGCAGAATGTCGGCCTCGGCGGCGGCGGCCCGCGCGCGCGCGATGCCGATCGCCTCGATCGGATCGTCGGTGGTCTCAGCGAGCCCGGCGGTGTCGATCAACAGATAGGCGATGCCATCGCGGACCACCGGCACCTCGATCCGGTCGCGCGTGGTGCCCGCGATCGGCGAGACGATTGCTGCCTCGCGTTCGGCTAACGCATTGAGCAATGTCGATTTTCCAGCGTTGGGCGGCCCCGCGAGCACCACCCGCACGCCATCGCGCAGTCGTTCGACCGGGGGCGCGGCGAGGACGAGGCGCATATCCTCCGCAAGCGCGGCGAGCGACGCGGGAAGGCCCGCCGGCAGCTCCCCGACGTCATCCTCGTCCGCGAAATCCAGCGCCGCTTCGATCAGCGCCGATGCCTCCAGCAGCCGTGCCCCCCACGCACCGATTCGTCGGCTGACCGCACCCTCGGCGGTGCCAAGTGCCGCCCGGCGCGCGCTCTCGGTTTCCGCCATCAGCAGATCGCCGAGCCCCTCCGCCTGGGCCAGATCGATGCGCCCGTTCATCAGCGCGCGGCGGGTGAACTCGCCCGGCTCTGCCAGCCGGCCACCGCCCGCCGCCAGCGCCGCCGATACCGCCGCCACCACCGCGCGCGCGCCATGAAGATGCAACTCGACCAGGTCCTCGCCACTCGCGCTGTTCGGCCCCGGAAACACCAGCACAAGCGCGCGATCGAGCAGCGTGCCATCGCCGCCGCGCAGCGTCCGCAGGCTGGCACGCCGGGGGGCGGGAAGAGCGCCGGCCAGTGTTTCGGCGAGCGTAAACGCCGCCGGGCCGCTCACCCGCATCACCGCGATCGCCGCCGGCGGTGGGCCGCTGGCGACCGCGAAGATCGTGTCACTTGCGCGTGGCGGCATCGAACAGCTGGCGCCAGAAGGTCATCCCCGCTTCGCCCATCGGCGCCCAGCTGCGCATCATCGCCTCGATCGCTTCCGGCCGTACCTGGCCGTCCATCATCTCGAGCATCGTCGCGACATATTTCTCGTGGACCGGCGTCAGGTCTGGCAGGCCCATCGCCCGGCGCGCTTCCTCGGGCGTGCATTCGACTTCGACATTGATTTTCAACGCGCCTCTCCGCTTGAGCGCTGCCGCGGGGCGCGGCATAGCAGGCTCATGTATGCCCGCGATCATGGCGGAATCGCAACGCCGATCGGCCCGGTGACGGTCACCGTCGAGCATGGCAGCGTGGCGCGGATCGAGATTGGCGGCGCGGTTGCGCGCGGCACCTCGGCGCTCGCGATCGAGGCGCTGCGCCAACTCGATGCGTGGTTCGCCGGTGCCCTCAAGACCTTTGACCTGCCGCTCGCGGCACCGCGATCGGCGCGCGGTGGCGAGCTGCGCGCCGGGCTGATCGCGGTCGGCTATGGCGAGACGCTCAGCTATGGCGCGCTCGCCCGGCGGCTGGCATCGAGCCCGCGCGCGATCGGCCAGCTTTGCGCGCGCAATCCGCTGCCGATCATCGTTCCCTGCCACCGCGTGCTCGGCGCGGGCGGCGCGCTTGGCGCTTACTCGGCGGGCGAGGGGCCAAGCACCAAGGCGTGGCTGATCGCCCATGAACAAGGAGAATTTCGATGACGAACATCAGCATCGACACATTGGCCGGCGATGGCAGCTTCGCCGCCTATCTCGCCGAGCCGAGTGGACCCGCGCGCGGCGCGGTCGTGGTGATCCAGGAAATTTTCGGCGTCAATCAAGGCATTCGCCGCAAGTGCGACAGCCTGGCGGCGGCGGGTTATCTCGCGATCGCGCCCGATCTGTTCTGGCGGCTGGAGCCCGGCGTGGAGCTCGATGCCGATGTCCCCGAACAATTCCAGCAGGCGCTCGCGCTGATGGGCCGGTTCGACCAGGATCTGGCGATCCGCGACCTTGAAGCCACCATCCGCGCCGCGCGCGCGCGGCTGGGCGCGGGCGGCAAGGTCGGCGTGGTCGGTTATTGCCTGGGCGGGCGGCTCGCCTATCTGGTCGCCGCGCGCACCGATGCCGATGCGTCGGTCGGCTATTACGCGGTCGGGGTGCCGGGGCTGCTCGGTGAGAAGCACGCGATCGCCCGGCCGCTGCTGCTCCACATCGCCGGCGAGGATGGCTTCGTCCCCAAGGATGCGCAGGCGGCGATGCATGAGGGGCTGGACGATCACCCCAAGGTCACGCTCTATGATTATCCGGGCGAGGACCATGGCTTCGCCGCCGAGCTGGGCAAGCGCCGGTCCGAAGCGGCGGCGCAACGGGCGGACGAGCGCACGCTCGCCTTCTTCGCCGAACATCTGGGTTGAGCGGGCGGCGCGGCGATCCGGTTGGCCGGACCGCCGCGCTTATGCTCAAAACAGGGTCATGATCCCCACATCGGGGTCGATCATCCCGTCATAGATCATCCGCCCGGCGACATAGAGGATCACCACCAGCCCGAAATAGCCGATCCAGCGATAGCGGCCGATCAGCCGGGCGATCAGATTCGCGGCCAGGCCCATCAGCGCGACCGAGAGCAGCAGCCCGATCACCAGGATGCCGGGATGCGCGCGCGCGGCCCCCGCGACCGCGAGCACATTGTCGAGGCTCATCGAGACATCGGCGATCGCCACCGCCCAGGCGGCGGCGGCGAAGCTGCGCGCGGGTTTCAGCGGGGCGGCATCATCGGCTTCGCCGGGATGATCCTCGCGCAGTTCGCGCCAGAATTTCCACGCGACCCAAAGCAGCAGCAGGCCGCCGGCGAACACCAGCCCGACCAGCGCGAGCAGCTGCGTCACGATCAGCGCGAACACCACCCGCAGCACCAGTGCCGCGCCAATCCCGATCAGGATGACGCGCTGGCGCTGCGCGGCCGGCAATCCCGCCGCCAGGGCCCCGACGACAATGGCATTGTCGCCCGCCAGCAGCACGTCGATCGCGAGCACCTGCAAAAACGCCGACAGCGCGCTCGGCGACCCGAGATTGCTGAAATCGTTCAGGATTTGCGACCACATCGTGGCCATGAGAGCGAGGGTCATGCCGCCGGCAACGCCTGTGCCGCGTTACTGGTTCATCGAATCGAAGAAGTCCTCGTTGGTCTTCGAGTCCTTCATCTTGTCGAGCAGGAACTCCATCGCGTCGATGGTGCCCATCTGCATCAGGATACGGCGCAGCACCCACATCTTGCTGAGCTTGGCCTTGTCGACCAGCAACTCTTCCTTGCGGGTGCCCGACTTGCCGACATCGAGCGCGGGGAAGATGCGCTTGTCCGCCACCTTGCGATCGAGCACGATTTCGCTGTTGCCGGTGCCCTTGAATTCTTCGAATATCACTTCGTCCATGCGGCTGCCGGTGTCGATCAGCGCGGTGGCGATGATCGAGAGCGAGCCGCCTTCCTCGATATTACGCGCCGCGCCGAAGAAGCGCTTCGGGCGCTGCAGCGCGTTCGCATCGACACCGCCGGTCAGCACCTTGCCCGAGCTGGGGACGACGGTGTTGTAGGCACGGCCCAGGCGGGTGATCGAATCGAGCAGGATCACCACGTCCTTCTTGTGCTCGACCAGGCGCTTGGCCTTTTCGATCACCATCTCGGCGACTTGCACGTGGCGGCTGGCGGGTTCGTCGAAGGTGGAGCTGATCACCTCGCCCTTCACGCTGCGCTGCATGTCGGTCACTTCCTCGGGCCGCTCGTCGATCAGCAGCACGATCAGGAAGACTTCGGGGTGATTGTCGGTAATCGCCTTGGCGATGTTCTGGAGCAGCACGGTCTTGCCGACGCGCGGCGGGGCGACGATCAGCGCGCGCTGGCCCTTGCCCTGCGGCGACACGATGTCGATGACGCGCGCGCTCTTGTCCTTGATGGTCGGATCGGCGGGATCGAGCCGCAGCTTCTCGTCCGGGTAGAGCGGCGTCAGATTGTCGAAATTGACGCGGTGGCGCAGCGCTTCGGGATCATCGAAATTGACCGAGGTGAGACGGGTGAGCGCGAAGTAACGCTCGCCATCCTTCGGCCCACGGATCTCGCCTTCCACCGTGTCGCCGGTGCGCAGGCCGAATTTGCGGACCTGGTTGGGCGAGACATAGATGTCGTCGGGGCCGGCGAGATAATTGGCCTCCGGGCTGCGCAGGAAGCCGAAGCCATCGGGCAGCACCTCGATCGTGCCGAGCCCCATGATCTGTTCGGCGCGATCGGCGAGCACTTTCAGGATGCCGAACATCAGGTCCTGCTTGCGCATGGTCGAGGCGCCCTCGACACCAAGCCCTTCGGCCATTTCGACCAGTTCGGCGGGAGTCTTTTTCTTCAGGTCTGCAAGATGCATGGGGTATCCAGCGATTTGGGGAAGGGCAGCCAGGCCAGCCGCGGCCCGGGGCGCGATACAAGGCGGGTCGGCGCACGAGGGCGCCGCTCGGTCCGCGATAAGTGGGGCGGGTGCTGGCGTCAAGCAAGGGCGGCAGCGGTTCGTCGCGCTTGTTACCCGTTCCGCGCGGGCGCCGGGCGAATCAATAGCACGCTAGAATGGCTGGACGATCACCAGGATCACGATCAGCGTCACCGCGACGCCCGGAATTTCGTTGATCATCCGCAGCGTCCGCCCCGCCAGCCGCGCTTCGCCGCGCGCAAGGCGCCGGGCATAGCCCACCGCCCAGCCGTGAAAGCCGCTCAGCAGCACCACCAGCGCGATCTTGGCGTGGAGCCAGCCAAGGCCCGGCTGCCCGCTGAACAGCCCCAGATTGGCCGCCAGCATCAATCCCAGCACCCACACGATCACCAGCGCGGGGTTGAGGATGATGTTCTTCAGCTTCGCCTCGCGCTCGATCCAGCGCTGCGCCTGCGGGCCGGTGAGCCCATCTTCCTGATGGTAGACGAAGAAGCGCGGCAGCATGAACAGCCCCGCCATCCAGAAGATGACGAAAATCAGATGCGCCGCCTTCACCCAGGGATAGGCGCTGCCGAGCCAACCGATCATGCCTGCCCTCTTACCCGCGCGACCAAGGCTTGCACATGCTCGATCGGCGTCTGCTGCAGAATACCGTGGCCAAGGTTGAACACATGCGGACGTTCGGCGAAAGCGGCGAGGATGCGATCGACCGCCTGATCGAGCGCCGCGCCCCCGGCGAGCAGCGCGAGCGGATCGAGATTGCCCTGCACCGGCAGCCCTTCGGGCAGCACCGCGTTCGCCCATTCGGGATCGACCGTCTCGTCGAGGCCCAGCGCATCGACCCCGGTTTCCACCGCATAGGCCGGCAGCTTGCCACCCGCGCCCTTGGGAAAACCGATGATCACCGCGTCCGGCACCCGCGCGCGCAGGCGGCGGACGATCTCGGCATTGGGGGCGATCACCCAGCGCTCGAACTGCGCCGGAGAGAGACTCCCCGCCCAGCTGTCGAACAATTGCACCGCATCCACCCCGGCGGCGAACTGGCCGGCGAGATATTCCACCGTCACCGCGATCACCCGGTCGATGATCGCCGCGAAGGCGCCCGGATCGCGATAGGCATAGCCGCGCGTCTCGGCCTGATCGCGGCTGCCATGCCCCGCCACCATATAGGTCGCGATCGTCCACGGGCTGCCCGCGAAGCCCAGGAAAGTCGTGGCCGGGTCGAGCGCGGCGGCGACGCGGCGCACCGTTTCGTACACCGGCTCCAGCCGTTCAGGCGCGGGGTCGAGCGCGTCGAGCGACGCATCGACCAAAGCCGGCGACAGTTCCGGCCCCTCGCCCGCGCCGAAGCGCAGATTCTGGCCGATCGCCCAGGGCACCATCAGAATGTCCGAAAACAGGATAGCGGCATCGAAGCCAAAGCGCCGCAGCGGCTGCAGCGTCACCTCGGTCGCCGCCTCGGGATCGGTCGCCAAATCGAGGAAGCCGCCCTTCTCGGCCCGCAATGCCCGGTACTCCGGCAGGTAGCGCCCGGCCTGGCGCATCAGCCACAAGGGCGGGCGCGGCTGCCGTTCGCCTTTCAGCGCGGCCAGCAAGGTCTTGGTCACTCGGCCCCCCTTCAAAATAAGAATCTTAATAAAAGGTTGTTGTGATGGTTGGTGCTGTTGATGGTGGGGCTTAAGCCTTTGCCCCGGCATTGCCAACAGCTTGACGTGGCGCGGCCCCGTGGTGGTACGGGGAGTCGGCATCGCCTGCCCCCGCAATCCACAGCCTGTGGATCGTTTCCCCACCTGTGCGCGGGGTTGTGGATGAGCGCCCGGCTTATCCACGGCGGCACCGGGCTTTGCGGGGGCGCGAAGTTGCGCTAGCGGTTTTGCGGCATGTTATCCCCAGAAGCGCCCCGCTGATGCGGCTCCATCTGCATTTGCTGTCGGACTCGACCGGCGAAACGCTCGAGACGATCGCCAAGGCGGCGCTCGCGCAATATGACGATGTCGACACGATCCGCCATTTCTGGCCGATGGTGCGCAGCGAAGCGCATCTCCAGCGCATCCTCCACGAAATCGCGCAGAATCCGGGTCTGGTGCTGTTCACGCTGGTGAATACCGAGACCCGGCGGACGCTCGAGGAACAGTGCCGCGCGCTCGGCCTGCCCGCGGTCGCCCCGCTCGACGCGGTGACCGACGCGCTCTCGGCGCTGCTGGGGCAGACCGCCAAGGCACGACCCGGGCGCCAGCACATGCTCGATGCCGCCTATTTCGCGCGGGTCGACGCGATCCAATATACGATCGCGCATGATGACGGCATCGCCCCCGAGGATTGGGAGGAGGCCGATATCGTCCTCGCCGGCGTTTCGCGTTCGTCCAAGACGCCGACCTCGATCTACCTCGCCAATCGCGGGTACAAGACCGCGAACATCCCGATCGTGATCGAAGTGCCGCCGCCGCCGGCGTTGTTCGGCCTGAAGCGGCCGCTGGTGGTGGGGTTGACGACGAGCACCGAACGGCTCGTGCAGGTGCGGCGCAACCGCCTGCTCTCGCTCAACCAGGCGCCCGAGACCGCCTATGTCGACCAGGAATCGGTCGCGCGCGAGGTGGCCTATGCCCGCCGGCTGTTCACCGACAATGGCTGGCCGGTGATCGACGTGACGCGCCGTTCGATCGAGGAGACGGCGGCGGCGATCATCGCGCTGTGCCAGGAACGGCGGGCCGGGGCATGAAGCTGGTGCTGGCCTCGCAAAGCGCGTCTCGGCGGGCGATGCTGACGGCGGCGGGGGTGCCGTTCGAGGCGATCGCCGCGCCGGTCGACGAGAGCGGCGTCAAAGCGGCGATGGCGGGCGCGGCGCCACGCGATGTCGCCGATACCCTTGCCGAGCTGAAAGCGCTGAAAGGCAGCGCGCTACGGCCCGAGGCGCTGGTGGTGGGCAGCGACTCGATCGTCGCGCTCGCCGACGCCCGGTTGCTCGACAAGCCCGAGAGTCGCGAGCAGGCGGCAACCCATCTGCGGATGATGTCGGGTACGCGGGTCACGCTCGTCAGCGCCGCGGTCGTGGCGCAAGATGGGCGCGCGGTTTGGCGTCATGTCGCCGAGGCGCGGCTGCATGTGCGGGCCTTGTCGCCCGATTTCATCGCGACCTATCTCGACGCCGAATGGCCCGCGATTGCTGGCTGTGTCGGCTGTTTCCGGATCGAAGGGCGGGGCGTCCAGCTGTTCGAGCGGGTGGAGGGCGATCATTTCACCATCCTGGGGATGCCGCTGCTGCCGCTGCTTGCTTATTGCCGCACGCGCGGGGTGATGCCGTCATGAGCTATGCCGAGGTGATCGGCGATCCGATCGCGCACAGCAAATCGCCGCTGATCCACGGCTATTGGCTGAAGGCGCTGGGGATCGACGCCGAGTATCGCGCGACCCGGGTGGCGCCCGATGGCCTGGGCGCCTATTTCGCCGAGCGGGCGGCCGATCCCGCCTGGCGCGGGTGCAACATCACTTTGCCGCACAAGGTGGCGGCGCTCGATCATGTCGCCGATCCCGGTGGAGTGCGCCAGTCGATCGGCGCGACCAACACCGTCGCGCGCGGCGCCGACGGCTTGTTCGCGACCAACACCGACGCCGCCGGCTTCTATGCTCCGCTCGCCGAGCATGATCTGGCCGGCGCGCCGGTCGCGGTGATCGGCGCGGGCGGCGCGGCGCGCGCGGTGCTCTTCGCGCTCGCCAGGATGGGGGTGGGGCCGGTGACCCTGCTCAACCGCACGCCGCTGAAAGGCGCCGCGCTGCTCGCGCATTTCGGGCTGAAGGGCCAGGTGCTGCCGCTCACCGCGCCGCTGCCTCCGGCCGCCCTGCTGGTGAACGCGAGTTCGCTGGGCATGACCGGCCAGCCGCCACTCACGCTCGACCTCGCGCCCCTGCCGGAGGACGCGATCGTCTATGATCTCGTTTATGCCCCGCTCGAAACCCCCCTGCTCCAAGCCGCCGAGGCGCGCGGGCTGGAGGCGATCGACGGGCTCGACATGCTGATCGGCCAGGCGGCGCTCGCGTTCGAGCTGTTCTTCGGCGCCGCGCCCCCGCGCGAGCGCGACGAGGACGTGCGGGCGCTGCTCGGCGCATGACCATCCTCGGCCTCACCGGCTCGATCGGCATGGGCAAGTCGGCGGTCGCCGCGATGTTCGTCGAGCTTGGCGTGCCGGTGTTCGATTCGGACGCCGAGGTTCACCGCCTGCAAGGACCGGGCGGGGCGCTGGTGCCGGCGATCGAGGCGGCGTTTCCGGGAACGACCGGCCCGGCCGGCGTCGATCGTGCGAGGCTTGGTTTTGACGTGCTCCGGGACGGCGCGGCGATGCGCCGGCTTGAGCTGATCGTGCATCCGGCTGTCGCGGCAGCGCGCGAAGCGTTCCTGGCAACGCACGGGACTGCCCCGTTGGTCGTTTTCGACGTGCCGTTGCTGTTCGAAACCGGCGGGGACAAGGCTGTGGATAAGGTGTTGGTCGTCTCGGCCGATCCAGCGACTCAGCGCGCCCGCGTCCTCGCCCGCCCGGGGATGACGCCCGAAAAGTTCGAGGCAATCCTCGCCCGCCAGCTGCCGGACGCGGAAAAGCGCGCCCGTGCCGATTTCATCATCCCAACCGACGTGCCGCTCGCCGAAACCCGGGCCGCGGTCGCGCGGCTGATCGCTTGCTTGGGGACGCGATCCGCGACATTAATGTGACGATGCGCGAGATCGTTTTCGACACCGAAACCACCGGCCTGAGCTTCGCGGGTGGGGATCGGCTGGTCGAGATCGGCTGTGTCGAACTGGTCAATCGCGTGCCGAGCGGACGGCGCTTCCACGCCTATTTCAACCCCGAGCGCGCGATGCCGGCCGAGGCACAGGCGGTGCACGGGCTGAGCGACGCCTTCCTCGCCGACAAGCCCCTGTTCGCGACGACGTGCGATAACCTACTGGAATTTCTGGAAGATAGCCCGCTCGTCGCGCATAATGCGAGCTTCGACTTCGGCTTTCTGAACGGCGAGCTTGCACGCTGCGGCCGGGCGGTCGTCAGCCTCGATCGCATGGTCGACACGCTGCCCCTCGCCCGGGCACGCCATCCCGGTGCCAAGCACAGCCTCGACGCGTTGTGCACCCGATACGGGATCGATCGCAGCGCCCGCGTTTTTCACGGCGCGCTGCTCGATGCCGAGCTGCTCGCCCAGGTCTATGTCGAGCTGACCGGCGGGCGGCAGATCGGGCTGGGGCTTGTTGCCGAATCGGCCAGCGCCGAGGAGACGATCACGGCTTCCGCCGGCCCGCGCGTGGCGCGGCCGCCGCGTCTTTTTGCCCCGAGCGCCGAGGAGCGCGCGGCCCATGCCCGCTTTGTCGAGACGATCACCGAGCCGCTCTGGCTCGGCTGACATGGACTCCGTGCCCTTCGGCACGGTCAGGAATGGAGGTACCACATGGACATTCGGCTCTCCGGGCATCAGGTCGAAACGGGTGACGCGTTCAGGGCCCACGCGACCGAGCGACTGCAGGGGATCACCGAGAAATATTATGCGCGAACGATCTCCGCGCAGGTGACGCTGGGCAAGGGGCCGCGCGACAATGGCTTCACCTGCGACATCGTCTGTCACGTGATGCAGGGCGTGATCCTGAAGGGCACGCATGGTGCGATGGACGCGCACCTGGCGTTCGACGGCGCCGCCGACAAGATCGAGAAGCAGCTCCGCCGCTATGTCCGCCGGCTGAAGGACCGCACCGCACCGATCGCCGAGGACGCGGGCTATACCGTGCTGCTCGAACCCGAGCCGGAGGAGGAGCCCGCCGCCGATTTCCCGCCGGTGATCGCCGAGACACGTGTCGACGTGCCCGATGCGACCGTGTCGGACGCTGTGATGATGCTCGATCTGCGTAACACCAACGCGCTCTTGTTCCGCAACACTGGCAGCGGTGTGTACAATATGGTCTATCGCCGCGGCGACGGCACGATCGGCTGGGTCGAGCCCAAGCGCGCGACCTGACGCGGCGCCGATCAACGCCACGACCACCGCGTTTGCGCCTCCGCTGGCTTGCCGCTAAGGCGCCGCGGGCACTTGCGGATGTGACGATGATCGATTTCAGTGCGCTGCTCCAACCCAAGACGGTGATCGCGGGCGTGCCGGCGGCCAATAAGAAGGCACTGCTGACGCAGCTCGCGAGCCAGCTCGCCCAGGCGCATGGGCTCGCGCCCAAGGAGGCGGCGGCGTCGTTGCTCGATCGTGAGAAGATCGGCTCGACCGGCTTTGGCGCGGGCATCGCGATCCCGCATGGCAAACTCGAGGGGCTGGGCCGGATCGTCGGGCTGTTCGCGCGGCTTTCCCAGCCGATCGACTTCCAGGCGATCGACGAGCTGCCGGTCGATCTGGTGTTCGTGATGCTCTCGCCACCCCAGGCGGGCGCCGAGCATCTGAAGGCGCTCGCGGGCGTGTCGCGGCGGCTGCGCGACCAGACGTTCGTCGCCAAGCTGCGCGGCGCGGGGTCGCCCGACGCGCTTTATGCGCTCTGGACCGAGGACGGGCGTGAGCTCGATTGAGGCACCCCCCGGCGCCGCCGGGCATTACCGGGCGCTTGAATCGCTCTACGCGGCCGCCCCGATCAATCAGCTGTTCGATTCGGTGCTCGAGATCACCGGCCCGGGCACTTCGCGCATCCGCTTCGAGATCGACCCCCGTCATTTCCACGCAGGCGGCGCGGCGCACGGCACGAGCTATTTCAAGATGCTCGATGATGCCGCCTTCTATGCCGCGAATACGCTTGTGACCGATCGGTTCCTGCTCACCACCCAGTTCAACCTGCTGTTTACCCGCCCGATGGGAGCGGGGCCGGCAATCGCCGAGGGGCGTTGGGTGAGCGGCCAACGTCGCGTGCTGATCGCCGAGGCGCGGTTGATCGATGGCGGCGGCGAGGAGGTGGCGCGCGGCACCGGCACCTTCATGCGCTCGCGCATCCCGCTCGCCGGGCTCGCGGGCTATCGTTTGGGATGAGCGACCGGCTGCCGACTCACCTGCGCGTGGGCGCGCTGCTCCGCCGGGTGAACGACTCGGGCGGCATGGGGATGGTCCGCGCCAAAGGCGAGCCGCAAGGCGGCGCGGTGCTGCTGATCGTCAGCGAAAAGGGCGCCGACTTCAAATGCTTCGAGCGTGGGATAGGGGCCGCTGGCGTGCCCGGGCTGATCCCGGCCGGACCGATTGACGGCGACGCGGCCGCGATCACCGAATATTGGCAGCGCCGTCGCGCGCGAGACCCGGATTTGTGGGTGATCGAACTGGACGTCGCATCCCACTCACGGTTCACCGCTGAAACGACCGACTTTTATTGACCTGTTAAGCAGGCGGGAGCCTAAGGCGCAGGCCTATTGCAAAGCGTAGGCCGGCAGGGGTGCGATACCGGCCGGCAACGTAGTCGGGGGGCCACCCGAGAACGGCGTTTGACCGCGAACCGCGGATCAGCGGCGGTTCTTCGCGTACCCACCGCCCATTGATGACGGTTGATGCTTTTTTCTTTCCGGCAAGCTGCGGCCACGTTGCTGCTCTGCTCGCTATCCCTTACCGGCGCCGGCAAGCCTGGCCTGGCGCTGACGCTCGACAAGCCGGCCGGTGCGCCGCTTGCGACCACCAATCTTCCGGCCGTGCCTTCGGTTCCCGCGCCAGCCGCGCTCCCACCGCAAATTTCCGTCGATGACGATGAGGCCGAGGCGCCCGCGCGCTATGCTTCGCTCGCCGAGGCGATCGACGCGCAAGACATGCCCGAGGCACCCGATGACGAGCTGCGCTGCCTGGCCGGCGCGATTTACTTCGAAGCCAAGGGCGAACCGCTGGTCGGCCAGCTCGGCGTGGCGCAGGTGATCCTCAACCGTACCCAATCAGGCCGCTTCCCACGCACCATCTGCTCGGTCGTCAAGCAGCGCGGCCAGTTCGCTTTCCTGCGCGACGGCGAGATGCCGGCGATTCCCGACAATGCGCATTATCGTACCGCGATGGCTGTCGCGCAGGTTGCGCTTGACGGTGGCTGGGAAAGCCCGGTCGGCGACGCGCTGTTCTTCCACGCGAGCCGTGTCGCCCCCAGCTGGGGCAAGCGCCGTGTCGCCGCAATCGGCGGGCACGTCTTCTACCGCTGAGGGTGTTTGGGGCGTGATGGCGCCTGCCAGCCTCTAAGTTCGAGTCCACGGCATCGGTACTGTGCCCCCCGACGGATGTCGGGGGCCAGCATCCGGCGCGCTGCCATTGAGCGCCGCGCGGCGAGCGTCGCATGCCTCGGCCTTGGCCGTCGCCGGGCAGGATTGGTCAGGCTCTCGGGAAGGTAGTCTTCCCCTTGTTCGGCAAATGTTCTAGGACGTGGCGATGCTTTCGCCCGATCTCACCGCTCGTGATGTCTGCCGCGGCGTATCGCGGCTGTTGCTGCGCCACGATCTGACGCCGGTCGCCGAAGTCCCGCTCGAGGGTGGGCGGCGGGCCGACATCATGGCGCTCGATCCGCGCGGCGGCATCACCATCGTCGAGATCAAGGTGAGCCGCGCCGATTTGCTCGGCGATGGCAAGTGGCAGGATTATCTGGCGCATTGCGACCGTTATTTCTGGGCGGTCCCGCAGGGGTTCGATCACGCCCCGCTCGCCCAGCCGGCGTTTCTCCCCGAACGCAGCGGGATCATCGTCGCCGATCGCTATGATGCGATGATCGTCCGCGAGGCGCACAGCGTTCCCCTCCCGGCGCCCGCGCGTCGGCGGGAGACACTGGCCTTCGCAAGGCGCGCCGCTAGGCGGCTGGCGTTGACGCTCGATCCCGATGCCGAAGCGGGCCTGATCGAGGGGTAAACCCACCACCGATATTGATAGTCACTCGCAAAAGACGTATCTGGCGACTCATGCTCGCCCCCGCGCTGACTCTGGAACAATTGGCCCCGCGCATCGCGGCCCAGATCGCGACCATCGATTGGGACCGCCTCGCCGAGCCCGAGGCGCGGCGCCTGCGTGAGCTCGGCTTCGACGAGGGCGTGAGCGTCGAGATGTTGCACCGCGCGACTTTGTGGGGCGGGCCGGTCGCCTGCCGGATCGGGCGGATGACGGTCGCGCTGCGCCGCCCGGTCGCCGCGGCGATTCGGGTCACGCAGACCGGCTGATGCACGCCGCCCCGCTGGTCGCGCTGGTCGGCAATCCCAATGCCGGCAAGAGCGCGCTGTTCAACGCGCTCACCGGCGCGCGGCAGAAGGTCGGCAATTATCCTGGCGTGACGGTGGAGCGTCGTTCGGGGCGCGCCCTGCTGCCTGATGGCCGCCCGCTCGAACTGGTCGATCTCCCCGGCGCCTACAGCCTCGATCCGCTGTCGCCTGATGAGCGGGTGACGCGCGACGTGCTGCTAGGGACGCAAGCCGGCGAACGGCTGCCCGACGCGCTGGTGATCGTGCTCGACGCGGGCAATCTCGACAATCACCTGCGCTTCGCGCTCCAGTTGATCGCGCTCGGAATGCCGGTGGTGGTCGCGCTCAACATGGTCGATCTCGCCGAGCGCGACGGGCTGATGCTTTCGCCCGAGCGACTCGCCGCCGAGCTGGGCGTCGCGGTGGTGTCCACCATCGCGGTCCGCAAGCGCGGGCTCGACGCCTTGCGCGAGGCGCTCGCGGCTGCGCTGGGGACAAGCGGCGCGGTGCGGCTGCGCGCGAGCGACACGCCGCCCGCCGCTGATCTGCGCGCGCTCCAGCAGCGCGCGCGAACGATCGCGCGGAACGTGATCGTCAGCGAAACCCCGACCCGGCGGATCACCCATGCGCTCGACGCGGTGGCGCTGCATCCGGTCTGGGGCACGGCGCTGCTGCTGACAATTCTGTTCCTGATGTTCCAGGCGGTGTTCAGCTGGGCGACGGTGCCGCAGGACGCGCTCGACGCGCTGTTCGCCGATGCGGGGCGTGCGGTTTCGGCCGCCTTGCCCGAGGGGTTCGTCCGCGGGTTGATCGCCGACGGGATCATCGCCGGCGTCGGCGCGGTGATCGTGTTTCTGCCGCAGATCCTGATCCTGTTCCTGTTCATCCTGCTGCTGGAGGCGAGCGGCTATATGGTCCGCGCCGCGTTCCTGATGGACCGGCTGATGGCGGCGGCGGGGCTTTCGGGGCGGGCGTTCATCCCGCTGCTGTCGAGCTTCGCCTGCGCGGTGCCCGGCATCATGGCGACGCGCACGATCGAGGATGAGAAGGACCGGCTGACGACGATCCTGATCGCGCCGCTGATGACCTGTTCGGCACGGCTCCCCGTCTACACGCTGGTGATCGGCGCGCTGATCCCCAACACGCGCATCATCCCCGGCGTGGGCCTGCAGGGGCTGGTGATGTTTACGCTGTATATCCTTGGCATCGTCGGTGCGTTCGTCGCCGCGCTGGTGCTGCGGCGGACGGTGACCAAGGGCGCCTCGTCGGGCTTCATGATGGAGCTGCCCAAATATCAGCTGCCGCGCGCGCGCGACGTGGCGCTGGGGCTGTGGACCCGCGCCTACAGCTTTTTGCGCCGGGCGGGGACGATCATCCTGGGCACCACGATCGTGCTGTGGCTGCTGCTCAGCTATCCCAAGCCGCCGGCGGAGAGCACGGTGAACCCGGTCGACTATTCGGTCGCGGGACGGATTGCCAACACCGCCGCGATCGTCACCAAGCCGATCGGGTTCGATCGCGATATCACGCTGGCCTTGATCCCGGCGATCGCCGCCCGCGAGATTTCGGTCGCGGCGCTCGGCACCGTCTATGCGGTAAGCGCCGATCAGAACAGCGCGGCGGGGCAGGCGGCGATCACGGATGCGCTCAAGCGCCGCTGGTCGCTCCCCACGGCGCTCGCTTTCCTGATGTGGTTCGTGTTCGCGCCGCAGTGCATCTCGACGATCGCGGTCACCCGGCGCGAGACCAATGGCTGGAAATGGCCCGCATTCATGGTTGGCTATTTGTTCGCGCTGGCCTACGCCTTTTCGGGCGCGACCTATTGGCTGGCGGTCGCCGCAGGGCTTTGAGAGGATGTTATGGCGGGCAGCGTCAACAAGGTGATCCTGGTCGGCAATCTGGGGCGCGACCCCGAGACGAAGAGCTTCCAGAACGGCGGCAAGGTGGTGAACCTGCGCATCGCCACGTCGGAAAGCTGGAAGGACCGTACTTCGGGCGAGCGCAAGGAGCGCACCGAATGGCATTCGGTCGCGATCTTCAACGAAAGCCTGGCCGGCGTCGCCGAGCGCTATCTGCGCAAGGGCAGCAAGGTGTATATCGAGGGCCAGCTCGAGACGCGCAAATGGCAGGACGCGAACGGGCAGGACCGCTACACGACCGAAGTGGTGCTGCGCCCCTATAACGGCACGCTGACGATGCTCGATGGCGCGCCCGGCGCGGGTGGTGGTGGCCGTTCGAGCGGCGGCGACGACTATGGCGATGATTTCGGCGCTGGTCGGAGCGGCGGCGGTCGCGGCGGCTTCAGCGAGGATCGCGGCGGGTTTGGCGGCGGCTCGGGCGGCCGCAGCGGTGGCTCGGGTGGCGGCTTCGGCGGGGGCGGCGGATTCCCGGACGACCTGGATGATGACGTGCCGTTTTGAGCGATTGACGAAACTGGTGAAGGTGCGGAGCGCCAGCCGAAGGCCGGTTTCCATGCTTCTCTAGCAACATCTGCGGGAGTCTATCCCCGCACCAAAAACACCGCATGTTCCGCGAACCAGTTCGCCCCCGCCGCGCCGCACGCCTGGTCGCCCGCCAGGAACCACGCCTGCTCCACCGTCACACCTTGCGCCGCGACAAGGGCGCGAAAATCTTCGATCGTCAGGTGGTGGATGTTGGGCGTGTCGTACCAGCGTTCGGGTAGCAACCGCGTCACCGGCATCCGCCCGGTCGTGAGCAGCGAAAGCCGCACGCGCCAATGCGCGAAGTTCGGGAAGGAGATGAACGCGCGGCGCCCGATCCGCAGCAGCTCGGCCAGCACGCGATCGGGGGCGCGCGTCGTCTGCAGCGTCTGGCTCAGGATCGCATAGTCGAAGCTCGCCGAGGGGTAGGCGCTCAAATCACGGTCGGCATCGCCCTGCACCACCGCGAGCCCGCGCGCGACGGCGGCGGCGACATTGCCCGCATCGAGCTCCAGCCCCCGCGCATCCACCCCACGCTCGTCGCGCAACGCGGCCATCAGCGCGCCGTCGCCACAGCCCACGTCGAGCACCCGCGCGCCGGCTGCGACATTGGCGGCGATGATCGCGAGGTCGGGACGCAGGCTCATTGCCCGGCATAGACCCGGGCGAGTTCGGGGCTGATCCGCTCCATATAATAATCGGCGCGCATCAGCGGGCGGAAGCCGAGCGCGGCATAGACGCCGTGCGCGTCGCGCGTCGTGAGCCCGATGCGGCGCAGATCGCCGTAATCGGCCTGATCGACGAACCACGCGGCCAGCCGCCGACCCAGCCCCTGGCCACGCGCGCTTTCATCGACCCACACATCCGCGAGCCAGGCGAAGGTCGCGCGGTCGCTGATCAGTCGCGCGAAGCCGATCTGGTCGCCGCCGCGATAGGCGCCCAGGCAGTGCGAGTTCGCGATCGCGCGCTCCACCCGCTCGCGCGTGATCCCGGGCGACCAATAGCTGCCCGCCAGCCAGCCATGAATGCGATCGACATCAAGCCGCGCCTTGTCGTCGCACAGTTCAACGTCGTTCATGCCGGCGCTCCCAGAAAACCGCTCACCACCCGGTTGAGCTCGGGCGCATCGAGCAGGAAGGCGTCGTGCCCGAACGGGCTCGACAGTTCGACGAAGCTCACCGGCGCGCCGGCGGCGTTCAAGGCTTGAACGATCAGCCGCGATTCGGGGGTCGGGTAGAGCCAGTCGGTATCGAAGCTCACCACGCAGAAGCGCGTCGCGCGGGCGCCAGCGAAAGCGCGGGCGAGCTGCCCGCCATGCGGCTCGGCGAGGTCGAAATAGTCCATCGCGCGAGTAATGTAGAGATAGCTGTTCGCGTCGAAGCGATCGACAAAGCTCAGCCCTTGATGGCGCAGATAGCTTTCCACCTGGAAATCGGCGTCGAAGCCGAAGCTCTTGGCCTCGCGCGCTTGGAGCCGGCGGCCGAATTTTTCGGTGAGCCCGGCTTCGGAGAGATAAGTGATGTGCGCCGCCATCCGCGCCACCGCGAGGCCCGCCGCTGGCGGCTCGGCGCCATAATAGTCACCACCCTGCCAGTGGGGATCGGCCATGATCGCCTGGCGGCCGACCTCGTGAAAGGCGATGTTCTGCGCGGTGTGGCGCGCGGTGGTGGCGATGGCGACGCACGTCCGCACGCGCTGCGGAAAGAGCGATGCCCAGCCGAGCGCCTGCATCCCCCCCATCGATCCGCCGACCACCGCCGCGAGCGTCTCGATGCCCAGATGATCGAGCAGCAGCGCCTGCGCCCGTACCATATCGGCGATGGTGATGACCGGGAACCGCATTGCGTAACGCGCGCCGTCGGGCGCCAGGCTCGCCGGGCCGGTCGAACCGAGGCAGCCGCCGAGCACATTGGCGCAGATGATCAGGTGGCGCGCGGGGTCGATCGGCTTGCCCGGCCCGATCATCCGGTGCCACCAGCCCGGCTTGCCGGTGATCGGATGGGTGCTCGCGACATGCTGGTCGCCGGTGAGCGCGTGGCAGATGAGGACGGCGTTGTCGCCGGCGGCGTTGAGCGCGCCATAGGTTTCGTACGCGATGTCGAGCGGCGCGAGGCTGCTTCCCGCGTCGAGCGGGAGCGGCCCCGCCAAAGTCACCCGCCGGGCGAGCCCGAAACGTCCATCGCTCATCGCTTGGCGGCTAGGGGGCTGGCGCCCGGCTTGTCAATCGCGCTAGGGGCGCAGGCCATGAGCAAGCCCCAAGCCAAGCCCTGGGTGATGGCGATCGCCCCCTATGTTCCCGGCAAGTCGAAGGTCGATGGCGTGGCGGTGAAGGCCAAGCTGTCCTCCAACGAAAACCCGCTCGGCACGCCCGAGGGCGCGCGTGCGGCGCTCGCCGAAGCGCGGGGGAGCCTTGATCGCTACCCAGACCCCGGCGCTACCATCCTGCGCGAGGCCGTGGCGGCGAAGTACGGGCTCGATCCGGCGCGGGTGATCTACGGCACCGGCTCCGATGATATCCTCCATCTGGCCGCGGGCGCGTTCGCCGGGCCGGGGGACGAGGTGGTGTTCGTCCGCTACGGCTTCGCGGTGTATGAGATCGCCGCGCGGCGGGTCGGCGCGACGCCGGTGATCGCGCCGGACAAGGATTATGCGACCGATATCGACGCGGTGCTCGCCAGCATCACCGAGCGGACGCGGATCGTGTTCCTCGCCAACCCGAACAACCCGACCGGCACCTTCGCCCCGCGCGCCGAGATCGCCCGGCTGCACGCGGCGCTCCCCGGCGATGTGCTGCTCGTGCTCGATCAAGCCTATGCCGAATATCTCGAGCCCGACGAGGATGATCACGGCCTGGAGCTGGCGAAGACCGCGGTCAACGTGCTGGTGACTCGCACCTTCTCCAAAATCTATGGCCTCGCCGCCGAGCGGATCGGCTGGGGCTATGCGAGCGCCGAGGTGATCGAGGCGCTGCACCGCATCCGCCTGCCCTTCAACGTCACCACTGCCGGGCAAGAGGCGGCGGTGGCGGCACTGGCGGACGAGGGCTTCGTCGCGCACGCCCGCGCGCATAACGCCAAGTGGCGGGCGTGGTTCGCCGAGCAGATCGCGAGCCTGGGCAATGCGGGGCTACGGGCGATCCCCAGCAAGGCCAATTTCGTGCTGGTGCTGTTCGAGGGCGCGGTGAGCGCGGAAGTGGCGTATCATGGCTTGCTCGAGCGGGGCTATATCGTCCGCTGGCTGCCCGGGCAGGGCCTGCCGCACGGGTTGCGCATGACGATCGGCACCGAGGACGAGACCCGCGGCCTGATGGCGGCGCTGCGGGAAGTGGTCGGCTGAGGGCCGCACACGAAAGCGCGAAAAAGCCGCTGCGCATCCGCTTCGTGGACCTCGCTGTTTTCCTTCCCCGGCGAAAGCCGGGGCCTAGTATCGCGCGCAGTGGCAACGGGAGCGCGCGCTATCCATCTGCCGCGCGGCTGGGCCCCGGCCTTCGCCGGGGAAGGGGAAAATTGCTGCTCTTGGTCAGGCACTTCCGCCGCAATCGAGCAGTATCTTGGCGTCTTCGCGTGATCCTACCCTCAATGCCGGAAGTGCCGCATCCCGGTGAAGAGCATCGCCACGCCATGCGCATCGGCGGCGGCGATGACTTCCTCGTCGCGGATCGAGCCGCCGGGCTGGATCACTGCCGTTGCCCCCGCTGCGATCGCCGCGAGCAAGCCGTCAGCGAAGGGGAAGAAAGCGTCCGAGGCGACAGCCGACCCATGGGTGCGCGGCGTGGACCAGCCGGCTTTGGCGGCGGCGTCCTCGGCCTTCCACGCCGCGATCCGTGCCGATTCGAGCCGGTTCATCTGCCCCGCGCCGATGCCCGCGGTCGCGCCGTCCTTCGCATAGACGATCGCGTTCGACTTCACATGCTTGGCGACCGTCCAGGCGAACAGGCAATCGGCGAGCTCCTGCTCGCTCGGCGGGCGCTTGGTCACCAGCTTCAGCGCGTCGCGGTCGAGCGCGCCATTGTCGCGCGATTGCACCAGCCATCCGCCGATGATCGACTTGATCGCGAGCCCCGACCGCTTGGGTTCGGGCAAGTCGCCCGTCAGCAGCAGGCGCAGATTCTTCTTGGCGGCGAAAATCTTTAGCGCCGCTGCGTCGGCATCGGGCGCGACCACGACTTCGGTGAAGATCCCCGTGATCGCCTCGGCCGTCGCGGCGTCGAGCGGTCGGTTGACCGCGATGATCCCGCCGAACGCCGACACCGGATCGCACGCCAGCGCCGCTGCATACGCCTCGGCGATCGTCCCCGCGCGGGCGACGCCACACGGGTTGGCGTGCTTCACGATCACCACCGCCGGATCGTCATGCTTGAACTCGCTCACGAGCTCGAGCGCGGCGTCGGCATCGTTATAGTTGTTGTAGCTCAGTTCCTTGCCCTGCACCTGGCGCGCCTGGCCGATACCGCGCACGGCGGGGCCGCGATGCGCGTAGAAGGCGGCGCGCTGGTGCGGGTTCTCCCCATAGCGCAACACCGCCGGCGCCTGCAGGATCAGCGGCAGCGTCGGCGGGAAGGCCTCCCCCTGATCGGCGAAGGCGAACCAGCTCGCGATCATGGCGTCATAAGCAGCGGTCGCCGCATAGGCGCGTGCGGCGAGGCGGCGTCGGGTGTCGAGCGTGGTCGCGCCGTCCTGGGCATCGAGTTCGGCGATGAGCGCGGCATAATCGGCGGGATCGGTAAGCACTGTCACGAATTCATGGTTCTTCGCCGCCGATCGGATCATCGCCGGGCCGCCGATGTCGATATTCTCGATGATCTCGGCGCGCTCGGCGCCCCTGGCGACGGTCGCCTCGAACGGATAGAGATTCACCACCACCAGATCGATCGGCGCGATGGCGTGCTCGGCCATCGCCGCCTGGTGATCGGCCGCGTCGCGCAAGCCAAGCAGGCCGCCATGGACCTTGGGATGGAGCGTCTTGACGCGGCCGTCCATCATCTCGGGAAAGCCGGTGAGTTGGGCGACCTCGATCACCGCGAGTCCCGCGTCGCGCAGCGCCAGCGCGGTGCCGCCGGTCGACACCAGCTCGACCCCGTGCCGGGCAAGCGCCTGCCCCAGCGCCACGATTCCCGTCTTGTCCGAAACCGACAGCAGCGCGCGCTTGATCGCGGTCATACCCATCCCCTTGATCCGAAGCGCGGCTGATAGCGTGATGCTGGCGCACCGCCTAGGCGCAATAGGCTGGCGTCGCCGCGACACGCGGATTAGCAAGCGGGGATGATCGCGTATCTCAAAGGCCGGCTGGTCGCGACCGGCGTCGACCATGCCGTTGTCGAGCTTGTTGGCATTGGCCTACAGGTCAATTGCTCGGCCAAGACGCTGGCGAGCATCGGTCCGGTTGGGGAAGCGGTGCTGCTCCACACCGAATTGCTGGTGGGCGAGGACTTCATGCGGCTGGTGGGCTTCGCGAGCGCGGCCGAGCGCGACTGGTTCCGGCTGCTCACCGGGGTTCAGGGGGTGGGCGCGCGGGTGGCGCTCGCGATCCTGTCGACGCTCGCGCCCGATGAGCTGGCGCGGGCGGTGGCGGCGCAGGACAAGGCAATGGTGGCGCGCGCCAACGGGGTCGGACCTAAGCTTGCCGAGCGGATCGTTCGCGAATTGAAGGACGCCGCCGGTCCCGCGCTCGGACCGGCAGCGTCTGGCACGATGCCAGCCGCCGGCGCGACCAATGACGCCATCTCCGCGTTGCTCAATCTCGGCTTCAAGCCCGCCGAGGCAAGCGCCGCGGTCGGGCGAGCGAGCGAAGATCTGGGCGAGGGCGCGAGCCTAGACGCGCTCGTCCGGCTCGCGCTGAAAAAAGCCGCACGATGATTACTTCGCGCCGACCGTCTCGTGGTCGTCGGCGCTTTCTTCGCCCGAATCAACCAGTGCCTCGCCGAGCGCGCGGACCTTCTCGCTAACCTTCTCGTCATCGCAACGATCGGCGAGCTTCACCGTGGCTGGCCCGAGCTTGCCCAGCAACTTCTCGATCTTCGTGGGATCGGCGTCGTCCTTTTCAAGCTCGGTCGCGAGCTTTTGCAGATCGCCGTGCAATCCCTTGGCACCGGGCAGATCGAGCTTTTCGACCTCGCCCAGCCATTCGCGCACCAGCTTGGCGCCTTGCTTCGGGCTGGTGTTCTCCAGGCCCTTCTCGATTGCATTCTCGGTCGCGGTGAAACGCTTGGGCATCTGGGCTCTCCTAGTGTGCGATGCCTCTAACCGCTTGGATTAAAGGCTGTTCCCGGCAAGCTGGCGCAATTTGTTCGGCAGAGCCGGGCGCCTGGCCACACTGGCGCGCGCGCCGCCGCACCGTTAACACAGCGCAGCGATCATCGGTTTTTTAGGAGGCCCGGCATGGCGCGTCTCGACCCCGGGATGGCAGGAAGGATCAGCGATCAACGCAACGGCGCCATCCGTCGCCGCGCGCGGTTGATCCATGGCGGACGGATGATCGGCGGAATGTTCGCGCTCCTATTCGGCTTGACGGCACCGCTCGTGGCCGCGCCTAGTGGCGCCATGTCCACGCCCGCCAGCGCCAACCCGATCGCTTATGTCGAATTGCCGGTCCACGATTTGGATCGCGCGACCGCCTTCTACACCGCCTTGTTAGGGCTCACGTTCGAGCGCGAGCGGATCGACGGCTATGAGATGGCGTTGTTCCCCGCAGAGGCGGGCGCTGAGGGGGCGAGCGGCGCGCTGGTGCGTGGCGACGTCTATGTGCCCGCCAAGGCAGGAGCGATCGTTTATTTTCGGGTCGCCGAGATCGACCCGACGCTGGCACGCGCCCGCACCCTTGGCGCGAAAATCCTCTATGAGAAGAAGGCGATTGGGCCAGCCGGGTTCGTCGCCGAAGTCGAAGACAGCGAAGGCAATCGCATCGCGTTGATCGCGCCGCGATGACCGTGAACCCCCTCACGACCCCCGCTCGCCAACCCGAAGACGCCGATGCGGCGCTGCGCCCCAAAACGCTCGCCGATTTCGTGGGCCAGCAGGCGGCGCGGGAGAATCTGCGGGTGTTCATCGCCGCCGCCAAGGCGCGGGGCGAGGCGCTTGATCATGTGCTGTTCTTCGGTCCCCCCGGGCTCGGCAAAACGACGCTCGCGCAGATCATCGCGCGTGAAATGGGGGTCGGATTCCGCGCCACATCCGGCCCGGTGATCGTCAAGTCGGGTGATCTCGCCGCGCTCCTCACCAATCTGGAGGAAGGCGATGTGCTGTTCATCGACGAAATTCACCGCCTGCCGCCCGCGGTGGAGGAAGTGCTCTATCCGGCGATGGAGGACCGCGCGCTCGATCTGATGATCGGCGAGGGACCATCGGCGCGGTCGGTGCGGATCGACCTGCCGCGCTTCACGCTGGTCGGCGCGACGACGCGGCAGGGATTGCTCACCACGCCCTTGCGCGATCGCTTTGGCATTCCGGTGCGGCTCAACTTCTACACGGTCGACGAGCTGGAACGGGTGGTGACGCGTGCCGCCGGACTGCTCGGGCTTGGCATCGCGCCCGACGGTGCGCGCGAGATCGCGGGCCGCGCACGGGGCACGCCGCGCATCGCCGGGCGATTGCTGCGCCGGGTGCGCGATTTCGCCGATGTCGCGGGCGTCGCGATCGTCGATGCCGCGCTCGCGGACCGCGCGCTCACCCGGCTGGAGGTCGATGCGCTGGGGCTCGACGCGATGGATCGCCGCTATCTGACGATGATCGCCGATGTCTATCGCGGCGGCCCGGTCGGGGTGGAGACGCTCGCCGCCGGCCTTTCCGAACCCCGCGACACGATCGAGGAAGTGATTGAGCCCTATCTGATCCAGCTCGGCCTGATCGCGCGGACCGCGCGCGGGCGGTGCCTGAACCCGCTCGGGTGGAAGCATCTGGGGCTGAACCCGCCGGCGGGGGCGCAGGAGGGGCTGTTCGAGTAGCGGAACGTTGCGTGCTTAATCGACCCACCCCCGGCCCCTCCCTGTCAGGGAGGGGGGTTTAAGACGAGCTGGAGCCCCTCCCTGAAAGGGAGGGGTTGGGGTGGGTGGCAGCGAAGCCTACCGGCCGTCCCCCCGCTTACACCACCGCGAGCGCCTGCTCGAAATCGGCGATCAGATCCTCGGGATCCTCCACCCCGATCGAGATGCGCACCAGATTGTCGGTGATTCCCAAGGCGGCCTTGCGGGCCTCGGGCACCGACAAATGTGTCATCCCCGCGGGATGGCTGGCGAGCGTCTCGGTTCCGCCGAGCGAAACGGCGAGCTTGGCGATCTTGAGCGCGTCGAGGAAGCGGAACGCCTCCGCCTCGCCGCCCTTCAGATAGAGCGAGAAGGTTGAGCCAGCCCCGGTGCAGTGGCGGCGATAGATGTCGGCCTGGCGCGCGTCCGGCCCGTCCTCCAGGAAACCCAGATAGCCGACGCGCTCGACCTTGGGGTGATCGCGCAGGAAGGCGCAGACCTTGGCGGCATTCTCGCCCGCACGCGTCATCCGCAGCTCGAGCGTCTCCAGGCTGCGCAGCAGCATCCAGGCGGTGTTGGGATCGGTGATCGTGCCGATCGTGTTGCGCATCAGCCGCACGACATCGATCTGCGCCTTGGAGCCGAGCAGACCGCCCGCGACCAGGTCCGAATGGCCGCCGGCATATTTGGTGAGGCTGTACACCACCATATCGGCGCCATGCTTCAGCGGCTGGTGCCACAGCGGCCCGAGGAAAGTGTTGTCGATCGCGATCGGCGGTTTTTCCGCCGCATTGGCGAAGATCGCGTCGCGGCTGGCGGCAACGGCTTCCACATCGACCAGCGCGTTGGTGGGGTTGGCGGGGCTTTCGAGATAGATCAGCGCGACCCGGCCCGACGCCGCCTTGCTCAGCACCGCGTCGATTTCGGCTCGGGTGGCGCCCGCCGGAAAATCGAGGAAATGCACACCGAACCGGCCGAGCACGCGCGCGATGAGCGTCTCGGTCGCGGCGTAGAGCGGACCGGAGTGGACGATCGTGTCGCCCGGCCGGACCAGCGACAGGAACAGAGTCGCGATCGCCGACATGCCCGAGGAGAAGGTGAGCGCGTCCTCGGCCTCTTCCCACACGCTCAGCCGATCCTCGAGGATTTCCTGATTGGGGCCGTTGAAGCGCGAATAGACCAGCCCCTCGGCGCCGCCCGGGCGCTTGCCTGTCACACCCTCGAAATGGCGCTTGCCGGCGGCGGCGTTGGGGAAGACGAAGGTCGAGGTGAGGAAGATCGGCGGCTTGAGCGAGCCTTCTGAGAGCATCGGATCGAAGCCATGCCCCATCATCAACGTCGCGGGCTTCAGCTTGCGGCCGTTGATCTGATCGACATCGGGCTTGGGCCGCGCGCGCGCGACGGCTCCGGTGAGATCGGCTTCGGTTTCCTGAGTCATGGGATGCTCCCTGGGGATGATGCGCCCCTAGTAACGCGCGAAACCGTTTGCCGCCATGCCCCGCGGCGTGGTGCTAAAGCCCGATCAGGCTGATCTGCCGGCCATAGCTGCTTTCGCGCGCGTGCGTCGCGCGGCGATAGCTGAAGAAGCGGTCTTCGTCGGCATAGGTGTCGAGCCCCAGCGCCTCGATCCGGGTGACGCCGGCGGCGGCAAGGCGTGACGCGACATAGCCTTCGAGGTCGAACTGATGATGCCCGGCGCGGCCGGGGGAAAAGAAGCGCTCGGTCGCCGGGTCCGCCTCGGCGAAGCGGGCGAAGAACGCATCGTCCACCTCATAGCTCGCACGGGCGATACAGGGGCCGATCGCGGCGGCGATCCGCGCGCGATCCGCGCCGAGCGCGACCATCGCTTCGACCGTCGCCTCGCACACCCCCGCGAAGGCGCCCTTCCAGCCGGCATGGGCCGCGCCGACCACGCCCGCTTGCGCGTCAGCAAGCAGCACCGGCGCGCAGTCGGCGGTGAGGATGCCCAGCACGAGCCCGGGCGTCGCCGTCACCATCGCGTCGGCACGCGGGCGCTCGTCGAAATCGATCGGCGCGACCACGGTCACCACCTCGGCTGAATGGATTTGATAGACCGTCACCAGCGTCGCCCCCGGCGCGACTGCGTCGACGGCCAGCGCCCGGTTCTCCGCGATCGCCGCCGCCTCGTCGGCCGAGCCGGTGCCGACGTTGAGCCCGGCATGGACCCCGCTCGAAACCCCGCCGCGCCGGCCGAGAAAGCCGTGCTTTACGCCGTAAAGGGCGTCCGCCCGGATGACCTCGACGCTCACAGCGCGAGCCGCATGATATGGTCCTCGTCGGCGTGGCTGCCGACCATGAAGGCATAGGTCCGGACGAATTCGAAGCCGTAGCGCTCATAGAAGCGTCGGGCGCGGTGATTGTCCGTGAAGACCGACAGGTACAGCTCGTCGGCGCCGCGCGCGCGGGCTTCGGCGATCGTCCACTCCATCAGCCGCGCGGCGAGCCCGCAGCCGTGCCAGGGCTTCAGCACGTAAAGCTGGCGTAGCTCGATCGGGTGCCCTTGGGGGGTGAAGGGCAGCGAGGGCGGGCCGAGCTTGGCATAGGCGATCGGTCGCCCCTCGGCCTCGGCGACGCGGATCGCATAAGCGGGATCGGCGAGCTGTTCGGCCCAGCGCTCGGGCGCGTGATTTTCGAGGAACGCGGCGAGGTTTTCGGGCGTGTAGAGATGGCCGAAGGTTTCGACGAAAGTCTCCTTGCCGAGCGTCGAGAGCGCTTCGGCATCGTCTGGTTGGGCGAGCCGTTCGATCATGCAAACCCCTCCGGTCGCGGCCAGCCGGGGGCGGTCGCGGCCAGCACCTTGAACAATTGCCCCATCTGGTCCGGCGCTACCAGCCGATCCCGGTCCGCCGATACCGCCGGGCCAAGCGCCGCCGCGCGCGCGTCGATGCCGAGCGTCGTCAGGAAGGCGCCTTGCGTCACCGGCCCGTGCGGCACTGCCCCGCCCTGCGCGAGCGCGGCAGCGAGCGTCGCGAAGTCGACATGGGCGGTCAGGTCATGCTCTCCCGGCGCCTCGAACGGGTTGACGAAGGCATGGGCGCGCACCGCCTGCAGCGTCTCACCAAGCGCGGGCCCCTCATAGCCGTAATCGACCGCCAGCAACCCGCCGCCCTGCCGCGCCAACCGCTCGGCCAGCGCGCGGGCGATCGCGACGCTCGCCGGGCTGGTTTCGATCACCGCGCCGGGCGGGGCGGGGCGTAGCGGTTCGGGGATGATCGCCTCCGGCACCGGATCGCCCGCGATCGGCAGGAACAGTGTGTCCTGGCAGGCGACCAGCCGTTCGTGCCATGCGTCGCGACCGCGCACCAACTGCCGGATCGGCAGCGCGTCGAAAAACTCGTTGGCGACGATCAGCAGCGGCACGTCATCGGGAAGCGTCTCGATGCTGTCGTGCCATGCGGCATCCGCCACCCGCTCGGCTTGCGCCGCGCGCAATACGGGGCTCGTCTCGACGAAATGGACGGGCGGCGCGAACCCTGCTTTCGCCATCGCCCGCCGCGCATCGGCGGCAAGCGTTCCGCGCCCCGGCCCAAGCTCCACATAGGCGGCGTCGGGTCGCCCGGCGCGGTCCCACAGATCGGCGAGCCACAGCCCGATCAGCTCGCCAAACATCTGGCTGATCTCCGGCGCGGTGATGAAGTCCTGCCCCAGCGGGTCGCGGGTCGCGTAATAATGGCCGTTCGCCGCAGCCATATACTGCGCGACCGAGATCGGCCCGGCCAGCGTGATCGCCCGCGCCAGCCGCTCGGCGAGCAGCGGCTCGGCGCTGCTCATGCGACGCTCTGCTGCCCGGCGATGCTTTCGACGCGCTGACGGCGGCCCTTGGCGGTGGCGATCAGATAAGCGCCGCCCAGGATCATCGGCACGCACAGCCATTGGCCCATATGCACGCCGCTCTTCACCAGCAGCACATCGTACAGGCCGTAAAAGGCGTTGTTCGGATCGTAGAATTGGGCGTCGGGCTCGCGGTAGAATTCGACGATGAAGCGCGCGACGCCATAGCCCCCCATGAACAGCCCGGTCAGTCGCCCCGGCTGATAGCGCGCCTTGGTTCGCCAGAACGCCAACCAAAGCAGCGCGAACAGCAGGATGCCCTCCAACCCCGCCTCGTAGAGCTGGCTCGGATGGCGCGGCACGTCCGCCGGGGTGCGCGGGAAGACGATCGCCCAGGCGACCTGGCTCGGCTTGCCCCACAGCTCACCATTCACGAAATTGGCGATGCGCCCGAAGAACAGGCCGAACGGCACGCAGCAGCTGAGATAATCATGCACCCGCAGCCAATCGAGCTTGTGCGCGCGGGCGAACAGGATGATCCCGATCGAGGTGCCGATCGCGCCACCGTGAAAGCTCATCCCCCCGTCCCACAGCCGGATGATCTTGAGCGGACTCAGGAACATCTCGGGCGCGTAGAAGATCACATAGCCCAGCCGCCCGCCGGCGATGATCCCGATCGTCGCATAGAACACCAGATCATCGGCATGGCGCCGCGCCATCGGCGCGCCGGGCTGCGCGATCAGCTTGAGCATGTACCAGTAACCGATCAGGATGCCGGCGATATAGGCGAGCGAATACCATTTGATGTCGAACGCGAAGCTGCCCAGCCGGATCGGGATCGCGACGGGATCGATGCCCAGATCGGTGAAACGCAGGTGCCGGTCGGCGGCGGCGACGAGAGACAGGATCAAGGCTTTTCCCCAGGCTGCGCCGCCTCCATAAGGGGCGCAACGCATAAGACCAAGAGGAGAGAGTGATGCCGTCAGTGCTCGACCAGCGCATGGATGCGGTGCTCGCCGCGCTCACCGCGCCGGGGGGCCAGCTGCCGCTGACCTCGGTGACGCGTGACGGGCGCGATTATCCGGCGATTGCCACCGCGCCGCCCGCGCTTTCTTACTATTTCGCGCATTTCTGCCAGCAGCATGGCGACAAGACCTTCCTGGTGGCGGGCGAGGAGCGGCTGAGCTTCGCCGAGGTGTACGCCATCGCCCAGAATGTCGCGCGCGCGCTGGTGAGCGGGTTCGGCGTGGCGAAGGGCGACCGGGTCGGCATCGCGATGCGCAATTCGCCGAGCTGGATCGCGCTCTACATGGGGGTGCTGATGGCGGGCGGCGTCGCGACCCTGCTCAACGGCTGGTGGCAGGCGGGCGAGCTGGCCGAGGCGGTGGCCGATGTCGAATGCCGGCTGGTCTTCGCCGATGCGCCGCGCGCGCAGCGCCTGGCCGAGGCGACCGGGGTCGGGGCCGAGGTGGTCGCGATCGACGATCGCCTGCCGCTCGCCCAGGCGCTCGCCAGGCTGACCGAGCGCGGGCGCGACGATGCCGCGTTGCCGATACTGGGGCCGGACGATCTCGCGACGATCCTGTTCACCAGCGGCTCCACTGGCCGCTCCAAGGGCGCGTATAGCGATCACCGCGCGGTGACGCAGGCGGTGTTCAACTATCTGACGAGCGCGCTCACCATGTTCGCGATCCTCTCGCAAGAGGGCGGCAGCGCGCCCACCGAGCACGCGACGTTGCTCAACGTGCCGCTGTTCCACGTCACCGCCGAAGTCCCCGTGTTCCTGCAAAGCTTCGCGATGGGGCGGAAATTGGTCCTCATGCCCAAATGGGACGCCGAGGAGGCGATGCGGCTGATCGAGCGCGAAAAGGTGACCTATTTCGTCGGCGTGCCGCTGATGAGCTATGAGATTCTGACGCATCCCAATCGCGCGCGCTATGATCTGTCGACGGTCACCGATTTCGCCGCCGGGGGCGCGCCGCGTCCGGTCGAGCATGTGCGGCGCCTGAACGAAGAGATGGGCGGGGCCAAGCCGCTGATCGGTTATGGCCTCACCGAAACCAACGGCGTCGGCTGCGGCAATTTCCGCGACAATTACCTCGCCAAGCCCAATTCGACCGGCCGTGCCTCGCCTCCCTTGGTCGAGTTGGCGATCCTCGACGGCAATGAGCGGCCGGTTCCGGCGGGGACGCGCGGCGAGGTCGCCATCCGTTCGATCTGCAACTTCCGCGGCTATTGGAACAATCCGCAGGCCACGGCGGCCGCCTTCACCACCGACGGCTTCTTCCTGACGGGCGACATCGGCTATCTCGACGAGGACGGCTATCTGTTCATCGTCGATCGCAAGAAGGACATCATCATTCGCGGCGGTGAGAATATCTCGTGCCAGGAAGTGGAGGCCGCGCTCTACGAGAACCCGGCGGTCGCCGAATGCGCGGTGTTCGGCCTGCCGGATGAGCGCTATGGCGAAGTGCCCGGCGCGGTGGTGCTGATCCGCGCCGGCGAGGTGATGGACGCCGAGGCCCTGTGCGATTTCCTCGAAGCGCGCATCGCCAAGTTCAAGGTGCCGGCGAAGATCTGGCTCGCCGAGGGACCGCTCCCCCGCCTTGGCACCGAGAAGATCGACAAGGTGGCGCTCAAGGCCGAATATCGCGCGCGCTGGGCCGAGCGGGCGGTGGCGTAGGGGGCCGATCTGGAGAAATCGCCCCCGTCACCCCGGTTCCCGAGCCGAGTTACCCCCGCCGATTGAGCCGCAGCGCGACCGATCGCGCGTGCGCCGGCAACCCCTCGGCTTCGGCCAGCGCCACTGCCGCCGGGCCGATTTCGGCGAGGCCGTCGCGCTCCAGCGCCAGGAAGCTGGTGCGCTTCATGAAATCGAGCACCGACAGCCCGCTCGAGAAACGCGCGCGGCGGCCGGTGGGGAGGACGTGGTTGGGTCCGGCGACATAATCGCCGATCGCCTCCGGCGTGTGGCGCCCCAGGAACACCGAGCCGGCATGGCGCACCCGGTCGAACAGCGCCTCGGGCTCCGCGACCGCGAGCTGGAGATGCTCGGGCGCGAGCGCGTCGACCAAGGGCGGCACCTCGGCGAGCGGCGCGACGATGATCGCGCCATTGGCTTCCCAGGAGGCGCGCGCCACGGCCTGCGTCGCGAGCGTCGCCAGATGTGCCTCCACCTGCGCCGCGACCGCCGCGCCGAAAGCGGCATCGTCGGTGAACAGGATCGATTGGCTGGTGGGATCATGCTCGGCCTGGCTCAGCAGGTCGGCGGCGGTGAGGACGGGATCGTTGTCGCCGTCCGCCACCACGACGATCTCGCTCGGCCCCGCAACCATGTCGATCCCGACCACGCCGTAAAGCTGGCGCTTGGCCTCCGCCACCCACGCGTTGCCGGGGCCGGTGATGACGTCGACCGGCTTGATCCGCTCGGTGCCGAAGGCGAGCGCGGCGATCGCCTGCGCGCCGCCCACCCGCCACAGCTCGTCCACCCCCGCGACATGCGCGGCGGCGAGCACCAGCGGGTTCACCTCGCCGCGCGGGGTCGGCGTCACCATCACCAGCCGCTCGACGCCGGCGACCTTGGCGGGGAGCGCATTCATCAGCACCGAGCTGGGATAGGCCGCGCGCCCGCCGGGCACATAGACGCCCGCCGCATCGACTGGGCGCCAGCGTGCGCCGAGCCGGATGCCGGCTTCCTGATAGCTGGCATCCTCGGGCCGCTGGCGCGCGTGATAAGCGCGGATGCGCGCGGCGGCGAGATCGAGCGCGTCGCGCAATTCGGGGGCGAGCCCGTCATAAGCCGCACGCCACTCGGCCGGGTCGATCCGCCAGCCGGTCTCATCAAGGTCGTGACCATCGAACTGCGCTGTGAGCGCGTGGAGCGCGGCGTCGCCCTCGGCGCGGACGCGGGCGATGATCACGGCGACATCGCGCGAGACATCGGCGTCCGCCTCGCGCCGGGCGTTGACGAGCGCGGCGAAGCGGGTGGGGAAATCGGGGTCGGTGGTGGTGAGGTGGATCATGGCAAAGCCCTAAAATCCTCCCTGAGCTTGCTCGGGGACGGGGACCATTGGCGCGGCCAATGGTGGAGGGGCAAGCGACGGTCGCACCCGGCGGCGCCCCACCACCGTGCTGCGCACGGTTCCCCTCCCCAGCAAAGCTGGGGAGGATCTAACAAAGAACGCCCTCATCCCACCGCCCCGCGAAACGCCTCGACCAGCGGCACCAGTTCGGCACGGGTCTTGAAGGCGGCGCGGTTGACAATCAGGCGGCTGGTGACCTCGGCGATCACTTCCACCTCGACCAGCCCGTTCTCCTTCAGCGTCCGCCCCGAACTCACCAGATCGACGATGCGCGGCGCGAGGCCGAGCACCGGCGCCAGCTCCATCGCGCCGTTGAGCTTGACGCACTCTGCCTGCACGCCCCGGGCCGCAAAATGCGTCTTGGTGACGTGCGGATATTTGGTCGCGATCCGCACATGGCTCCAGCCGCGCGGATCATCGGTCGCGGCGAGCGCGGCGGGCTCGGCGACCGACAGCCGGCACGGGCCGATCCGAAGATCGACCGGGGCGTACAGCTCGGGATAAGCGAATTCGAGCAGCACGTCCGAGCCGACAATGCCGATCTGCGCCGCGCCATGCGCGACGAAGGTCGCGACATCGAAGGCGCGCACGCGGATCAGCTCGATACCGGCGACGTTGGTCTTGAAGCGTAGCGCGCGAGAGGCTTCGTCGCTGAAGGCGGGCTCGGGCTCGATCCCGGCGCGGGCGAGCAGCGGCACGGCTTCGGCCAGGATGCGGCCCTTGGGGACGGCGAGGATCAGCGGCTCGGTCATGGAAGGCGCCGCTTTACTTAGCGGGCCGAGCGGGTGCAACCTGAGCGCGATAGGAGCGTGCCGTGGCGGACGAAGCGAATAATCGCGGGGCCTTCGCGATCCAGGAATATTATTGCCGCACGATGGACGCGCCGATCTATGCGCGGCTGTGCACGGCGATCGAGCAGGGGTTGTCGCGCGAGAGCACGATCGGACGGCGTATTCTCGATTGGCCCGGCGAGCCGACCAAGGACGCGCTCCCCTTGCGCTTCATCGGCGGGCTGCATGCGCTGGTGAGGGCGGGGGCCGATGCGGAGCTGGCCCAGGTGTTCGCGGGCGCGATAACCGAAGCGGGCGCGATCGCGGCCGTGGTGAACCGCGTCTGCGCCGAGCATCACGCCGCGCTCGACCCCTGGCTCGACGGGCCGCCGCAAACCAACGAGCCGGGGCGCTCGGCGGCGCTGATGCTCGGGCTCATGGCGGTCGCCAAGCGCTGCACGCCCCGACTGGAGGTGCTCGAGATCGGGTCGAGCGGCGGGCTCAACCTGCTGATCGATCGCTACCGCTTCGTGCTCGGCGGGGTGGCGGTGGGGCCGGCGGACAGCGCGGTGACGATCACCCCCGACTGGCGCGGGCCGCCGCCCGAGCCGCAGGCGCTCGAAATCGTGTCGACGCGCGGGTGCGATGTGAATCCACTAGACGTGACCGATCCCCAAGTCGCGGCGCGGCTCGCCGCCTATGTCTGGGCCGAGACCCCCGAGCGGGGCGCGCGGCTGGCGCGCGCGATCGAGATGGTGCGCGCGAAGCCGGTGGACCTTGCCCATGCCGACGCGGCCGACTGGCTCGAAGCGCGCCTTGTCGAGCCGCAGGCGGAAGGCGTGACGCGGGTGCTGATGCACTCGGTCGTCTGGCAATATCTCCCCGAGCCCGTCGCCGAGCGTATCCGCCGGGCGATGGCGGCGGCAGGGACACGGGCGACCGCCGAGCGGCCGCTCGCCTGGGTGGCGATGGAGCCCAACCGGGCGTTCGCGCATATGTTGCTGTCGGTGCGCGGCTGGCCGGGGTCCGGCGAACGCGAGGTGATTGCGCATAGCCATGCCCATGCGGCGTGGATCGAACCGGGTGTCCCGGTGCCGACTGGCCCGGGCGTACCGGCGGGAGCGGTGATCGAGCTTTGACCCTCGCGCCGACGTTTTTAGTTCACGCGGAGACGCGGAGGTTTTGGGATTCAAGTGCGGTTCGTGCAGCTACGGAGTTCGCGCAGAGGCACAGAGGCGCAGAGGGAGGACGCCGAGGGCCTCGCCCATTTCCTTCGCGCCGAAGGCGCTTCAATCACGTCGATGAACGGCGCTACGCGCTGGCCCTTGGCACCGCGTCCCCTCTGCGCCTCTGCGCCTCTGCGCGAACCAAATCCTTCTTTCTTCTTCCTCCGCGATCGCCGCGCCTCCGCGTGAACCAAAACGCCAGCACCACCCGCCAATCATTGGTAAACCACAATCTCACACCACCCCCGGCACTAACCCGATCTTAGCGCGCCGCCGCCTAAGCCTCAGGCTCCAGGAGGCTATGCATGCGTCACTATCCGCTGATCGCGCCGCGTCCGCCGCGGTTGAGCGCGCACCCCGAAGCGCTCGCGCGGCTCGAAGCGTCGGGCCAGTTCAGCAACAATGGCCCCGAGGTGCAGGCGTTCGAGGCCGAGGCGACCGAGCGGCTGTTCGGCGGGCGGGGCGCTAGCCTTGCCGTCGCCAACGCGACCCTGGGGCTGATGATCGCGATTCGCCAGGCCGCCGGCTGGCTGCCCGAGCCCGGCGCGCTCGCGCTGATGCCGAGCTTCACCTTCGCCGCGACCGCCCATGCCGCGCTGTGGGCAGGGCTGACGCCGCTGATCTGCGACATCGATCCCGATGACTGGACCGCGAGCGCCGCCGAGGAAGAGCGGCTGATCGCGCATTATGGCCGCCGGATCGCGGTGGTGGTGCCTTATGCGACCTTTGGCACCGCGATCGACCTCGATCGCTACGCCGCGCTCCAGGCGCGCAACATCGGCGTGGTGGTCGATGCCGCCGCGTCGCTTGGCACGCTCGACGATGCTGGCGAGGGCTTTGGCGCCGACGCACCCTTCGCCGTCGTCCATTCGATGCACGCGACCAAGACCTTCGCGGTCGCCGAAGGCGGGCTGATCCATTCGGGCAACGCCGCGCTGATCGACAATTTGCGCGCGATGGCCAATTTCGGTTTCGCGGGGAGCCGCAGCGCGGCGATGCCGGGGCTGAATGCCAAGCTTCCCGAACTGCTCGCGCTCACCGCGCGGCTGAAGCTGGACGAGTTCGCCGGGGTCGCGGAGAATCGTGCCGCGATCGAGGCCGCGTATCGCGAGGCACTCGCCGATTTCTCGCTCCAGGCGCCGCGCGGGAGCCGCCGTGCACCGCAATTCATGCCGGTGCTGTTGCCGGAGGCCGCCGCGCGCCGCCGTCCGATGGTGCTCGCCGCGCTGGCCGAGGCCGGGGTGCAGGCGGGCCAGTATTTCAGCCCGCATCTGGCTGAACAGCCTTTCTTCAAGGCGAGCGCGCTGATCGAGCCGACCCCGGTCGCCGATCGCATCGCCGCACGCGCCGTCTCGTTGCCGATCACCGATGCGATGACGCCGGACGACGCGCGGGCGATCGCCGAACGCTTCCGCGCCGCCTGCACCGCGACCCCCAAGGTGACCCAGTTCCCGGCGCGCACGCGGCGCTTCGCGGTCGCGCGCACGCTGGTGGTGGGCGCGGGGCCGGCGGGCACCGCGATGCTCACCGCCGCCGCCAAGCACGGGCTGCTGCCGCGACTGGCGCAAGGGCTGGTGCTGGTCGACCGCGACGACGCGGTCGGGCGCGGACGGTTGGGCGATTATGCGATCACCTCCGACAGCACGGCCCAGACTTTCCTGACGGCGGTGAAGGACAATGCCGAACCCGCGCTCGCCGCGCTCGCCGATCATCCGGCGGCGCGCACCGTGGGCAATTTCACCGATGCGCTCGGGGTGCCCTTGGTCGATGTCGGGCCGCTGCTGCGGGTGACCGGCGAGCGGCTTGCGGGGCTGGTCGAGCAGCATGGTGGCGCGGTGCTGACCGGGCATGAAGTGCTTGGCGCCGAACGCACGCCCGAAGGCCCCTGGCGCGTCCGGCTGCGCGCGCGCGCGAGCGGGCGCGAATTCGATCAGCTGGCCGACAATCTGGTGATCGCGACCGGCGGGCATCAGCCGATCGAGCCGATCGCGCGGGCGAGCGTCGCCGGCGCCCCGCTCGCCGCGCTCGCGGGCGAGCGGTTGGTCACGTCGGACGAGGTGCTGGCGCTGGGCGGGATGGCGAAGCTCGTCGATCGCCTGAGCGCCAAGCGCGCGCCCAAGGTGGCGGTGGTCGGCGGCTCGACCAGCGCGCTCGCGACCGTCGCGCTGCTGTTGAAGACGATTCCCGCGCTGCCGTTCGGCGCCGGCGCGATTACCCTGCTCCACCGCCGGCCGCTGCGGCCTTTCTACCACAGCGCCGAGGCCGCCCATGCCGATGGCTTCACCGATTTCGGCCCGGACGATATCTGCCCGGTCTCGGGCTTCGTCTATCGCCTCGCGGGCTTCCGGCTGGAGGCGCGCGAGCTGGTGCTGCGGATGCTCGGCATTGGCGGGCGGGTGCCCGATCCACGCGTCGCGTTGCACCGGATCGACGCCGACGAGGCCGGCGCGCAAGCGGTTCTGCGCGAGGCCGATCTGGTGGTCGGCGCGCTCGGCTATCGCCCGCACGCGCTGCCGCTGAGCGATTATGCCGGCCGCCCGATCCGGCTCGCGGCGGATGGCGGCGCGCCGATGGTCGATCCGCATTGCCGGGTGATGGCGGCGGACGGCACGCCGGTGCCGGGCGTCTATGGCATCGGGCTCGCGGCGGGCTTCGTCCCCTGGGGCAGATTGGGCGGCGAGAAGAGCTTCCGCGGCCAGGCCAACGGGCTGTGGCTGTGGCAGAACGATGTCGGGCTGATGATCGTCGAGCAGCTGCTCACGCAAGGCGCGCGGGCGGTGGCGTGACCCCCGCCGTCAGCGTCATCATCGCCGCCTATAACGGCGCGTCGCTGATTGGCGAGACGATCGTGAGCCTCAGCCGTCAGACGCTGACCGATTTCGAGGTGGTGATCGTCGACGATCGTTCGACCGACACCACCCGGGAAGTTTTGCGCGCGATCGGCGACCCGCGCTTCCGGGTGATCGAGGCCGAGGCGAACCAAGGCCCGGTGCGCACCCGCAACCGCGCGCTCGCCGCCGCGCGTGGGCGCCACATCGCCGCGCTCGATCAGGATGATCTTTGCGCGCCCGATCGCCTGCGCGCGCAGTTCGACTATCTGGAGGCGCACCCCGATGTCGTGCTGGTGGCGAGCGCCGCCGATGTGCTGGAGGATGGCACGCTCTCGCCCTCGCCGCTGCCGGCGGTGACGACCCCCGCGCTGGTCGAATGGATGCTGTGGGTGTGCAACCCGCTCGTCTGGTCGAGCGTGATGGTGCGCGGCGATGTCGCGCGCCGGCTCGATCCCTTCAGCCGGCCTGAAATCCTCTATGCCGAGGATTTCGATCTCTATCACCGGCTGAGCGCCTTTGGTCGGATCGCGCGGATCGACACCCCTTTGCTCCATTATCGCCGCCATGCCGGGGGCGCTTCGCAGCGCTATACCGATACGATGCAGGCGAGCGCGACCCGCGTGCTCGCCGAGCGCCACGCCGACATTTGGGGCACTGACACCGAGGCGCGGGCGGCGCTGCTCGTGCGCCATGTGATGCTGGGCGCGCCGGTGCCCGACCGCGCCACGCTGCTTGAGCTCGGGGCGACGCTGACCGCGTTGCAGGCGGCCTTTATCACGCAACGGCGGCCAAGTGCCGAGGATCGCAAGCTGATCCGCTGGCAGACCGCGCGGCTCTGGGCGCGGATCGGGCGTGCCGGGCTGCGCTCCGGGCAATTGGCGCTCATGGATGTGATGGCGGTGCGCCCCGATCATCTGGGGCTCGGCTATGCCGGGCTCGACGCACTGGTCCGCTCACGGCTGGTCGGCGCGGCGCGCGGCGCGACCAATAGATTTCGTCGATCAAACTGATGAACGAAATTTAACCCCGGCCCCACTGCAAAGCTAGATGGTAGTTCCTACATCGGAACGGTCGTCGTGCCCTGCCCCCTGCCGGCGACCTTGTGCGGCGGCGTCCGGTCGCTCCCCCTGAACCGGACGCCGCCCCTTCAGCCGCAGACAGTCGATCACTCCGACGCAGCGCCGCCCCCGCGCGCCGTCCGGTGCCCCCGATCGTCCGTGTCATCAGCCGCTGCTTCGTGTCGCGATCGTCAGGACTGCCTTCAGCCCCGGTCCGTTATCGCGCAGCGCCAGCCCTCCATCGTGCAAATGCGCGACCGCCGCAACTAGGGAAAGTCCCAGGCCCGATCCGCCGGGCCGTCGCGCGGGATCGAGCCGCCCGAAGCGTTCGAGCGCTTTGCCGTGCGATTCCGGGGGGATGCCGCGGCCGTCATCGGCGACCCACAGGCACGCGGCGCCGGGTTGCGTCGCGGCGCCAAGCGTGATCGTCTGCCCGCCTTCGGCATAGAGCGTCGCATTCTCGATCAGATTGCCCAGCGCTTGCAGCAGCAGCTGGCGGTGGACCGGCGCGGTCAGGTGTGGCGGCGCCTCGATCCGGATCGTGAAGCCGCGTTCCTCCGCGAGTGGACCATAAACCTCTGCCAGATCGTCAAGCAGAGGCACGAGGTCGATCGACTCGAACTGGTCGCGTCCGATCCCCGCCTCGGCGCGACTGATGAGCAGCGCGGTGGAGAGCATCGCGAGCAGCGAGTCGGCCTCCGCCATCGCCCGGTCGAGCGCGGCGCGCGCGGCGGGATCACTAGTCTGGCTCGCCGCCTGATCGACCACGGTGCGCAGCCGGGTGACGGGGGCGCGAAAATCGTGGGCGAGGCCGTCGGTCATCATCCGCAGCTGCGACACCAGCCCCTCGATCCGATCGAGCATCGCGTTGATCGCCGCGCCCAGCCGATCGAAGGCGTCACCGCTGCCATCGGTCGGCGCACGGCTGGCGAGCCGCCCCGCGGCGACATCGCGTGTGGTATCGACCAGCGCGCCGATCTGCCCGGCGAGCAGGCGGCCGAGAATCAAGGCGCTGGCGAGCGCGAGCATCAGCCCGATCAGCAGGCCGGTCGCCGCCGCCTCCTCGGTGGTAAGCGCGAGCCCGGTGCTCGCCGCGACCGAGCGGGCGATCAGCAGCCGGCCGCCCGGAATCTCCCAGCTCGTCACCCCGGTCGGCTCGTCGCCAGCGACACCGGGCAGGGAGACCACCTGCCAGCGGGTGCGCGCCGGCACCGCGCGCGGCCAGGCGGCGAGATTACCCGCCAGCTTGTGCCCGTCCGCCGCGAGCAGCAGCAGCAGCACCCGGTCGCGCGCGCTACTCCCCAGCCGGCTTTGATCGTTTACCGCGCGGACCAGCGCCGGCATCCCGCCGTCGAAGAAATGGGTCATCAGCTCGCGCCGGACGCCGTCGATCCGTTCGCGCTGGTCGGCGCGGATCGCGGCGTCGCTCGCCTGCCAGACGAACAGCAGCACCCCGCCGAACACGGCGAGCTGAAAGCCGAAGGCGAGCAGGACGAAGCGCGCGATGCGCGATCTGAACCAGCCGGCCAGCTTAGCTCTCCATGCTCAGCCGATAGCCGGCGCCGCGCACGGTATGGAGCATCGGCCGCGCACCCTCGTCGATCTTCTTGCGCAGCCGGCTGATATGCACGTCGATCACATTGGTGCCGGGATCGAAATGATAGTCCCACACGCCTTCGAGCAGCATCGTGCGTGTCACCACCTGATCGGCGTGGCGCATCAGATATTCGAGCAGGCGGAACTCGCGCGGTTGAAGCTCGATCGCCCGCCCGGCGCGGCGGACCTTGCGCGCAAGCAGGTCCATCTCCAGCTCGCCGACCATGAGCTTGGTGACGGGCGCCGGCCCGCCACCGCCCGCGCGGCGCAGCAGCAGGTTGAGCCGGGCGAGCAGCTCGGCGAAGGTGAAGGGCTTCACCAGATAATCGTCCGCGCCCGAAGTGAGCCCGCGCACCCGGTCCTCGGGCGTGCCGAGCGCGGAGAGGATCAGCACCGGCGTCGCGATCCCGGCGGCGCGCAGGGCGCCGAGCACCGCCATTCCCTCCATCGCCGGCAGCATCCGGTCGAGCACGATCGCATCGAAGCTGCCGTCCGACGCCAGGAACAGCCCGTCGCGGCCATTATCGGCGCGATCGACGGTGAAGCCCGCTTCGCCCAGACCCTTGGCGATATAGGCGGCGGTCGCGTCGTCATCTTCGATCAGCAATATCTTGGCCGTCACCAGGGTCCCCTCGCGCGGGAGCCGCTGTAGCGTGATTTCGGTGTCGGTGAAATGACGCGAGACTGCGGAAATTACGGGGGTTCGCCAAGAGCATGGCCGCTCGCGGCTGGGCCGTATCGCATGCTATATGACAAAACGGTAAGGCAGGTGCCATTCCCGGGCAACGCCCGCGCGGCTAGGCCACGTGCTTCCCTATGCCGCCCTTGGGGCAGGATGGCCATGACCAAGCCCGTGTTCTTCGATCCCAGCGGCGGGCGCAAACGCTGGTCCCAACGCACCGTCGCCGCGCTGGCGCTGCTCGTGGTGGGCGCGGCCTTGTTCTTCGCTTTCACCCTGATCCAGGTGTCGGCCCAGGCCGAGCTGCCGCTGGGGCTGGAGCGGCTGCAGGCGGCGCCGCTCAGCAAGCAATTGAACCGAGTGGGATCGCGGCTGCGCGCCAATGCGCGCGGGCTCGGCTGGCTTCCCGCACGCGACCGCGCCGCGCAGGGCGAGGCAATCAATCTGGGCTTCTATGTGCCCTGGGATCCGTCCAGCGCATCCTCGCTCCAGGCGCATCTGGGCGAACTCGATTGGCTGGCGCCGGCGACGCTCAGCATCACCGGTGGCCAACAATTGCTCACCCAGGTCGCCGATGCGCGGCTGGGGCGGGTTTTGGCGGGCGCGGCGCGGCGCCCGGTGGTCCTGCCGATGGTTCAGAACGCCTCGGGAGGGGCGTGGGACGGCACGGGCGCGGCACGGTTGCTCGCCCGGCCGGTCGCGCGCCGGCAGCTTGCCCAGGCGCTGGCGGCCGCGATCACGGCGCAACGGGGGCAGGGGATCGTCTTCGATCTCGAATCGCTCCCGCCCAGCGCGCTCGCCAATTACCGCCGCCTGATCGCCGAAACGCGCGCGCTGCTCCCCGCCGGGCGCCGCCTCGTCGCGGTGACGGTGCCCGCGGGCGATACCGACTGGCACCTGCCCGATTTCGCCCGCGTCGCCGACCGGGTGATCCTGATGAACTATGACGAGCATTGGCAGACCGGCACGCCCGGCCCGATCGCCTCGCAGCCTTGGTTTGTCGATCAGGTGCGCGGGGCGGTGCGCGCGATCGGCGCGGGCAAGCTGATCGTCGCGGTCGGCTCCTATGCCTATGATTGGCCGAAGGGTGGCGCCGCCGACGCCGAGTCGATCGAGGAAGCCTGGCTCGACGCGCATGACAGCGGCAGCCCGATCCTGTTCGATAAGGCGAGCGGCAATCCCGGCTTCGGCTATGAGGACGAGCAGGGCACCCACCACGATGTGTGGTTGCTCGATGCCGCCACCGCCTGGAACCAGCTGCGCGCGGTGCGGGCGATGGGGGTGGCGGGCGTCGCGCTGTGGCGGCTGGGGAGCGAAGACCCCGATTTCTGGCGTGTGCTCAAGAACTTCCGTGGCGGACAGCGCCCCGATCTGCGCCAGATCGCCGAGCTCGCCAATGTCGATGTCGAGGGCAGCGGCGAGATCTTGCGAATCACCGCCACGCCGCAAATGGGTACGCGTGCCCTGCAATTCGATTCGCGCGGGCTGATCCGCGACGAGCGCTACGTCACGCTGCCCACGCCTTATGTCGTCGAGCGCACCGGCGATCGCGACAAGCTGGTCGCGCTGACCTTCGACGATGGCCCCGATCCCAGCTGGACGCCGAAGATCCTCGACATCCTTCAGGCCAAGCACGTGCCCGCCACCTTCTTCGTGGTGGGCGAGAACGCGCTCGAAAATCCGGGGCTGCTGCGGCGGATCGTCGCCGAGGGGAACGAGCTGGGCAACCACACCTACACTCACCCCAATCTCGCGCTGGAGAGCAACAGCGGCAGCCGGATCGAGATGAACGCGACCCAGCGGCTGATCCAGGCCTATGTCGGTCGCTCGACACGGCTGTTCCGCGCGCCCTATTTCGGCGACGCCGAGCCGACCACCGCCGACGAACTCGGCCCCGCGCTGATCGCGCAGCAGCTCGGTTACACCGTGATCGGGCTCCACACCGATCCCGATGACTGGCAGCGCCCGGGAGTCGACGCGATCGTCGCGCGCACGATCGACGAGGTGACGCACCCCAAGCCCGATCATTCGCAAAATATCGTGTTGCTTCATGATGGCGGCGGCGAGCGGCAGCAGACGGTCGACGCGCTCCCCCGGATCATCGATGCGCTGCACGCGCGCGGCTATCGCTTCGTGCCGGTGTCGACGCTCGCCGGGCTTTCGACCGACGCGGTGATGCCGCCCGTGAAGGGCGAGGATCTGGCGCTGGTGCGCGCCGATGTCGGCATCTTCATCATATTGGCTATGGCGCAGGTGGCGCTGCGCTGGATCTTCTTCCTGGCGATCGGCTTCGGCATCGCGCGCGCGCTGCTGATCGCGGGGCTGGCACTCACCGCGCGGCGCGCGGCGCCGGTCGATCCCGATCATTGCCCCAGCCTGTCGGTGATCATCCCGGCCTATAACGAGGCACGGGTGATCGAGGCCTCGGTCCGGCGCGTGCTCGCAAGCGATTATCCCGGATTGCAGCTGATCGTCGCCGATGATGGCTCCAAGGACGAAACGAGCGCGATCGTGCGCGCGGCGTTTGGCGACGATCCCCGCGTCACGCTGCTCACGCTCGCCAATGGCGGCAAGGCCGCCGCGCTCAACCGCGCGCTGCGCCAGGCGCGGGGCGAGGTGATCATCGCGCTCGACGCCGACACCCAGTTCGAGCCCGACACCATCGCCAAGCTCGCGCGCTGGTTCAGCGATCCCGGCATCGGCGCGGTCGCGGGCAATGCCAAGGTGGGCAACCGCCACAATCTCGTCACCCGCTGGCAGGCGGTGGAATATGTTACCGCGCAGAATCTGGAACGGCGCGCGCTCGCCCGGTTCGATGCGATGCTGGTCGTGCCGGGCGCGGTGGGCGCGTGGCGCAAGGCGGCGCTCGACCAGGTGGGCGGCTATCCCGAGGATACCCTCGCCGAGGACCAGGACCTGACGATCGCGATCCAGCGCGCCGGCTGGCGCGTGGCCTATGATACCGACGCCGTCGCCTGGACCGAGGCGCCCGAAACCTTCCGCGCGCTTTCCAAGCAGCGCTACCGCTGGGCGTTCGGCACGCTGCAATGCCTGTGGAAGCACGCGGCGGTCGTCGCGACCGGGCGCCCGCGCGGGCTCGCCTGGATCGGGATGCCGCAGGCCTGGCTGTTCCAGATCTTCTTCGCCGCCGTCTCGCCGCTCATCGATCTCGCGCTGGTCAGCTCGGTGATCGACACCGCGATCCGAGTCGGCCAGCACGGCTGGGCGCAGACCCAGAGCGACGTGCTGACGATGGCCGGCTTCTGGCTGGTGTTCACCGCGATCGACGTGCTGTGCGGCTGGGTCGCGTACCGGCTCGACGCGCGCGAGCCACGCTATCCGGCGCTGCTGCTGATCGCGCAGCGCTTCGCCTATCGCCAGCTGATGTACTGGGTGGTGCTGCGTGCGATTCGATCGGCGGTGGCGGGCTGGTCGGTCGGCTGGGGCAAGCTGGAGCGGACCGGGCGGGTGGCGCCGGCGTGAGCTTTGGGCTCACGCGTCTCCACGTGACCCAAAATTTCAGGCCGGGACCACCGCCGCCGCCTCGGTCTCGGCGATCCAGCCGCCGCCCAGCACCCGGTCGCCAGCGTAGAGCACCGCCGCTTGGCCCGGCGCGACACCATATTCAGGCGCCTCGAACACCAGCCGCTCGCCCTCCAGCCGCGCGGGCACCGGCTTCGCGAGCGAGCGCACCTTGGCGGTGAGCGGCGCGGCCGCATCGCCACCCAACCAGTTCACCCCCTCCAGCCGCGCCGCGCGCACGGCGAGCGCCGCGCGCGGGCCGACCACGACGCGCTGGGTCGCCGGCTCCAGCCGCAGCACATATAGCGGTTCGGCGGTGCCGCCGATCTCCAGCCCGCGCCGCTGGCCGACGGTGTAGTGGATCAGCCCCTTGTGCCGCCCCAGCACCTGGCCCGCCTGATCGACGATCTCGCCGCCATCGCCCGCCTCGGGTCGTAGCTTCTTCACAAGCGACGCATAATCGCCATCAGGCACGAAGCAGATGTCCTGGCTGTCGGGCTTGGCCGCGACACCCAGGCCGAGTTCGGCGGCGATTTCGCGCACGCGCGGCTTGGGCAGGCCGCCGAGCGGAAAGCGCAGATAATCGAGCTGCGCGCGCGTCGTCGCGAACAGGAAATAGCTCTGGTCGCGGGCCGGATCGAGCGCGCGGTGGAGTTCCGCGCCATCGGCCCCCTCGACCCGGCGGACATAATGGCCGGTCGCGAGGCAATCGCCGCCCAGCTCGCGCGCGAGCGCCAGCAGATCGGTGAATTTCGGCCCCATGTTGCACTTGATGCAGGGGATCGGGGTGCGGCCGCTCAGATATTCGTCGGCGAAATCGTCGATCACCGCCGCGCGGAAGGCGCTTTCATGATCGAATACATAATGCGCGATGCCGAGCGTATCGCACACCGCGCGCGCGTCGCGGATGTCGCGCCCGGCGCAGCAGCTGCCGGCGCGGCCCACCGCCTCGCCGTGATCGTAGAGCTGGAGGGTGATCCCGATCACCTCCGCCCCCGAGCGCGCGGCGAGCGCCGCCACCACCGAACTGTCGACCCCGCCCGACATCGCGACGACGATCCGCCGCCCGGCAAGGTTCGCCCCCAACTGAAAATCCACGTCCATCGCTCGCGCACATAGGCGCGCCGGGCACGTGTCGGAAGGGCGCTTTACCGCTCCTTCACCACAGCCGCCTAGAGATGGGGGGTCAAGAGAAGAGCGATGGACCTGAGTTTTCCCCGATTTGAACCTGTCGAGGCGTTGCGGAGCCCACCACCGCTGGCGATTCTGCTCGCCGCGACCGCCGCGCGCCAAGCGGCCTCGGTTACCGCGCGCAGTGCCGCGCAAGCAGCGCTCGGCACGTCCGCGCCCGCGGGCAGCGGCGCGTTCAACGCCCGCGCCGCGCGCACGCTCATCGCCTGGCAAGACACATGAAGGGCTTGTTTACCCAGCCATTTCAGCAGCTGTTCAACCCCGGCTGCTATTGCTGGCGACAGAGCTGGAGGGGCTCCCCCTGCCCTGACGAGGTTGTGGAATGATCGAGAACCAAAAGATCCGCCCGGAAAAGGTGATTGGGCCGCTTGGCGAGTCGCTGACGCTCGACTCGCTCCCGCCGCCCAGCACGACCTGTTGGGTCGTGCGGCGAAAGGCGGAGGTGGTCGCGGCGGTGAACGGCGGGCTGCTGTCAGTGGACGAAGTGTGCGCGCGTTATAATCTTACCGTCGAGGAATTCGCCGGGTGGCAGCGGGCGATCGATCGGTCGGGGATGCCTGGCTTGCGCGTGACGCGCATCCAGCACTACCGTTCGCTCTACGAGCGCCAGCAGAAATATTGAGCCGGGCCGCCGGCGCGGCCCTCCTTTTGCCAAAGTTCAGCCCAGCGGGCCGGCTTCCCATGGGAACCGGCTCGTTGTCCATGCGTCTCTACCGCATCTGCCCGGCCACGTCCGGGCGTGGCAGTGGAGGCGAAACGTCATGGATCTCATTGGCCTTATCGTGTGGCTCGTGGTCGGCGGTGTTGTTGGTTGGCTGGCGAGCCTCGTGATGCGCACGGATGCGCAGCAGGGTTTGGTGTTGAACATCGTCGTCGGCATTATCGGCGCGTTCATCGGCGGGCTGCTGTTCCGCGGCTCGATCAACGACGGGATTACCGTCTATTCATTCATTACTTCGCTGGTTGGCGCGATCATTTTGCTCGCGCTGGTCAATCTGGTGCGGCGCGGCGCGGTTCGCTGAACCAATTACAATCGCTCCCAGAGGTGATGGGCCGGCCCCGGTGCCGGCCCGTTTTTTATTGGAGCAGGAAGCGCACCGACAGCGTCGCGCCGACTTCGCTCTCGCCGGCGCGAATTTCGGTATCCGCCTTGGCCTGAACCCGCGCGAGCCCGTAAGCGACGGGCATCGGCGGCGACAGCACCGGCCCGCCCTCGCTGATCGACACGATCCGCGCCACCCGCAGCCCCGCCGCCTTGGCGTAAAGCTCGGCCCGCGCCCGCGCGCGCGCCACCGCGTCGCGTCGTGCCTCGTCGAGCACCGCTTCGGGGTCCGCGAAGCCGAGCGTTGGCCCCTCGATCTGATTGGCGCCCGCCGCCACCAGCGCGTCGAGCGCGGCGCCACTGCGGGCGATGTCGCGGAACCGCACGCTGACCGTGCTCGTCGCTTGATAGCCGGTGATCGCTGGCGGCTGATTGTCGGCATAGCGATATTGCGGCTGGAGCGAGACGCGCGTGGTCTGCACATCGCCGCGGGCGATTCCGGCGCGATCGAGCGCGGCGAGCACGCCCTGCATCCGCGTCGCCTGGGCCTGCATCGCTGCCGCCGCGGTCGCCGCCTGCGCGACCACGCCCGCGTTCAGCTGCGCCTGGTCGGGCTCGCGCCGTACCTTGCCTTCGGCCTGCACGTCGAGCAGCGCGCCCTCGGGCAGAATGGCCCCCACCGGAGGAAGCTGTGCCGCCGCCGCCGCCGGTACCGTCGCCATCGCCATCGCCCAGATCAACCCGCGCATCCTCTGTTCCTCCATCGGCCGGGCGATTCGCCCGCCGCGTGCTTGTGCCGGGCGGTAGATCGCCACAAGCTGAACGGTTCGCCGCCGTACGGGCGCTGTTTGTGAAACCGTAATGTTTCGAGTGGCATGGGCAAAAGCTTGCAAAAAGTACCGAAATCCGTAAGGGCGGCCCGCCACGGCGAGAGGCCTTGAGGCAGGTGACATAATAGTCTAATACAGCAAGACATCGCGCGTCGGGCGCTGCGATGGCGCTGGAAGGGCGTGGTGATGAATTACGAGCCGGGCAGATTGATGGACGCACAGTTATTGACCGACCAGGTGCCGGCGAAGCGCTCGCGCGCGATGTGGTACATCCTCGCCGTCGCCGCGGTCGCGGCGGTGGCATTGCTGTGGTGGTACGCCAGTCATAGCCGCCCAGTCGATGCGCCCACCGCTCCGCAGGCGCCGAGCGTAACGGTCATCGTCCCCGGCCGCCAGCAGGTGGCGCGCGAAGTGACGGCGACGGGAACGCTCGCGGCGCGCGTCGACATGCCGGTCGGCGTCGTGGGCGAGGGCGGGTTGGTCGATGCGGTGCTCGTCCAGCCTGGTGACTGGGTGCGCGCCGGCCAGGTGCTCGCGACGATCGATCGCTCGGTGCAGGTGCAGACCCAGGCGCAGCTCGCGGCGAGCATATCGGTCGCCCAGGCCGATGCCCGGCTGGCGCAGTCGGAACTTGATCGTGCGCAGACGCTGGTCGCGCGGGGCTTCATCTCGAAGGCCGATCTCGACCGCCGCACCGCGACGCGCGACGCGGCGCTCGCGCGGGTGAAGGTGGCCGAGGCGCAGTTGGGCGAAACCCGCGCCCGCACCGCGCGGCTGGCGATCCGCGCCCCGGCGGCGGGATTGGTGCTGACCCGCGCGGTCGAGCCCGGCCAGGTGGTCGGTCCTGCCTCGGGCACCTTGTTCCGCCTCGCCAAGGGCGGCGAGCTCGAATTGCGCGCGGCATTGGCCGAGGGCGATCTCGCGCAGCTGAAGGTCGGCGCGACCGCCGAGGTGACGCCGGTCGGCGCCACGCGCAGCTTCGCGGGGCGGATCTGGCAGGTATCGCCGGTGATCGATCCGCAGAGCCGGCTCGGCACCGCGCGGATCGCGCTTGGCTATGATCCGATGCTGCGTCCGGGCGGTTTCGCGGGCGCGTCGATTGTCGCCGGCGATGCCAGCGCGCCGCTGCTGCCGCAAAGCGCGGTACAAAGCGACGACAAGGGCAACTATGTGTATGTGGTTGGCGCCGGCAACAAGGTTGAGCGCCGGGCGATCAAGATCGGCGTGGTGTCCGATGCCGGGGTCGCGATCACCCAAGGGCTGGCGGGCGATGAGCGTGTCGTCGCCTCGGCGGGTGCGTTCCTCAACCCGGGGCAGAAGGTGATCCCGGTCGCGGCCAAGCCCGCGCGCTAGAGTTTCGAGCAAGGATTGGCAGCATGGGTTTCCGTAACATCTCGGCCTGGTCGATCCGCAACCCAGTGCCGCCGCTGGTGCTGTTCGTGGCGCTGCTGATCGCCGGGCTCGTCAGCTTCTCGCGGATGACCGTCGCGGACAATCCCGACATCGATTTCCCGGCGGCCTTTATCGAGATCAGCCAGCCGGGCGCGGCGCCCACCGAGCTCGAGAACCAGGTGACGCGCAAGGTCGAGACCGCAGTGCGCAACATCAACGGCATCGAGGACGTGAATTCCTCAATCGGCGAGGGGTTCAGCCGCACCTTCGTGACCTTCAAGATCGGCACCCCGGTCGATCGCGCGGTGAACGACGTGCGCAACGCCGTCGCCCAGATTCGTGGCGAGCTGCCCGACGGCATTCTCGAGCCGCAGGTCACCCGCGTCGACGCCGGCAATGACTCGCTCGCTTTCTTCTCGGCCGAGGGCACCGACCTGACGCTCGAGCAGCTGAGCTGGTATGTCGATGATACCGTCTCCAAGAAGCTGCGCTCGATCAGCGGCCTAGCCGAAGTGAAGCGCACCGGCGGCGTCAACCGCGAGATTCGGGTGATCCTCGATCCGCTGAAGCTGCAATCGCTGGGACTGACCGCGGTGCAGGTGAACCAGCAGCTGCGCGCGATGAACCTGAACGCGGCGGGCGGCCGCGCCGAGATCGCGGGGTCCGAACAGTCGGTGCGCGTGCTGGCCAACGCCCGCAGCGCGGCGACGCTCGCCGATACCGAGATCGCGGTCGGCAATGGCCGCCGGGTGAAATTGTCCGACATCGCCGATGTGAAGGATCTGTATGGCGAACAGCGCGCGCTGGCGCTGATGAACGGCCATCAGGTGCTCGCCTTCGACATCAAGCGCGCCAAGGGCGCGTCGGACCTCTCGGTGTTCAAGGAAGCCACCAAGGCACTGCGTGAACTGGAAAAGGTGAACCCCAAGGTCAAGTTCACCGAGCTGTGGACCTCGGCGCACCAGACCGAGACGCAATATCATTCGGCGATCGAGGCGATGATCGAGGGTGCCGCGCTCGCGGTGCTGGTGGTGCTGTTGTTCCTGCGCGATTGGCGCGCGACCGTGATTTCGTCGATCGCCATCCCGCTGTCGGCGATTCCGGCCTTCTGGTTCATGGACCTGATCGGCTTCACGCTGAACTTCCTCAGCCTGCTCGCGCTCAGCCTGGTCGCGGGTGTGCTGGTGGATGACGCGATCGTCGAGATCGAGAATATCGTCCGCCACATGCGGATGGGCAAAACCGCCTATCAGGCCGCGATCGACGCCGCCGACGAAATCGGCCTCGCCGTGCTCGCGACGACCATGTCGATCGTCGCGGTGTTCCTGCCGGTGGCGCTGATGCCCGGTATTTCGGGGCAGTTCTTCAAGAATTTCGGGCTCACCGTCGTGATCGCCGTGCTGCTCAGCCTGGGCGTCGCGCGGATGATCACGCCGATGATCGCCGCTTATTTCCTGAAGGCCAAGGGCCATGCCGAACATGGCGAAGGCTTCCTGATGGACGGCTATATGGTCGCGCTGCGCTGGACCATGCGCCACCGCTGGAAGACCGTTGGCATCGGCGGCCTGTCGTTCGTCGTGATGATCGGGCTTTTCATGGGCGTGCCTGGGCTGCTGAAGCCGATCCCGACCGCGTTCCAGCCCAAGCTCAACAATGATTTCAGCCAGATCCAGATCACGATGGCGCCGGGTACCACCGTCGAGCAGACGCGGCGCACCGCCGAACAGGCGCTGGCGGCGGTGCAGTCGGCGCCCGAGGTGCGATCGGCGTTCATCAGCGTTGATCCGGCGAGCGCGGGCATCTTCCTGACGCTCAGCCGCGACCGCACGCGCACCTCGACCGAGTTCGAGCGCGCCTATGCGCCGAAACTGGCGGCGATCCCCGATGCGCGGGTGTTCTTCCAGTCACAGGGCGGCGGCGGATCGTCGGGGCGTGACATCACCATCACGCTCGGCGGCAGCGACCCAGCGCTGCTGACGCAAAGCGCCAATCGGCTGGTCGAGGAAATGGCCGAGATCCCCGAACTGCGCGCGCCGCGCGTGGTGGGCGATCTTCAGCGCCCTGAGATCACGATCAAGCCGCGGCTCGATCTCGCCGCCGACCTGGGGGTGAGCACCGCCGCGCTCAGCCAATCGATCCGGATCGCGACGCTGGGTGATATCGACCAGAACACCGCCAAATTCTCGCTGTCGGACCGCCAGATTCCGATCCGTGTCGCGCTGAGCGAGAATTCGCGTCGTAACCTGTCGACGATCGAGAATCTGCCGGTGCCCACCGCGACGGGCGGTTCGGTGCCGCTCAAGTCGGTCGCCGAGATCAGCTTCGGCGCCGGGCCGACGCTGATCCAGCGCGCCAACCTGACGCGGCGCATCACGATCGGCGCCGATCTGGCGCCCGGCAAGGTGACCGGCGACGCGATGCCCAAGATCCAGGCGCTGCCCGCGATCAAGAACCTGCCGGTCGGCGTCACCCAATTGAAGCTGGGCGAGGCGAAATGGCAGGCCGAGCTGATCATGAACTTCGTGATCGCGGTGATCTCGGGCATCCTGCTGGTGTTCGCGGTGCTGGTGCTGCTCTACAAGCGGCTGATGCCGCCGATGGTGAACCTGGCGTCGCTGCTGCTGGCGCCGCTGGGCTCGGCGATCGCGCTGCGCTTTACCGGAGACGCGGTGTCGATGCCGGTGTTCATCGGGCTGCTGATGCTGTTCGGCATCGTCGCCAAGAACTCGATCCTGCTGATCGACTTCGCGCTGGAGGAAATGGCGAAGGGCGTGCCAGTGGTCGACGCGATCCTCGACGCGGGGCACAAGCGCGCCCAGCCGATCGTGATGACCACGGTTGCCATGGTCGCGGGCATGGTGCCGGTGGCGCTCTCGCTCACCGGCGATGGCAGCTGGCGCGCGCCGATGGGCGTCACGGTGATCGGCGGCCTGTCGCTGTCGACGCTGCTCACCTTGCTGATCGTGCCCGCCGGCTTCTCGCTCGCGGTTGGGCTGGAGAGCTGGATCGCGCCGCGCCTGTCGCGTCGACTGCTCACCTACCAGCCCGGCGATGACGGCAGCCGTGTCGTCGGTGGCCCGGCCGATCCCCGCCCGATCGACTATCGCGGCGGCGGCGCGGTCCAGCCCGCCGAATAGGCTCTTGAACAATCCCCGGCTTCGGGGATTGTTACGCGGTAATGCCCGCCGCCGATCGACCCGTCCGACTCCCGCCCCCGCCGGGACTCGTGCGGATGCGCCTGGTCGCCACCGCGTTGCTGGTGCTGATGGCGGCGGTGTTCCTCACCTGCCGCTGGCTGGGGCCGGTGCATCCCGCGATCGGCTTCGTCCGCGCCTTCGCCGAAGCGGCGATGGTCGGCGGGCTGGCCGATTGGTTCGCGGTGACGGCGCTCTTCCGTCACCCGCTCGGCCTGCCGATCCCCCACACCGCGATCGTGCCGCGCAACAAGGACCGGATCGGCGACACGCTCGCCAATTTCCTCCGTTCGAACTTCCTGGTGCCGGCGGTCGTCGCGCGGCGGATGCGACGCGCGGATGTGGCGGGCGCGCTCGGTCGGTGGCTTGCGCAGCCCGAGACGCGCGACAGCCGGCTGCGCGCGGGCGCGGGGCGGCTGTTCGGCGATCTGCTCGAAGCGCTCGATCAGCAGCGGCTGGGCGGGATGGTGAAGGCGACGATCGGCAACCGGATGCGCGCGCTCGATCTCGCGCCGCTGATCGGCCAGGCGCTGGCGGCGGCGATCGCCAATGATCGGCATTTGCCGTTGATCAATGGCATCGTCCATTGGTCGGGCCGCACGCTGGAGGCGAACGAGGCGCTGATCCGGGGCGTGGTGCATGAACGCGCCGGGTCGCTGATGCGCTGGACCGGGCTCGACGAGACGCTCGCCAACAAGATCATCGACGGGTTGCAGCAACTGCTGGTGCAGATGGGCGAGGACCGCGGCCACCCGATGCGCGCCAAGATCGAGGAAGCGCTTGGCCAGCTGGCGCATGATCTCCAGCACAGCCCCGAAATGCAGGCACGGGTCGATCGGCTGAAGCTGGAAATCATCGACAATCCGGCGATGCAGGCCTGGCTCGACGGCTTGTGGGAAAGCGGCCGCCACGCGCTGCTGCGCTTCGCGCGCGCGCCGGGCGGCGTGCGGCGCGGGCGGCTGGGCGAGGCGCTACGTCAGCTGGGCGAGACGTTGCAGCGCGAGCCGAAGCTGGCGGCGGCGGTCAACCGCTTCACCCGCCGCGCGGCGGTGGGCTTCGCCGCCGATTATGGCGACGGCGTCGTGCGGCTGGTGTCGGAGACGGTACGGGGCTGGGATACCCAGACCGTCACCCAACGCCTGGAGAACGCGGTCGGCCGCGACCTGCAATATATCCGCATCAACGGCACGATCGTCGGCGGGCTGGTCGGGGTGGCGCTGCACGCGCTTGATGTGGCGCTGTAATGGGGGTTGCGTCAGCGCCAGTCGAGCACCGGCCAGCCGCGCGCTTGTGCCAGCCGCCGCAGCCGGGGATCGGGGTTCACCGCGAAGGCCTGATCGGCCCAGGCGAGGCTGGGCGCGTCGGACACATGGTCCGAATAAAAGCGGACCGTGGCCGCATCGCGCGCGATGCCCTGGCCCGCGAGCCAATCGCCGATCATCCGCAGCTTGGCGGCGCCGTAGCAATTCTCCCCCACCAGCCGGGGGCGCCAGCCGGCGCCGTCGCGCGCGGCCTCGGTCGCGATCACCGCGTCGAACCCCAGCCGCTTCGCGATCGCCTCGGCATAATAGCCGAACGAGGCGGTCGCGAGCACCAGCCGATACCCCGCCGCGCGATCGGCGGCGATCTGGGCGAGCGCGCCGGGGCGCAGCTTCACCTGGGCCGCGAAGCGCTCGGCGAGGCCCACCCGCGCGGTATCGGGCAGGGCGCGGCCGATCAGCAGCCGCTGGGCTCGCGCCTTTACCCCGGCGCGGTTCACGATGCCGAGCTTGTATGCCAGCCCCCAGCCCCCGGCGACCGGCAGCAGCGCCAGTCGCCACGGGGCACGCGCCTGCGCGGCGGCGATCAGGAACGGCGTCCAGGTGGGCGCCGCGGTGATCGTCTTGTCCATGTCGTAAACCGCGAGCTTGTGCATCGCACCGAATTTGGCGCGGTTCGGCTTGCCGATCCAGCCGCTTTCGCCCAAACAGGGCGCGCATGAACGCCAAGGCCGACTTTCGACATGAAAATGACGGCGGCGCCGAAGTGCTGCGCTTCACCGGCCGGCTATCGCTGTCGTGCCTCGATGATTTTCCCGAGCGGCTGCGCAGTTTCCAGGGGCGGGTCGATCGGCTCGATCTTTCGGGCATCGATCGCATCGATACCGTCGGCGCCTGGCTGATCCATCGTTTCGCGATCGAGCACGAAGCGCGGATCGAGGGCCTGTCGGACGAGGCGCATCATCTGCTCGATCAGGTCGCCGCCGCCGATCGCCCGATGGCGGTGCGCCCGCCGCGCGATTCGAGCCTGGTGCGCGTGGTCGCCGAAGTTGGCGCGGCGACACTACGGCTGACGCACACGTTGCGCGGCCTGATCGGCTTTTTCGGCGCGACGGTGATCGCCTTCCTCACCGTGCTGCGCCACCCGCGCCGCTTCCGCTTCAACGCGACCGTCCACCGCTTCGAGGTGGTCGGCGTCTCCGCGCTGCCGATCATCGGGCTGATGAGTTTCCTGATCGGGGTGGTGATCGCGCAGCAGGGATCGGTGCAGCTGCGCCAGTTCGGCGCGGAGATTTTCACCATCAACCTCGTTGGCCGCATCACTTTCCGCGAGCTGGGCGTGTTGATGACCGCGATCATGGTCGCGGGCCGCTCCGGCTCGGCCTTCGCGGCGCAATTGGGCACGATGAAGCTGACCGAGGAAATCGACGCGATGCGCACGATCGGCGTCTCGCCGATGGAGGCGCTGGTGCTACCGCGCGTGCTGGCGGCGGTGCTGATGATGGTGCTGCTCGGCTTCTACGCCTCGATGTGCGCGATCGTCGGCGGCGGCCTGTTGTGCTGGGCCGCGCTCGACATTCCGCCGCCCACCTTCATCCAGCGGCTGCGCGAGGTGGTGCCGATCACCGACGTCTATGTGGGCATGTTGAAGGCGCCCGTGTTCGGCGCGATCATCGCGATCGCCGGCTGTTTCCAGGGGATGCAGGTGGAAAGCGATGCCGAACAGGTCGGCAGCCGCACCACCTCCGCCGTGGTGCAGGCGATCTTCATGGTGATCGTGCTCGACGCCTTTTTCGCGGTGTTCTTCACCTGGATCGGGTGGATCTGATGCCCGAGGCGATCATCAAGGTGCGCGGTTTGCGCAACAGCTTCGGCGAGCAGGTGGTGCACGAGAATCTCGATCTCGACGTGCGCCGGGGCGAGATTCTGGGCGTGGTCGGCGGATCGGGTACCGGCAAATCGGTGCTGATGCGCTCGGTGATCGGGCTGCAGACCCCCGATGCGGGCGAAGTCCATGTGTTCGGCGAGGATACCGTGGGGCGCGACGAGTTCGATACCGCCGCGTTCCGCCGCCGCTGGGGGGTGCTGTTCCAGGGTGGCGCGCTGTTCTCGACGCTGACGGTCGCCGAGAATGTGCAGGTGCCGCTGCGCGAATTCTACCCCGGGCTCGACCAGGGGCTGCTCGACGAGATCGCGAGCTACAAGGTGACGATGACCGGGCTCCCCGCCGAAGCCGGCCCCAAATATCCGTCCGAACTTTCAGGGGGCATGAGGAAGCGCGCCGGGCTCGCCCGCGCGCTCGCGCTCGACCCCGAATTGCTGTTCCTCGATGAGCCGACCGCCGGGCTCGACCCGATCGGCGCCGCCGCGTTCGACGAGCTGACCCGCGCGCTCCAGCAGACGCTGGGGCTCACCGTGTTCCTGATCACCCATGATCTCGACACGCTTTATGCGATCTGCGACCGCGTGGCGGTGCTCGCCGACAAACGCGTGATCGCGGTCGGCACGATTCCCGAACTGCTCGCGCTCGACCATCCGTGGATTCAGGAATATTTCAACGGCCCGCGCGGCCGCGCCGCCACCGCCACCGTCGACCGACAGACTGAACGACAGGGGACCGCCTGAATGGAAACCCGCTCCAACCACGTCCTGGTGGGCTCGGTCGTGCTGATCCTGCTGCTAATGCTGGCGCTGTTCTTCGTCTGGCTGGCGCGGCTCGGTAGCTCGGCCGATCGTGAGTACGACATCTTCTTCAAGCAATCGGTCACCGGCATCGCCAAGGGATCGAACGTCTCCTATGCGGGCGTCCCCTCCGGCCAGGTGAAGGACATCGCGCTGTGGAAGGAAGACCCGGAATATGTCCGCGTCCGGATCAGCGTGAACCCCGATGTGCCGGTGATCGAGGGCACCACCGCGACGATCCAGGGGGTGGGCTTCACCGGGGTGAGCGAGATCCTGCTCGATGGCGGCAAGAAAGGCGCGCCGCGGCTCAGCTGCGACAAGGCCGCGCCGCGCAGCGATTGCCCGTTCGGCGTGCCGGTGATCCCCACCCGCCAGGGCGGGTTCGGCGCGTTGCTCTCCTCCGCGCCGCAATTGCTCGAGCGGCTGTCGACGCTCGCCCAGCGATTGACCGAGGTGCTTGACGACAAGAACCAGCAATCGATCGCCGGCATCCTGGCCAACACCAACCGCCTGACCAAGACGCTTGCCGATCAATCGCCGCAGATCGGGCAGACGCTCGCCGAGACGCGGGCGACGCTCCAGAAAGTGGGCGTCGCCGCCGAACAGATCGGCGCGCTGGCGGAGACGACCAACGGTATCGCCAAGGAAGATCTGAAGCCTGCCGCCGCCAAGCTGAGCAAGACGGTGGAGGCGGCACAGAAGACGTTCGATACCCTCAACGAAACCCTCGCCGAGGCCAAGCCCGGGGTGCAGGCGTTCAGCAAGCAGACCGTGCCCGAGATCGGCCAGTTGGTTCGCGATCTGCGGATCATGTCGGCCGCGCTCACCAATGTCGCAGAAAAGATCGACCAGGGCGGCGCGGGCGCGCTGCTCGGCCAGCCCCGCCTGCCCGATTACAAGCCCAAGAAATGAGGCCGATGATGCGCTCGCCTGCTTTCCTTGCCCTCCCGCTCGCGCTCGCCGTTCCGCTCGGCGGGTGCATCAGCTTCGCGCCAAAGCCGCCCGAGGCGCTGCTGACGCTGAACGCCGCCAACGCGGTCGCCGCCGGGCAGGAGGCCGATTCGGCCAACGCCAAGACGATCACCGTGCTGGTGCCGGCTACCCCCGCCGCGATCGCGACCAACCGCGTCGCGGTGCAGACCGGCGTGACCTCGCTCGCTTATGTTAAGGGCGGCTATTGGAGCGAGGCCCCCGCGCGGCTGTTCGCGCGGCTGCTCGCCGATACGGTGACGGCGCGCACCGGTCGGGTGGTGCTCTCCAACGCGCAGAGCTTCGCCGATCCGGGCGCGCGGCTCTCGGGCGAACTGCGCAACTTCACCGTTGATTCAGCGCGTGGCGAGGCGATCGTGACCTATGACGCGACGCTGATGCGCGACGGCGCGAAGACGTTCGACAAGCGCCGCTTCGAAGCGCGCGCGCCCTTGGGCGGCGGCGTGACGCCGGGCAGCGCCGCGAGCGCGCTCAACCGCGCGGCGAATGACGTGGCGGTGCAGGTCGCGGATTGGGTGGGGCGATAGGGCCCGGACTTCGGACCCACCCCCGGCCCCTCCCTTTCAGGGAGGGGAGAAGGTGATGCCTCTAGGAGGCCCCCGTTGCGGGAGGCCGCGGCAACTCCCTTAAGGAAAGCCCCTCCCTGGAAGGGAGGGGTTTGGGGTGGGTCGAAGCAGCGCGCGACTGCCTGATAACAGTCCGCTCAGTTCGGCAGGGCGCCCGCTTCCACTTTCTCCACCCAATAAGGGAAGAAGCTCGGCTCGCGGGTCGACCAGCCGGCGGCGGTCGCGGCGGCTTCGCTGATCGATTGCAGCAGCCGGCGGCGCATGTCCGGGTGGAGATGCGGCAGCGCGGCGGCGGCGCAGAAGGCGGCGGGCAGCCAGGGGCGGACCGCGGCGCCCAGCAGCCGCTCGTAAAGGAAGCGATAGGCCGAAAAGCTCGTCAACCGGCCCTGACCCAGGTCGAACGCCGAGAGCGTGACGAGCTGGCCGAGAAAGGCGTCGACCCGGTCGATCCCGGCATCGTTGGGTACCGTCGCGCGCAGGTCCGGCAGGCGTTCGTACAGGCGATATTGCGCGCGGATGCTCGCCGCCTCCACCACGTCGCGCGACCAGCGGTTGAGCGCGTCGTCACGTTCCAGCCCGACATCGAGCGAGCGGCGGACATAACGCTGCGTCGCCGCGGCGAACGTCGCGAATTCCTTCATTTCGGCGAGCGCCATAGCGCCGGCGGCGGGCTTCATGCGCGAACTCATCGTCCTGGTTCCTGTCTCCTCTGGCTGCCCCAAGGTGCGCCGATGATGGTTAACGGGGGAATAACGCACACCCCCGTAACTTTCCGAAAGCAATCATATCGCGCTGCACAATGCAATTAGATTACCTGCTAACCCTCAAGAAAAGTTGCATTGTATCTCTTGCAACCAGTTTGACCGGGTCAGCCGCTGCGTTGATCGGCGCTCGCGTCCTCGGGCGGCAGCGGCGGCAAATGGGTGCGCGGCTGGGTGATCGAGGGCGGATCGGAGGCGTCCATCGTCTCGTCGAGCGCCTCGTCGAGCCGCGCGTCCTGCGACCGGGGCTGTTCGGCGACGCGGCCGGCGACGTCCGGGTCCTGGCCGGCGGGCTGGGCGGGGTCGCCTTCCTTCTCGGCGGCGGGATCGGGGGGCGGGGCGACCGCCATCGCGTCGAGCGCCTCCTGCGGCGCCAGCTGGTCCTTGTCGGGCACGGGTATCTCTCCTTGCGGCTGTTCCGCCTCAACGAGCGGCGCGCGCGCCGCGTTCCGCCAGCGAGGCGCGCCGTGGCGGTGCCCCGGAAAAGCCCGGCACGAAAAAGCCCGGCGGGGTCTCCCCCACCGGGCCATTTGCGAGCGCGTCTCGCGCGGCTTAGCTGTCGCGGCTACCGAACAGGCGCAGGATGTAGAGGAACATGTTGATGAAATCGAGGTAGAGGTTCAGCGCCGACATGATCACCGCGCGCCCCTCATAATCGCTGCCCGCGACTTCGGCGTAGAGCGCCTTGATCCGCTGCGTGTCATAAGCGGTGAGGCCCGCGAAGATCAGCACGCCAACCGCCGAGATCACCAGCGAGAACGGCCCCGACTGGACGAACAGGTTGATCAGGCTCGCCACGATCAGGCCGACCAGGCCCATGATCAGGAAGGTGCCCATCGCCGACAGGTCCTTCTTGGTCGTATAGCCCCACAGGCTGAGGCCCGCGAAGCCCGCCGCGGTCGCGAAGAACGCCTGCGCGATCGAAAGCGGCGAATAGACCAGGAAGATCGTCGACAGCGACAGGCCCATCGCGATCGCGAAGCCCCAGAACAGCGCCTGCAGCGTCGCCGTGCTCATCCGCGCCTGACCGAAGCTCATCGCGAAGATGATGCCGAGCGGGGCGAAGGTGATCACCCATTTCAGGATGCCGCCCGCGACGAACACCTGCGCCGCCGCGCCGCTCAGCACGAAGCCCAGCGCCACGATCGCGGTGAGCAGCACGCCCGAGACCATGTAGTTGTAGACCGACAGCATGTAGGACCGCAGCCCCGCGTCATACGCGGCACCGCGCAGACCCGCGCGCGCCGCGAAAGCGGAGCTCGCCCGGGGATCAGACCAGTTTGCCATTACCAACTCCTTTGCCCGGATACACAGACTGTCCGGATGCCTGTGAATATTGCCCCTTCCTTGGGCGCTTTCAAGCAAAACCGGCGCGCGCGAAAGTCGTGCCCTCGATAATTCGGGACGCTTTTTCGGGGCGTTAACGCCCGATGAACGTGCACAGCCGGTGGACAGCGTCGCCCCACCACGGCAGGAATTCACCAATGCACCGGCTTTTCATTGCCTTACGCCCGCCGCCCGCGATCCGCGCGCGGCTGATCGCGCTGATGGAAGGCGTCCCCGAGGCGCGCTGGCAGAGCGAAGCGCAGCTGCACCTGACGCTGCGCTATATCGGCGAGGTCGAGGCGCGGGTGGCGGACGAGGTCGTGCTCGCGCTGGGCCAGGTGCATGGCCTCGCGCCATCGGTCGCGCTGGCGGGTGTCGGGCGATTCGGCGGTGCGCGGGCGGGCGACGCGCTGTGGGCGGGGGTGGCGCCCGCCGCCCCGCTCGCGTTGCTCCATAAGAAGCTCGATCAGGCGCTGGCGCGGATCGGGCTGCCCCATGAAGGCCGCGCCTATCACCCGCACATCACCCTCGCCCGCCTGCCGCGCCGTACGCCGGCGCCGCCGGTCGACGCCTTTCTCGCGCGCCATGCCGCCCTGACGAGCGCGCCGTTCACGATGGACGCGATGCTGCTCTACGAAAGCCATCTCGGCCAGGAAGGCGCGGATTACGAAGCGATCGGCCGCTGGCCGCTGGACTTGTAAGGCGGTCGGCCGTTGGCCGCTGGACTTTTGAGGCGATCGGCCGTTGGCCGCTCGACGCGGCAGGGCCCGCTTGCTAGCCTTGGGATAAGCCAAAAAAGGGGAGCGGGATGGAAGAAGACGCGCGCACGCCGGGCTATGCCTGGTACGGCCTGGCGATATTGGTCGCGGTCTACATCCTGAACTTCATCGATCGCCAGCTGATCTCGATCCTCGCCGAAGACATCAAGCGCGATCTGGGGATGCGCGACGAGGATTTGGGCTTCCTCTATGGCACCGCCTTCGGGGTGTTCTACGCGCTGTTCGGCATTCCGCTCGGGCGGCTGGCGGACAATTGGCACCGGGTGCGGTTGCTCGCGAGTGGGCTCGCTTTGTGGTCGGCGATGACGATGGTCTCGGGGCTCGCGCGCGGCGGGGCGATGCTCGCGGCGGCGCGGGTGGGGGTGGGCGTCGGCGAAGCGAGCGCCGCCCCGTCCGCCTATTCGCTGATTTCGGACTGGTTCCCCAAGCGGCTGCGCGCGACCGCGCTCGCGATCTATTCGGCCGGGCTCTACATTGGCGGCGGGGTGTCGCTGGGGATCGGCGCGCTGATCGTCCAGCGCTGGAACGCGGCCTATCCGGTCGACCCGCCGTTCGGGCTGCATGGCTGGCAGGCGGCGTTCCTGATCGTCGGCGCGCCGGGACTGCTGCTCGCGCTCGTCGTGCTAAGCTTGCGCGAGCCGCCGCGCGCCGGGCCGCGCCCGGCGGCGCCGTTCGCCGAGTTTTTTGGCGAGCTGCTCACGATCCTGCCGCCCCTCACGCTGATCGGCGCCGCGCGCCGGGGGCCGCGCGCACTTATCGGCAACCTCGTCGCGGTCGCGCTGCTGGTGGGGTTCGTCTACGCGGCGACCCGGCTGGGAGAGCCGGCGGCGCAGTGGAGCGCGTGGGGGCTCGGCGTCTATGCCGTCTTCTCGTGGGCGAGCGCCCTGCGCGCCCGCGATCCCGAGGCGTTCCGCCTGATCGTCGCCAACCCCGCCTTCATCGCGGTGCTCGTCGCGTACGGGCTGAACGCGTTTCTCGGCTATTCGACCAGCCTGTGGCTTCCCCCTTATGCAGAACGGGTGCTGGGCGAGGCGAAGACCACCGCCGGGCTGATCATCGGCGCGTCGGGCGCGCTGGGCGGCTTCCTGGGCACCACGATCGGCGGCGCGGTGGCGGATCGGCTGCGGCGACGGCATCCGGCGGGGCGGGTGATGGTGGTGATCTTCGGGGCGCTCGCGCCGCTGCCGTTCATCGTCACCGCCTTCACCACCCGCACTCCCGCGATCTTCTACGCGATGGTGCTGCCGATGACCGCGCTCGGCAGTTGCGCGCTTGGCGCCGCGGCGGCGACGACCCAGGATCTGGTGCTGCCCCGGATGCGCGGCACCGCGACCGCGACCTTCCTGATCGGCACGACGCTGCGCGGCCTCGCGCTCGGCCCCTATCTCGCCGGGCGGCTTTCGAGCGCGAGCGGAAGCCTGTCGGTGGGCGTGCTGAGCCTGCTGGTGACGGTGCCGATCGCGCTGGGGGCGGCGATCACGGCGTTCCGGCTGGTACCGATCCATGAGCGGCGGCTGGCCGAACCGCACCCTATGACTACCGTAAATTAACCGGAGTCGTGCCACCATCGCAACGATGACGGACCGCGACTCCCTTGCGATGCACCCCGCGCCGAGCGATGGCGCCGAGCATCGCCGTGCGCCGCGGCTGGCGGTGCGCATCCCGGCGCGGATGACGACGAGCGCCGCCTGGGCGGCGGTGTGCCGCGTCGCCGATCTGTCGGCGCTGGGGGTGCGGATCGAGACCACGACCCCGCTCACCCCCGGGCGCGCGGTGTTCATCACGCTCCCCGGCGAGCCGCCGCGCGAAGCGGCCGTCGCCTGGAGCGATGGCAACCAATCGGGCTGCTATTTCGCCGAACCGCTCGCCGCTGACAGTCTCGCGAGCCTGGTCGCACGCTTCGCGGAGCCCGAGCCGCCGTCGGTCCATCTCGTCGTTCTGGACTGAGCGTTACTCCGCCCGCGCCGGCGCGGGTTCGTCGAGCGGGATTGGTACGCGCTTGCTCTTGTCGGGCTTGGGGGTCGCGGCCTTCACCAGTGCCTTGCCGAGCGCGAGCGCCAGTGGGATGATCGGCAACCCGCCGCCGCACCCGCCCGAGGTCGCGGCGCAGGGCGTGTTCATCGCCGCGAGCGCGCCGTGGCCGGTGAGATCGGGGTTGCTCGGCCGGGGCCGGCTGGCGTCGATCTCCTCGGGATAAGGGAGTTTCTGGCTGGGCAGCGCGTTGCCGCACACCACGACTTCGCCCTCGGCGGGGCCGGGCCTGCAGGGCTCGCCCGGCACCGGCGCCAGGATCGAGAAGCGTTCGGGCGGGGGCGCCGCCTTCATCGTCGTCACCGGCGTCGCGGCCTGGGCCAGGAGGAGCAGCAGCATGGGATCAGGCTCGCACGGCGGGCGGCGGGCGGCAAGCCGTCGTTCAGCCGCGCGGCGCGATTCCCAGCCGGTGCAGCTCGATCGCCGGGCAGCGGTCCATCACCACCTTCAGCCCCGCCGCTTCGGCGCGCGCGGCGGCGGCTTCATCGATCACGCCCAGCTGCATCCACACCGCCTTCGCGCCGACCTCGATCGCGTCATCGACCACCGCGCCCGCGGCGGCCGAGTTGCGGAAGATGTCGACCAGATCGATCGGGTCGCCGAGCTGCGCCAGCTCGCGGAACACGAACTCGCCGTGGATATGCTCGCCGGTGATCGCGGGGTTCACCGGGATCACGCGGTAGCCATGCGCCTGGAGCGTCGCCATCACCGCGTAGCTCGGGCGATCGGGCTTGTCCGACGCGCCGACCATCGCGACCGTGCGGACGTTTTCGAGCAGCTCGCGAATCTCGGCATCGGTGGTGAGCGGCATGGACGTTATCCCGGTTGCGCGGCGAGCCAGGCGTCAACCTGTTCGGCCAGGGTTGCGAACGCGGCGGCCTCGGCCCCGTTCCCGGCGGCGGGGGGCGTGCCGGCGTCGGAGGCTTCACGGATCGCCATCGCCAGCGGCAGCCGGGCCAGGAGCGCGATGCCGAGCGCTTCCGCCGCCGCCGCCGCCCCGCCGCGTCCGAACGGATCGGAGACCGCGCCGCATGTCGGGCATTGATAGCCCGCCATGTTCTCGACGAGGCCGATGATCGGCACCTCGGCCTTTTCGAACAGCGCGATCGCGCGGCGCGCGTCGAGCCAGGCCAAGTCTTGCGGGGTGGAGACGATCACCACCCCGTCGGGCTTGTGCCGCTGCACCATCGTCAGCTGCACGTCGCCCGTGCCCGGGGGCAGATCGAGGATCAGCGTGTCGACCCCCGCCCAATCGGCCTCGACCAGCTGGAGCAGCGCGCCCGCCGCCATCGGCCCGCGCCAGGCGATCGCGCTGTCGGCGGCGGCGAGCTGCCCCATCGACAGCAGCGCCACGCCATAAGGCGTCGCCACCGGCAACAACTGCTTGCCGCGCGCCTGCGCCCGCACCCCTTCCACCCCCAGGATGCGGGGTTGCGAGGGACCATAAATGTCGGCGTCGACCACCCCGACCCGCGCCCCGCGCCGCGCCAGCGCCACCGCGAGATTGGCGGCGACGGTCGATTTGCCGACCCCGCCCTTGCCGCTCGCCACCGCGATCAACCGCCGCCGGCGGCGCTCGGCGGTGCGCGCGATCGTCACCGCGCTCACCCCCGGCAGCGCTTCGGCCGCCGCCTTCAGCCGCGCTTCGAGTGCGTCGGCTTGCTCGGCCGCGAGCCCGTCCACGTCGAGCACGATCCGCGCGCGCCCCTCCGTCAGCCGCCCCGTCGCGCGCGGCTCGGTCGCGAGCAATTGCTGCAAAGCATCCATGGCGGGGCTGATAAGCCGCTGCCGCACGCTTGCCACTGTTTTTCTTCCGTAGGGCACCTATAAAGACGGATATGACGACCTCTCCGGCCTGGTGGCGGCGCCTTCCCTTCTTCATGAGCGACAAGAACAGCCCCTGGGGTGGGGGCAGCGGTGGCGATGACGGCAACCGCAATCCCTGGGCGGTGCCTCCGGGCGGCCGGCCGCGCCCGGGCGGGCCGAAGCCGACCGCGCTCGACGAGTTCCTGCGCCGCGCGCGCGGTCCGCAGGGGCCGGGCGGGGGCGGCGGCGGCTTTGGCGGGCTGCCGGGCGGCGCGCAGGCACGCAACCTGTGGCTCGCCGGCATCGCGCTGGTGGTGGTGCTGTGGGTGATGCTGACGAGCATCCACGTCATCGGCCCGCAGCAGCGGGGGGTGGTGACGGTGCTGGGCCGCTATGCCGATACGCTGCCCTCGGGCATCGGCCTTACCTTGCCCGCGCCCTTCGCCGCGGTGCAGAAGATCGACGTCGAAAGCGTGCGCACGATCGGCTTCCCCGGCAATGGCGGGAGCGAGAATCTGGTGCTGACCGGCGACCAGAACATCGTCGACCTGAGCTACACCGTCTCGTGGAACGTCAGCAACCCGCAGGATTATGTGTTCGAGATCAAGGATCCCGAGGAAACCGTGCGCGCCGTCGCCGAAGCCTCGATGCGCGCGGTGATGGCGACCGTCACGCTCGACCAGGCGATCGCCGGCGGCAAGGCGGCGATCGCGGCGCGGACCCAGCAGCTGATGCAGAGCCTGCTCAACCAATATCATGCCGGCATCCAGGTGCAGGGCGTCGATATCGGCCGGGTCGATCCGCCGTCGAAGGTGCGCGACGCTTTCAAGGAAGTGAGCGCGGCGCAGCAGGAAGCGCAGTCGAACATGAACAACGCGCGCGGCTATGCCCAGCAAGTGATCGCGCGGGCCGAAGGCGCGGCGCGCGAGTTCGATCTCGCTTACGAACAATATCGCCTCGCGCCCGACGTGACGCGGCGGCGGATGTATTACGAGACGCTGGAGCAGGTGCTCGGCCGCGCTGACAAGACCGTGGTCGGCACGCCGCAGGGGGTGCAGCCCTATTTGCCGCTGCCGGTGACGCCGCGCACCCCGCCGGCCGCCGACGAGGCGACCGTTACCAGCAGCGCGCGCGCGGGAGGCAGCCAATGACCAATTTCTGGCGCTCGCCGATCGCGCTCGTCGTCGCGGCCTTGCTGGTGCTGATCCTGATCGGATCGTCGTTCGTCGTCGTACGCGAAACCCAGCAGGCGGTGATCCTGCGCTTCGAAAAGCCGGTGCGCACGATCAACAGCTGGCGCGCGAACGAGCAATTGGGGCGGACCGAGGCCGGCCCGGTGTTCAAGTTCCCGTTCTTCGACAAGGTCGTGCTGGTCGACAAGCGCGTCCTCGATGTCGATCTGTCGAACCAGCCGGTGCTTTCGACCGAACAATATCCGCTCGAGGTCGATGCCTTTGCCCGGTTCCGCATCGTCAAGCCGCTCACCGCCGTGGTCTCGACCGGCAGCGCCGGCAATACCGAGCAGATCGTCGCCGACCGGCTGCGCCCGCTGCTCGCCTCCGCTTTGCGCAACGAACTCGGCAAGCGGCCGTTCGCCGCGCTGCTCAGCCCCGAGCGCGATGCGGTGATGGACAATATCCAGGCCGGGCTCCAGCGCCGCGCGAGCAGCTATGGCGTCGAGATCGTCGACGTGCGCATCCGCCACGCCGATCTGCCCGATGGCAGCCCGCTCGAAAGCGCGCTCACCCGCATGGCCTCGGCGCGCCAGCAACAGGCGACGACGATCCGTGCCGAGGGGCAGAAGCAGGCGCAGATCATCCGCGCGCAGGCCGATGCCGATGCTTCCCGCATTTATGCCGAAAGCTTTGGCAAGGACCCGGAATTCTATGATTTCTACCGTGCTATGCAGTCCTACCGGACGACCTTCGCGCAAGGCCAGACCCAGGTGGTGCTGACGCCGGGCGATGCGTATCTGCGGCAGTTCGGCGGCCGCGCGGGCGCCGCCGCACGGTGAGTCGCGACAAGTTTATTCAAAAAGCGTTCAGACTGGTTGGGCGACAAGCCGCCCCAAATTGCGGATAGGAAGGGACCGAAAGTGCGTTACGCTTATGCGATCACGGGTGCGTTGTTGCTGGCGGGGACGACCGCGTCGCTCGCGCTGAATCCGCCGGCGCAAACCGCGCAGAATGCGCCCGAGGCGATGGCGCAGATCGCGCCGCGCGCCGGCGCGCCGGTTAGCTTCGCCGATCTGGTCGCGCGGCTGCAGCCGGCGGTGGTCAACATCTCGACCAAACAGTCGATCAAGGTGCAGCAGCAGGCCAATCCGTTCCAGGGCACGCCGTTCCAGGATTTCTTCAACCAGTTCGGCGGCGGGCAGGGCGGCGGCCAGGGCGGCGCGCCGGTCACGCGCCAGGCGCAGTCGCTCGGCTCGGGCTTCATCATCTCGGCCGATGGCTATGTGGTGACGAACAACCACGTCGTCGCCCCCGGCGCGCGCGGCGCCACGGTCGATTCGATCACCGTGACGCTCACCGACGGGAAGGAATATCCGGCGAAGCTGATCGGCCGCGATCAGGATTCGGACCTGGCGCTGCTCAAGATCGAGGGCGCGACCTTCCCGTTCGTGCGCTTCGGTGATTCGACCCGGGCGCGCGTCGGCGACTGGATCGTCGCGATCGGCAACCCGTTCGGCATCGGCTCGACGGTGACCGCGGGGATCATCTCGGCGCTCCACCGCACCACCGGCCTCGGGCTCTATGATCGCTTCATCCAGACCGACGCCTCGATCAACCAGGGCAATTCGGGCGGCCCGATGTTCGACCTGCGGGGCGAGGTGATCGGCATCAATTCGCAGATCCTCAGCCCCTCGGGCGGCAATATCGGCATCGGCTTCGCGATCCCCGCCGAGCAGGCGCGGCCGATCATCGACACGCTGATGAAGGGCCAGGCGGTGAAGCGCGGCTATCTGGGCGTCGGCCCGCAGCCGATCGACGAGGATCTCGCCAGCGCGCTCGGCGTGGCGAAGAACCACGGCGAGATCATCCGCAGCGTCGAGCCCGATACCCCCGCCGGCCGCGCCGGGGTCCGCGTCGGCGACGTGGTGCTGAAGGTCAACGGCCAGGACGTGACGAACGAGCAGTCGCTCACCTATCTCGTCGGCCAGACCAAGCCGGGCGACGCGATCCGGCTCGACATTCTGCGCGACGGCAAGCCCACCGCGCTGACGGTGACCGCGGGCACCCGCCCCTCGCCGCAGGAACTGGCGGCGCAGACCGGCGATGGCGACGACGACAGCGCCATGCCCGACAGCGGGCAAGGCCAGGGCGACCAGGCGATGAGCAACTCGGTCGGCCTCACCGTCACCGAGCTGACGCCGCAGATCCAGCGCGCGCTGGGGCTCGATTCGACCGCGAAGGGCGTGGTGGTCACCACCGTCGATCCTTCGAGCGACGCCGGGCAAAAGGGGTTGAAGCGCGGTGACCTGATCGTCGCCGCCAACCGCCAGCCGACCACGACCGTCGCGGCGCTCGCCCAGGTGGTGGCGCAGGCGCGCGCGCAGGGCCGCGACTCGCTGCTGCTGTTCGTCCAGCGCGGCCGCACCCCGGGCCTGTTCGTCGCGATCCGGCTGAAGAAGTAACGGCCGGCTGCAGAACTAGCCACGAAACGCCGCCCGCGATCGCCACGCGGGCGGCGTTTTCCATTCAAGCCTCGACCAGCTCGGGCGCGGCCGCGGCGCCGGACATCACGAACGCGCTGATGTCACGAATCCCGACCAGCCGGCCCTGGCCGCCCCAGGTTGCCTCGGGCACCTCGTGGAGGAAGCACCACACCCGCGCCTGATTGGCCGGGGTGGCCTCGCTGCCCTCGGCCGCCAGCACCAGCCGCGTTGCCGCCTTCACCAGCGCGTCGCGCTGATCGAGCGTCGCCGGGCCGTGCAGCTTGCGCGTACCCTGCGGCACCGAGAAGACGATCTTGTAGATATTCTGGGCCGCCGGCTTGCCGCCGACGAAGATCGTGCCCGCCGGCAGCGGGTGGAAGAACGCCCAGCTGATCGTGCGCGACACGGGATTGTCCGGCGCGCCCTCCATCTCCAGCAGCAGCGCGGTGAGCGCCTCGCCAAGCCGCGCCTGGGCCTCCGGGCTGAAAGCGCCTTGCGGGTGATACACGTCGATCATCGGCATCGTCTGTCTCCTCGAAATAGGGGGGCGACTCGAAGTTCCCTGGATGAACTCAGCACGGCGAGCTGGATTTCGTCAAGGAACTTAGCTACGCGAAGCGCCATGGCCCGCACCTCGTTCGCCGATTTCGCCTGCTCGGTCGCCCGCACGATGGAGGTGGTGGGGGAGTGGTGGACGCCGCTGATCCTGCGCGACATCTTCCTGGGGCTGAACCGGTTCGACGCGATCGCCGCCGATCTCGGCATCCCGCGCAAGGTGCTCGCCGAGCGGCTGGCGAAGCTCGTTGAGCATGGCGTGCTCACCCGCGTCGCCTATCGCGAGACGGGGCGCACCCGCCACGAATATCGCCTGACCGAGAAGGGCGCCGATTTCCTCACCACGCTCGTCGCGCTGATGGACTGGGGCGATCGCTGGCAGCCGCTCGCCGAGGGGCCGCCGACGCGCGCCGAGCACCGCGATTGCGGCGGGCGGGTGACCGCGCGGCTCGTCTGCACAGAATGCGGGGCGATGCCGGTGCCGCAGGAGGTGATCGCCACCGCCGGCCCCGGCGTCGCCGCGCACAAGGGCACGGCGGTGCTCGGCCGGCTCGCCCGGCGCGGCTGATTTCGCTTTCGCCCCGCCCCCCGCCCCGCTTATCCTGCGGCGAGACACGGGAGGCGGGCATGGGCGAGACGGTGTTCATCGGGGCGGCGAGCGGTGGCGCCACCCCCCAGGCGATCGAGCTGAAGCGCGCCAATCGCCACGGCCTGATCGCCGGCGCCACCGGCACCGGCAAGACGGTGACGGTGCAGGGCATGATCGAAGGCTTCTCCGCCGCCGGCATCCCCTGCTTTGTGGCGGATGTGAAGGGCGATCTCGCGGGGCTGTCGATGCCCGGCAGCCCCACCGCCAAGCCCCATGCCGCCTTCACCGCCCGCGCGGCGGAGATTGGCGATACCGGCTGGGCCTATCGCGCGGCGCCGGTGCAATTGTGGGACTTGTTCGGCGAGCAGGGCCACCCGATCCGCACCACGGTTTCCGAAATGGGGCCGCTGCTGCTCGCGCGGCTGCTCGGCCTGAACGAGACGCAGGAAGGCGTGCTGACGATCGCCTTCCACCTCGCCGATCAGGAAGGGCTGCTGCTGCTCGATCTCGACGATCTGCAGGCGCTGCTCGCCCACTGCGCCGAGCGCGCGGCGGAGCTGACCACGACCTATGGCAATGTCAGCAAGCAATCGGTCGGCACGATCCAGCGCGCGCTGCTGCAGTTGCGCGCGCAGGGTGGCGAGCATTTCTTCGGCGAGCCGGCGCTCGACCTTGGTGACTTTCTGACGCTCGACGATGCCGGCGCGGGTATCGTCAACATCCTCGCCGCCGACAAGCTGATGGCCTCGCCCAAGCTCTACGCCACCTTCCTGCTGTGGCTGATGAGCGAGCTGTTCGAGACGCTTCCCGAGGTCGGCGACCCGGACAAGCCCAAGCTCGCCTTCTTCTTCGACGAGGCGCATCTGCTGTTCGATGACGCGCCCGAGGCGTTGCTGGAGAAGATCGAGCAGGTCGTGCGGCTGATCCGATCGAAGGGGGTCGGCGTCTATTTCATCACCCAGAACCCGATCGACATTCCCGACAAGGTGGCGGGGCAGCTCGGCAACCGCGTGCAGCACGCGCTGCGCGCCTTCACCCCGCGCGATCAGGCGGCGGTAAAGGCGGCGGCGACGACCTTCCGGCCCAACCCGGCGGTCGATGTCGCGAGCGCGATCACCGAGCTGAAGGTGGGCGAGGCGCTGGTCTCGCTGTTGATGGCCGATGGCGCGCCCTCGCCGGTCGAGCGGGTGCTGATCCGCCCGCCCGCCTCGCGCGTCGGCCCGATCACCCCCGAGGAGCGCCGCGTGCTGATCGACACCGACGCGGTCGGCGCGAAATACGACACGCTGGTCGATCGCGATTCGGCCGAGGAAATCCTCGCGGCCAAGGCGCAGGAGGCGCAGGCCGCCGCCGCCGAGGCCAAGGCGGCGGACGAAGCGCAAAAGGCCGAAGCGGTGCGCGTCAAGGAGGAAGCGCGCGCCGCCAAGGAGCAGGCACGCGCCGCGCAGAATTCGGTGTGGAACAAGGTCGCGACCTCCGCCGCGCGCACCGCGACGAGCACGATCACGCGGCAGGTGGCGAACGAATTCGCCAAGCAAGTGCTCGGCACCGGCACTCGCCGCGGCGGCGGCTCGGGCGGGATGCTCGGCCAGGTGGTGCGTGGGGTGCTCGGCGGGCTGTTCCGGGGTTAGATTTCGCCCGCGAGATCGGTGAGCGCCTGCCCCTCCAGCCGCCAGAGCCGCCATTCGTCCTGCTCGGCGGCGCCGAGCCGGGCGTAGAAACGCTGCGCGCCGACATTGTCGGTCAGCACCATCCAGTCCATCCACACGCAATCGCGCCGCACCGCTTCGGCGGCGAGCGCGCGCATCAGCGCCTCGCCCACGCCGGCGTCGCGCGCCTCGGCGGTGACGAACAGATCCTCCAGATACAGCCCCGGGCGGCCGAGCCCGAAGTTAAAGTTGAGGAACCACAGCGCCATCCCCGCCAGGCCCCCGCCCCGTTCGGCGACATGCGCCGCGCACCAGGCGGTGGGGCCGAAGAAGATCGCGTGGAGTTGATCGAGGCTCACCCGCACCCAATCCGGGTTGCCGCCATGCGCGCCGAACTCCTTGAGCAGCGCGTGGATCGCCGGCACGTCCGCCGGGGTCGCGGGGCGGACGATCATCGCCGCGCGAGCGCCGTGAGCGCGTCGCCGGTCACGCGGCAGATGCGCCATTCGTCCATCATCTCGGCGCCCATCGCGCGGTAAAAGTCGATCGCGGGCTGGTTCCACTCGAGCACCGCCCATTCGAACCGCGCACAGCCCCGCGCGACCGCGATCTCGGCGAGCCGCTTGAGCAGCGCCTTGCCGATGCCCGCCCCCCGCGCCTCGGGCTGGACGTAGAGATCCTCCAGATACAGCCCGCGCCGCCCGGTCCAGGTCGAGAAATTATGGAAGAACAGTGCCAGGCCAACCGCGCGACCGTCTTGTTCCGCGATCAGCGCCTCGGCCGCCGGCTTGGGGCCGAACAGCGCCTCCGCCAGCTGCGCCTCGCTCGCCGCGACCTGATCGGCGGCGTGTTCATACTCGGCGAGTTCGCGCACCAGCGCGAGCAGGGTGGGGACATCGGTGGGTTCGGCGAAACGGATCATGCGGCTTCCTTGCGTAGCGCGACGAGGCACCCGGCGATGATCAACGCCGCGCCGCCGATGGTAAAGAGCGAAACGCGCTCCTCGAACAGCACCGCGCCGAGCAGCGCCGCCCACAGGAACGCGCTGTACTCGCTCAGCGAGAGCAGCCCCGCGCCCGCGCGCGCATAGGCCCAGGCGAGCAGCATCGCCGATCCGCTGCCCAGTATCGCCGCGCCGACGATCAGCGGCAGGTCAGCGCGCGCCGGCAGCGTCGCGATGCCGAGCGTGCCGCCGCGCGCCGCGTCGATCCCGGCGCCGAGGCTGAGCAGCACCGCGAAGACGAGCCCGGTGAACAGCGTCACCTCCACCGCCGAGGCGGCCTGCGCCTGGCGCCGCAGCGCGATCAGGCTGAGCGCGTAGCACAAGGCCGCGCCGAGCAGCGCGAGCGTCGCGAGCGGATCGCCGCGCGCCCCGGGTTCGAGGCCGGCGATCACGATCACCCCGCCCGCGGCGATGCCGGCGCCGGTCAGCGCCCGCGCGCGCAGCGGCTCGCCCAGGAACAGCCGCGCGAGGAACAGCGCCATGATCGGAATGGGAAAGGTGAGCGCCACCGCCTGCGCCATCGGCACCCGCGCCAGCCCCCAGAAGAACAGCAGCCCCGAAAGCGTCGCCGGCAGCCCGCGCTGGAGGTGGAGCGCCAGCACCCGCCGCGCCGGCCACCGCCCCCCGCGCGCGAGGAACAGCGGCGCGACCAGCAATACTCCGGCGACCGAACGCCACCACAGGGCGGGATAGGCGCCATGCGCCAGCGCCAGCGCCTTCATCGCCGCATCCATCAGCGAGTAGGTGCCGATCCCGATGGTGGCGACAAGGAAGGCGAAGCGGGGCGAGGTCATGGCGGCCTTGGTGGCGCGGGGGCGCGGCGTGGGCAAGGGGCGCGATCGGGGCCGGATCAGGGCTTCACCGCCGGGCGGTGGCGCTACACCTGGTCGACCTCGTCCGCCTCGTCGCCTTCGACGAAATCCAGAATGTCGCCGGGCTTGCAGTCAAGATAACGGCAGATGGCGCTGAGCGTCGAAAACCTTATCCCTTTGACCTTGCCCGATTTCAATAAGGACAAGTTGCTTTCGGTAATGCCGATGGCGCGCGCCAGCTCGTTCGATCTCACTTTCCGCTTGGCCAGCATGACATCGAGGTTGACGATGATCGGCATCAGACGAAGCCTGAAGCGTCGCGTTCGGCCTCGCTGCCGGCGGCGATCGCCCAAACGATCACGTTCGCGGTGAGCGCGAGGAGCAGATGCTGCCCGGTCTGCACGAAATCGACCTCGAACCACCACATCGGGCCGGCCGGTGTCCCCGGAAACAGGAGCATCGCCCGCAGGCTTTGCGCGACCGGCGTCACGATCGCGAGCGCCAGGGCCGCCAGCGCGGCGCGCCGCAGCCACGGCAACGCCTGCCGGAGTGACTCGGGCGCGCGTCCCCCGAGCCGCCGCAGCGCGAAACCGACGCTTCCGGTGAGCAGCGCGAACGGCAATGACTGGAGCACGAGGATCGCGAACAGTCCCAGGCGCACGGGCCAGGAGCCGAGGTAGCGCGTGAACCCGGCCAGCGCGGCGGGCGACGCGGCGAGCGCCGCGCGCGCGTCATCGGGCGCGGCCGCCAGCGCCTTTACGGCGCCGACGCAGCCGCTCGCATCGCAGCGAAAGCCGGGCGCGGCATGCCACAGCAGCACCAGGTTGGACGCCAACGCCAGCACGGCGGTCGCCAGCAAGGCCGCGCCCACGACGTTGGCGAACCGCGCTTGTGAAGCGGTCAATCCATAGCGCATCAGCTATTCTTTCTGTTTGACAGAAACTTTTTTCCTTTTTAGCAAAAGTCATCGCCGGGGCAAATTCTGTCCACGTCGCCCAGGAGCCGCGTTTGATGATCCGATTTTTGAGCGCATTTTGCGCCACCGTCGCGCTTGTCCCCTGCGCTGTCAAAGCCCAGCAGGCAGAGGGGCGGCCGCCCGCCGAGGTGGCGATCGGCCTGCTCGCGCATGGCGTGCCCAAGCCGTTCCGCGGGCCGCCGCCGCCCGGCACCTTTTACGCGAACGAAGCCGAAGGCGGCACGGTGGATCTGCACTTGGTGCTGCGCAGCCCCCCGCTGCGCGGCGCGCTGAAGCCGCGCCTGACCGCCAAGCTTTATCTGAACACCGGCGGCCGGACGAGCCTGGCGAGCGTCGGCGCCGAGTGGCGGCAATATGCGTTTCGCCGCCGGGTTTACGGCCAGGTGGGGATCGGCCTGGCCCTTCACGACGGCTATCTCCAGACACCCGATCCGTTCGCGCCCGGAATTGGCCGGGCCGAGGCCGAGCGGCGCTACGCGATCTATTCCACCCGGACCGATTTCGGGTCGCGCGTGCTGTTCAACCCCAGCTTCTCGATCGGGGTACAGCTCAATCGCCGGCTCGCGGCGGAGGCGACCTACGAGCATTTCAGCCACAATGGCTGGTTCGGGCGCACCAATCCGGGGCTGGAAACGATGGGCCTGCGGATTGTGTACAAGTTGAGGCGATAAAGCGCCTTGGCGCGCGCCGGCGCTGCTCCGGATCACCCGCATCGGATGAACGGCTAGAACCTCACCCGCCGCCCCGCCTGGAACACCGCCGCCACCCGGCCGAGCGCGGCAGCGTCCTGCGTCGGATCACCCGTTACCGCCACCAGATCGGCGATCAGCCCCGGTTTCACGCCGCCGATGCGATCGGCGAGGCCGAGGATCGCGGCATTGCCCGAGGTCGCCGTGATCAGCGCGCGCGGCAGGCCCAGGCCCCAGTCCGCCATCAGCGCGATCTCACGGGCATTCTCGCCATGTTTGAACACCCCGGTATCGCCGCCGACACAGAGCGTGACGCCCGAGCGCAGCGCGGCGGCATAGCTCGTGCGCTTCGGCTGCAGCGCCGCATCGCTCGCCTTGGTGTAGCGGGTGATGGCGTCGCTCGCGGCGAGCGTCGGGCAGAAGGCGATGCCCTTGGCCTTCATCGCCGCGAATTCGGCCGCCGTCCCGTCATTGCCATGCTCGATCGTGTCGGCGCCGGCGGCGATCGCGCGGCGCATCCCTTCGGGGGTGCTGGCGTGCATCGCCACCTTGCGCCCGGCGTCGTGCGCCGTCCGCACCGCCTGCGCCAGCTCCTCGGCGGAAAAGGTCGGCCGGCTCGGCTCGCCGGGGCGCCAGCGATAATCGGCGTAGAGCTTGATCCAGTCGGCGCCCGCGCCGATCTGGCGCCGCACCGCCGCGATCAGCTCGGGGCCGCTCGCTTCCTCGGCGCCCTGCGGCACTTGGCCATTATACCCCTTGGGGCCGTAGGAGCCCGTCGCGACCAGCGCCCGGCTGGCGATCAGCAGCCTTGGGCCGGGCACGATGCCCTGCTCGATCGCCGCTTTCAGCCCGGCATCGGCCTCGCCCGCGCCTTCGGTGCCCAGGTCGCGCACGGTGGTGAACCCCGCCGCCAGCGTCGCCCGCGCCGCCGCCACCGCGCGTGCGGTGCGCAGCGCGAGCGGCTCCTTGGCCACCTGATCGTTCCAGGGCGTCTCGTCATAGGGGTGGAGGAACAGATGGACGTGGAGGTCGATCAGGCCGGGCATCAGCGTCGTGCCGGGCAGCGTCACCACTTCGGCGCCCGCGGGGGCGGTGACATCGGGGCCGGCGGCGACGATCCGGTCGCCCTGGATCAGCACTTTCCAGCCGGGATGCGCCTCGGGCGCGGTGCCGTCGAACACCCGATCGGGCACCAGCAGCACCGGCGCCTGCGCACGGGCCGCGCCTTGGCCGAGGATGACGAGCAGCAGCAGCAGCAACGGACGGAGCATGGGCAGGTGATGCGCCCGGGGCGCCGGGCGCCGCAAGCTAATTCGGTTCACCGGATGCCGTGCTCGGCGTCACCGGCTGGCCGGCGCGGAACTGGTCGCCCCAGGCACGCATCCCCAAGAGGAGCGGCTCCAGCGTGCGGCCAAGCGGGGTGAGGGTATATTCGACGCGCGGCGGCACCTGTGCATAGACGGTGCGGCTGACGATGCCGTCACGCTCCAGCTCGCGCAGCTGCAGCGTCATCATGCGCGGCGTCGCGGCGGGGGTCAGCCGGCACAGCGCGTTGAACCGCAGCGTGCCGCCGAGCAGGTGGAACAGGATCACCGGCTTCCACACGCCGCCGATGACGGACAAGGTCACCTCCACGGCGCACCCGGTGCGCCGCGCCGACCGATCCCGCTTAGTCACCACGCTATCATCCACGATAGTACCCGCGCGATTTGTGCGTACTTGTCGCCGCCAACCTATCGCCGGTAATCGCGAGCACGACAACTGGCATTGCCCGAAGCGAAAGGCCGCCGATGACCAAGCCCGTGCCGACCCGCATCTCCCTGCCCAATGTTTCCCTGCCCAATGTTTCCCTGCCCAGCGTTTCGCTTATCGCCGCATCCTGTCTCGCGGCGCCCGCCATCGCCCAGTCATCGGTCGATCGCATCGCCGCGCCGGGCGGCGAGGTCGTCATCACCGACGCGAAGGCGCGCGCGGCTTATGAGACGTGGCATTATGCGCCGGCACGGCGGGCGGGCGATTATGTCTATGTCTCGGGCGTGGTGATCGCGCGGGCGTCGACCGGCCCCTACACGGTTGACAGTTTCAAGGCGGCGGCGCGATCGGGCTTCGCGCGCATCCGCGCGCAGCTCACCGCGTTCGGGCTTACCTTCGACGATGTGGTGATGGTCAACAGCTTCCACGACTGGACCGCGCCCGAATTCGGCGGCGACCGGCTGGCGCAGTTCCAGGCGTTCGGCGCGGTGAAGGACGAGTTCATGACCGGGGTCCACCCCGCCTGGACCGCGGTCGGCACCAGCGGCCTGATCAGCCCCGAAGGCATCGTCGAAGTGCAGATGATCGCCTATGCCCCGCAGAAGCGGCGGCCGAAGCGCTGATCGGGCAGCCACCCGACGCTCGCTCCCATCATGGCGCGAACGTCCCCCGCTCGCCGCGCGCCAGCCAGTGGACGCGTGCGGCGATTGGGCTGGCGGCGAAGGCGGCGCGCGCCGCCTCTACCGGCTCGGCGAAATGCGCCCAGCCGTCGAAGTGGAGCGGCACCACGGTGCGTGCATGGAGCGCCTGCGCCAGTTCGATCGCCTCGGCCGCGTCGAGCGAGAAATGCATTCCCGGCAGCGGATCGAGCGCGACATGCCCCAGATGGAGCAAGGCGAGCCCGACCGGCGCGAAGCGCGCGGCGACCGCGTCGGTGCCGGCGAAGGGCACGGTATCGCCCGAGATATAGACCGGCAGATCGAGCGGCCCGCCGGTGAGGACGAAGCCGGTGACCGGCCCGGTCGCCGCCTGGGTCCCGTCCGGGCCATGCTGGGCGGGCGCCGCGGTCACAGTCAGCGTGTCGCCGTCCGGGCCGGTCAGCACCACCTCTTCCCACTCGGCGAGGCCGCGCGCATTCGGACCTAGCCGGCTGGCGCTGTCATGCGTCGTCAGTACGCGTGGCACCCGCGCCAGAAAGGCGCGCCCGCCATGATCGAGATTGTCGCCATGCTGCTCGTGGCTCAGCAGCACCGCGTCGATCCGGCCGAGCGCCGCCGGGTCGATCGCGCGCGGGCTGCGCTTCTCCAGCCGCACCGGGCCGTGTTCGAACACCGTGCCGGCGGGATCGAACAACGGATCGGTCAACAGTCGCAGCGATCCGATCTCGATCAGCGCCATGGCGGTGTCGTAATAAGTTACATGCATTGCGGCGGCATCGGGCATTGCGGCATCCTTTCGCGCGCGGTGATGCCTCGGCCGGGGTGGCGCCGAACAGGATCAACAAATTACGACCGGACCGCCTGATGCGCTACCGCCCCAAACGCCCCCCGCTCGATCCCTGCCCGATCGAAGAAGTGTTCGCCGTGGTCGGCGGCAAATGGAAGGCGCGCATCCTGCTGTTCCTCGCGGCGGGGCCGGTCGCGCTCGCGGGCTTGCGCGCCCATCTGCCGCGCGCCGCCAAGCCGGTGCTGCTCAAGCAGATCGCCGCGCTCGAGGCGGATGGCCTGATAGAGAGCATGGCGATCGTGCGCGGGCAGGCGCAGATTCGCGAATACCGGCTGAGCGCGGAAGGGAAAGCGCTGGTCGAGTATCTCGCGCTGCTGCTCCCCTGGGCGCTCGCCCGGCTGCGCGCGCGGGGGGAGGATTGGACGGCGCCAGACGTGCTGGGGCAAACGACCGAGCTGCCGATCCCCGCCTAGCGCAGCCGCATCGTGTCTCCCTCGATGCTCACGCTCGCCAGCTGCCGCAGATAGCTGTGGCCGAGCAGCGATACGCTCGCCCCTTCCAGCACCACCCCCGGCACCGCGGTCGCGCGTTTGCCGTCGAGCGTGATTTCGTCGATCGTCACCACCTGCCCCATCACCGGTCCGCCCGCGCCCTGGCCGACGGTTTGGAACTGCGCGCGATCGAACCGGACTCCGGCGCGCTCGGCATCCTCCACGGTCAGCGCGACGGTATCGGCGCCGGTATCGACGACGAAGCGCACCGGCATCCGATTGACGTCCGCCACCGCGAGGAAATGCCCCGCGCCGCTGCGCGCGAGCACGGTTTCGCGCGGCATTTCGCTGTCCCGGGGCGTCCCGTCGGGGATCGGCGTTGCCCCAGCCGGGCTCGGCGTTGCCCCGGCGAGGCTCGGCGCTGCCCCGGCGGGCACGGATTTGCGCGGCGCGGGCATCACCGCACCGATCACCACCCCAATCGCAATGATCACGATCGCCGTGTTCCGCATAGGCGCGAGCCTAGCCGCGCCCGCGTTCAGCCCGCGTGAAGCCGCGTGGTTAACGCCTATTCGGCCGCCACCGCCGGCACTTCCGCCGCTTCCAACTCGGCCGCCTTCTTCTCGACGAGCTGGACGATATGCTCGATCATGTCCTCGCTCTCGACCGTGTGGTCGGTAACCCCCGACAAATAAACCATATGTTTGCCGTTACCGCCGCCGGTGAGGCCGATATCGGTCTCGCGCGCTTCGCCCGGGCCATTGACCACGCAGCCGAGCACCGAAAGCGACATCGGCACCCGGATATGCTGCAGCCGCTCCTCGAGCGTCTGCACGGTGCGGATCACGTCGAAGCCCTGGCGCGCGCAGCTCGGGCAGCTGACGACGCGCACGCCCCGGTTGCGGATGCCCAGCGCCTTCAGGATCTCGAAGCCAACGCGCACCTCATCCTCGGGCTCGGCCGAAAGCGAGACGCGGATCGTGTCGCCGATCCCGAACCACAGCAGCGATCCGATGCCGATCGCCGACTTCACCGTGCCGCCGACGAACCCGCCCGCCTCGGTGATGCCCAAATGCAGCGGGCAATCGACGGCTTCCGCGAGCTGCTGATAGGCGGCGACCGCGAGGAAGATGTCGCTTGCCTTCACCGCCACCTTGAATTCATGAAAGTCATTGTCTTGCAATAGCTTGATATGATCGAGTGCGCTCTCGACCAGCGCCTCGGGGCAGGGCTCGCCATATTTTTCAAGCAGGTCTTTCTCAAGGCTGCCGGCGTTCACGCCGATACGGATCGCGCAGCCATTGGCCTTGGCGGCGTTGACGACCTCCTTCACCCGGTCGGCCGAGCCGATATTGCCGGGGTTGATCCGCAGACACGCCGCGCCCGCGTCCGCCGCTTCCAGCGCGCGCTTATAGTGGAAGTGGATGTCGGCCACGATCGGCACCCGCGCCGCGCGCGTGATCTGGCGGAAAGCCGTGGTCGACTCGACGTCCGGGCAGGAAACGCGGATGATGTCGGCGCCGGCTTCCTCGCAGCGCCGGATCTGGTCGATCGTCGCGCGCGCGTCGCTGGTGGGCGTGTTGGTCATCGTCTGGACGGTGACGGGGGCGTCGCCGCCAACAGGGACGTTGCCGACCATGATTTGGCGGCACTTGCGGCGCTGAATGTCGCGCCAGGGGCGAACGGACATGAAACCCTCGATCTCGGCTGGATGTTGGCGCGCGATATAGCGTTGCATTGGCGCCGCGTCGATACGATAGTGCCTGGACCGGGTGGCGCGATCACGGCGCGAGGCTGATTTGAACCGACATTATGGCATGGACTGGCTCCGCATCGGCGCCTTCGGTCTGCTCATTTTCTATCATATCGGCATGGTGTTCGTGCCCTGGGCCTATCATGCCAAGATCGCGCACCCGATCGAATGGGTAACGATCCCGATGCAGGCGCTGAACGCGTGGCGGCTGTCGCTGCTGTTCGTCGTCTCGGGCTATGCGAGCCGCGCGATCTTCGCGGCGGACCCCTCGGCCGGGCGCTTCGCGTGGGGGCGGAGCAAAAGGCTGGTGCCGCCGATCCTGTTCGCGATGGTGGTGATCAACCCGATCCAGCCCTGGGTCGAGCTCACCACCCAGCACGGCTATGCGCATGATTTCGGCTATTTTCTGGCGCACGACTATTTCCGCATCCAGAAGATCAGCGGCGTCTCGGTGCCGACCTGGCAGCATCTGTGGTTCGTCGTTTATCTGTTCGTTTACACGCTCGCGCTGAGCGTCGGTCTGTTGCTTCCGACGCGGATTCGCGTGGCGATCGCTGCCGGGGCGGGGCGGGCACTGTCGGGCGTGCTGCTCCTAATCGTGCCGATCGCGCTGCTCGCGGCCAATTGGGCGTGGAGTTTCCCCGGCATCGCCGAAACCCATGCTTTGTTCGACGATCCCGCGGCGCACCGCCTCTATTTCCCGATGTTCCTGTTCGGCTTCCTGCTGCGCGAAAGCGCGCCGGTTTGGGCGGCGATCCGGCGCTGGTGGCGCGTCGCGGGCGTGCTCGCGCTGGTCGCTTATGGCATCGTCGCGACGGTCGAGGCGGCTTATCTGAAAAGCGCGATCCCGCTCGATCATTATTTCTGGTTCGGCCTGGTGCGCGGCGTGCAGAGCTGGACCTCGATCGTCGCGCTGCTCGGGATAGCCGATCGCTATCTCAACCATGACGCGCCGGGCCGAGCGATGCTGAACGAAGCGGTGTTCCCCTTCTACATCATCCACCAGACGATCATCGTCGCGGTCGCGGGTGCCTTGCTGGCGACGCCGATCGCGCCGCTCGCCGAATTCGGCATCCTGCTGGTCGCGACCGTGCTAGGCTGCTGGCTGTTCTATCGCCTTGGGCGAATGATCGTGCCGCTGCGCCCGCTGATCGGCTTGCGACTTTCCTCGGCCGCCCGGCGCGCGGCAAGCTGATGGAGGCGCTGATGTGGTCGCTGATGGTGCATGGCGGCGCCGGAATTCTGCGCCGCGAGGATTTCCCGGTGGACCAGGCCGAAGGCGCGCGCGCTGGCTTGCGCGCGGCGTTGGCGGCGGGCGAGGCGGTGCTCGCGGGCGGCGGCGCGGCTCTCGACGCGGTGGAAGCGGCGGTGCGGGTGCTGGAGGACGATCCGCACTTCAACGCCGGGCGCGGCGCGGTGCTGAGCTATGACGGATGTGTGAGCCTCGACGCGGCAATCATGGACGGGCCGACACGCGCCGCCGGGGCGGTGGCGGGGGTGAGCGCCGCCAGGAACCCGGTCAGCCTCGCGCGCCGGGTGATGACCGCGACGCCGCACGTGCTGCTGAGCGGCGCGGGCGCCGATCAGTTCGCGCGCGATCAGGAGGTCGAGTGCGCTGGGCAGGAATGGTTCGCTACCCCCGAACGCCGCCGCCAGCTCGAGGAGTTGCGCGCCAAGGTCGATGGCTGGTTCGATGCCGAGATGAAATATGGCACCGTCGGCGCGGTGGCGCGTGATGCGGCCGGCCATGTCGCGGCGGCGACCTCGACCGGCGGGGTAATGGGCAAGCGCTGGGGACGGATCGGCGACACGCCACTAATCGGCGCGGGCACCTTCGCCGATGATCGCGCCTGCGCCGTCTCGGCGACCGGATCGGGCGAGTATTTCATCCGCGCGAACGTGGCGGCGGAAATCGCGGCGCGGGTACGGCTGACCGGCGCGGGGATCGGCGCGGCGGCGGACGCGGTGCTCGCCGAGGTTCGCGCTCTGGGTGGCACCGGCGGCGTGATCATCACCGCGCCGAATGGGGAGATGGCGTGGCGCTTCGTGACGCCGGGGATGTTCCGTGGCTGCGTGAGCGAGGGGGCAGAGGCGCGGGCCGCGATTTTTGGGGATGAGGGGTGAGCGCTACATCTGAGCCAAGGCCGTCACCCCGGCCTTGAGCCGGGGTCCCGCTTCTTCTTCGGTCGCAAGGCAGCGGGGCCCCGGGTCAAGCCCGGGGCGACGAGAACTGCCCCCTCAATTCGACCAATAGACATATTCCTGCCCCGGCCGCCACGGCGCGTTGAGCGGCACGTCGATCCGCACCGGCGCCTCGACCAGCGCGGGCCAGAGCGGCTTGCCCTGCTCGCGGTCATGCGCGGCGATCAGCGCGCGCAACGCGGCGACGCGAGCCGGATCGGCGCTCGCCAGGTTGCGGCGCTCGGTCGGGTCGTGCGCCAGATCATAGAGCCACGCCTTGTTCGGTCGCGCGGCGATTTGCAGCTTCCAGTCGCCTGCGCGAACGGCCTTGGTCTCGCCCGAGCGCCAGAACAGCGTGCGCGGCGAGGCGGGCGCCGGCGCGAGCAGGCTCGTGCCGTCAATCGGGCGATCACCCGGCACCGCCACCCCCGCCGCCGCGGCGGCGGTCGCGAAAATGTCGAGATGATGCGCCGGCCCGGGCAAGCGAGTCCCCGGTGTGATGCGGCCGGGCCAGCGCAGGAAGAAGGGCACGCGCAAGCCTCCTTCGAAATAGGTCGCTTTATAGCCACGGAACGGCGCGTTCGAATCGGGGATTCCGGTGTACCAGGCGCCGCCATTGTCGCTGGTGAAGATGACGAGGGTGTCGTCGTCGAGCCCCTGTTCCTTCAGCGTCGACAGCACCCGACCGATCCCGCGATCGAGCTGACGGATCATCGCGCCATATACCCGCTGCACCGGATCCTTGATTTGGGCCAGGGCGTCATAATCGGCGCGCGTCGCCTGAAGTGGGGTGTGCGGCGCGTTATACGCCAGATAGAGGAAGAAGGGCCGGTTGCGATTGGCCTTGATCGCTGCCACCGCCTGGTCGGTAAAGTAATCGGTCAAATGTCCCTTGGGCGCGAAGCGCTGGCCGCCATTCCATTGCACCGCATAAGGCAGATTGGGCCATAAATAACGGTCGATCGGATCCCACGGTAATTTGGCGTTGACGATGCCGGGCGTGTCCTCGGGTGCGTACATCCCACCGCCCGCCAGGAAGCCGAGCGCTTCGTCGAACCCTTGCGCGCGCGGCTGAAGCTGCTTGGCCTCGCCCAGATGCCATTTGCCGATCTGCATGGTGTGATAGCCGGCGCCCTTCAGCAGCTCGGCGAGGGTACGCTCCGATGGGGGCACCCCCATTTGCGGGTAATCGATCAACCCCTTGGTGCGCTCTTCGTGGAACAGCACCGGCGGGCGGCCATCGGCGGGGCGCTCGCCCCGGCTGACGGCGCGCGCGAAGCCGACTGGCACCGCGGTGAATTCGAACCCGAAGCGCGTCGGATAGCGCCCGGTGAGGATCGCCGCGCGCGAAGGGCTGCAAGTGGCGTTGGCGGCATAGCCGATCGCGAAACTGGCGCCCTCACGCGCGATCGAATCGATCGCCGGGGTCGGCACCGCGCCATGCGCCACGCCGCCGCCATAGAAGCTGATGTCGTTATGGCCCAGGTCGTCGGCAAGGATCAGCACGATGTTGGGGGGGCGCTCACCGGCGGGCGGCACCTTAGGCCCTTGTGACCAGACCACCGGATGGTTGGCGGCGATCGGGTCGCGCCAGCGCGCGATGATGCCGGGGAGATAGATTTTGTAGTGCTCGAACATGGCATAGCCAGCCGCCCCCAGCACCACCAACAGTGCCAGCCCGATCCAGAGTCGCCGCATCAAGCCTTCTCCTTTGCGCCCAGCTTGCCAAACGACATGCGCGATGCAAATAGTTTATGGGGCACTAGGGATGGATCGCGCGGTCGCGCGTCGAGTTCGCCCGCTACCGCCACAAGTCAACGAGCGACGCCCCCAACGCCAGGATCAACGCGACCGACGTGCGTGGCCCAAGCACAAGGCTCAGCTGCGGCGCGGTGGGAAAGGAAAAGGTGGCGAGCGTGCCCGCCAGCTTGTCCGGATGGTGCCTTGCGAACTCCGGATCGAGCGCGAGCAGCATCATGTCGCGCCGGCTGCGATAGCGCATCAGCCCGATCACGCTCCAGCCGGGATCCTCGCCCGCCGCCCAGCTATCGACATAGCCGCCGATCTTGCGCCGTACCATCAGCGGATGCCCGCCACGCCGAACCAACACGCGAATGAAGTGGCGGGCATAGCGGTTAAGCAAATCGATCCCCGGCTTGTCCGGCCCGCCAAGTGGATCAGGGACCGGATCACGGGTGGTCTTGACGAGGTTGAACATCACGAATTCGCGCCCGTCATCGGCCTCTAGGAAGGCGCGGATCGCGGCGCGGGCGGTGTCGCTCCCCGCCGCGCCTCGATCGGCACGCGCCATCAGCGCATCGATCTCGGCCGCTGTGAGCGGTCCGCGCCAGTTGTCGTACCAGCCGCGAAAGGCGAGATAGACGAGCGCGGCCGCGCCCCAGATGATCGCGCTTGTCATAGCCAATCTAGTGACATTAATGCTGCCATCAGTCTAGCTGATCCGCTTGACAAAGCGCAGGCTCAGGCCGGTAATGGAAGGAGCATTTGGGGGGAGAATTCATGGCCGATCTGGCGGAAGTGACGCGCATCATGGCCGCAGGCGGCGCCTGGCTGCCCGGCAAGCGGGTGAAGTTTGATTTCGGCGATACCGGCGTGATCCTGCTTGATGGCGTGGCCGAGGTGGTGAGCAACACCGATCAGGACGCTGACACGACGATCCGGATCAGTTTCGACAATTTCAAGAAGCTCGCCAAGGGTGAGCTCAACGCGACCACCGCCTTCATGATGGGCAAGCTGAAGGTGGCGGGCGACATGGGCGTCGCGATGCAGCTGCAACAGGTGACGAGCAAGCTGAAGCTCGCTTGAGGCGGGTGCTGGCGTCGCCGGGCACGGTGTGTATGGTGCGCGTCATTTGGTGAGCTACCGGGGCATCGCTTGAACCGCAATCTGATCGGCTTGGCCGGCATCGTCGTTATTCTGCTGATCGCGGTTGCTTTTTCCGCCAACCGGCGCGCGATCCGCCTGCGGGTAGTGGGTGCCGCCTTCGCCTTGCAGGCCGGGCTTGCGGTGCTGGTGCTGTATGTGCCGGCGGGCAAGGCGGCGATCGAGGGCATGGCAACGGGCGTGTCGGCGCTGCTCGGCTATGCAGGCGAAGGCACCAAGCTCATCTTCGGCAATCTCGCCTCCGATCCGACTTTCGGTTCGGCTTTCGCGTTTTCGGCGCTGCCGGTGATCATCTTCTTCGCCGCGCTGGTGTCCGTGCTCTACCATATCGGCATCATGCAGTTGCTGATCCGCTGGATTGGCGGCGCGATCGAACGGATCGTCGGCGTGTCACGCGTCGAAGCGCTGTGCGCCGCCGCCAATATCTTCGTCGGTCAATCCGAGGCTCCCTTGGTGATCGCGCCTTATCTGCCCGGCCTGCGACCGCAGCAGTTGTTCGCGGTGATGTCGGTAGGGATGGCTGGGGTCGCGGGGACGATCCTGGCTGCTTATGCCGCGCTGCTCGGTCCAGGCTATCTGCCCTATCTTCTCGCCGCGTCGTTCATGGCCGCACCGGGCGGGTTGCTGATGGCGAAGATCATCATGCCCGACACCGCCGATGGCGGCGACGCCGATGTCATGCCGATCGAGGCCGAGCCCGAGATCGAACGCGCCGCCAACATCATCATGGCGGCGGCGAATGGCGCGCAGACCGGGGTAAGGATCGCGGTGGCGGTGGGGGCGATGGTGCTTGCCTTCGTCTCGCTGATCGCGCTCGCCAATGGCCTTTTGGGTGCGGTTGGCGGCTTGTTCGGTTTTCCTGGCCTCACCTTTCAGGCGATGCTCGGCTGGGCGCTGTCGCCGCTGATGTTGCTGCTCAACATCCCCACGGGCGAAACCGCGACGGCGGGGGGATTGCTCGGGACCAAGGTGGTGCTGAACGAGTTCGTGGCGTTCATCGAGCTCGGCAAGCTCCAGACGCTGAGCGCGCATAGCAAGGCGGTGATCACCTTTGCCCTGTGCGGCTTCGCCAACTTCCTGTCGATCGCGATCCAGATCGCCTCGACCGGTAGCCTGGCGCCCAACCAACGCCCGGTCATCGCCCGTTTGGGCCTTCGCGCGCTGCTGGCTGGCAGCTTGGCGAACCTGATGTCGGCGGCGCTCGCGGGGCTGCTCATTCCCTGACCAAAAAAACCGCTTGAAGCTGACGTAGCGTCAACCGCTACATCACGGGCATGACGACGATCGACATTGCCGAAATCGCCCGCACCACCGGTCTCTCCGCCCGCGCGCTGCGCTTCTATGAGGCGCGCGGGCTGGTCCGTCCCTTGCGCACGCATAGCGGGCGGCGGGTGTACGGCGCGGGCGAACTGGAGCGGCTGCACCAGCTGATCGCGCTCAAGCGCGCCGGGCTGAGTCTCGCGCAGATCAAGGCGCTGTTCGACCGGCGGCCGATCGACCTCGCGGCGCTGCTCCGCTTGCAGTTGGAAGCCGTCGAGGCCGAGGCCGCGGCACTGGGCGAACGGCGCGCGATCCTCGTCAAAACCTTGTCCCGCATCGATCGCGGCGAGCCGATCGACGCCGCGACCCTGTGCTCGCTGATCCGATCGGGAGACAAGATCATGTCCGAAGAAGCCGCCAAGTGGAAAACCGTTACCGACCGTTACATGAGCGAGGAGGCCAAGGCCGATTTCGCGGCCAAGCAAGCCGAAATGGGCGAAGCTTTTGGTGAAACCCATGCCGATACCGCCGCCAAATGGAAGGATCTGGGCAGCCGGATCAAGGCGGCGATGCCGATGGACCCGGCGAGCGAGCAGGCCCAGGCGTTCCTGCGCGAATGGGGTGCCTTGCTCGAACCCTTCGCGCGGGTCGCGACGCCGGCGATGATGGAGGGTTCGCGGCAACTCTACGCGAATATGGATCAATGGGAGGGCGAGGCCGATCCGGGGTTCGACCACCAGGTATTCCAGTTCATCCAGCAGGCGGCGGCGATTGCCAAGGTCAGGGGTGCGAATCCGCTGCCCTCGGCCTGAGGCTCGCCCCAAGGTCCGTTCGGGCCGGCGGCGCACTACCGCCGGCTCCAACGGCACGCGGTAATGCGCCGCTCTGGCTCAGGGCGTCTCGCCGAGCGCCTCGGCGGCGACCGCGTCGTCTTGCGCGGCTGAGCCGCCCGAAACGCCGATCGCGCCGACGATACGTCCGTTGGCGGTGATCGGGCGGCCACCGGCCACCGCGATCACGCCGGGCAGCGATAGGGCGCCGGGGCCGTTGGCCAAACCTTGCGCGAAAACCGCCGTTGCCCGGCGGAAGCGAGCAGCGGTCGCGGCCTTGCCCTGGGCAATCGTTGTCGAGGCATATTGGGTGTCATCGAGCCGTGCGAAGGCGACGAGGTTGCCATCGGGCTCGACCACCGCGACCGCCATCCGAAACCCCTTGGCACGGGCGGCGGCGAGCGCGCGATCAAGCAGGCGCTGCGCTTCCGCCAGCGAGATTGGCGCGCCATAGGGAGCGGCGGGGGCGGGCGCGCTCGGCGCGGCCTGCGGCGCTTGGGTTTGGGGCGCGGCCAGGCCTAGCGCGAGGGGAAGTAGGCCGATCATCGCGTCGGCACCGGCTCGGCGCCCGAATAATCATAGAAGCCGCGCCCCGTCTTGCGGCCCAGCCAGCCCGCCTCGACATATTTCACCAGCAGCGGCGCCGGGCGGAATTTGGGATCGCCGGTGCCGGTGAACAGGACGCGGGTGATCTCCAAACAGGTGTCGAGCCCGATGAAATCGGCGAGCGTCAGCGGCCCCATCGGATGGTTGAGCCCCAGCCGGCAGGCGGCGTCGATGTCGCGGATGCTCGCCACGCCCTCGCCGAGCGCAAAGCACGCTTCGTTGAGCATCGGCATCAGCACGCGGTTGACGATGAAGCCCGGCGCGTCATTCGCCTGGACGATCTCCTTGCCGAGCGTCTTGCCATAGGCCTCGACCGCCGCGACGGTCGCGTCACTGGTTGCAAGGCCACGGATCAGCTCGATCAGCCCCATCACCGGCACTGGATTGAAGAAATGCACGCCGATGAAGCGCGCCGCGTCGGGCGCCGCCTGCGCCAGCCGCGTGATCGGGATGGAGGAGGTGTTGGAGGCGAGGATGGCGGTGCCGCTCAGCACCTTGCCAACGCTTTCGAAGATGCGGCGCTTGATCTCCTCGCGCTCGGTGGCCGCCTCGATCACCAGGTCGCATTTGACCATCGCGTCGGTGCTGGTGACGGGTTCGATGCGTGCGAGCGCCGCGTCGACCGCTGCTTGCTCGATCTTACCTTTGGCAACGAGCTTGGTCAGCCCTTTGGCGATGCCGTCGCGCCCCGCCTCGGCCCTCGCCTGATCGACGTCCGACAACAGCACGCGATAGCCCGCTTGCGCCGAGACCTGCGCGATTCCCGCCCCCATCTGCCCCGCGCCGATCACGCCAATCACCTGCATCGCCCAGCTCCTTGTTCGTTTGCGCCGCGTCTAGAGCCAAGCCGCGCGGAAGGGAACTAGGGAGCGGGACGGGGCGCCTGTGCCTCGGCCAAAATCACCGCGAACAGCGCGTCGGGATCGGTCCATTCGGCGATCGGCGTCCAGCCGCCGGCGCGCAGCAGCAGCCGGGCATCGCGCGGGCCATATTTGTGGCTATTCTCGGTATGGATGGTCTCGCCGGCGGCCATTTCGAACGGGCGCCCTTCAATCTCGAAGCAAATGTCGCGCCGCGCGACTAAATGCATCTCGATCCGAGCGCGCGCGTCGTTCCAGCGGGCTTCATGCGCGAAGGCGTCGATGGGGAGCGTGCCGGCGAGTTCACGGTTGATCCGTTCGATCAGGTTCAGGTTGAACGCGGCGGTGATGCCTTGCGCGTCGTCATAGGCGGGGACCAGGATTTCGGGCGATTTCACCCGGTCCATCCCGATCAGCAGCATCGCGCTTTGCCCGAGCGAGGCGCGCATCGCGCGCAGCAGGTCGACCGAGGCGGCGGGCGCCATATTGCCGATCGTCGAGCCGGGGAAGAAGCCCAGCTTGGGCAGTGCGCTCACCCCGGCGGGCAGCGCGATCGGCTTTAGGAAGTCCCCCTCGATGGGGAGCACCGGCAGTCCAGGAAAACGCGCTGCGAGGTTAGCGGCGCTTTCGCGCAGGAAATCACCCGAAATGTCGATCGGCACATAGGCCGAGGGTGCGACCGCGCGGAGCAGCAGCGGCGTTTTGGTCGACGAGCCCGAACCGAACTCGACCACGGCCCGGCCGTGACCCACCGCCGCCGCAATCGCGCCGCCCTCCGCCCGCAGGATCGCGGTTTCGGTCCTGGTGGGGTAATATTCGGGCAGCTCCGTGATCGCCTCGAACAGTTCTGATCCCCGACGATCGTAGAACCAGCGCGCTGGGATCGCGCGCGGGCGGTCGGTGAAGCCGTTGAGCACGTCGGCGCGGAACTGCGGATCGGCCAGCGAGGCCTGGCCGTCTTCGATTTCGAGCTTCAGCATGACGATCTCCTGGAAGCGCGCTTCAAACGTTCAAGTCGCGCGCTAGACGCAAGCCGGTGAATTGCCAGCGTTGATGGGGATAGAAGAAATTGCGGTAGCTGCGGCGCAGATGCCCGCGCGGGGTGGCGCAGGAGCCGCCCCGCAGCACGAACTGGCAGCTCATGAACTTGCCGTTATACTCCCCGACCGCCCCGGGCGCCGCGCGGAAGCCCGGATAGGGGCGAAACGCCGACCCGGTCCACTCCCAGGCATCGCCGTACCATGCCGGGCGCCCCGGGCGCGGCTCGACCGCCTCGGCACGGTCGAGCTGGTTGCCACTGTCAGGATGCTGTTCGGCCGCCGCCTCCCATTCGGCCTCGGTTGGCAAGCGTGCGCCGGCCCAGCTGGCATAGGCGTCCGCCTCATAGAGGCTGATGTGAGTGACCGGCGCAGCTGGGTCGATCGGGCGGCGACCATCGAGCCCGAAGCGAGTCCAGACCCCATCGTCCTGGCGCCAGTAAAGCGGCGCGACGATGGCTTCCGCCTGCACCCAAGCCCAGCCGTCGGCGAGCCAGTGGCGCGGATCGGCATAGCCGCCATCCGCGATGAACGCCGCCCATTCCCCATTGGTGATCGTTCGGTCGGCGATCGCATAGGGGTGCAACAGCACGGTGTGGCGCGGCCCTTCGGCGTCAAACGCGAAGCCCTGACCGTCATGCCCGATCTCGGCCATGCCGCCGGGTCGCTCGATCCAGCCGATCGGACCCGGCATCGCCACGGGCACCTTGGGATCGCCAGGGAAAAGCGCGGGTTCGAGCGGGTTCTGTGCGAATAGGTGCAAGATATCGGTCAGCAGCAGTTCCTGATGCTGCTCTTCATGATGGCAGCCAAGCTCGACCAGCGCGGCGATCTCGGGCGGCAGCTCGGGTAGCGCCGCAAGCACAGTCTTGGTCACCGCCGCCCGATAGGCGAGTACCTCGGCAAGCGTCGGGCGGGTGAGCATCCCGCGTCGCGGGCGGGCATGGCGCGCGCCTTCCGCCTCGTAATAGCTGTTGAACAGGAAGGGGAAGCGCGCGTCGAACAATGTATAGCCGGATACATGATCGCGCAGTACGAAGGTTTCGAAGAACCATGTGGTGTGCGCCAGATGCCATTTCGCGGGCGAAGCATCGTCCATCGACTGGACGGTTGCGTCGGCGTCCGACAGACCGGCCGCGAGCGCCTCGGTGAGCGCGCGGACGCGGGTGAAGCGCGCAAGCAGCGGATCGGTAGCGATTTTGGTGCTGGTGGCGATCATCGGCATCGCTCCCTTCTTGCCGCCGCAGCCAGGGTCTGGCTTGCAGATTCCGAACCTTAAGGCTGGCGGGAGCCCCCGGGCACCCACAAAGGATCGGCGCCCGCATTGGCGGTGCGTGCCGCGACGAACAAATAATCGGACAATCGGTTCAGATAAATCAGCGCTTCAGGGTTCAGCGGTTCCGCGCGTGCGGTCGTCACCGCGGCGCGCTCCGCGCGGCGCGCGATCGTGCGTGCCACATGCAGCGCGGCGGCGCCAGGGCTACCACCGGGGAGGATAAAGCTGGTGAGCGGCGGCAGCGCCTCATTGAGCGCGTCGATCGCGGCTTCGAGCCAAGCGACCTGCGCCGCGATCATGCGCAGTACCATCGGTCCCGGGGCGAAATCGTCACCGGGTGTCGCCAGATCGGCGCCAAGGTCGAACAGGTCGTTTTGGACCCGTCGCAGCGTCGCCGCGATCTCGCCCTCACCGAGCGCGACAACCGCGACACCGATCGCCGCATTCAGTTCGTCGACCTCGCCGATCGCGTGCAGCCGGGGCGAATCCTTGGCGGCGCGGCTGCCATCGACAAGCCCCGTCGTCCCGTCGTCGCCGGTACGCGTGTAGATTTTGTTGAGCTTGACCAGGGGGTCAGCTGCCCTTGCCGAAGAACAGCAGCAGCACCGTCGCGATCAGAATCGCGACCGCCTGGAAGAAGATACGGCCCTGCATCATCCGGTTCGACTTCATCGCCGAAACGCTCGGACCGCTGCCTTCCAGATCGGCCTTGGTGGTTTGCAGGAAGGTCACGATGCCGCGGACCAGCATCGCGAGGGTGGCGATCATCGCCGCGATCAGCAACAGCCAAAGGAACACGATCATGCGGGCAAGATAGGCGGTTCGCCGGACTTTGCCAGCGTTATTTGCGCGCGCAGCGCGTCGGCGAGCGCACGGCCATCACCATCGCGTAGCCGCCGCTTGGCAAGGCTTGGCGCGCCGTCGCGCTTCGCGAGGCGGCGGCCGTCGGGGCCAAGGAGCAGCGGATGGTGGCAATATGCGGGGGTCGGCAGGCCGAGCAGCGCCTGGAGCAGACGGTGGACATGCGTCGCCGCGAACAAATCCGCACCGCGAATGACGTGCGTCACTCCCTGCGCCGCATCATCGATCGTCGCGGCGAGATGATAGCTCGCCGGTGCATCCTTGCGCGCGAGCACCACATCGCCCTGGGCCACGGAATTGCTCGCGACCGGGCCGGCGAGATCGTCGTGCCATGCGAGCGGCCCTGTCACCGCGATCGCCGCCGCCATGTCGAGCCGCCAGGCGTGCGGTTCGGCCAGACGCCCGACGCGGACGCTGGGGCTCAGCCGGCGGCAGGTGCCAGGATAGATTGGCCCGGCGCTGCCGTGCGGCGCGGCCACGCTGGCCGCGATCTCGCGGGCGATATCGGCGCGCGTGCAGAAGCAGGGGTAGACCAGGCCGCGCGCGCGAAGATGATCGAGCGCGTCGGCGTAAGCGTCGAGCCGTTGCGACTGATGGATCACCGCGTCCCAGCGCAGCCCCAGCCATGCGAGATCAGCGAGAATGGCGGTGACATGCTCGGGCCGGCTACGGATGCCGTCGATATCCTCGATCCGCAGCAGGAAGCGGCCACCCGCCGCGCGCGCGACGTCATGCGCCCACAGTGCCGAGAAAGCGTGGCCGAGATGCAGCGCACCGGTGGGGCTGGGGGCGAAGCGGGTGGTCAGCAAGCGCGACGGTTCCTATTTCGCGACTTCAGGCGTTGTCCGCGCAACGCCGCGAGCGGTGTCGGCAAAACGACGAAACCGGCCATTGACCGCGAGTCGCTGGCAATGTCATGATGACGTCATCCTCTTCGGCGAAAGGCGTCGGCGAAAGGGAAGAAGTATGTACCATCCCGATCTGATCCGGCATCCGGACAGTTGCCCGGCGCTGGTGCTGAACGCGGATTACACCCCGCTCAGCTACTACCCTTTGAGCGTGTGGCCGTGGCAGACGGCGATCAAGGCGGTTTTCCTCGATCGGGTCGATATCGTCGCCTATTACGAGCGGGAGGTGCGGAGCCCCAATCACCGGCTGAAGCTGCCCTCGGTGATCGCCCTCAAGCAATTCGTCAAACCCTCGCAGTTTCCGGCCTTCACGCGGTTCAACCTGTTCCTGCGCGATCGGTTCGAATGTCAATATTGCGGATCGGGCCGCGACTTGACCTTCGACCATGTGATTCCGCGCGCGCAGCAGGGGCGGACGACGTGGGAAAACGTCGTCACTGCCTGCGCGCCGTGCAATCTGAAGAAGGGCGGACGGACGCCGAAGCAGGCGCATATGCCACTGATCCACCCGCCCTTCCGCCCGACGAGCTGGCAGCTGCAGGAACATGGCCGGCGTTTCCCGCCAAATTACCTGCACGAGACGTGGCACGACTGGCTTTATTGGGACGTCGAGCTGGAGGCTTGAGGAGAGATAGAAAGCCCCTCACCCAATGCTCTCCCGCATGCGAGAGAGGGCTTTCCGTAACGATGGCGAGGAAATCATAGCCCTCTCCCGTTTACGGGAGAGGGTTGGGTGGGGGTTCTTCTTCTTCTCAATCCAACCCCAACACCCGCCGCGCGGCCTTCAAATGCGGCGCGTCGATCATCTTGCCGTCGAGCGCGAGCGCCCCGGCGCCGGGGTTCGCCTCGAACGCCGCGACCACCCGCCGTGCGTGATCGAGCTCGGCTTCGCTCGGCGTGAAAGCGGCATTGATCACCGGAACCTGCGCGGGGTGGATCGCCATCATGCCCGTAAAGCCGTCGCGCCGCCCGCGCGCGGCGTAAGCAGCGAGCGCATCGAGATCGCGGAAATCGGGGAAGACCGTTTCGATCGCGGCTACCCCGGCGGCATGGGCGCCGAACAACGTGAGCGAGCGCGCCAGCTCATATGGCGGGGTAAAGCGCCCATCGGCCTCGCGCGAGGTCGCCGCGCCGATCGCCGCCGGCAGATCCTCCGCGCCCCAGGTGAGGCCGAGCAGCCGGTCGGCGGCGGTCGCATAGCTGCCTAGCTGGAAGATCGCGGCCGGTGTCTCGGTCGCGATCGGCAGGATCGGCACGCCCTCGGGCAGCCGCGCGACCGACGCGGCGCCTTCAGCCTTGGGCAGCACCAACCCATCCGGGCGCGCCGGCATGATCGCGGCGAGATCGGCCTCGAATAGCCCTGAATCGAGCGGGTTCACACGCACCAGTCGCGCGCAGCCGCACGGCTCGGCGAGGAAGGCCGCGATTGCTTCGCGCGCATGCGGCTTGCGCTCCAAGGTGACCGCGTCCTCCAGATCGAGGATGAGCGCGTCGGCACCGGTCGTCGCGGCCTTGGCCATGCGATCGGGGCGGTCTCCGGGCACGAACAGTAGCGAGCGCATGGGCATGGCAATCCTCCAGTCATGTGCGCTACCAGCCCACATGGCCGTCGCCAACCAGACGTCTATGCTCTTGATACTTTATACCATCACGTGTAGCCGGGCGTGAATCGAGGGATGCAAAAGGGTTTTTACGTGAAATTGTCGTTGCTTGCGGGCGTCGCGCTCGCCGTATTTGCCGCGCCGGTTGCGGCGCAGGAACTCGCGGACACCTCGGCGGAAGGAACCAGTGCCGCCGGAAACGCGCAGCCCCGCACCGCCGAACAGGGCAAGGAAGTGATCGTTTCCGCGCTCGTCGAACGTTCCGAGCGCGACGTGCTCTCGGGCACCACCGTCCTCACGGGAAGCGAGCTCAACCGGGCGACGCGCGCGACGATCGGCGAGACGCTCGCCCGCCAGCCCGGCGTGTCGGCGACCTCGTTCGGCCCCAACGCCTCGCGGCCGATCCTGCGCGGCCTGCAGGGCGAGCGTATCCGGGTATTGACCGACGGCATCGGCGCGTTCGACGTGTCGAACACCTCGGTCGATCACGCGGTTGTCATCAATCCGCTGATCGCCGAGCGGATCGAGGTGCTGCGTGGGCCGGCGGCATTGCTCTATGGCTCGTCGGCGGCGGGCGGCGTGGTCAATGTGATCGATACGCGCATCCCGCGCCGGATCCCCGAGAACGGCGTCAGCGCCGATCTGATCGCGGGCTATGGCTCGGCGGCGACCGAGCGCTCGGTCTCGGGTCGGATCGACGTCAAGGCGGCGAGCCAATTGGTCCTTACCGCCAATGCCAGCTATCTGGCGAGCGACGACATCCGCATCGGCGGCTTCGCGCTTACCCCGCAGCGCCGTGCCGAAGCGCTGGCGAGTGCGCGCTTGCCACAGCCCCCGGGCGCCGATCCGATCGACTTCGCCGCCAACGCCGCGATCCGCGGGACGCTGCCCAATACCGCGAGCCAGACCTGGACGGCGGGCGGCGGCGCCTCGATCATCACCGATAGTGGCATGATTGGCATCGCCTACAGCCATTATGCCAGCCGCTATGGCCTGCCGCTACGCTACGCGACGCTGCCGGGCCAGGAGCAGGAAGGGCCGCTGCTCGACATCGTCCAGAACCGTGTCGACCTCCGTGCCGAGATCGACGTGAAGGGTCCTGTCATCGAGCAACTGCGCTTCCGTGCCGGCTATGCCCGCTATCGCCATTTCGAACTGGAGCCCGAGGGTGCGATCGGTACCGCTTTCCGTAGCGCCGGGTTCGAAGGCCGGTTCGAGGCGGTGCAGGCGAAGCGCGGCGCATGGAGCGGCGCCTCTGGCGTGCAATATTTCAACCGCGATTTCGATGTTGAGGGCGAAGAGGCATTTCTGCCGCGCAACAACAGCTCGCAGGTCGGCATTTTCACGCAGCAGCAGCTCGATCTCGGCCGCTGGAAGGTGGAGGGCGGCGCGCGCTACGAATGGTCCAATGTCGCAAGCCGGGTGATCGCGGGCGACGAACGCTTCCCAGCGGGCAATCGCGCCTTCGGGGCGGTTTCGGCCTCGCTCGGCGCCTCCTACGCGTTGAACGACCAGGTGCGGATTGGGCTCAACGGATCGCGCACCGAGCGCGCGCCCGCCGCCGAGGAGCTGTTCGCGCGCGGGCCGCACAAGGGCACGCAGGCGTTCGAGCTCGGCAACCCCAATTTCGGCCTTGAAAAGAGCTGGGCGTTGGAGGCGACGCTGCACGCGCATGGCGACGGCTACAGCTTCGACGCGTCGGCCTATTACAACTGGTTCGACAATTTCATCTACGAGAATCAGGTCGATCAGGCGCTGTGCGAGGCCGCCGCGGCGCCCAGCGGGCGCGATGTCGAGCTGCCTTGCTTCCAGCAATTCCAGCGCCGGGCGCGCTTCTATGGGTTCGAGGCGCAGGGCTCACTGCGGGTGGCGCGGGTGAAGGGCTTCGACATCAATCTCGACGCGCTCGGCGATTATGTGCGCGCTAATGTCGACCGGGTTGGGCCGGTGCCACGCATCCCGGCGGGCCGTTTCCTGCTGGGTGCCGAAGCGCAAGGTGAGCGCGCGACCGGGCGGATCGAGGTGGAGCATGTCTTCCCGCAAAACCGCCTCGCCGCGTTCGAGACGCGCACCGCGGATTACACTGTGCTAAACGCCTCGTTCGAGTTCCGGCCGTTCGGCACGAGCCGCACGAGCATTCTGGTCAACGCGACCAATCTGCTTGATGCCGACGCGCGGCGCCATGCCAGTTTCATCAAGGATTTCGCCCCGCTCCCTGGGCGCGACGTGCGGGTGACGCTGCGTTACGGCTTTTAGGGAAGGGCGTCAGCCGCGTTCGGCCAGCGTCCGCTCCCACGCCAACGCATGAGCGACGATCGTGTCGAGATCGTCGAGCCTAGGCCGCCATGGCAGCCGCGCGAGGATCGCGCGGTTGTCGGCGACGAGCGCGTCGGGGTCGCCGGCGCGGCGGCCTTCCAGGCGGCGCTCGATCGTCACATTGGTCACCCGATCGACCGCGTCGAGCACTTCGAGCACCGAATAGCCGCGCCCATAACCGCAGTTAAGCGTCAGATTCTCGCCTGGCGCCTCGGCGAGCGCGCGCAAGGCGTGGACATGAGCGTCGGCTAGGTCGCTTACATGGATATAGTCGCGCACGCCCGTGCCGTCGGGCGTCGCGAAATCGGTTCCGAACACGCTCACGCCGTCGCGTTTGCCGGTTGCCGCCTCGACCGCGACCTTGATCAGGTGCGTGGCTCCCGCGGTGGATTGGCCCGAGCGACCCCGAGGATCGGCGCCTGCGACATTGAAATAGCGCAGTGCGCAATAGTTCATCGGATGCGCTGCCGCCACGTCGCGCAACATCAGCTCGGTCATCAGTTTCGACAGGCCATAGGGGTTGATCGGTGCCTTGGGGCTGTCCTCGGCCACCGGCACCACTTCGGGAATGCCATAGGTCGCCGCGGTCGAGCTGAAGATGAAATGCTTCACCCCCGCCGTGACCGCGCCTTCGATCAGGCTGCGGCTCGCCGCGGTGTTGTTGCGATAATATTTGAGCGGATCGACGACCGACTCGGGCACCACCACCGATCCGGCGAAGTGCATGATCGCGGCGACGCCGTGATGGCGCAACAGATCGACGACCGCCGGGTCTTCCACTGCCATCCGAACGAAGGTCGCGCGCGGATCGACCGCCCAGGCAAACCCGGTGACGAGATTGTCGATCACCACGACGCGGTAGCCCGCATCGCACAGCGCGAGCACCGCATGGCTGCCGATATAGCCAGCGCCCCCCGTAACCAGCACCGCCCCGTCCATCGTATCCCTTTCGATTTTGGCCCCTCGCTCCCTATCTTAGCGGGCGAGGAAATGAAGGAGCTTTTATGGGAACCGAAACCGCGACGCTGGCCGGTGGTTGCTTCTGGTGCACCGAGGCCGTGTTCAACGATGTGATTGGTGTCGAGAAGGTGGAGAGCGGCTATATCGGTGGCCATGTCGCCAATCCGACCTATCGCCAGGTGTGCGGCGGTGACACCGGCCATGCCGAAGCGATCCGGGTGACGTTCGATCCCGACCGAGTGAGTTACGGCGATCTGCTCGACATCTTCTTCGCGACGCACGATCCGACCCAGCTCAACCGCCAGGGCAATGATGTCGGCACGCAATATCGCTCGGCGATCTTCCCGCATTCGGACGCGCAGCGCGCCGAGGCCAAGGCTGCGATCACGCGCGCGGCCGCCAATTGGCCCGCGCCGATCGTGACGACGATCGAGCCGCTGTCGGATTGGTATGTCGCCGAGGATTACCACCAGGAATATTGGCAAGGCGACGGCCAGCGTAACCCCTATTGCATCGCGGTGATTCCGCCCAAGCTCAACAAGCTGCGCAAATCGTTCGCCGCGCGTTCGCGCGCGGCGCAGACGGTGGGGTAAGGTGGCCCGGGCAGGAAGCTAATGCGCCGCCCGTGCGAGCCGATCGTTGATCGCGGCGCCGAGACCCTTGTTTGGGATCGGCGCTACCGCGATACTGGCACGCCCGCTCGCATCGGCGGTGTGAAGGCAATCGAACAGCCGCGCCGCTGCCTCGGTCAGGTCGCCGCTCGCCGAGAGCGTGTCGTCCCCCGCCAGCGCGGCGAAGCCGATCAGCCATTCGTCCGCTTTGGCTGACCGGGCGTTCAGCCGCAGCGGCTTGCCCGGCGCATAGTGGCTCGCGAGCTGCCCCGGCGCGACGATCCCGCCGGGCGCGCTGCCGAGCGGGGCGCCGAGCACGGCTTCGATCGCCGCCGGGTCGATCGGTCCGGGGCGAAGCAGGCGCGGCGCGTTGCCCGGCAGCACGATGGTCGACTCGAGCCCCGCCGGGGTCGGCCCGTCATCGAGCACCAGCGGGATGCGCCCGCCGAGCGAGGCCAGTACATGCGCCGCGCGGGTCGGGCTGATCCGCCCGCTCGCATTGGCTGAAGGTGCGGCGAGCGGCCGGGCTGTCGCCTTGAGCAACGCGCGCATCGCCCGGTGCGCGGGCACCCGCAGCGCGATCGTCGGTAGCCCGGCGGTGACGAGGTTCGCGATCGGCGCTCCCGCGCGACGGGGTACGACCAGGGTGAGCGGCCCCGGCCAGAAGGCGGCGGCGAGCGCGCGCGCGCCCGCGTCGAACGCCCCGAGCGCTTCGGCCGCGCCCAGATCAGCCACGTGGACGATCAACGGATTGAAGCTCGGTCGCCCCTTGGCTTCGTAAATCCGCGCGACCGCCTCGCCCTGTGTCGCGTCGGCGGCCAACCCGTAAACCGTCTCGGTCGGCACCGCGACCGGCTGGCCCTCGGCGATCAGCGCGGCGGCGGTTTGGATCGCAGCCGGACCGAAAGCGAGACATTGCGTTTGGATTGGATGCGCCACGCGTCGGCGCTATAGCCCGGCCAAGACCTGCACAAGAGAGGACGCCCATGCCCTTCACCGCCGCCGTCGCCGATCAGCGCTTCGTGCTGGAGCATATCGCCGGAGTAGGCGCGCTCGCCGCGAGCGAGCGTTTCGCCGCCGCGACCCCCGATGTGGTTGAGGCGGTGCTCGAAGGCGCAGGGGAGTTCGCGGCGGGCGAATGGGCGCCGCTGTCGCGTGTCGGCGATACGGTGGGCGCGCGCTGGACGCCCGAGGGCGTGGTGATGCCGGAGGGGTATCGGGATGCGTACCAAGCCTATGTCGCGGGCGGCTGGGGGACGATCGGCGTGCCCGAAGCGTTCGGCGGCCAGGGCCTGCCGTTCCTGTTGCAGACGGCGGTGCTCGAGACGCTGGGCGCGGCCAATGTCGGTTTCGCGCTCGCCCCGACGCTCACGGTCGGCGCGATCGAGGCGCTGGCGCATCATGGCAGCCCCGAGCAGCAGGCGCGCTACCTGCCGCACCTGGCGACGGGCGCCTGGACGGGGACGATGAACCTCACCGAGCCGCAGGCGGGTTCCGACGTGGGCGCGGTGCGCGCCAAGGCCGAGCCGCGCGGCGACGGCAGCTATGCGATTACCGGGCAGAAAATCTATATCAGCTTCGGCGATCACGACATGGCGGAAAATATCGTCCACCTCGTGCTCGCCCGCACCCCCGATGCACCGGCGGGCACCAAGGGGCTGTCGCTGTTCCTCGTCCCCAAATACCGGCTCGATGCGGATGGGCGGCCAGGGGCGTTCAACGATGTCCGTGTCGTCTCGATCGAGCATAAGCTGGGGCTGCACGCCTCGCCCACTTGCGTGCTCTCCTTTGGCGATAATGGCGATTGTATCGGCACGCTGATCGGCCCCGAATTTGGCGGGATGCGCTGCATGTTCACGATGATGAACAATGCGCGCCTCAATGTCGGCCTTCAAGGCGTGCAGATCGCCGAGCGCGCGACCCAGGCCGCCGTTGCCTATGCGCGGGAGCGGGTGCAAAGCGCGCGCGCCGGGCATGGCGGCGCGCCGGTCGCGATCATCGAGCATCCCGATGTGCGGCGGATGCTGATGCGGATGAAGGCGCAGACCCAGGCCGCGCGCGCGCTCGTCTATCTCGCCGCCGCCCAGGTCGATCGCGCGGCGCTGGGCGAGCCCGGCGCGCAGGCGCGGCTCGATTTGCTCACCCCGCTTGCCAAGGCGCATGGCACCGACATCGGCTGCGAAGTCTCCAGCCTCGCGATCCAGGTGCATGGCGGCATGGGCTATATCGAGGAAACCGGCGTCGCCCAGCATTTCCGCGACGCGCGCATCACCCCGATTTATGAAGGCACCAACGGCATCCAGGCAGCCGATCTCGTGGGCCGCAAGCTCAGCATGGACAATGGGGGCGTTGTCTTGGGCATGATCGCCGAAATGCGGCAGGAGGCAGCGGACGCGGGGCTGGGCCGGCTGATCGAAGCCTGCGACCGCGTCGCGCACCGACTGCTCACCGCCGATATCGAGGATAGGCTCGCGGCGAGCTATCCGTTCCTCACCATGCTCGCGACGGCGATGTGCGGCTGGCTGATGGAGAAGCAGGGCCGGATCGCGGCGAGCGCCGAGGGCGACCCTGAATTTCTCGCGATGAAGCGCGCGGTGTGCGATTTCTATGTCGCGCAGATCGTCCCCGAAGCGCTGGGGCTGGAAGCGGCGGCGATGGCGAGCGCCGCGCAGCTTTACGCCCTGGCGCCAGAGGCGTTCGCGGCTTGACCAAACCGCTCGCGGACTAATTCCGGCGCGGCAGGGGTGCCTTCATGCCGCCCGCGCCGTAGGCCCCTCGCGCGCGCCGGTCACCGCGATCGGCAGCGCGGAACCGCAAAAGGCGCATTCCGCGGTTATCCGGCCGACATACCAATGATTGCCGCCGCAACCGGGGCAGCGATTAATTTCCTCGGCCCGGAAACTCGGGCGATAGCCGGTGCGTCCTAGGATGATCGGCGAATGCAGCATCGTCAGCTACTCCCATCGTCGGAGTGCAACCGCGACGAAGCGCCTTTTGTTCCCGATGAAATGCGGTCAGCCGATATCGCCGCTCAGGCGAGGGCCGATTCGCCGTCCAGCAAGGCGGCTGGGCTGAGCCCAAGCAGATCGATCTGCGCGCGCACCTGCGGCCAAACCTGCTCGACAAAATGCGCGCGTTCGACCGCGCGGAGCTTCTCGGCCGCGCCGGGGAGCACGAACATGCCGACGCCGCGCCGCACCTCGACATAGCCATCGTCTTGAAAACGCTGGTAAGCCTTGGCGACGGTGAGCGGATTGGCGCCATATTCGGCGGCGAGCGCACGCACCGACGGGAGCTGATCCCCCGCGCGGTAATCGCCTCGGAGGACCGCAGCGGCGATATGCTGCCGCAGCTTCACGTAAACTGGGCTGTCTTCGTTGGTGAGCGCCGTCATGCTGCTTTAATACACTGCTGGCTGACGGAGTCCAGCCCTGACTGCGTGCTACGCGCCCCAGGTTGACACGACCGCCTCGATGGCGGGGCGTGGGCGTTCCTCGAGCGGGGCGCCGGGGGAACCGATGAACACGAAGCCGGCGATCCGCGCCGGCGCGGGGGCGAAGGCGTCGCGCACCGCGTCGGAATAGGTTGGCCAGCCTGTCACCCAGCCGGCGACAAAGCCCATCGCGTGCGCCGCGTGGAGCAGGTTCATGCACGCCGCCCCCGCCGATAATTCCTGCTCCCACAAGGGGATATGGCTTTCGAGCTTGGGTTGGGAAAGCACCACCACCAGCGCGGGGGCCTGGGTCGCGAAAGCCTCCAGCGCGGCGATTTCGGTCGCGGCCGCTTGGGGGCGCTCGGCGCGATAGGCGGCGGTGATGACCTCGCCCAGCCTCGCCCGCGCAGCCCCGGGCACGACCGCGAAGCGCCAAGGGGCCAATTTGCCATGGTCGGGCGTGCGCGCGGCAATCTCGAGCATCGCCGCGAGCTGTCGATCGCTCGGCCCGGGCGCGATCATGTCGCGCGGCCGCCCCGAACGGCGGGTGCGCAGCAGCGACAGTGGCGTGGTGGCATCGTTGAGCATCGCCGCGCCGCTTAGCGCCACGCCCGCGCCATTTACAGCCCCGCTTTTGCCGCTAGTGTCGCGTCCCAACCAAAAGTGACACCGATTTTAGGAGCGTTTTCTTATATGAGCACCGCTGCCGAGGCCGCCCTGCCGCGTGCCGGCAAGACCTGGTTCGGCCATCCCTCGCAACTTTTCTGGCTGTTCGGCACCGAAATGTGGGAGCGGTTCGGCTATTACGGGATGCGCGCGCTGCTCACCCTGTACCTCACCAAGCATTTCGTGCTGGGGGACCGCGCCTCGACCGGGCTTTATGGCGGCTATACGGCGCTGGTCTACCTCACCCCGCTCGTTGGCGGCTTGATCGCCGACCAGTATCTGGGATCGAAGCGAGCGGTGCGCTTCGGCGCGATCCTGATGGCGATCGGCTATTTCACGCTCGCCTTTGGTGGCCAGCCGGCCAAGCCCTATCAGTTGATCGACGGCCAGCGTTATGACGTCGTCGTCGACAATTTCCGCGACACCCCCACCAGCGATCCGCGCGAGGCGCGCTTCCTGATCGTCGACGGGCAGAAGCTCGCGATGAAGGGCAATGACGATGGCAGCCTGTCGCTGATCGCGCCCGATGGGAAAGTCGCCCGCACCGTGCCCGCGGGCAAGTTCACCGAGCAGGCCGAGCGCAGCCCGCTCCTCGTCACTATCCTGCTGATCGCGCTGTCGCTGATCTCGGTCGGCAACGGCTTCTTCAAGCCCAATATCTCGACGATGGTGGGCGAACTTTACGCGCAGGGCGACCGCCGCCGCGACGCCGGGTTCACCATCTTCTACATGGGGATCAACACCGGCTCGATCCTGGGCCAGTTCCTCTGCGCCTTCTTCGCCGATCGCTTCGGCTGGCCATTGGGGCTCGGGCTCGCGGGCGTGGCGATGGTGCTCTCGTTCCTGATGATCAGCTTCCACGGCGGCCGGCTCGACGCGGTCGGCAACCCGCCGGCGGGGGTGCGCGACCGATCCTGGCTGATCTACGCGGGCGCGGTGATCGCGGTGCCGGTACTCTATTTCCTCTACACCAACCTGATGAGCGCGCCCAAGCCGGTCGAAGGCTCGGGCTTCATCGGCTATGTGATGTCGCTGCCGCTGATGGGTAAGCTGTTGTTCGGCACTTTCCTCGTGTCGGTGCCGGGCATTCTGGTCTGGTCCGCGACGGCGGGTGACAAGCGCGAATTCGAGATGATGCTCGCCGCGATGACGCTGATCGTGTTCAACGTGGTGTTCTGGACGCTGTTCGAGCAGGCGGGCTCGAGCCTCGCGCTATTCGCCGATCGCAATACCGATCGCAGCGTGTTCGGCTGGTTCACCATGTCCGCGCCACAGACGCAGAATTTCAATCCGATCTCGATCGTGCTGCTGGCGCCGCTGATGTCGGCGCTGTGGGGCGCGCTCGCCAAGCGCGGGCTGGAGCCTTCGATCCCGGTGAAGTTCGCCATCGCGCTGATGGGCGTGGGCGGCGGCTTCCTGTTCCTGGTTTGGGGCGCGAGCTTCGCCGGCCCGGATTACAAGGTGGGGCTGTGGTGGCTCGCCGGGCTGTACGTGATCCACTCGATCGCCGAGCTGTGCATCTCGCCCGTTGGCCTCAGCATGATCACCAAGCTGTCGATCGCCCGGATCGTGGGGATGATGATGGGCGTCTGGTTCCTCTCGATCTCGGTCGCGCAATATTTCGCCGGGGTCGTGGCGCAGATCGCGAGCGTCGAGACGGTGGGCGGGCAGGTGACCAATTTGAAGGTGAGCCTGGACGCTTATACCAGCACCTTCACCACCATCGCCTGGGTCGCGATCGCGTTGGGCGGGGTGTTGCTGCTGCTCTCCTTCCCGCTCAAGAAGTGGATGCACGGGGTGCAGTGAACGGCTGAGTGGGGAGGCGCGGATGGATGGCTATGGCGAATTGGCGCTGGCGACGGCGAGCTTCGTTGGCGGGCATCTGATCCTCTCCCACCCCTTGCGCGCGCCCTTGGTGAAGGCGCTGGGCGCGATCGGGTTTCAAATTCTCTACGCGGTGGCGGCCTTCGCCTCGCTGTGGTGGATTTCACGCGCCTGGAAAGCGGCGCCCGGTGCCGCGCCGCTATGGGCGGTGGGCGACAGCCTTTGGGCATTCGCGAGCGTGATCATGCTGATCGCGAGCGTGTTGTTGATGGGGTCGTTGATCGGCAATCCCGCCTTTCCGGCGCCCAACGTGAAGGCGCCAGCCGAGGCGCGCGGCGTCTATGCGATCACCCGCCACCCGATGCTGTGGTCGTTCGCGCTTTGGGGGATCGCGCACATGCTCGTGTTCCCGATCCCCGCGCAGTTCATCGTCGCGGGGGGCTTCACGGCGTTCGCGCTGATCGGCGCGGCGGCGCTCGATGCCAAGAAGGCGCGGTTGAACCCGGACCTGTGGCGGCCCTGGGTGGCGATGACGAGCTATTGGCCGTTCCAGGCGATCGGTCAGGGTCGCGCGCGCTTTGGCGGCTTTCGGCCGCACGATCTGGCGGGCGGGCTGGTGATATGGCTCGGCGCGACCAGGGCGCATCAGCCGGCGGCGGGGATCGCGGCGGGCATCTGGCGGTGGATCGGCTGAACTCAGCGCCGCGCGGCGAAGAACTCCCTGAGCAACGCCGCCGCTTCACCCTCGCCGATACCGGGATAGATTTCCGGTCGGTGGTGGCAGGTGGGCTGACCGAAGAACCTCGCCCCGTGCGCCACCGCGCCGCCCTTGGGATCATCGGCGCCGTAATAGAGCCGGTCGATTCGCGCATGAGCGATGGCCCCCGCGCACATCGCGCAGGGCTCCAGCGTCACCCACAGGTCGCAGCCATCGAGCCGATCGCGCCCCAGCGCCCGGGCGGCGGCGCGAATCGCCAGGATCTCGGCATGGGCCGTCGGATCGTGCAGCGCGCGCGGCGCGTTGGCGGCGACCGCGATCAGCTCCCCGCCTCGCGTCACCACCGCGCCCACCGGCACTTCGCCCGCCTCGGCGGCCTGGGTGGCGGCGGCGAGCGCCTGGCGCATCGGTTCGGGAAGCGGGAACATCGCCTTGCTATGCCGTGGGGACGCGGCGGGCGCCAGCGCCTGGGGAATCGGTTGACGTTTCGCCGATCCCAGCTTAAGGGGCGCGACTTTCCGGAGGATTTAAGTCGATGTCGCGCATTTGCGAGCTGACCGGCAAGGGTCGGCAAGTGGGGCACAATGTCTCCCACGCCAACAACAAGACCAAGCGTACCTTCCTGCCCAACCTGCAGAATGTCACGCTGATCTCGGACGCGCTGGGCACCAGCGTGCGGCTGCGCGTGTCGACGCATGGGCTGCGCTCGGTCGAGCATGTCGGCGGGCTGGATAACTGGTTGGTCAAGACCTCGGACGATCAGCTGTCGCTGCGCGCGCGCCGGCTGAAGCGCGAGGTGAAGAAGAAGCTGGCGCCGGTCGAAGCGGCGGCGTAACCCGCCGCAGGGGCGGCGGCAGCGCCGCCTCGTCGAGCCGGAATTCGAGCAGCAGGCTCTCCTCGAACCAATATTGGTTATTGTCGCTCGCGATCCATAGCTTGATCGCGTCCGGTTCGCTGACGACCGCGATCGCCTCGAAATTGTCGTGCTGTGCTGGCGCGGCGAAGCGCGCGATCGGGTGACCACGGGCCAGGCTGCCGGGCCGAATCGCGCCCTTGGGCAACAGCGTGACGATCGCCGTGAAGCCCTCGCCCAGATCGGCGCGCCGGTTGAGTAGCACCAGCCGGCCATCGGGCAGCTCGGCGATGTCGGTGGGCTTGTATCCCGCGGGCGGCAGATAGCGGAAGCGGAAGCCGCGCCGGGGCGCGCGCACCGGGTCGGTCAGGAACACCACCCCCTCGCACCCCTCTCCGGGCGAAACCTCATTTTCGTCGATCGCGACGAAGCGGCCGCTCGCCAGGCGGGTAAAGGCCTCGGCGCCGCGATTCTCGTCCCACCGCGTCATCGCCGGCGGAGCGACGTGTCCCTCGGCGCGCGCGAAGCCGGGGGCGTAGCGCCAAATTTCGTTCACCGTCTCGAACGATACCCACATATGTCCGGCGGGGTCGCGAGTGAGCGCTTCGCTGTCACGATCCTCGCCGTGCCAGCCGCCACGGGGCAGCCTGGGGAGCGCGAAAACCGCGCCGCCCTGGACGCGGCCATGGGTATCGAGCCGGAAGCGCACGCCCTGCCCGCTGTCGCTCAACAGGGTGAAGGCGTGGCCATCGGTGAGCATCGCGGAAAAACCGCCGAACTCGGGATCGCGGCTGGTGAGCCGGTAGCCGCGCTCGAACACCAGCGCGCCGAGTCGGCGCCGGGCAGGGGCCGCGGGGTAGAGCGCGACCGGCCGCAAGCTGAACGGCGCTTGCGGGTCGAGCAGGGGCGCCTGCCCAAGCCCCATCCATTGCGGCACGAACATCACCAGCAGAATTACCGACCAAAACAGGCGCATGGCGCTCCTCATAGAGCCCCGCGCCCGCCTGCAAAGGCTGAACGCGGGATAACGAGCACATTCAGGCACCGCTCAAAGCGACTCGGGCAAAAGCACAGCATCGGTGGAAGGGAATCGGCTCTTGCCGCCGCAGCGTGTGGAGATGGACCATGTTGAAGAAGCTTTCCGCCGCCGGTGCAGCGCTCGCCCTCGGCATGAGCGCGGTGGTGCCCCTGACCGGTGCTTCGGCGCAATATTATGATGGCTATCGCGATTATCGTGGCTATCGCGGCGACGTCTATCGCGACAATTATCGCGGGTACGATCGCAACGGCTATTACAATAACGGTTACTATGACAACCGTTACAACGATCGGGTCTATCGCGACTACCGTAGCGATTACCGGTATAATTATCGCCGCTGCGATGGTACTGCGGGCACGGTGGTCGGCGCGATCGCCGGCGGCTTGCTCGGCAATGTCGTCGCGGGGCGTGGCGATCGCGGGCTTGGCACGGTGCTCGGCGCCGCTGGTGGCGCGCTCGCCGGTCGCTCGATCGACCGTAGCGATTGCCGCTCGCGTTATTGAGTCCCCGGCGTATCGGGGGAACGAGAGGGCCGGCGCCTCGTGCGTCGGCCCTCGAGCCGTTCAGTACATGTGCTGGCCGCCGTTGATGCTGAGCGTCGACCCGGTGACGAAGCCGCCCTCGTCGCAGCACAGGAAGGTCACCGCGCGCGCGATCTCGCTCGCCTGGCCCAGCCGGCCAACCGGAATCTTGGCGACGATCTTTTCCAGCACCTCGCCGGGTACCGCCGCCACCATGTCGGTGTCGATATAGCCGGGCGCGATCGCGTTCACGGTCACGTTGAACTTGGCGCCTTCCTGCGCCAGCGCCTTGGTGAAGCCGTGGATGCCCGATTTGGCAGCGGCGTAGTTCACCTGGCCATATTGCCCCGCCTGGCCGTTGATCGAGCCGATGTTGACGATCCGCCCCCATTTGCGATCGCGCATCCCGGCGAACACCGCTTTCGCCATGTTGAAACACCCGCCCAGATTGGTGTCGATCACCTCTTTCCAGGCCTGGTAGGTCATCTTCAGCATCGTGCCGTCGCGGGTGATGCCGGCGTTGTTGATGAGCGCATCGACCGGGCCGAGTTCCTCGACGATTTGCGCGACGCCCGCCTGGCACGCATCGAAATCGGCGACATCCCACTTATAGGCCTTGATCCCGGTCCGTTCGGTAAAGGCGCGGGCGCGCTCTTCATTGCCTGCATAATTGGCGGCGACGGTGAAGCCTGAATCCCGCAAGGCAAGGCTGATCGCCTCGCCAATCCCGCGCGTTCCACCCGTGACAATCGCGACGCGTGCCATCTTCCTCTCCTTATTCGCTGGTTACGCCCAGCCTTGCAGTTCGCGGCGGATTAGCGCCTCGAGCATCTCCATACCAACGGAACGGTCGTTCAAACAGGGCAGGTAGGCGAAATCGGTGCCGCCAGCTTCCTCAAAGGTCTCGCGACCGCGAATCGCGACCTCCTCCAGCGTTTCGAGGCAGTCCGCCGAGAAACCGGGCGCGACGACGGCGATGCGCTTGACGCCCTTGGCGGGCAGCGCGGCGAGTGTCTCGTCGGTCGCGGGTTCGAGCCATTTCGCCGGGCCGAAGCGCGACTGGAAGGTGACGATCACCTCGCGCCCCAGCGCCGCGCCCAGCAGTCGCGCGGTCTTCTGGCATTGGCAGTGATAGGGGTCGCCCAGTTCCAGCGTGCGCGCGGGCATCCCGTGGAAACTCACCAGCAGCGCCTGGGGATCGAAGGGAAGGCCGGCGAGCCCGCTGGCGATGTCGCGGGCGAGCGCGTCGATGTGGAGCGGATCATCATAATAGGGCGGCAGCGTGCGGATCGCCGGCTGCCAGCGCATCGCGCGCAGCACCGCGAACGCCTTGTCATTGGCGGTCGCGGTCGTCGCCGCGCAATATTGCGGGTAGAGCGGCGCCAGCAGCAGGCGGTCGCAGCCCGCTTCGAACATCCGGCGCAGCACGTCGGGGATCGAGGGCTGGCCATAGCGCATCGCCCAATCGACGAGCGCCGCGTCCCCAATCCGAGCTTGGAGCGCCGCCGCCTGGCGCCGGGTGATCGCGGCGAGCGGCGAGCCCTCGTCGCTCCAAACCGCGCGATACGCCTCGGCCGAGCGCTGCGGGCGGGTGTTGAGGATGAAGCCACGCAGGATCGGCTGCCACAAGGGCGCAGGGATCTCGACGACCCGCCTGTCCGACAGGAATTCGCCCAGATAGCGGCGCACCGATTTGGTGTCTGGCGCGTCGGGCGTTCCGAGGTTCACCAGCATCACCCCCACACGGCGAGGCTTGACCGGCGGGTGATCGGGGGGACGACTCATGCCGCCGCCGTAAAGGGCAAGCGTCGCAAACGGAAGCCCGCCGCCGCGTAGAGCGCGTTGGCGATTGCGGGGGCCACCACCGGCACCGCCAGCTCGCTCACGCCGCCCGGCTCGGCATCGGAGCGGATCAGCTCGACGGTGATGTCGGGCGTGTCGGCGAGGCGCGGTAGATTGAGTGCTCCCAGCCGCGCCGGAGCGGGGCGCCCGCCCTCGACCCCGATCGGTGCGCCGAGCGCGGCCGCCATCCCGAACAACAGCCCGCCTTCGATCTGCTGGCGCACCAGTTCGGGGTTGATCTGCCGCCCGCAATCGACCGCCGCGACCAGCCGATCGACCCGGGGCACGCGCCCATCCTCGAAATGGGCCTCGGCCAGCAGCGCGATATGGCTGCCGCGGAACGAGTGGCAGGCGATGCCCTGGCCCGATCCGGGAACGCCGCCTTCCCAGCCGCCGAGCGCCGCCGCGGTCGACAGGCAGCGCACCAGCCGTGCCTCGCCGGTGATGCCCACGCGGAACGACAGCGGCTCGGAACTCGCGGCATGGGCCAGTTCGTCGAGGAAGCTTTCGGTGAAGAAGGCGGTGTAGCTGTGCGCGCCGCTCCGCCAATAGCCGGTGGGGAGACCGATCTCGACCGGGTGATGATCGAGCGCGAAGGCAGGAAAGCGATAATAGGGCACGGCCCCGGCGACCGCCGCCATGTCGCCCCCGCCCTGAAGCAGCAGCGCGGCGCGGGCCGCCGGATCGCCCCCGAGCAGGCGGTGGGCGAGCGCGGTGCCGCTCGGCGGGGTGGCGATCTTCGCGCGCCAGCCGAGGATCGTGCCGTTGCCGCCGAGCCGGGCGGTCATGCGCGCGGCGGCGGGCGGGCGAAACGGATCGCGGGCCAGTTCCTCGCGCCGCGACCAGGTGAGTTGCACCGGGCGTTTCGCCGCGCGGGCGAGCAGCGCCGCCTGCGCGGCGACCGTCGGCTCGATCCCCATGCCGAACGACCCGCCGACAAGCATCGGATGCACCACCACCTGCGCCGCCGCGATGCCGAGCGCGGCGGCGGCGGCATCGCGCGCGAGCCCCGGCGCCAGCGTCGGCAGCCAGAGTTCGAGCCGCCCGGACTCGAACCGCGCGGTCGCGCTCTGGGTTTCGAGCGAGGCATGGGGCGCGGGGCCGACATGGTAATCGGCCTGGATCAGCGGCGCGCCCTTGAATACCGCCGCCACGTCCCCCCGCGCGGCGAGGCGCGTGCCCGACGTTTCGAGCGCGCGGACGAGCGACGATTCGATGCCCTTGGCGCTCGGCATCGCGCCCCCTGCCGTGCGCGGGGCGAGCGCCTCGACCGCGCGGTGGGCGCCCCACCACGTCGTCGCGAGCGCGGCGACCCAGTCGCCCTGCTCGACCAGCATCAGGAAGCCCGGTGCCTTGGCCGCCGCGTCGCGGTTCAGGCCTGTGATCCGCGCGCCCGGCGGCGCGCTCCAAGCGGCGGCGAACACCATGTCGGCCAGCCGGACATCGCCCGCGAAATTGGCGGAGCCATCGACCTTCGCCGGCACGTCGAGCCGGGGCACCGACTGTCCCGCCAGGCCGCCCGACTCCTCCGCGCGCAGCGGTAGTGTTTCGGGCAGCTTTTCCTTGACCGCCGCCGCCGCGAGTTCGGCGAAACGCGCGCGGCGGTTGCCGTGGGTAATGAAACCGTCCTCGGCGACGCAGGCGCGCCAATCGACTCCCCAGCGCGCGGCGGCCGCCTTGCTCAACAGCACCCGCGCGGCGGCGCCCGCCCGGCGCAGCTCGTCCTCGAACGCGCGGAGCGAGCTCGATCCTGCGGTGAGCATCAGTGCGGCGGGCGCGACATAGCGCTCGGCGAACCCCGCCGCGCCCGTGTCGAACAGTCCTTCGAACAGCTCGGCCGCGCCCAGCCGGTTGGCGTAAAGCGGGTTGAGCGGCGCCGGCTCGACCGAGACGGTGCGCCAATCGGCCCCAAGCTCGTCGGCAAGGATCTGGGGCAGCGCGGTCCAGCTGCCCTGGCCATATTCGGCCTGCGGGATGGCGACCGCGACGTGCCCGTCCTCGCCGATCTTCACCCACGCGCCGAAGATCGTCTCCCCCCGCGCGGCGGTGAGGTTGGGGGCGTAAGTGCGCGGCCACACCCCCCAGGCGATCGCGAGACCCAGCCCCGCCCCCCCGGCGATGAGCAGGTTGCGCCGGTCGATCGAGATTGGTCGGGCCATGGGTCCAGCGTTTAAGCGGCGCCGACGGGCAGGGAAAGAGCCCGTTTCCACCCAGAAGAGAGGAAGGCACTTCAAGCTATTGCAAAGGTTTGCAATGTCCGACATCGTTGCCGTGATTTCGGGCAGCGGCCCGATTGCGTGAGAGGTGGCAGCGCATGACGCCGTTTCGCTGGACCCCCGCGCATGTCGCGGCGATCGCCGAGGGCGGCTATCCGGTCGCGCCGCGCTTCGCCGCCGCCGCCGCGCCGCGCGTGGTGCCGGGGATCGAGCTGTGGGACCATTGGCCCGCGCTGACCCCCGCCGGGGCGTTGGCGGCGATCGACGGCGGGCTTCTGGTGATCGCGCTGACCGCGCCGATCCTGCCCGATCCCGAGGCGCGCCATGCGGTCGCGCGGTTGCGGCTGTTTCACCGGACGGCCTTGAGCTGGCGCGACCTGGGCGCGCTATTGCCGCCCGCTCTCTCGCCGGGAAGCCGTGAGTGGGCGGGTTCGGCGCTGCTCGACACCGCCCGGCGGCGGCTGACGCTGTATTTCACCGCCGCGGGCCGGCCGGGCGAAGCCGCGCCGGGGTTCGACCAGCGGCTGTTCGAATGCCACATCACCCTGGGCGACGATCTCCGCCCGATCGACTGGACCACGCCCGTCGAATGCGTCGTCCCGGATGGCGAGGCCTATGAAACCGCGCTTGCGGGCGGCGGGGAGAGCGGGACGATCAAGGCGTTTCGCGATCCCTTCCATGTTCGCGATCAGGGGAGCGAATGGCTGCTCTTCGCCGCATCGCGCGCGCGGGCAGAGAGCGCGTGGAACGGGCTGGTCGGCGCGGCGCGGCGCGACGGGAGCGGCTGGCGGCTCACCGCGCCCTGGATCGATGCCACCGGCGTCACCAACGAGCTCGAACGCCCGCACGCCGTGGTTCATGAGGGCGCGCTCTATCTGTTCTGGTCGACCCAGCGCAAAGTCTTCGCGCCCGAGCTGCGCCACGCGCCGACGGGGCTGTACGGGGTGGTTCGCGCGACCGGCGACGCGCCGTGGCAGCCGGTCAACGGCCATGGCCTCGTCTTCGCCAACCCGCCCGAGGCGCCCGCCCAGGCCTATAGCTGGCAAGTCCTGCCCGATCTGAGCGTGTGGAGCTTCGCCGATCTGGTCGGGCTCGATCGCCCGGCGACGAGCCTCGCCGAAGCCCGCCGCGCCTTCGCCGGTGCCCCCGCCCCGGGGCTGCGCCTGCGGCTGGAGGGCGCGCGCGCGGCATTGGTGGATTGAACCGCCGAAAGGCCGTTCAGCCCCCCTGCAGCGCGACCAGCGCCTCGACCAGCTTGGCATCGTCCCCCGGCTCGATCGGCGCCTTATAGACGCGGCGCATCTTGGCGACTTCGGCCGCCCAGGTCGCGCGGCTGAGCTTGGGTTGAGCGGTCAGGAACTCGCTCGAATGGCAACCGGTACAGTTCTGCGTCACCAGCTCGAAGCGATCGGGCAAGCCAGGCGGATCGGCGGGATAGTCGATCGTTTTGTTCTTGAAGGTGACGCTCGCCGCCATGGCGAGCCCCGCCAGCGCCAGGATCAGCTTCATGCGACGCGCACCTCGACCTTCTCGACCGCGTTGTAGAGGTAGCCGCCGGGGTTCCACACCGGCCGCATCGGCTGGACCCGCCCGTCGGCGGCGGTGCAGCGGACGTGGAGCGTCGCCGCGCCGGCTAAGAACTCGGTCGTCGCCTGCCAGCCGCGAAAGGCATAGCGCCCGGCATCGGTGCCCAGTGTCGCCGGCTGCCAGCTCACGCCCCCGTCGCGGCTCAGCTCGACCTTGGCGACCGCGCTCGCGCCGCCAAAGGCGATGCCGCGCACCAGGCGTGGGCCGGGGGGCACGATCGCGCCGTCGCGCAGATTGGTGAAGAAGCTGCGCGGCGGCATCGTGTTGATCGGCACGCTCTCGAACTGGGTCGTGCCCGGTGGAACCCCGCCATCCACGGTTGCGGGGATGCGGTAGGCGGTCGCCATCCAGAAGTTATCGTCTTCTTTATCAAGCACTTCGATGCTCGACAGCGCCTTGATCCAATAGGTGGAGAACCAGCCCGGCACGACCAGCCGGATCGGATAGCCGTTAAGCATCGGCAGCGCGGCACCGTTCATCGCGAAGGCGATCATCACCTCGCCGTCCAGCGCGTGATCCATGCCGAGCGACTTCAGGAAGCGCGGCGCCTCGGGCGGTGGCTCGTCGAGCCCGCCGAAGCGCACCGCCCGCGCGCCCGGCTTCACCCCGGCGCGCTCGAGCACCGCCTTCAGCGGCACCCCGGTCCAGCGCGCGCAACCCATCGCGCCGTGCCCCCACTGCGCGCCGGCGACGCGCGGGGCCACGAAGCCGCGCGAATTGCCCGAACATTGGTTGACCGCCGCCAGCTCGATCCGGGGCAGCTTGAGCAGTTCGCCCAGCGTCAGCGCGAGGGGACGGGAAACCGCGCCGCTCACGTTCAGCCGATGGTCGCGGGCGTTCACCGCCAGCGGGATGTCCTGGTAATGCCAGCGGACGTAGAAACGGTCGTTCGGGGTGAACAGCCCGTCGTCGAACACCTCGAACGGGGTTTCGAGCAGCGGCGCGCGGGTGCGCTGGACGATCATCTCGCCCTTCTCCGAAAAGCCGCTGCCGAGCAGTCTCGTGCCGTTCTCAAACCCCAGCCGGACATCGCGCGCCAGCGCGGGGACGGCGAAAGCCCCGCTTATCCCCGCCAGGGCAGTCCGCCGACTAATCATGCGCGGCGAGCGGCGCGAACCGCGCGACCTGGCGGCCGACGAGCGCGAGCTGATCGAGCACCGCCGGGTCGCTCGCTCCGCCCGCCTCGTCGAACTTGGTGAGCTGGGTGTTGATCGCGGCGGCGAACGGCGTCGGCCAGCCGCGCAGCGCATGGACGATCGAGCGCAGCGCCGCGATCGTGCTCCCCGTCGCCTGCCAGCCATAAGCGGTGGCGATGAGCCCCACCGGCATGTCCGCCAGATAGGGCCGGGGGTCGCGCGCGGTTTCCTCGAGCAGATCGAGCGCGTTCTTCACCAGGCCCGAGATCGAGCCGTGATAGCCCGGGCTCGCGATGATCACCGCCGAGGCGCGGCGCACCGCCGCGACGAAGCGCTGCTCGCACTCGGTGCGCTCATGCGCCTTGGGGTTGTAGAGCGGCAGCCGCGCGAGCGCCTCGCCGCCGAACAACTGGGTCTCGAAGCCGTCGCGCGCGGCGGCGTCGAGCGCGATCATCAGCGCGCGCTCGGTGGAGGAAACACCCCCGATGGTGCCGCCGATCCCGACGACGAGCGGTTTGGGTTCGGTCATCGCTTGCTTCCTAGCGCAGATGGCGGGGGGATCGAAACCGCGAAACGCTCAGCGCGCGCGCAATCGCGCGACCGCCCGGTCGCGGCCGATCAGCGGGAGGAGCGCGGCCATGTCCGGCCCGTGATCGCGGCCGGTGAGCGCGCGGCGCAGCGGCAGGAACAGCGCCTTGCCCTTGCGCCCCGTCTCGGCCTTCAGCGCGTCGGTGAGCGCGTGCCACGGGTCCGCTGCCCAATCGAGCCCTGCGGCGACCGTGGCGGCGCGGGCGAGGAAATCGCCGTCCTCGGGCGCCGGGGGCGCGGCGACCGCGCCTTCGATCACCCCCCACCAATCGACCGCCTCGTCGATCCGGGTCAGATTGGGGCGGATCGCTTCCCAGGCGTCCGCGCCCATTCCCGCCGGCAGGCGTTCCGCGACCGCCGCGAACGGCAGCTGATGGATGATGCGCGCGTTGAGCTGTGCCAGCTCGCCTTCGTCGAAGCGCGCCGGCGCCCGGCCGAAACGCGCGAAATCGAACGCGGCGATCAGCGGCGCCATCTCCACGAAGGGCTCGACCGGGTCGCTCGTCCCCAGCCGCGCGAGCAGAGCCCGCACCGCCTGCGGCTCGATCCCCGCCTCACGCAGCGCCTCGACGCCGAGCGAGCCCAGCCGCTTGGAAAGCTTGCCCTCCGCGCCGGTCAGCAGCGCGGCATGGGCGAACACCGGCGGCGTGGCGCCCATCGCCTGAAACATCTGGATTTGCAGCGCGGTGTTCGAGACATGATCCTCGCCGCGCACGACATGGGTGATACCCAGCTCGACATCGTCGATCGCGGACGGGAGCATGTAGAGCCAGCTGCCATCGGCGCGGCGGATGACGGGATCGCTCATCGTCGCGGGCTCGAAATGCTGGGGGCCGCGGATCAGATCGTGCCATTCGACCGGCGCCGCGTGATCGAGCTTGAAGCGCCAATGCGGCTTCACCCCCTCTGCCTCCAGCTGGCCGCGCTCGGCATCGGTCAGCTTCAGCGCGGCGCGATCATACACCGGGGGCAGGCCGCGCCCCAATTGCACCTTGCGCTTCAGATCGAGCTCGGCTTGGGTTTCATAAGCCGGGTAGACGCGCCCCGCCGCGACCAGCGCGTCGAACCGCGCCTGATAGCGATCGAACCGCGCCGATTGCCGCGCCTCGTCATCCGGCGCGAGCCCCAGCCAGGCAAGATCGGCGCGGATGCCTTCCACGAACCGCTCCTCGCTGCGCGCGGCATCGGTATCGTCGATCCGCAGCAGGAACGCCCCGCCCTGCGCCCGCGCGAACAGCCAGTTGAACAGGGCGGTACGGATATTGCCGATATGGAGAGTGCCGGTGGGCGATGGGGCGAAGCGCGTGCGCACGGTCATGCGGAGCGCCTAGGCGCGGGACGCGGCACGGGCAATGCCTACTTGCGGGCGTGGGAAACGAGGGCTTAAGGCAGGGGATAGAGCAAGGGGCCTATTCATGAAACTGCTGACCGGCAACTCCAACCTGCCGCTGGCGCGCGACGTGGCGCGGTATCTCGAAATTCCGCTCACCGAGGCGAGCGTGCGCCGCTTCGCCGACGAGGAAGTGTTCGTCGAGATTCAGGAGAATGTGCGCGGCGAGGACGTGTTCGTCCTGCAATCGACGGGCTATCCCGCGAACGACAATCTGATGGAGCTGCTGATCTGCATCGATGCGCTGAAGCGCGCCTCGGCCAAGCGGATCACGGCGGTGGTCCCCTATTTCGGCTATGCCCGGCAGGACCGCAAACCCGGGCCGCGCACGCCGATTTCGGCCAAGCTCGTCGCCAATCTCATCACCGTCGCGGGCGCCGACCGGGTACTCTCGATCGATCTCCACGCCGGGCAGATCCAGGGGTTCTTCGATATCCCGACCGACAATCTCTATGCCGCGCCGGTGATGTCGGCCGATGTGCTGACGCGCTTTCCCGGGCGCAACCTGATGGTCGTCTCGCCCGATGTCGGCGGGGTGGTGCGTGCCCGTGCGCTCGCCAAACGGCTCGACAACGCCCCGCTCGCGATCGTCGACAAGCGCCGCGAGCGCGCGGGCGAATCGGAAGTGATGAACATCATCGGCGACGTGACCGGGCGCTTCTGCATCCTGATCGACGATATCGTCGATTCGGCGGGCACTTTGTGCAACGCCGCCGCCGCGCTGAAGGCAGCGGGGGCCGAGGAAGTCGTCGCCTATTGCACCCACGGCGTGCTTTCGGGCGGGGCGGTGGCGCGGGTGGAAGGATCGGCGCTCACCGAACTCGTGATCACCGATACGATCGGCAGCCCGCCGGCGGTGAGCGAGGCCAGGCGCATCCGCCATCTGACGATCGCACCGCTGCTGGGCGAAGCGATCCGCCGCATCGCGGATGAGACGAGCGTGTCGTCGCTGTTCGATTAGGGTCGTTCGGCGCCAGCCCGCTCCGCCACCCGACCCGCCCGGCAAGCGCTCAAGGCAGCAGCACCGTATCCGCCGCCACCGGCAGCGTTTCGGGGTAATCGAGCGTATAGTGCAGCCCCCGGCTCTCCTTGCGGGCGAGCGCGCAGCGGACGATCAGATCGGCGCATTGCAGCAGGTTGCGCAGCTCGATCAGATCGGGCGTGACGCGGAAATGGCCGTAATAATCGCCGATTTCCTCGCTCAGCAGCTTGATCCGGTGCGCCGCGCGCTCCAGCCGCTTGGTGGTGCGGACGATGCCGACATAGTTCCACATGAAGCGCCGGATCTCGGTCCAGTTCTGCTTGATGACGACTTCCTCGTCCGAATCGGTCACCCGGCTCTCGTCCCAGGGGCGGATCGGCGGTGGCGGGGGCAGATCGGCCCAATGCGCGGCGATGTGCTTGGCCGCCGCCTCGCCGAACACGAAACATTCGAGCAGCGAATTGGAGGCGAGGCGATTGGCGCCGTGCAGCCCGCTATCGCTGCACTCGCCCGCCGCGTAGAGCCCCGGCAGATCGGTGCGCCCGTCATGATCGACGATGATCCCGCCGCAGGTATAGTGCTGCGCGGGCACCACCGGGATCGGCTCACGCGTCATGTCGATGCCCAGGCCGAGCAGCTTTTCGTGGATCGTCGGGAAATGGCCGCGGACGAACTCGGCGCCCTTATGGCTGATGTCGAGATGGACGTAATCGAGGCCCAGCCGCTTGATCTCATGGTCGATCGCGCGCGCGACCACATCGCGCGGGGCGAGTTCGGCGCGGGGGTCGACATCGGGCATGAAGCGGTGGCCGGTGGTGGGCAGCTTCAGCCAGCCGCCCTCGCCGCGCACCGCCTCGGTGATCAGGAAGTTCTTGACGTCGAGATTGTAGAGGCAGGTCGGGTGGAACTGCATGAATTCCATGTTGGCGACGCGGCACCCGGCGCGCCACGCCATCGCGATCCCGTCCCCGGTCGCGCCGCGCGGAGCGGTCGAGAACAGATAGGTCCGCCCCGCGCCGCCGGTCGCGAGAATCGTCGCGCGCGCGGTGAACAGCTCGACGCGGCCCGTCTCGCGGTTGACGGCGTACACGCCCCACACATGCCCCGCGCCCGAATAGCGTTGCTCGTGCCGCCCGGTCGCGAGATCGATCGCGACGCGGTTGGGGACGAGAGTGATGTTGGGATGCGCCTCCGCCGCGCGCTGGAGCGCGACCTGCACCGCATAGCCGGTCGCGTCGTTCACATGGACGATGCGGCGGTGCGAATGCCCGCCCTCGCGCGTCAGGTGGAGCGTGTTGCCGTCCTGGTTGAACGGCACCCCCAATTCGACCAGCCGGGCGATCGCGCGCGGGGCGCTTTCGACGACGAACTCCACCGTGTCGCGGTGATTGAGCCCGGCGCCCGCGACCATCGTATCCTCGACATGGCTGTCGAACGTGTCGCCGGGTTCGAGCACCGCCGCGATCCCGCCCTGCGCCCAGGCGGTCGAGCCATCGTCGATCCGGCTCTTGGCGAGCACGGTGACCTTGAACCGATCCGCGAGGTTGAGCGCGGCGGTAAGGCCAGCCGCGCCCGAGCCGATGATCAGGATGTCGGCGGTGTGGGGGTCGTGCAAGCGAGGCTCCATCATCACCGCCCGGCAGAGCGCGAAGCGCGCCGCGCGTCAAGCGCGGGGCGTGGCTTCGGGTGATTGCCAGGGTGTCGCCGCCCGCATAGCTTGTGGCGATGGCGTTGTTGCTTTCCGCGATGCTGGCCGCCGCCGCGCCCCCGGTGGCGCTGCGGCGGCTCATCCACGACACGCGCGCCATCACCCGGCGCGACGGCGACGCCCTCTGGCCCGGCTTCGCGCGCATCCCGTTCCACATGATCCTGGTCGAGCGGCGCGGTGAGACGTTGTTCTGCCACGCGCCGCTCGCCGGCTTTCGCCCGCTGCGCCGGGATGCGGTGACCGGTTGTACGATGCAGCAACGCCCGCGCGCCAACCCGCTCGACATCTCCGCGGCATTTCCGGTGGCCGACGAGCCGGCGATGATCGTGGTCGGCGCGCCGGCCCGCCCTGGCAGCGAGCGGGCACGATGGGCGATCGAGGTCGCGCATGAAGCCTTTCACCAATATCAGGCGCGCCTGCCCGATTATGCCGCGAAGGTTCAGGCGTTGGGGCTGGCGGGCAGCAGCGGCGACGGCGCCTGGATGCTCGACTATCCTTTCCCTTACGCCCAACCGGCGGTGGAGGCGGCGTTCGCGGCGATGTGCGGGCGGGCTCTGGCCTTTTTGCAGGCACTCACGCCCGCCGCGCGCCGGCAGGCGATCGCCGCTTATGTCGCCGCCCGCCACCAAGCGCGGGCGGCGGTCTCCCCCGCCGACTGGCGTTATTATGAGTTTCAGATCGGCCAGGAAGGGGTCGCGCGGTGGACCGATGTGATGCTCGCCCAGGCGGCCGCGCGGCGCGACCCACGGTACAAGGGTGTCGCGCGTGACCGGCTGGAAGGCGTTGCGAGCAGTTTGAAGGCCGTGATGCGCCAGGGGTTGCGCGTGTGGAAGCGTGGCGCCTTCTATGAACTTGGCGCGGTGGAGGCGATGATGCTCGACAGCGGCGGACCCGGCTGGCGCGCCGCGTACCGCGACAAGCCCTTCGGCATCGGCGATCAGCTTGACGCGATGGTCAGCCCGCCGCCCGCGTAAGGCTGAGAAACACATCCTCCAGATCCGCCTCGCGCGTGCTCACATCGACGATCCCCAGCCCCGCCGCCTGCACCGCCGCGAGCACCTGCCCCGCGTTCACCCGGTCCTTCCGGTAAGTGATGTCGAGCTCGCGATCGCCCTTCAGTTCGATCTTCTCGAAGGCGGGGTCGCTTGGCGGCGTCGCCACGTCGCGGTCCACCGTCACCGCGACCATCTTCTCATGCGCCATGCCGACCAGCGCGCGCGTCGGTTCGTTGGCGATCAGCTTGCCGTGGTTGATGATGGCGATGCGCTCGCACAGCTCCTCGGCTTCTTCGAGATAGTGCGTCGTCAGCACCACCGTCACCCCGCCGCGGTTGAGCTCGCGGACATATTCCCAGAGTTGCTGGCGCAGCTGGATATCGACGCCCGCCGTCGGTTCGTCGAGCACCAGCACCGGCGGCGCGTGGACCATCGCCTTGGCGACCATCAGCCGCCGCTTCATGCCGCCGGAGAGCGTACGCGAATAGGCGCGCGCCTTGTCCTCCAGATGCACCGCGCGCAGCAGCTCCATCGAGCGGCGCTCGGCCTTGGGCACGCCGTAGAGCCCGGCCTGGATCTCCAGCGTCTCGAACGGGGTGAAGAAGGGATCGAAGATGATCTCCTGGTTGACGATCCCGATCGAGGCCTTGGCATTGCGGGGGTGGGCGTCGATGTCGAACCCCCAGATCGAGGCGCTGCCGCTGGTCTTGTTCACCAGCCCCGCCAGGATGTTGATCAGCGTCGATTTGCCCGCGCCGTTCGGCCCGAGCAGGCCATAGATCATGCCGCGCGGCACATCGAAGCTGACGTCGCTCAGCGCCTGTTTGCCGCCCGCATAGGTTTTGGACAAGCCCTGGATCGAAATCGCTGCATCGGCGGGAGCGTCGGTCATGCCCGCCGCTTAAGCCGCAAACGCGGTGCCGCCAATTATTTTTGTCCCGGCGGTGCCGGGGCGGGGCCATGCCCGATGAGCGCCGAAGGCCAGCCGACCCGGACCAGCAGGCCGTCCGGCCCGGCGATGCCGACTTCATAGAGCCCCCATTCGCGGTGGCGCAGCACGCCGCCGGGCCGAATGATCAGATCGTCGACCCGCGCCGCGATCGCCTCCACCTCGGGCGTGCGGATGAAGACGCCGAACGGATTATGGTCCGCCGGCACTCGCCATGGCCCGCTCCCCGCCTGGATCAGATGCACTTCGCATCCCCAGCCGGTCATGATGACATACTCGTGCGATCCGCCGGTGATGGCGAAGCCCATGCGCCGCCAGAACGGAAGCGCGTTTGGCAGATCATTGCTCGGGACGATCGCGAAGGCGCCGACGGATGGTGTGGCCGACATGGGAAGGCTTGCTCCTGCGTTGGCTTCGCGGTGAAGGGCGGCCCGTCTCGCGTCGATCCGGGCGGCGCCAAAGTCAACTTGCCTCGGTCGCGCCATCATTGCTATCGCCGCGCGCATGAGCCTTCCGCCGCCCCAGATCACGCGCGTCACCGCGTCCCGCGTCAGCTGCGACGGCGCGCATGACGGTATCCCGACCGCGCTCGGCCATCCGCGCGTCTATCTGCAGATCGACGAGCATGGCTATGTCGATTGCGGCTATTGCGACCGGCGCTTCATTCTGGTGGGCGGGCCGGCCGATCTGCCCGACGGCGCGGCCGGCACGGATATCGCCTCGGGCGCGAGCCGTTAAGGTGGCACGGCGCCAGGCTTTGGCGCTGGCGCTGCTCGTCACCTTGACCGCGGCGGCACCGCAAAGGAGAAGCCCCGTGCACCACGCAACCGGCACGTTCGAGGTCAGCATCACCCCCGAGGCTCAGGCGCCCGCCACCGAGGGCGCGTTGCCGACCAGCCGGATGGGGCTGGTGAAGCATTTCTCCGGCGGGCTGACCGGCACCGCGCATGGCACGATGCTCGCCGCCGGCGCGCCCAAGCCGGGGGCGGCCGCCGCCTATGTCGCGATCGACCAGTTCCAGGGCAGCGTCGATGGCAAGGCGGGCGGCTTCGTGCTGCTCCACCAGGGCACGATGACCAAGGCGGGGGGTGGCGATCTGACGATCACCGTCGCGCCCGATACCGGCACCGGCGCGCTCGCGGGCATCGCGGGCACGCTCGGCATCACGGTGGAAGGCGGCGTCCACCGTTATGATTTCGCCTATACGCTGCCCGAATAGACCGCGCGAGTTTACATCGCCGCCGCGCGCCCTACCTTGGTGGGATGACCGTTGATCCCCGCGCGTTCCTCTACGCCAGCCTCGACCCTCAAGAAGCCCAGCGCCTGACCGCCGCCGCGCTCGCCCGCGCCGACGACGGCGAGCTCTACCTGCAATATCGCAAGGCCGAGGCGTTCGGCTTCGACGATGGCCGGCTGAAGACCGCGAGCTATGATACGCACGCCGGTTTCGGCCTGCGCGCGGTGGCGGGCGAGACCACCGCCTTCGCCCATTCGAGCGAACTGACCCCCGCCGCGATCACCCGCGCCGCGCAGACGATGGCGCTGATCGACCCGAGCGCCGCCGCCAAGGCACCGCCGCCGGTCGGCACCAACCGCCATCTCTATACCGGCAGCGATCCGCTCGATCTGATGCCGTTCGCCGACAAGGTGGCGCTGTGCCAGACGATCGACGCCGCCGCGCGCGCGCGCGATCCGCGCGTGGCGCAGGTGTCGGTGTCGCTGTCGGGATCGTGGAGCGTGGTCGAGATCGTGCGCGCCGATGGGTTCGTCGCGACCGATGTGCGGCCGCTGGTGCGCCTGAACGTCTCGATCGTGGCCGAGCAGAACGGCCGGCGCGAGACCGGCAGCTTCGGCATTGGCGGCCGCTATCTCTATGATCGCATCACCAGCCCCGAGGTGTGGAGCCGCGCGATCGACGAGGCGCTGGCCCAGGCGCTGGTCAATCTGGAGTCGGTCGCCGCGCCCGCCGGCGAGATGACCGTGCTGCTCGGCCCCGGCTGGCCGGGCATCCTGCTCCACGAAGCGATCGGCCACGGGCTGGAGGGCGACTTCAACCGCAAGGGCACCAGCGCCTTTTCGGGGCGGATCGGCGAGCGCGTCGCGGCACCCGGGGTGACGGTGATCGACGATGGTTCGCTGCTCGATCGGCGCGGCTCGCTCTCGATCGATGACGAGGGCACGCCCACCCAGGAAAATATCCTGATCGAGGACGGTATCCTCGCCGGCTATATGCAGGACCGGCTCAACGCCCGGCTGATGGGGGTGGCGCCCACCGGCAATGGCCGGCGCGAGAGCTTCGCCCATGCGCCGATGCCGCGCATGACCAACACGTTCATGCGCGCCGGCAATGATGATCCGGCCGAGTTGCTCGCCCGCGTGAAGAACGGCATCTTCGCCAAGAGCTTCGGCGGCGGGCAGGTCGATATCGTGTCGGGCAAGTTCGTGTTTTCCTGCACCGAGGCCTATCGGGTGGAGAATGGCCGGCTCGGCGCCCCGATCAAGGGCGCGACGCTGATCGGCGACGGCCCGAGCGTGCTCACCCGCGTCGCCGGCATCGGCCACGACTTCGCGCTCGACGAGGGCGTCGGCATGTGCGGCAAGGGGGGGCAGAGCGTGCCGGCGGGCGTGGGCCAGCCGACCTTGCTGGTCGAAGGACTCACGGTGGGCGGGACGGCGGTGTAAGGGGTTTGGGCTTGGTTCAGCTTCGCTGAAAAAAACCCTAAAAGCCGCTGATCAGTATGTCGAGCGCGGCTTTGATCATAAAATCGTAGTCGCGGAGCATCATTTCCGTCGGGCCGATTTGGCGAGCGGGCACGGTGGCGGCAAGATGAACGGCGATCAAATATTGCCGGCCGTCGATCGTCACGATCGGATTGAGCCGATCGACCTTGCTTGGCGCCTCATCGATCGGAACGAGCGGCGCGACAAGGCGAGTCGGCAGATAATCGACCAAATCGGATTGCAGTACGACCACGAATTCGCCGCTACGCAGCTTCACGGCATCGAATTGCGCCATGGTCCTTCAAAACATCCGATATTTTTCAAGCGGCAAACCGTTTTTGTCGATCCAGTCGTTCCAAGCCTCCATAGCGTGGCGATTCTCGGCGCGCCAACGCTCCTTAAGAACCTGCTTGGTCGCTTGCTGTATTGCCGCCTCGCACACCTGGCTAAGGTTCAGCTCGACGTCCCGCGCCGCCTGGACGATGCCGGTGTCGAGCGATAGGTTGACCGCCTTGCGCTTGCCCGAGGCGATGGTTTCTTGTTTCATGCGCATATGATATGCGCATGATCATTGCGCGTCAATGATGGGGACAGGGAATGGCCGAATTCTTCCCCACCCTTACCGACGACCACATCGCCTTCATCGCGCGCCAGCCGATGTTCTTCGTCGCGACAGCGGCGGCGGAGCTGCACGCAAGGGGGATGACGTGATGCGCGTGCCAACGACTCTGTCGGTAGTCGCGCTATGACCCTGGTCGAGCTGGGGCGCTATTCCCGCAACGAGGCGCATATCATCGTCGGCGCGCTCGAGGCGGCGGGCATTCCGGCGGTCGCGTTCGATGGCGGCGCGTCGCTCGCCGATGGCAGCCAGTTCCTGATTCCGGTGCGGGTGATGGTCGATGACGAGGATCTCGCCGAGGCCCGCGCGCTGATCGGCCCTGCCTAAATTTCGGGCAGTTGTTCGCGGGTGCACAAAAACCAAGCGGCGAATGCAACGATCAATCGCCACGACCCCATGAATTAAAGCTTCGTTACCTCTGGCACGCCTTTTGCGATGCAACATTGCAGGGGGTCCGCCAATGAAGCTCATCATCGCGATCATCAAACCGTTCAAGCTCGACGAGGTGCGCGAGGCGCTCAACACGCTGGGCGTGACCGGGATGACGGTAAGCGAGGTGCGCGGCTTCGGCCGGCAAAAGGGGCAGACCGAAATCTATCGCGGCGCCGAATATGAAACCTCGATGGTGCCCAAGGTGCAGCTGGAGATCGCCTGCGCCGACGATCTCGCGCCGCGCGTCGTCGAGACGATCCAGGCCGCGGCGCAGACCGGGCAGATCGGCGACGGCAAGATTTTCACCATGACCATCGATTCCGCCGTGCGCATCCGCACCGGCGAACAAGACGATCACGCGCTGTGACCAGAAGGGGGGAGACCGTGCGCATCCTGACTTATTCGTTCGCCGCCGGGCTCGCCGCGCTGGCGCTTGCCGATCCGGCGCTCGCCGCGCCCGCGCTGGTGAAGGCGCCCAGCGCCGAACAGGCGGCGGCGATGATCAACAAGGGCGACACCGCCTGGATGCTCGTCTCCTCGGCGTTGGTGCTGCTGATGTCGGTGCCGGGTCTCGCGCTCTTCTACGGCGGGCTGGTGCGCACCAAGAACATGCTCAGCGTGCTGATGCAGGTGTTCATGATCGTCAGCATCGCCGCGCTCGTGTGGGTATGCTGGGGCTATTCGCTCGCCTTCACCGGCGGCTCGCCCTATATCGGCGGCTTCGGCAAGGCATTCCTGATCGGGGTGACGGCGGCGAGCCCGGCGGCGACCTTCTCGAACAATGTCTATATCCCCGAACTCGCTTATTGCGCGTTCCAGATGACCTTCGCGTGCATCACCCCGGCGCTGATCGTGGGGGCGTTCGCCGAGCGGGTGAAGTTCACGCCGCTGATGCTGTTCGTCGTCGCTTGGCTGACGCTGGTCTATTTCCCGATCGCCCACATGGTCTGGTACTGGGCGGGACCGGACTTCCTGCCCGACGCGCCGACCGATGGCGGCTATCTGTTCAACCTGGGCGCGCTCGATTTCGCGGGCGGCACGGTGGTTCACATCAATGCCGGGATCGCCGGGTTGGTCGGCTGCCTCGTCATCGGCCCGCGGCGCGGCTTCCTGAAGGACGCGATGCCGCCGCATTCGCTGACGATGACGATGATCGGCGCCTCGCTGCTGTGGGTCGGCTGGTTCGGCTTCAACGCGGGCTCGAACCTGGAGGCGAACGGGGTGACCGCGGTCGCCTTCATGAACACCTTCGTCGCGACGGCGGCGGCGGCGGTGAGCTGGGCGCTGTGCGACCAGGTGATGCACGGCAAGCCCTCGCTGCTCGGCGCGGTGACCGGTGCGGTGGCGGGCCTCGTCGCGATCACCCCGGCGAGCGGCTATGCCGCGCCGATGACCTCGCTGGTGCTGGGGCTGATCGTCTCGCCGATCTGTTTCATCTTCGTCAGCCGGGTGAAGAACGCGCTGAAATATGATGACTCGCTCGACGTGTTCGGCGTTCACTGCGTCGGCGGGATCGTCGGCGCGCTGGCGACGGCGGTGTGCGCCGATCCCAAGCTCGGCGGGCAGGGCTATTTCGATTACACGAAGTTCCCCGCCGTCGCGGTGACGCCCGAAGGCTATTCGATCGCCGAGCAACTGGTGAAGCAGGCGACGGCGGTCGGGATCACCCTCGTCTGGTCGGGCCTGATCTCGGCGGTGCTGTTCTTCGCGCTCAAGGCGACGCTGGGCCTGCGCCCGAGCGCCGATGTCGAAGCCGAGGGGCTCGACATCAACGAGCATGGCGAGCGCGCGTACAACTACTGATTTTGCAGAGGCTTGCCCTCTGACACGGTGTTCCTCCTGCGGAGCTACTAGGCCGGTACAGCGATGTACCGGCCTATTTTTGTGGCATCGGCATCGCGCCGCGACAACTTGCACCAGCCATGTCATTATGATCTGCTCGTTCCGCTTTCGCACCGAAAGCTGTGGGAGGATCGTGATGAAGCTGATTCGCACCGCACTCGCCGCCGCGCTGCTCGCCGGCACTGGTTTCGCCGCCCCCGCGCTTGCCCAGCAGGCATCGGCGCCCCGCAATTATGAACTCGGTCCGGTGGTCGAAATCCGCACCGTGAAGGTCGAGCCCGGCCAGTTGAACAATTACATGGCGCTGCTCAACGGCGTCTGGCGCAAGCAGCAGGAGGAGCGCAAGAAAGCTGGCGAAGTGCTCGATTACGGCATCTATCAGCCGATGGCGGGCAATGACGGCGACGGCAATCTGCAGCTGGTCGTCGTGTACAAGAACGCGGCGGCGATGGACACCTCGCTCGATATTCTCGACAAGCGGCTGAACGCGCTGGCGGGCGGCCCCGAGGCGCAGGCGCGCGGGATCGTCGAGCGCAACAAGCTGCGCACCTTTGTCGGCACCACGCTGCTGCGCGAACTGCGCTTCACCCAGCCGCCGCAATAAGCCGGCGACGGCGCGGCCGGCGGCGTGGGTCGCGGGTCGCGCCAGTTCGCCTTAGGCTTGAGGGTCGGGCGCCATCGCCACCGCCAGCGCCTCGAACTCGGCGGGGGCGAACACGGCGATCCCGTGCGCGCGGAGCAGCGCGGTGGTGACGCCCATCCCCTTGTGCCGCGTCCCCGAAAAGCTGCCGTCATAAACGAAGCCCGAGCCGCAGGACGGGCTGCCATCGGTCAGCAGGGCGAGGCGGCAGCCTTCGCGACGCGCGAGATCGAGCGCGGCCTCGGCGCCGGCGCGATAGGCGGCGGTCACGTCGCGTCCGTCGGGCTCGATGATAGCCGCCCGTCCGTCGAGCACCGCCACGCCATCCGCGCCGTTCGTGATCTCGGCGGGCGGGCGCGGTGTCGGCAGGCCGGCGGCGACTTCCGGGCAAAAGCCGATCGCCCGCCCTTGCGCGACCCAATCGGCGAGCCGCGCGCTATCGAACGCACGGTGGCCGCCATCATAGCGCACCGGCCGCCCGAGCAGGCACGCGCTCACCAGCAGCCGGGGCGGTGCGCTCAAGCCGCCAGGTCCGCCGCGACGAATTCGGCGGCGCGCTCGCCGATCATGATCGACGGTGCGTTGGTGTTGCCGGAGATGAGCTTGGGCATGATCGAGGCGTCGGCGACATACAGCCCGTCCACCCCGCGCACCCGCAGCCTCGGATCGCATACCGCCGCATCGTCCGACCCCATCCGCGCGGTGCCGACCGGGTGGTAGATGGTGTCCGACCGGGCGCGGATCAGCGCTTCGATCGCGGCGTCGTCGTCCAGGTTCACGGGATGACGGTCGCGGCCCCGATAATCGCTCATCGGCGGGGTTTCGAGGATGCGGTACATCGCCCGCACCCCCTTCTTCATCAGCGCGAGATCGCGCGGGTCGCTCAGGAATCGCGGGTCGATCAGCGGCATCGCGCGCGGATCGGCGCTCGCGAGCGTCACCCGGCCCTTGCTCTCCGGGCGCAGCACGCAGACATGCCCCGAATAGCCGTGCGCGCGCACTTTCACCCGGCCGTGATCCTCGAGCGCGGCGATCACGAAATGCAGCTGGACATCGGGGCAGGGCGCGTCCGGCTCCAGCTTCAGAAAGGCGCCGCTTTCGGCATAGGGCGTCGTCATCACCCCTTCGCGCCGGCGGAACCATTGGACCATCGCCTTCAGCGCGTTGAGCGAACCGGCGAGGTTGGTGCCCAGGAAGCGCGGATCGTCGCATTCATAGGCGGCGACATAATCGAGATGATCCTGCAGATTTTCGCCCACCGCCGCGCGATCGACCCGCACCGCGATGCCATGCTCGGCGAGATGCGCGGCGGGGCCGATGCCGGAGAGCATCAGCAGCTGCGGCGTGCCGAACACCCCCGCGCTCAGCACCACCGCGCGCGCGCGCAGCTCGGTCCGCTTGCCGCCGCGCAGATAGCTGACGCCCACCGCGCGGCCGCCGTCGAACAACAATCGCTCGGCGGTGACGCCGGTGATCACGCGCAGCTTGTCGTCACCCTGCTTGGGATCGAGATAGGCGCGCGCCGCGCTCCAGCGCTCGCCGCCCTTCTGCGTTACCTGGTAGAGGCCGATGCCCTCCTGACGCTCGCCGTTGAAATCATCGTTGCGCGGGATCTGGAGCGAGGCGCCCGCCTCCACGAAAGCGATCGAGCCCGGGTTGGGATGGCGCTGGTCGCTCACCCATAGCGGCCCCGCCCCGCCATGATAATCGTCGCCGCCGCGTTCGTTATGCTCGGCGCGTTTGAAATAGGGGAGGACCTCGGCATAGGACCAGCCGGGGCAGCCCATTGCTTCCCAATTATCATAGTCCCAGGCGTTGCCGCGAATGTAGATCATCGCGTTGATCGCCGAGGAGCCGCCCAGCCCACGCCCGCGCGGCTGGAAGCCCCGCCGCCCGTTGAGCCCGGCCTGGGGGACCGTCTCGTACCGCCAGTTGGTCGCCCCGGTCTGCATCGCCAGCGCGCCGGGCATCCGGGTGCGCCAGCCCTGATTCTTGCCCCCCGCCTCGAGCAGGCAGACCTTATAGCCGCGCTCGACTAGCCGGCCGGCGACCGCGCTCCCGCCCGAGCCGCCGCCGATGACGATGATGTCGGCCTGTTCCACGCTAACTCTCCCTGTTCTTGGCCCTCGGCCCGGGTCTCCGCCCAGCGTTGTTTGATCATTTCGGATGTCTCGCGGCTGCCGTCATGGCTCCAGCCCGGCGGCATCAGCAGATAGCCGAGCTTGTTGCGCAAGCCGGGTGCCGCCCACATGTCCCGCGCGATCCCCACCCATTCGTGGAACGCCGCCCAGAGCAGGTTGAAGCTGCCGAGCTGCTTGACGATGCCGTAGCGGATCGCCTCGTCATCACGCTCGGGCTCGAAGGTGCCGAACAGCCGGTCCCAGACGATGAACACGCCGGCATAATTCTTGTCGAGATAGCGCGGGTTGGTCGCGTGGTGGACGCGGTGGTGGCTGGGGGTGTTCATCACCCCCTCGAACCAGGCGGGCATCCGCCCCACCGCCTCGGTATGGATCCAGAATTGATAGACGAGGTTCAGCCCCGCCACGAAGAACACCATCGCCGGCGGAAAGCCGATCAGGAACAGTGGCAGGCGGAAGATGAAGCCCGCGCTGAAGAACCCGGTCCAGGTCTGCCGCAGCGCCGTCGACAGGTTATAGTGCTGCGAGCTGTGGTGGATGACATGGCTCGCCCAGAACCAGCGCACCCGGTGCGCCGAGCGGTGGAAGACATAATAAGCCAGATCGTCGAGCACGAAGGCGACGGCGAACCAGTACCAGGCATAGCCGATGTCGAAGAGGCGATACTGGTGCACCCACATCGCCATGCCGAACACCAGCCCACCCGAAAGCAGGCCCGCGACCGTGCTCCCCAGCCCGAGCGCGAGCGAGGTGAGCGTGTCGCGCGGTTCATAGCGCCGCCGGTCACGCGCGCGCCACACCAGCATCTCCGCCAGGATCAGCAGGACGAAGCCGGGAATCGCGTAATCGACCGGATTGGGCAGTTCCATATAGCCTTACTTACACGGCTGTCAGCGTCGCACCAAGACGGTGCCGAACCGCGCGTCGCCGGTTTCGACGCGCGTTCCTTCCGCCGTTTGGCGCAGCTGGTCCGGCGTCACGCGGCGACCGGCGGGGTGGACGCCGTGGCGCTTGAGGATGACGAAGCTGCCATCGGTTCCTTCGACCAGCGCCGATGCGCCGTCGCTGGAGAGCGTCGCGCGCGCGGCGCGGAACCCCGCGAAGCTCGCCTCGGCCTCGGCGCGGGCCTGGTCCTCGCTCGCGATCCAGCCGCCGGCGCCAAACCCCAGCCAGCGCGCGAGCCCGGCGAGCACCAGGATCGCGATCAGCGAGCCGACCAGTTTCAGGATCATGGCTGCAGCGACTGGAGCAGGCCGTAAACCGGCGACAGATCATAGCCCGCCTGCGCGGCCGTCTGGGCGAGCGCTTGCGGATCGTCGCCCCGCGCGGCGCGGGTGAGCGCCCAGAGGAACGTGCTGCGCGTGCCCGATCGGCAGAAGGCGAGCACCGGCTCGCCGCGATCGAGCACCACGCCCAGCGCTTCGATCTGCGCGTGCGAGAAGCCCGCGTGCGTTACCGGAATCTCGACGAAATCGAGCCCCGCCGCCTCTGCCGCCGCGCGGAGATCGGCATTGGCCGGCTGGCCCCATTCCTCGCCATCGGGGCGGTTGCAGACGATGGTCTTCACGCCCTGCGCGGCGATGGCGGGAATGTCGGATGCGTCGATCTGCGGCGCGACGGCGAAGTCGGGGGTGAGCGGGTACATGCGGGGAGGCTAGCGGGTGTGGCGAGGCAAACAAGCCCCTCCCCCTTGGGGGAGGGGTGGGGGTGGGGGCTTCAGGAGCCCAGCGTTGCTCCCGGATCATCCCCGCCCCAACCCCTCCCCTGAAGGGGAGGGGCTTAGAGAGGGGTCAAACCCCCTCCCGGATCACCGCCAGGAAGGCATCGCCATAAGCCTCCATTTTCCGCGCCCCGATGCCGCTGATCTGCGCGAGCGCGGCGCGGTTCTGGGGCTTCAGCGCGGCCATTTCGCGCAGCACCGAATCGTGGAAGATCACATAGGGCGGCACCCCCGCCTCCTGCGCCAGCGCGCGCCGCTTGGCGCGCAGGGCGTCGAACAGCGGATCGTCCGGCATTGCCTCGGCGCGGCGGCGTTCGCGGCGCTTGGGCGGGGGCGGGGCGACGATCGCCACCGCCTCCTCGCCGCGCAGCACCGCGCGCGCGCTGCCAGCGAGCTGGAGCGCGCCATGCTCGTTGCTGGTGAGCACCCCGCGCGCCTGCAAAGCGCGGGCGAGCGGGCGCAGCAGTTTCGCCTCCTCGCCCTCGACGATGCCGAACACCGACAGGCCGTCATGCCCCAGCTTCTCGATCCGCTCGTCGCGCGCGCCGGTGAGCACCTTCTCCAGATGGCCGACGCCGAAGCTCTGCCCGGTGCGGTACACCGCGCTCAGCAATTTGCGGGCGAGTTCGGTCGCGTCGAGCACCGCCGGGCGGGCGAGGCAATTGTCGCAATTGCCGCAAAACGCTTCCGGCTGCTCGCCGAAATGCTTGAGCAGCACCGCGCGGCGGCACCCCGGCGTCTCGACCAGATTTTGCATCGCCTGAAGCTGGGCGCGCACCGTCTTTTGCCGATCGGGCTCGGCCTCGCTCACCCGGCGCCACCCTTGCGCGAAATCCTCGGCGCCCCAGAAGAGATGCGCGACGCTCGGGTCGCCGTCGCGGCCCGCGCGGCCTGTTTCCTGGTAATAGGCCTCGATCGATTTGGGGAGCGCGGCGTGCGCGACGAAGCGGACATCGGGCTTGTCGATGCCCATGCCGAAGGCAATCGTCGCGCAGATCACCATATCCTCGCTCGCGACGAAATCGGCCTGGGCGCGGGCGCGGATCGCGGGATCGAGCCCGGCGTGATAGGCGCGCGTCGGCCGCCCGGTGCGCACCAGTTGCTCGGCGAGCCGCTCGGTCGCGGCGCGGGTGGGGGCATAGACGATGCCCGGACCCGGGTTCGCGCGCACCAGCTCGGCCAGCTGGCGCCCGATCGTCTCGCGCGGCGAAATCGCGTAGCGGATATTGGGTCGATCGAACCCCGCGACGATCAACCCCGCGCGCGGGATGCCGAGCTGCTCCAGGATATCGGCGCGGGTATGCGCGTCGGCGGTGGCGGTGAGCGCGAGGCGCGGCACTTCGGGAAAGCGATCGAGCAGCGGTTTCAGCAGCCGGTAATCGGGGCGGAAATCATGCCCCCATTCGCTGACGCAGTGCGCCTCGTCGATCGCGAACAAGGCGAGCGGCGCCTGCCCCAGCAGCGCGCGAAACCCCTCGTTCGAGGCGCGTTCGGGCGCGACATAAAGCAGATCGAGCGCCCCCGAGCGGAAGCGCGCCACCGTCTCGGCCTGGTTGGTATCGACCGAGGTGAGCGTCGCCGCCTTGAGGCCAATCGCCTCCGCGGAGCGCAGCTGATCGTGCATCAAGGCGATCAGCGGCGAGACGACGACGCACGTTCCCGGCAGCGCCACCGCCGGCAGCTGATAGCAGAGCGACTTGCCCGCCCCCGTCGGCATCACCGCGAGCGTGCCCTCGCCGCCGAGCACCCGGTCGATCACTTGGCGCTGAACGCCCCGAAAATCGGGAAAGCCAAACGTCTGGCGCAGAATGGCGAGCGGGTCGGTCACCCGCGCTCGCCTAGAGCGCATGGGCGGCAATTGGAACCCGGGCGCGCCTAGCGATCGATCACCGCCGAGCGCGATCGTTCCGGCGCGAAACCACTAGCGCCGCTTGGCATCGGCGGGGTAGCTGATCGCGACGTGGGAGGAGAGAGCCCGATGAAGCGCCGCCTGATGCTGGCCTGCCTGCCGCTGCTGATCGGGGCCACGCCCGATCCGGTGTTCGTCGTGCGCGGCGACGGGGTGGTGCCCGTGCGGCTCGGCGGGGCGCAGGGCAAGCTATTGTTGAGCCCCTGGGCGCCCGCCGCGCCGACGCTCAACCCCGGCTTTCGCGAGCGCAGCGGCCTCCATGCTGGGCTGTTCGGGTTCAGCGTGAAGGTTGGTCCGGTGAAGGTGCGCGGCGATACCTCGGTCGCGCGGCTCGATTTCGAGGGGCTGAGCTATCGCCGCCGCGTGGTGTGGTTCGAGCGCGATTATGCCCAGGGCGCCGACGCCGCGATCGGACCCGGTGGTATCCCCGCCCGGATCGTCCGCTTCGATCTGCGCCCGGCGCGCGGCGGCGAGCGGGTGACGACGCTGCCGCTGGTGCAGCAGGCGTTTCGCCCCAGCTATGCCCGGGTGATGCTCGGCAAGCGGCCGCTGATCCTGCTGTTCGATCCGCAGCACCCGCGCTCGCTCGCGACCGCCGGCGCGGGCGCCGCGCTCGCCGAATTCCTGGGCGGGACGTTGCAAGGCGCGCCCATCCCGGCCCATGTTGCGTTTGGCATCAACCGGCCGGCGCGTGTGTTGCGATTCGCCCGGCCGCTGGTGTTTGGCGGGATACAACTCGACGAGGTGCTGGTGCGGATTTCGGACAATGGCTCGGTCGCCGGCATCCAGGACGCGGACGCCGATCCCGAGGAAGTGGTGGTGAGCGCCAAGCGAGAGGGCGAGCGGCGCGACGTGGTGATCATCGGCCGCGATGTGCTCGATCGCTGCGCCGCGATCACCTTCGACAAGCCCGCCAAGCAAATTCGCCTCGCTTGCGTGTGAAGCCGCTCTGGCCGGTCCTCGCGCTGCTTGCCACGCCAGCCGGCGCGCAGTCGCCCGAGAGCGCACGGTCGCTGATCGTGCCGATGACGCTCGCCGAGCGCCCCGTGCGCGTGCGGATCGACCCCGCCGCCACCGCCCAGCTCACCTGCAACCCCAATCTCGTCAAGAAGCTGGGCCTCGCGACCGAGCCCGGGCAGATCGACTTTGGCGGGGTGGTGAAGACCGTGCTCCAGGCGTGGGCGCCGGTGCGCGGCGGCACGCGCGACGGGTGGCAATGGATCGTGTTCGCCGATCGCGACGGGCGGGACGGCGCCGAGTGCGAGATCGGCCCCGATGCCTTCGCCGATCGCGTGCTCGATTTCCCGCTGCGCCCCGCCGAGCCCGGCGAGCGCGAGGTCGCGCTGCCCTGGACGCCGGGCAAGGACCCGCGCCTGGCCGACTATAGCTTCGGGGCGCTGCCGCTCGGCGGCGAGATGCTGCGCGTGCGCTTCGATCCGCGCGCGGCGGAAAGCTTCGCGACCGCCGCCGCCGCGCGCATCATCGCCGCGAGCAATGGCGGGGAAATGAGCGGCGCACGGCGCGACGTGATGATCGCTTATGGCGTCACCCGCCCGGTGCGCGAGCTGCGCCTGGCGACCCCGCTTTCGATCGGGCCGCTCGCGATCGATCATCTGCCGGTGCGGGTGCAGGATTGGGGGAGCACGGTGCGCATCCCCGAAGCGGGCAAGGCCGCCGAGCCCGATGACGATGGCGGCGGCGAAGTGCAGGTGACCGCGCGCACCAAGCCGCGCCGGCTCTATTTCCTGCGGATCGGCCGCGATTGGCTCGATCGCTGCTCGCGGCTCACCTATGACGGGCCGCGCGGCGAGATCCGGCTCAGCTGTCGCTGACGGGCGGGGCTAGCGGCGCCTCGTCGGCTGGTCGCTCCGCGGCCTTGGCCCGCGCATGGGCCTTGCGCTTGCGCAGATTGTCGCGCAACGCCTGGGCGAGCCGCTGGGCGCGTTCCTGGTCCATCGCGCACGCCTAGGCGCGCCACGCGCTGCTTGACAAGGGGGGCGGGTGCGGACATAGGCGCGCTCTCCGCGGACCCGTCCGTATGCTGCCGTAGCTCAGTGGTAGAGCGCATCCTTGGTAAGGCTGAGGTCGCGAGTTCAATCCTCGCCGGCAGCACCATTTTCCTTTTAAGACAACGCGTCATGTTTCCGCTGCCCGGCACATCTGCGGCCTGGGCCGTGAGCAGCCCCGCCGGTCACGGGTAGGAACAGCAAGTCCTGACCGCTGTTTGCATTTCCGCGGCGACGTCCACGACATTTTTTAAGCGCATCAACCGCGGGTCCGAGGGTAAATCCTTCGCGGCTGTCGGCATGGATCGGAATCGGCGGACCTGTCCGCGATAAGATAAGGTCCGCTCTCCACTGCGCCGATGGATAGGGTGGAAATCGCGCTGCCGCACGGCCGCGCGGCGCCTTGCACCACTAGGTCAAATGCCGTTTCGGCCCGCAGGGTGACCCCGGGGGGTCACCCTGCGGCAAAGTCACAACGCGCCTTGTTCGGGGAACAGCGTCCGGGTCGGGTTCATCGCGTCGGTGTCGACCAGCCTTTGCTGCACGCGACCATTGACCAGCTCGACGATATAGACCGAACCCGCCTTGCGCGCGCGCAGCACCAGCTGCCCCAGGCGCGGATCGATCGTCACCCGTACGTCGCGGTCGAGCCCGGTATTCGCCCAGGCGGTGACCAGCCAACGATCGGCACCACGCATCTTGCGGGCAAGCACCCGCGCGGTGTGATATTTGGAATCGGGGTTCCAGGGATCGTTGACCTTGGTTTCGCCCGCCACGTCGAACTCCATCGCCGGGGTGGTGATGTCCCACGAATGGAAGGCGTGGTTGCCGTCTCCGGGCAGCAGGTCGCCGTTGCGCAGGAACGGCTCCAGATAAGTGAACAGCGCGTGGACCTTGGCGGTGTTGATCAGCCCGCGCACCTGGGTGGGGACCTGTGCGCCGACGACGCCGTTGGTCCGCATCGCCTGGAACGGCGCGCCGTCGCAGGTGAAATAGCCGACCACCGCGCCGGCGGCGCCCGACGTGTAGATCGCCTTCATCGCGCCGATGAACATGTCATCGTCGGAGATGCCGCCCGAATCGCCGCCGTCCCAGCCCTGGCTTACCCAGGGCAGGATAAGGCTCTGGCCAAGCGTGCGGATGCCCCCGGCATTGCGGAGCAACAGCGTCAACCCATCATAGGGAATGCCCTGCTGGCCGTGCAGGCCCGACCAGCCGCTGTTGTGGAAGCTGTAATACATTTCGGGGGAGGCATAGTCCGAGACCTGCGGCCGGCCGTTGCCGTCGATATATTCTTCCCACAGGAAGTTGTACCACGGCCAGCCGGCCCAGCGGCCGCGTTCGGTGCCAAAGCCCTCCCCATACCAGCTATAGGTGCGCGGCTGGCCGAGCTGGAGCGAGGCATAGGCGGTTTCCTTAATGATCCGTTCCTGCCGCGCCTTGTTGCGCGCCAGGAATTTCCACCAATCGCCTTCCCGGGTGGGATCGAGCCCCGCCGCTCGCAGCGCCTGCGTCACCTTGGGGTCGCGCCCCCATTTATCCCACGGCCAGCGGTCGATCGTGAGCCACAGCCCCGATTCACCGTTGTTGATCACCAGGTCGGTCTTCTGCCCGGTGCGCTCCTCGACCTGTCGCATCGCCTTACCCATGTAAGCGCCGATCTGGCGGAAGGCGGCATCGGGCGCGATCGGGCTGACGATCGGGTTGCCGCCTTCCAGGATGATCTGACCATTGGCATCATGCAGATAGGTATCTGCCGGCAGCACCGGATAGCCGGCGTTATGCCCATCATAATTGTTATAGATGCCGTAGAAACTCGCCTGGCTGAAGACGAGCGGATATTTGCCGGGATTGTTCTTCACCTCGGCGAAGACCAGATCCTCGCCATAGTTGGTGCCCTCATTGAACTGGGCGCCGAAGCCCCAGTTGCGCACAAGTTCGCGGGTGACGGAGCTCGAGACGGCGCAGCTCGACATGCTGAGCGGCACCATCGTGTTGCCCGCGCGCATCGCCGGCCGGTTGAAGCTCAGCACATGATCGAGCGGGGTCGAGGCGCTGCCGATTACCGTCGGATTGGCCGCCACCCGCACCACCACCGTGTCCGAGGTGAGCACCTTGCCGTTCGCGTTGTTGACGGCGAGGCGCAGCTTATAAGTGCCGGGCTTGTCCGCCATCACCGGGGTCGAGGGGTTGTTGGTGGCCAGAAACACCACCTTCGCGGGGCCGCTCAGCTGGGTCCATTGCGCGGTGCCCCCGCGCACGCTGCCTAACAGCGTCACTCGGGTATTGGGCAGCTTAACCGTCAAATCCGGCCCGGCATTGGCCGCGAAGGCCGGCGCCGGCTTGGACGTCGCCTGGCCGGTGACGATGCTGACCGTGCTGGCGAGCGTGGTCAGCACACTCGATCCGCCTCCGCTCGCCGCCAGCACCACGCCGCCGGCCAACAGGGCAGTCGCCGAACCGGTCGCGATCAGTCGCGATTTACCCCGTGCTAAGCTTACCATGTCATGCTTCTCCCTGCTGTTGTCGGCTCGGGTTAAGCAAAGTTTGTTAACCGGGGACGCAGGGGCATCGCTTGAACGGCGTTAACCTGTCCCATCACGCCGAGCGTCAGCGGGATGGACTCCGGGACACCTGCGGACGGTGGGCGGCTGGGGTATGGTCGTGCCGCTGGTCGGGAAAACAGGTGATAACCCTTTTCCCCGCGCCCCCGCCCAGAGTGGTCCCCGCCGCCGCTTGTGCCGGCTGGGGGGATTGGTTAGACCCGTAACATCGGGGATAAAACGCATCAGCCATGCTGCGGGAGCGATGACGGGCAGCGGGGACGGGGTTTCGGGACGGTGCCGACCATAAAGCCTGTCATCTAGCGTGCCAGCGCTCACCGGGTCGGTAACGGGTGCGTCGTGCCACCCCAGCTAAATTGAGGATCGATGCCGCACGTTATGATTCGCCGAGCCTTCGCCTTTACTCACGCGGCGCTGTTCCTGGCCCTTGCAGCGGCCCCGGGTCGAGCGCAAAGCTATGCCGATCCGGCCGGCTCCGGGCCGATCGTTGGCGCGGTCAATTGGCTGCAGGGCACGCTGCTCGGCACGGTCGCGACCGTGGTCGCGGTGATCGCGGTCGCCTCGGTCGGGTTCCTGATGCTCACCGGGCGGCTCAACTGGCGCTATGGCGCGACGGTGATCCTGGGCTGCTTCATCCTGTTCGGCGCGGCGAGCATCGTCGGCGGCATCCAATCGACCGCCGCGCTCGGCAATTGAGATGAGCACGCTCGATCGCGATCCGCTGTTCGTCGCGCTCACTCGGCCGCAGATGTTCGCCGGCGTCACCTACAGCTATTTCGTGATCAACGCGGTGGTCACCACCGAGCTGTTCCTGATCTTCAAAAGCACGTGGGTGCTGCTGGCCGCGCTGGTCGTCCATGCGGTGGGCTATCTCGCTTGCCTCGGCGAGCCGCGCTTCTTCGATCTGTGGCTGGTGAAGGCGTCGCGCTGCCCGCGCGGGCGCAACCATGCGATCTGGCGATGCAACTCCTACCGCGCCTGAGCGCGGACCCGCGCGCCTTCGCCCGCGAACGAAGCGCCGGCAGCCGCCTGCCTTATGCCGCGCAGATCGACGATCGCACGATCCTGCTGCGCGACGGCAGCCTCTGCCAGATGGTGCGACTTGGCGGGCTGATGTTCGAAACCGCCGACACCGACGCGCTGAATTATCGCAAGGCGCTGCGCGACGCGATGCTGCAGGCGATCGGCGGCTCGCGCTTCGCGGTGTATCACCACATCATCCGTCGCCGGGTCGAGCCGCTGATCGAGGCCGAGTTTCCCGACGGTTTCAGCGCGCGGCTCGATGCGCGGTGGCGCGCGCGGCTGGCGGGCAAGGCGCTCTACGCCAACGAACTGTTCCTGACGATCGTGCGCCGACCGCTGCAGGGGCGCGGCGGCCTGGCCGAGCGGCTCGCAAGCCTGATCGGGCGCGGGGTAGGCGCGGGCGAGCGCGCCGCCGCCTTCGCCGCCGAACGCCGCGCGCTTGATGCCGCCACCGAGCAGGTGCTCGCGGCGCTCGGCCATTATGATGCGCGTGTCCTGAAGGTATACGAAACCCCGCACGGGCCTTGTTCGGAACCGCTCGAATTCCTCTCGGCGCTCTACAATGGCGAATTGCGCCCGGTGCGCCTGCCGCAGGGCGATGTTGGTGAATATCTGCCCTATCGGCGGGTGAGTTTCGGACAGGAGGCGCTGGAGCTGGCGTCCGCCGGCGCGCTGCCGCGCTCGTTCGCGGCGATCGTGTCGATCAAGGATTATCCGGGCCGCACCACGCCGGGCATGTTCGACGATCTGCTGCGGCTGCCCTGCGAGCTGGTGGTGAGCCAGAGCTTCGGCTTCGTTGATCGCCAGGCGGGGCTTGGCCGGATGAACCTGGCGATCCGGCGGATGCGCGCGGCGGACGACGAAGCGGTGAGCCTGCGCGCCGACCTTGCCGCCGCCAAGGACGAGCTGGCAGCGGGCCGCGCCACCTTCGGCGAGCATCACATGACGATCACCATCCGCGGCGAGACGCCGGCGCAGGTGGATAACGGTGTCGCGGAGGTGCAGGCCGCGCTCACCGATCTCGGCATCATCGCGGTGCGCGAGGAGATCGGGCTGGAGCCGGCCTTCTGGGCGCAATTCCCCGGCAATTTCCCGTTCATCGCCCGCCGCGCGCTGGTATCCAGCCGCAATTTCGCGAGCCTTGCGAGCGGGCATAATTTCCCGATCGGTCGCGCCGAGGGCAACCATTGGGGCCAGGCGGTCACCATCCTGGAAACGACCGCCGCCGGCCCCTATCATTTCAATTTCCACCAGGGCGATCTGGGTAATTTCACCGTCATCGGCCCGTCGGGCTCGGGCAAGACGGTGGTGCTGAACTTCCTGCTCGCCCAGGCGCGCAAATTCCACCCGCGCATCATCTTCTTCGACAAGGATCGCGGGGCCGAGCTGTTCATCCGCGCGATCGGCGGCAGCTACGACATGCTGCGCCCCGGCGCGCCGTCGGGGCTCAACCCGCTGCGGCTGGACGATACCCCCGACAACCGCCGCTTCCTGATCGATTGGGTCGCGCGGCTGGCGAGCAGCGGCGGCGAGGCGCTGTCGGCGGAGGAACTCGGGCGCATCAAGGACGCGGTCGACGCCAATTTCGTCGCGCCCCCGGCCTATCGCCGGCTGCGGCATTTCGTCGAGCTGTTCCGTGGCCAGGCACGGCCCCATGCGGGCGATCTCTGGTCGCGGCTGCGCCCCTGGTGGGGCGATGGCGAATGGGCCTGGCTGTTCGACAATGCCGAGGACCGCACCGATCTGGCCGCCGCCACGATCGGCTTCGACATGACGCGCATCCTCGATGCGCCGACATTGCGCACCCCGGCGATGATGTACCTGTTCCACCGCGTCGAAGAGCGGCTGGACGGCACCCCCTCGATCATCGTGATCGACGAGGGGTGGAAGGCGCTGGACGACGACGTGTTCGTGCAGCGCATCAAGGACTGGGAAAAGACGATTCGCAAGCGCAACGGCATCGTCGGCTTCGCGACGCAGAGCGCCGAGGACGCGCTTTCGAGCCGTATCGCCTCGGCGATCGTCGAACAGGCGGCGACGCAGATCTTCATGGCCAACCCCAAGGCGCAGGCCCGCGATTACATCGAAGGCTTCGGGCTGACGCCGCATGAATATGAGCTGGTCCGCACCCTGCCCGACAATGCTCACGCCTTCCTGATCAAGCACGGCAACGACAGCGTCGTCGCGCGGCTCAATCTGTCGGGCGAGGCGGAGCTGTTGACGATCCTGTCGGGCCGCGAGCGCACGGTGCGGCTGCTCGACGAAATCCGCGAGCGCACCGGAGACGACCCCGCCGATTGGCTCAGCGAACTACTGAAGGTCGCCTGATGCCGGCCTGCCCCGCCTTCGATCCGCTCGGCCCCTATGTCACCGGACTGACACGCCTGGTCGATTGCCATGCCCGTGCCTTGGGGGAAGAGGGCTATCGCGCGCTGGGCTATGGCTCCCCGATCGCGCTGGCGCTTACCGGGCTACTCGTGATCTACGTCGCGCTGGTCGGCTACCGGATGCTGCTGGGGGATATGCTCAGCTTGCGCGAAAGCGTGGTCGGCGCGGTTCGCATCGGCTTCGTGCTCGCGCTGGCGAGCCAATGGCCGGCCTATCAGACGCTTGTCTATAACGTCGTGATCGACGGCCCGGGCGAGATCGCCGCGCGGGTGCTGGCGCCGGGCGGGCTGGGCGGTGGTGACCCCAATCTGATCGACCGGATACAGGCAGCCTACACCGCGATCGAACGCGCGGCGCGGCCCGAGCCGGTCACACCGCCAGCGGCTGGGGGGGCACCCGCGCCCGTGCCCGCGACCCCGCCGGGTGCGACCCAGCAACCAGCCACCCCCGCGCCGATCACCCCCACGCTGGGCGACTCGGGCGTCAATCCCACGATCAGTCGGGCGGGGCAGGTGATGCTGGTCGCGACGCTTGCCGGGGTGCTGTCGGTGCGGATCGTCGCGGGGCTGATGCTTGCGCTCGGGCCAATCGCGATCGCGTGTCTGCTGTTCGGTGCTTTGCGCGGGGTGTTCGAGGGTTGGGTGCGGGTGCTCGCCGGGGCGGCGCTGGGGGCGATCGGGGTGGCGGCGGTGCTGGCGTTCGAACTGGCGATCGTTGAGCCGCAGGTCGGTGCGCTGCTCGCCGCGCGCACGGCGGCGGACCCGGTGCCCGCGCCGCTGCTGCCCGGCCAATTGTTCGCGACGACCGCGCTGTTCGCGCTGGTGCTGTTGGCGATGCTGCTCGCGACCACGCGGATGGCGGCGGGCTTTCGCCTGCCCGACACGCTGCTGCGCGCGGCGCGGGACTGGATCGCGCGGGCCGGGACGGGCACGCCCCCGGTGCTCGCGCTACCGGCCCCGCGTGCCGATGCCGACCCGCGCGACGAGCGGCCGCGCGCGCTCGCCATCGCCGATGCGATCAGCGCGCGCGTGCGCCAGGAACAGCGTGGCGGTAGCGGTGCGCCCGCGTCCGTCGGACGGGGGGTGGCGTCGGCCGGCGCGCTGGATGGGCAAGCGGGAATCGCGGCGAGCGCCCCGCTCGGCCAAAGCTATCGCCGCACCGCCAGCCAACGTCGATCCGCCAGCGCCGGCCGGCGCGACGCAGCAGGATAAGTGATGAACAAGCAGACCGACGCCTATTTCGCACAAGCCGCCAGCTGGGCGGAGGACCGGCAGGCGGCGCTGCGCGCCTCGCGCCGCACCGCCTGGATCGTGGCGGGCGTGGCGGCCGGCGTCGCCGCGCTCGAGGCGGTGGCGCTGGTCGCGCTCGCGCCGCTCAAGACCGTGGTTCCCTACACGCTGCTGGTCGATCGTCATACCGGCTATGTACAAGCGCTAAAAGGCACCGGCGCCAACGACATCACCCCCGATGACGCGCTCACCCAGTCGCTGCTCGCGCAATATGTGATCGCGCGCGAAAGCTTCGAGATCAGCGGGATCAACGCCAATTATCGCAAGGTCGCCTTGTGGTCGGCCGACGCTGCGCGGCGCGACTATCTGGCGCTGATCCCTGCGTCTAACCCCAACAGCCCGCTCAACCGGCTGCCGCGCACCAGCACATTGGCGGTGACGGTGAAGAGCGTCTCGCCGATCGGCCCCGGCGCCGCGCTGGTGCGGTTCGAAACGCAGCGGATCGACCAAGGGCAGACCGGCGGGCCGCGCGCCGCCTTCGTGGCGGTGATCCGCTATCGCTTTTCGGGCGCGCCGATGGCGGTCGAGGATCGGCTGGTCAATCCGCTCGGGTTCCAGGTGGTGCGGTATCGGCGCGATCAAGAGGCGGTGACGCCGGCCGATCCACCCGCGCCCGCCACCGTAGCCGCGCCCGTCGCCGCATCGCCGGTCGTGGCGACGGCGCCCGTTGCGACGGCTCCCGCCGTTGCGGCGCCCGCCGTCGCGCCCGCCTTGCCAACGGGTCGCGCGGCGCCGACCACGGTGCCGGGCGCCCGGTCGACAAATGCGCCGGGACGGGCGCCGGGCGCTACGCTTTCGCCACCGGGAGGGCGGCAATGAAACGCGCGCTCGCGCTGCTCTGCCTGCTCGCCGCGCCGGCGGCGGCGGACGTGACGCCCCGGCCCGGATCGGGCGATCCGCATATCCAGTCGGTGGAATATGACGCCGAGCAGGTCGTGACGCTGCGCGTCGCGACCGGTTTCGCGGTGACGATCGAATTCTCCCAGGATGAGCGGATCGAAAATGTAGCGGTCGGCAACAGCGCCGCCTGGCAGGCCACCCCCAACCGCCGCGCCGATCACCTGTTCGTGAAGCCGATGCAGGGCGGCACCGCGACCAACATGACCGTGATCACCGATACCCGCCGCTATAACTTCGCGCTGGTGCCGGCCTATGGTGGCGAGCCGGACCTGCCCTATTCGGTGCGCTTCACTTATCCCGGGGTCGATCGCGCGCCCGATGTCACGGTCGAGGCGCAGGCGACCACTTATCGGCTGAGCGGTGATCAGACGCTGTGGCCCACCGCCATGTCGGATGATGGCACCTTCACCTCGATCATGTGGGCGCCCGAGGTGACGATGCCGGCGGTCTATAAGGTCGATGCGCGTGGCAAGGAGGCGATCGTCAACGGCACGGTGCGTGACGGGGTTTATGTGATCGAGGGGACGGCGCAGCGCTTCGTATTCCGGCTGGGCAAGGCAGTCGCGGTGGCGCGGCGCAAGGACAGCCGATGAGCGCGCCCGGCGAGGATCCCCGCGCCACCCTGCCACCGCCCGAGGATGTGCGGCCGGTCGTCGCGCTGCCCCGCGGCGGCCCGCCGGGGATCGTGATCGCGATCGGCTTCGCGCTGTTGGGGGTGCTGCTGTTCGTAGTGCTCGACGCCCGGCGGCGCGCGCTCACCGCGCCCGAGCGCGACCGGCCCGCCGTCGCCGCGACCGGCGCCTTCGCCCCCGCGCCGCCGCTCTCGCTGCCGCCGCCCCCGCCGCCGCCCGCGCCAGTCGTGATCGAACGCGTGATCCGTGCGCCCGCCGCGCCCGCGCCGGCGCCGCTGCCGGTCTATCGCCCGCCGCCCGCGCCGGTCGCCTTGCCGGTGACGCCGCCCGCCCCGCCGCGCCCGACGAGCGGCGGCAACGAGCCGGCGATGGTCGTCGACCTCTCGCCCGCCGACAATACCGGCGCCGCGAGCGGCGGGACCGCCACCGCCAGCGACGATACCGCCGTCCGCGCGACGATCATCCGCAATCGCGGCTCGCTGGTGCCGCAGGGGACGCTGATCGCGGCGGTGCTCGAGACTCCGATCGACAGCAACAAGCCGGGCCTCGCGCGCGCGATCGTCTCGCGCGATGCGCGCGGGTTTGATGGTTCGCGGGTGCTGATCCCGCGCGGCAGCCGGCTGATCGGCGAATATCGTTCCGATGTCGCGCCCGGCCAGCGCCGCGTGCTCGTCACCTGGACGCGGCTGATCCGGCCCGACGGCGTCGCCATCCGCATCGGCTCGCCGGGGGCGGACGCGCTCGGCGGATCGGGGCTGGCGGGCCGGGTGAACACGCATTTCTTCGAACGCTTCACCAACGCGGTGCTGCAATCGGCGCTGACCGTGGGCGTCAATCTGGCATCACAGCCGCGTTCGGGTTCGGTCTATGTCGGGCTACCGGCGCAAGCGGCCAATGTCGGCCAGTCGCTGCTCCCCAATGTAAGCCCCAATCCGACGATCAAGGTGCGGCAGGGCGCCGAAATCGCGATCTTCGTCGCGCGCGATCTCGATTTCGGCGGCGCACCCTCACGCGAATGAGCGACGCCGCCAACGATCCCGCCGGGGCGCCGCCGCGTTATCTCGACGCTTATCTCGGTCCGCTGCTGCCCGTGCTGGCGCGCGGCGACGTGACCGACATCTATATCAATCGCCCCGGCGAATTGTGGATCGAGACGCTCGGCGGCGCGCTCGAGCATCATCTCGCGCCCGAGCTGACCGAGGCTCAGCTGTGGCGGCTCGCGCGGCAGATCGCGGCGCTCGCGCATCAGGGCATCAGCCGCGAGCATCCGTTGCTGTCCGCGACGCTGCCCGATGGTTCGCGCGTGCAGGTGGTCGCGCCACCGGCGACGCGGGGCGATATGGCGATCGCGATCCGCAAGCATGTCGTCGCTGACCTGCGGCTGAGCGACTATGCAGCGGGCGGCGCTTTCGCGGGGACGCGAACCGACGCCGGCGCAGCGCTCGCTCCCACCGTGCCGAGCGATCCCGCGATGCTTGACCGCTTTCTCGCCGAAGCGGTGCGCGCCCGGCGTAACATCCTGGTGTCGGGCGGCACCTCCACCGGCAAGACGACGTTCCTGAACGCGCTGATCAAGGAAATTCCGCCGACCGAGCGACTGCTGCTGATCGAGGATACGCCCGAGCTTCAGCTCACCCATGCCAATGCTGTCGGACTGGTCGCGGTGCGCGGCGAATTGCGCGAGGCGCGGGTGACGCAGGAGGCGCTGCTCCAGGCGAGCCTGCGGATGCGCCCCGATCGCATCATCCTGGGCGAGCTGCGCGGGGCGGAGGCCTATACCTTCCTGCGCGCAGTCAACACCGGCCATCCCGGATCGCTTACCACGCTCCATGCCGACAGTCCGGAGGGCGCGATCGAGCAACTGGCGCTGCTGATCCTGCAATCGGGCGCGCAACTGCGGCGCGAGGACATCGTCCATTACGTGCTGAGCGTGATCGACATTTTCGTCCAGCTCGATCGTGTCGCGGGACGGCGCGTCATCAGCCGGATCACCACGCCCGCGCAGCTGCGGCGCGACGGCGCGCGATAAGCTAGCAGCCAACGAAAAAGCCGCCGGGCAGCCATCGCGGCCCGGCGGCTTTTCATCGTCTCGATCGCCGCGCCAATCCCCCGCGCGGCGGGGGATTGGCCGGCTGATCGTTACATCTGCTCGATCTGGCTGACGACCGAGCGCATCGCGGTGATGATGTCACCAACCCGCGCGCTGTTGCCAACCCGGCTTTGCAACGCCTGCGCCCGGGTGATCAGGCCAAGCAGCGCCTGACGGTACGCGGCACGCCCGGCGGCCGACATATTGTCGCGCAGCCACGGCCGGCCCCGGTCGTAGAAGTTGTAATAAGCCTCGACCAGCGAGTTCTCCGAATAGGCGTTGTTGAAGTACGCGTTTTCGGAGTCGATGAAGAGGTTGCGCAGCTCGTCGAGCGCGACGCTATCCACTGGCGCGTAGGTCTCGGTAAGGAACGCGTTCAGGTTCGCGGTCATGTCGCTCGCCGGATTGCGCTCATATTCCAGGAACATCGCCACCGAGATTTCATCGCCGGGATTGGCGAGCATGCGCATGAAGTTCTCGGCCGCGCGCCCGCCATCGGCATAGAGCCGCTTCAGGTTGGCGACGGTGCGCTGGAAGGTGGGCAGGAACCAGGACAGGCGATCGAAATGGACCGGCGCGATCGGCCCCGGATCGGCCTGCTGGCCGAGCAGTGCCGGAGCGATCGCGCGCACCAGCCGCGCACGATAGCCCGCGCCACCGCCAACCGCGGTGTCATTGATGTCGACCACGTAATCGATGTTGCGCGTGAATTGCTGCACGCCCGGCAGATCGTCGGGGTTGCTAAAGCCCGCGCCATAATTGGCGCTGCCGATGATCGCGCCCGGATACTTGCTGCGGATATAGGCACCGATCCGCTCGACGATAGCGGCGTGGTAGCGCACGTCGCTGAGGCCATTGGGATTGCCTTCGGCGCAGGTGCCCTGGTCGGCTGGCTGGACGGTGATGCCGTCGACCCCCAGGCTCATCAGATAATCGATGATCCGGTTCTGATAGGTCCACGAAAGCTCGACCGTGGGGTTCGCGACATAGGGGCTGTTCGAGCACCGCATCGAGGGGTTGGCCTGGACGATCTGGTCAAAGCCCCACGACATACCGCCCATGCCGGCCACGACCTTCAGCCCCTTGGCATGGAGGCCGTCGACGATCTGGCGGATCTGCTCGCGCCGCTGTGGGGTGATCGTGTTCTCGACATCGACCGAATAGCCCGGCGATCCCTCCGTACCGCCTGCGGCGAGACCCCAAATCTCCATCGAGGTACCACCATGCTTCGCCACGAAGGCGCCGGCCCGATCATAATCGCGGATCAGATCGTCGTCGATCGAGATGTCCGGCCAGCGGACATCGGGCGCCGAGGGACGGCTCGCGAGATCGCGGATCCAGCCCAGATAGCCACGCACCGCCCAGGGTTCGGTCGACGTCGGAGTCGGCGTGGGCGTTGGCGTGGGCGTCGGGGTAGGCGTGGGCGTTGGCGTTGGCGTCGGCGTGCCGCCGACAATGTCGATCGCCGCCGGCGGCGTCAGCGAATTGCCGGGGCGGAAGGCGACATCGCGGAAATAGTTGCTCGCCTGATAGGTCGAGGTCGGGAACTGGCCGATCTCGCCGTACAGCCCGTTCTGCCCGTCATTCGGCGCGGCCAGCCACGGCGAGGTGACCGGCGCGTTGTCGAACACGTGATAGCTGATCGGGAAGAAGCCGTTGCTGTTGACCGAGATCACATAGGTCTGGCCCGCGCGCACCGCGAATGGCGTCGGCAGGCGGACGGCGCGCCAGCCTTCGCCGGCTTCGCCGGTGAAATCGGCGGTGATCAGCTTTTCGCCGCTGCTGCTCCACAGGGTGGCGCGGTGCGATCCGGTCTCGCTCGGCGCGTTCCAGAAGCGGAAGCCGGTGATCATGCCATCGACCTGCGGGACGAAGCGCAGCCCGAGTTCATAGGCGGTGCCATTGTCCGACGCGTTGCTGAGCGTCGGCTCCTTGGTGCCGAACAGCGTCGATTCGGCGCGATAGGCCAGATCGACGAAATAATTGGAGTTCTGATAGCTGTTCGTCGGCAGCGTGCCCGGGGCGCCGAAGACTCCGGCGGCGCGATCGGTCGCGGTCGTCAGATAGCCGCGCGCGACCGGCTGAGCGAGATCACCCACCGCGATCGGGAAGTGGCTGTTGCTGTTGACCGAGACGACGACGCTTTGCCCGGCTTGCAGATCAAGCGGCGTGTCGAGCGTCGCGACCTGCCAGCCCGACGCCGTCTCGTTCTGGAAGGTCACGCTCGCCAGCTGGGTGCCGGTCGCGAGCGACCAGATGCGCCCGGTATGGGCGCCGCCTTCCGAGGGCGCCTTGAAATAGCGGATCTGCGTCACCTGCCCATCGGACGTGGGGGTGACGATCGTGCCCAGTTCATAGGGCTGGTTGTCGGTCGCATCGGCATTGGCGGGGGTGCGATCGCCGAACAGCGTCGAGATTTCGACCGCGCCCACCGGATTGGTGATGCAGCCCGGGGTGCTGGTGGTCACCGGAGCGGCGGCGTTGCTGTTGCCGGCGCGGAACACCGCGTCGACGAAATAGTTCGACTGGCCAAAGCTCTGCGCGGGCGCCACGCCCTGCGGCCCGAACAGACTGCCGACTGAAGTCAGCCCACCGCGCGAGATCGGCTCGGCGAGCCCGCCGACGCTGATCGGGAAGCGGATGTTGCTGTTGACCGAGACGATCACGCGTTGGCCGCTGCGCAACGCGAGCGGGGTGCGCAGCGTCGCCACCTGCCAGCCCGCGCTACCCTCGCGATAGAATTCAACCTGCGTCAGCTCCTGGCCGGTATTGGCATCCCAAACCCGGCCGATATGGCTGCCGGTCTCGGAAGGCGCGCGATAGAAGCGCAAATGAGTGATGATGCCGTCGCTTTGCGCCTCGACCAGCGTGCCGAGCTCATATGGCTTTTCGTCCGACGCGTCGGGGTTGGCCGGCGTCAGCCCGTCGAACAGCGCGGCCGGTGCGGCCCAGTTGGCATATTGGCTCGGGCAGCTTTGCGCCAAGGCAGGGAATGCCGTCGATGCGAGAAAGAGAAAAACAGCTTTTTTCATATTCTTATCTCCTAGACGCGCACAATGACCGTCGTTAGTGGCACCACGGGTTACAAAGCCGCCCTGTAAAACCTTGGTAAAAACACGACGATGGGCGGCAAAGGCTGTTTACGCTATGATTTCGATGCCGATTGCTATCTGTATCGACCGCTACGTTCTTTCGCTACACCGTTTTGGCACCGATACAAAGGTTTGAGAGCACCATCTGTGCCCCGATTTGGGCTCTGATCATGCTCTATGAGAATGAGCTGCCTCTTCACTTCTCTTTTGCATTCCCTATCGGCATGGCTTGGGCGAGCTACTGGTTAACGGTCGCCGGGAAAAAGGTCGTCCGCAGCAACAAATCGACAGACGAATCGAGCAGTTGGTTTTGTCGGTGCAACGACTCAGACGGCGGTATCATCAGCGCGCTCGCGCGGCGCACGATCGGCCTGCCACCCTCGCCTTCCGAACCGTCGATCTCGATGAGGGTCGCTCTCCGCGACGCCGGCACCTGATGCCCACAGGCATCATAGACTTTGCTTGTTACCGCGCGCACCCCGCGCAATAGGCGCGACCCCTGCGAATGACCGTCGCTGGTTCGGAAAGGCACGCTATCGTGACTGGCGAGCAGCCAGATCACGCCGCCTAAATCGCCGAGGCGGGCTTCGTGTCCTCCAGCAGCGCCATGAGCGCTTGCGCTTGCGCGACCGTCAAAGGATCGAGATCGAGCGGCGGCTCACCCTCGAAGATCGCTTTGCAGCGGGCGGCATCGATGATGATCAGCCGTTCCGTCCGCGCCGGGTAGGTCGGGGGAAAATGGGCGCGACCCAGCCGCCCATGGAATGGCCCACCAGAACGGCCTTTTCGCTGCCGGCATCGCTAGGCAACACATCCAGCTGACCAACGCCCTGCGCCGGCACCCTGCTGATTTTGCGCTGGTCGTCGCTCAGGGACCGACGGGCGTGAAGGCCATCGCTGGCAGCACTGTTTTCCCGCGCCACAGCTCACGCTCGCCATCGGCCATGAGCTTAGCCCGGTCCCCACGGCTACTCCCGCTTCGCCCGCCGCGTCGGAGCGTGAAAATCCGGTTCCTTCTTCGCGATCCACTGCACGAAGCGCGCGATCTCGGGCTGGGCGCGCAGCGCCACCATGTCATGGTAAGCCCGCGCGATCTCCGCGTTGGTGAGGCACGCATGGATCGTGCGGTGGCAGATCGGGTGGAGCGGCACGGTGTCCTTCCCGCCCTCGCTGCGGGGGAGGACGTGATGCCATTCGATCCGCTTGCCGAGCGGCCGTTCGCATAACGCGCAATCGCGCACCACCGCCCGCGCCGCCTCCGCCGCTTCCATCGCCGCGACCACCGCGCGGCGGCGCAGCTTGCCCGCCATCAGGCAGCGACGTCGAAGATGCGCTCGGCCATGTGCTTCACACCCCAATCGCGCATCGCGATCAACACGGGGGCAAGGCTGCGGCCGTGCGCGGTGAGCCGGTAATCGACGCGCGGCGGCACCTCGGCGTAAACCCGCCGCTCGACCACCCCGTCCGCCTCCAACTCGCGCAATTGCTGGGTCAGCATCTTTTGCGTGATGGCGCTCGGCAGGATGCGGCGCAGCTCGTTGAAGCGGAGATGATCGGCTTCCATCAGCCTGAACAGGATAACCGGCTTCCACCGGCCGCCGATAACCGACAGCGTCGCCTCGACCGAGCAGCCAAAGGGGCGATGGATCAGTTCTTCGGTATCCATAAGGATACTACCCTTCAAAATAGTGCGTACTAGCGCTGGCTGGCATTAGCGCCAAATGGGGGCGGGCAACAACAGCGGAGATTTTCCATGCAGCGCCTGGTTCTCGATTCCCTTGGCCCCGATGCGCCGTTTCGCCTGGAGGAAGCGCCGTCAGCGCCGCTTGGGCCGAACGAGGTGCGCATCGCGGTGCGCGCGGCGGGGATCAACCCGATCGACACCAAGATCCGCGGTGGCGCCTATGGCGACATCGCCAATACCCCGGTCGTGCTGGGCTGCGACCTGGCGGGGGAGATCACCGAGATCGGCGCCGCCGTGCCAGGCTTCGCGCCGGGCGACCATGTCTATGGCTGCGCGGGCGGCCTGATCGGGCGCGATGGCAGCTATGCGAGCGAGATGCGCGCCGATCACCGGCTGCTCGCCCGGATGCCCGCCAATCTTTCCTTTCGCGAGGCGGCGGCGCTGCCGCTCGTCACCATCACCGCCTGGGAAGCACTGATCGAGCGCGCCAAGGTTCAGCCGGGGGAGCGGGTGCTGGTGCATGGCGCGGCCGGCGGCGTCGGCCATGTTGGCGTGCAACTCGCGCACTTGGCCGGGGCGATCGTCGACGCGACCGCTTCCTCCCCCGACAAAGCCTTAATCGCGCGCGAGCTGGGGGCGGCGCACGCGATCGAATATCGCAGCACCCCGGTCGCGGACTATGTCGCCGCCCGCACAGGCGGGGCGGGCTATGACGTGGTGTTCGATACGATCGGCAACGCGAACATCGCCACATCGATCGCGGCGGTCGCGACCAATGGGCGAGTGGCGACGATCCTCGCACGCGATACGGCGCTCGATCTCGGTCCGTTGATGCCGCACAACGCGACGCTCCACGTCGTGTTCATGCTCGTGCCGATGCTGCGCGACCGCGACCTGGAGCGGCACGGCGACATCCTGACGCGCGCGGCGCGGCTGGTGGAGGCGGGGCGGTTGAAGCCGTTGCTTGATCCCGAGCGGTTCACACTGGCCGATGCCGGCGCGGCGCACGCCAAGCTTGCGAGTGGCAAGGCGGTGGGCAAGCTGGTGCTCGATATCGGCTGAAGGCTTTCCAGCCGGGGGCGGCTTGGCTAAGCCCTGGCGATGCCCGCCGCCCCCGTTCGCCTCGCGCTTTTCGATTGTGACGGTACGCTGGTCGATAGCCAGCATCACATTTGCACAGCCATGGAGCGGGCCTTTGGCGATGTCGGCCTCGCGCCGCCGCCGCGGGCGATTATCCGCCGCCAGGTGGGGCTGAGCCTGGCCGAGGTGATCCGATCGCTGCTGCCCGATGCCGATGGCGCGCTGCACGAGCGGCTGGTCGCCCAATATCGCGCCGCATTCTTCGAGCTGCGCAGCGCCGGCACGATCGGCGCCGAGCCACTTTATCCGGGCATCGCCAAGCTGCTGGAGACGCTCACGACGCAAGGCTGGCAGCTGGGGGTGGCGACTGGCAAGTCCGATCGCGGCCTCGCGCATATCCTCGCCCACCACGGCATCGCTCGCCATTTCGTGACGCTGCAAACCGCCGACCGCCACCCCAGCAAGCCGCATCCGGCGATGATCGAGGCCGCTCTCGTCGAGGCCGGGGCTGCCGCGCAGGATGCGGTAATGATCGGCGACACCAGCTTCGACATGGCGATGGCGGTGAGCGCCGGGGTGCGCGCGATCGGCGTCGGCTGGGGCTATCACCCAAATGACGAGCTGGTCGCCGCTGGCGCGATCGCGGTGGCCGAGGATGTCGGCGAGCTTTCGGCGATGCTGGCATGAGGGATCCGGCGCGGGGGCGCTTCCTGCTAATCTCGCTCGTCCAGATCGGCGCGCTGGTGGGCGCGTGCCTGGGGCTGGTCCTCGCGGCGCGGGCGGAGGAGACGCTGGGCAAGGTGGTGGGTATCGCGCTGGTGATCGCCGCCCTGTGGGTGCTGGGGGTGGTGCCGCGTGCGCTCGCGCGGCGCTGGCGCAGCGAACAATGAAGCGTTTTTGGCGCGAGGTTCATGTCGTGGAAGGTGGCATCCGGCTCGACGATAAGCCGGTGCGCACCCCAGGCCGGGCGGCGCTGATGCTGCCGACCCCCGCGCTCGCCGAGGCGGTGGCGGACGAATGGCGCGGCGTGGGCGAGACGCTCGACCCGCGCGCGATGCCGCTGACCGGGCTCGCCAACGCGGCAATCGACCGGGTCGCGGCCGATCCCGCCGGGTTCGCCGTGGGCCTGGCGGTCTATGGCGAGAGCGACCTGCTCTATTACCGCGCCGATGGCCCCGCCGAGCTTGTCGCGCGCCAGGCAGCGGCGTGGGATCCGCTGCTGGATTGGGCGCGGCGAGCGTTCGGCGTCGATTTCGTCGTGACTTCGGGCGTGATGCACCGCGCGCAGCCGGCGGAGACGGTGGCCCGGCTCGGCGCGGCGCTGGCCGCTTACCCGCCCTTCGCGCTCGCCGCGCTCTCCCCGATCGTGACGATCACCGGCACTTTAGTGGGCGCCCTCGCGCTCGCGGACGGGGCGGCGGGGGCGGAGCAGCTCTGGCTTGCCGCCACGCTCGACGAGGAGTGGCAGGCCGAGCAATGGGGCGACGACGATCTCGCGCTCCAGGCCAAGGCAGCGCGGCGGCGCGATTATGAGGCGGCGGTGCGGTTCCTCACTCTGGCCCGTTAGCGCTTAGGCGTGCTCGCCGCGCTTCATCAGCCCGCGGACGAAGCCGATCAGCCCGGTCTGGCGGGAGCGCTTCAACCGCTCCGCGGCGAGAATGTTCTTCACCTGCGCGTAGCAGGCCTGCACATCGTCGTTGACCAGCACATAGTCATAGCCGTCCCAATGGCTGATCTCGGCGGCCGCGCGCTGCATCCGCGCGTCGATCACCTCGGGCGAATCGGTCGCACGCCGTTCCAACCGGCCGCGCAATTCCTCCATCGACGGCGGCAGGATGAACACGCGCACCACGTCGCCGCCGGCGATCTGGAACAATTGCTGCGCGCCCTGCCAGTCGATGTCGAACAGTACATCCTTGCCCTGGCTCAGCATCGCCTCCACCTGCGCGCGTGGGGTGCCATAGCGATGGCCGAAGACGTGCGCCCATTCGAGGAACTCATTCGCCGCGACCATCGCGCGGAAGCGATCGAGCGAGACGAAGTGATAGTCCACGCCGTCCTCCTCGCCCGGCCGGATCGGGCGGGTGGTGGCGGACACCGACATGGCGAGGTTGGGCTCTTCCTCGAGCATCTTGCGCGCGATGGTGGATTTGCCCGCCCCCGAAGGCGAGGAGAGCACGAACAGCACGCCGCGGCGCTTGAAGCCATGAGGGTCGAGATCAGCCATGCGCGCTAGTGGCGCGGGGGGCGGGTACTCGTCAAGGCAGGCAACTGCCCGATCGATGCGGCATCGATCATGTCTGCCATACCGCCGAGAAAAGAAAGCCGCCCTGGCGGCGCCAGGGCGACCCGATCGATCACGACGCCGATCCGCCGCCGCTTATTTGATCGCCGCGAGCCCTTGGCCGATCTTCTTCAGCGTCTCATCGCTCAACTGGCCGTTGGAGAGTGGCTGGATCTGGTTGAAGCTCATCACCTTGATCTGCTCGTAAAACGGGTTCTGGGTGATGTCCGCTTGCAGCACCTGGTCGAGCACCGCCTTGGCTTTCGGGTTGGCGACCAAAGCTTCGAGCGGGGTGTCGAGCGTCAGCGTCGCGGCGGGCGCTGTCGTCGTCGCCGTGCCGTCGCTGCCGGCATTGGCCGAAGGCGTCACCGCCCCCGCCTGTTGCGCCGCCGCGGGAACGGCCAGAATTGCGATAATTGCAGCGGTGACGAACAGCTTCATGCGCAGCCTCGATCATTCCGACGACTTGAGTCGACGGCAGGAGCTTGACCGATGTCGTTGACAAGCAACAGTGATTAAGTGTCGCAGTGTGTAACGGCCGCGCCGAACCGAATTAGTTGGGGCGCCCGATTCCGGCGATCGCGCGGTCGACGAGCGTCTTGTCGGCCTCGGCGCCATAGCGGGCGCCGATCAGCTCGGCCGCCGCGCGGGTCGCCGCCTGCGCCGCCTGGGCGCGCACCTCGGCCAGCGCGCCGCGTTCGGCGGCGGCGATCTTATCCTCGGCCATCTTGCTGCGGCGCGCGATCAGCTCGGCTGCGTCGCTTTCGGCCTTGGCGAGCATCGCCTTGGCGTCGGCCTCGGCCTGGGCGACGATCGCCGCGGCGTCGCCGGCGCTCGCCTGAGTGCGGCTGCGCGCTTCGCTCAGCAGCGCCTCGGCCTCGGCGCGGATCGCCTTGGCCTCGTCCAGCTGCCGGCGCGTCTCGGCGATGCGCCCGTCAAGCGCCTCGACGATCTTCTGCGGCGCCTTGCCGACGAAAATCGCGAGCAGCAGGAAAATGGTGAGCCCGACATAGACCCAGCCTTCGGAATCGAGCCCGAGCAAGGTCGCCTTGGCGTGGCCGCCTTCGACCGCGACGGTCAGCGCATAAAGCATCGTGCGTCTCCCTCAGGCCGCGAGCGCCGCGCGGGTGGCGGCTTCGGCTTCGGCCGGGGCGGGGCGCGCGCCGGTCAGCTTTTCGACGATCGCCGCCGCGGCTTCGGCGGCGACGCCTTCGATCTCGCCGAGCGCCTTCGCGCGCGCGGCGTCGAGCTCGGCCTGTGCCGCCGCCGCCTTGGCCTCGATCGCGGCGCCCGCCTCGGCGAGCCGCGTTTCGAGCGCCTTGGCGGCATCGCCGCGCGCCGTGCCCAGCGTCGCGCGCGCCCGATCCTGGGCGGCGGCGACGCCGCTATCATAGTCGGCCTTCAGCTTGTCGGCCTCGGCCTTGGCGCTTTCGGCGGTGACGAGATCGCCCTTCACCTGATCCTCGCGCGCGTTCATCACCTTGCCGAGCTTGGGCAAGGTGAGCTGGACAACGCCGAAATAGAGGATCGCGAAAAAGATCGCGAGCCAGATCAGCTGCGGCCAGAAGACGTTCGCAAAATCAAATTGAGGCATGATCCCGCCACTTCACCGAATGCGAAAGGAAAGCCTTACGAGAAGGCGAGCGCGAGCGCGACGACCGCCGCGATCAGGCCGAGCGCTTCGGTCACCGCGAAGCCGAAGATCAGGCGACCGCCCATCTTGGCATCGGCTTCCGGGTTGCGGAGCGCGCCGTTCAGATATTGGCCGAAGATCGAGCCCACGCCGATCGCGGCGAGGCCCGCGCCCATCGCGGCAAGGCCCGCACCGATCTTAGCAGCAGTTGCGACGTCCATGAGAAAACCCTTTCCGTTTTAAAAGTTAGTGGAGGTTGATCGCGTCGTTCAGATAGATCGAGGCGAGCAGCGCGAAGACATAGGCCTGCACCACCGCGATCAGCACCTCGAGCGCCGACAGCGCGATGTTCACGCCCAGCGGCAGCAGCCCGAACACGAACGGCAGCGCCCCGAACGAGCCCAATGCGACGACGAAGGTGCCGAACACCTGCAGCAGCACGTGCCCCGCGGTCATATTCGCGAACAACCGGATCGCGAGCGTGAACGGGCGCGACAGGAACGAGAGGAACTCGATCACGAACACGAAGGCGCCGAGCACGACATTGGTGCCATGGGGCCAGAACAGCGAGAAGAAGTGCAGCCCGTGGCGCAGGAAGCCGACCACGACCACCGTGACGAACACGATCATCGCGAGCCCGAACGTCACCGCGACATGGCTCGTCGGCGTGAACGCACCGACCCAGGGGATGAGGCCCAGCAGATTGCACGCGAGCACGAACAGGAAGATCGAGAAGATCAGCGGGGCGTAGGCGCGCCCTTCCGGCCCGACATTGGTGTCGAGCATATTCCTGACGAAATCATAGATATATTCGACCGCCGCTTGCCAGCGGCTGGGCACCAGCTGCGGCCGGGCGGTGCCGACGAACAGGAAGATCGAGACGGCGGCCAGCGCGACCAGCATCCACAGCGACGAGTTGGTGAACGACGCGTCGAAGCCCCCGATGTTGATCGGGTGAAGCTTGTTGACCGTGAACTGATGCATTGGGCTGGCCAAGGCTTACCTCTTATCCTCGCTGGTGTCGGCGTCGAACTGCGCCGAGGTTTGCATCGCGCGGCGGGTGCCGGCGGCGAAGCCGAGCAGCAGCAGCACCACCATCGCCCAGGGGCGCGTGCCGAGCCCGGCATAGGTATCGATCGCCCAGCCGAGCGCCGCCGAAACCAGCACCGCGCCGACGAATTCGATCCCGATCGCCCAGCCGCGCCCTTCGGCGCGGGCGGCGTTGTTGGTCACGCCGATACCGGCCTCGGTCTTGGCGCGCGCAATACGGGCGTCAAGCTCGTCGGGTCGGTTCTGGCGATCGTCAGCCAACGCGCGCATTCTCTTCCTGGTATAAAAACGCCGCCCGGCTGATGCCTGGGCGGGCGCCTCGTCATGCGACGTTTGTGTGACTACCCCCGTCGCGGCGCCCGTTTAGAAAGGGTGACAGAGCGAGTCAACCGGGGCGGGTTGGAGCACGGTTTGGGGCTGGCGTTGCCAGGGCGGCGCGCTGCCTCGACCCACCCCCGGCCCCTCCCTTCCAGGGAGGGGAGAGGGCCGGTCATTCCTCTATGAGCCCCTCCCTGATAGGGAGGGGTTGGGGTGGGTCGGGTCAGCGCGCGCCCTCACAAGCAGCGCGGGTCGCGCTCCGGCGGGGCGGCGGTGCGCGTCTTCCACTCGCCACCAGGTGTGCGGTATTTCTCGCCCGGCGCGGTCTTCGCGATCAGGTTGCACCCCGAGACGAAGGCGAATTGCTCGACTGTCGAGCCGTCCTTGGCGCTCTCGGCATAGGCCGACTTGCGCTGTAGATTGATGTCCGCGACCATCCGCCGCAGCGCGTCGCTGGGTGCGCCGACGATCCCCAGATAACCATCGGGCTGCTCGCCCACCTGCCCGGCGGCGCGCGCGGCGGCATAGGCCGGGTCGCGCTGGGCGAGCGCGGGGGTGGCGGCGGCGAGGCCGGCGATCGTCAGGAAGGCGATTGTCTTGCGCATCAAAAAATTCCCGGTTTCTGCTGGATCAGTTCCTTGGCCTGGCCATCAAGCCGATACACCACCTGCTGGGTGATGTTGATGTTGAGGTTGATCACGATCGGCTTGTCGGGCGCGGCCACGTTCACGCAGCCACCCGTAACCCCGCTGATCATCAAACCCAGCACCATCACCCGTTTTCTCACTTCGGTTCTCCTTGTGGCACGGTGCCGCTTGCGGGCGGCTGAACGGGGGCACCTGGCTGAGCTTCGATCAGCTGGTTGAGATTGCGCTCGACCAGCCGGCTGGGATCGTACAGATCCGCCACGCTGCCGAGCAACTGCCGAAACGGTGCCTGCACACGGACGTTGAACAGGATCGGCAGACGTTGCAGCCGGCGGATAAGGAAATTGCTCTTGGCGCCCTTGCCCTGGCGTACGCCGGCGAAGCGGATCTCGGTGATCATCTCGCCTTCGAGCGGGCCGTTCATCGTCACTTCCAGCTCGCGATAGGCAAGCGCCTTGAGCGACTGGAACGCCAGATTGCCCCAGAAACCCAGGTCACGCTGCGAGAGTTCGCCGACATAAGCGATCGTCCCGCCGCCGGGGCGCATCTTCAAATGCCCGTCGATGATCCTACCCCCTTGCGCATCGAACAGCATTGGCAGCGTGCCGTCGACCACCCCGGTCGCGTTCAGATTCTTGAAGTCGAAGCTTTGCAGGAACTGGGCGGCGTCGACGCCTTCGACATGGAAGGTCAGCCGGCGTTCGGCGCGCTCGGCGAAATCGAGCGTGGTCGGATCGAGCACTAGCACGCCGCCCGCGAACGGCCAGCGCCCGCCCTCGATGTGCACTCGCTCGCCCTCCAGCGTCTGATAGCGCACCTCGCCGCCGGTCACCGGCACACCGGGGTTCACGCTTGCGATGGTAACGCGCTGCCCGGGGGCGCTTTCCAGCTTGAGCAGATCGGTGAAGTGAACCTCGCCGCTCAAGCCCTGCACCGGGCCAAACGCCGCGGCGAGGCTCGCGCCCTGGGTGCGGAAAGTGCCGGCGCTGATGACCTTGTCGCCGTGCCAGCTGAGCTGCCCCTCGCCGCGCACCGTGCCGTTCACCGCCGAGATCACGCCATAGGTAAGGGGGGTGAGCGCGTCAGGCTGAAGCGTGGGGCCGAAGGCGACGCCGGGCACCGACAGTTCGGCATGGCCGCTCGCCTTGCCGAGATCGTGGGTGAGCGTCACCTCGGCGACGCGCACGCCGGCGCCCGGGGTTTGCAGCGTCCCGCTCGCGGTGATGCGATTATCCGCCAGGCTGAGCGTCACCCCGCGTGCCTGGAGTTGGCAGAAGCGCGGGCGATCGTCGCCGTCGGCGGTGAAATGGCCGTTTTCGGGGCACAAGGCGGCGCTCGCCCGATCGGAGACGCGCAGGCCGCCCTGCGCATGGAGTACGGCATCGGCGAAGCGCCAGTCGCCGTTGCTCTGGTCGAGCCGGAGCGGCACGGTGCCAATCTGCGCGCCACCGCCCGTGAAATCGCCGCGCGCGCCGTCCTTGTCGAGTGTGCCCGCGAGCGTCTGGAAGGCGAGCAGGGTCGCGCCCTCGCCCGCGCCGAAGCGAGCATTCGCGCCGGAGAGCGTGAAGGCGCGTGCCGCGAGATCGAGCCGGGCGTTGTCGGCGGCGAGCGCGAGCGGGGTGTCGCCGATCGTCCCGCCGAGCGCCGGCGCCGCGATCCGCGCCGCGCCGCGCAGCCGTCCGCCGGTCAGCTGCACCAGCCCCGGCCCCTCGGCGCACAAGGTGAGGCGCGGCGCGACGAGCGTCATCCGCGCGACCGCCAGGCGATCGGCGGCGAGCGGGGTGCAGCCGGGGTTAAGCAGCAGCGTTCCCCCACGCCAGCGCGCCGCGAGCGGGGCGACCAGCCCTTCGACCCGGCCACCGGCGATGGGGCCGGACAGCGTCGCGCGGCTGGTGAGGCGGGTGCCGCCGCGCGCGGTGGTGAAGTCGAGCCCCTCCAGCGCCAGTCGCGCGTCCCCGCTCGCGTAGGGCCGGACATATCCCGTACCGCGCAAAGCCCCTCCGGGGACGCTCTGGCGCAGCTTCAGCGCCGCCTCGGGCAGTCCCCCGCCCGATAAAGCCAGGAGCCCGTCGAGCCGCCACCCGGCGCGCGAGATCAGCACGCCCTGGCCGCCGCTGAGCGTCGCCCGCGCCCCGCTCGCGCTGGTCAGCCGGCCATGGGCGAAGCCGAGGTCGAAGCCCTGGGCGTCGCTCACCAGGTTTACATCGCTCGCCACGTCGAAGCGCCGCGCCGCCGCGTTCGCCGCCGAAACCGCGCGCGCGACGAGCGGGCCGATGGGTGTACCCGCCGCCGCCGCCCGCTGCTGGCCAAGCGCCGCGCGCCAGGCGGGGGCGAGCGTCGCGCCTTGCGCGCTCATCCGCCCGTCGAACCCCGCGCCGCTGCGGCCCACGTGATAATCGCCGGTCAGCTGCACCGCCGCCGCGCTCGCCTGGCGCGTGGCGAGCGCGTCGCCGCGCAGATCGAGCTGGCCATGGGTGCGCGCCAGCCCGCCGTCGAAATCGATCCGCCCGCTCACCGCGCGCAGCTTCGCGGCGGGGTGGGCGAGCGCGTCGAGGCTCACCAGGCTCGTCCCCTGCCAGCGATCGAGCCGTTGATCGAGCTGCACGGTCGTTTCCGCCACCACCCCTCGCGCCGCCGCGCCGCCGCAGGCGAGCGACCCCGCGCGCACCGGCCCCTGCAGGCTCGGCTGCGCCTGGGCGATGCTGAGCGCGAGCGTCCCCGCCAGCCGCTCGGCGCGGCACGCCCCGCTACCAAGCTGGTCGGCGATCAGCGCCAGCCGCCCGGTAAAGCCGTCGGCGAGCCCGCCGCGTCCGCTCAGCCGCAGCCCGATCACCCCGGCGGGCGTCTCCAGCCGCATCCGCGCGTCGTTCAGCGTCACGTCGAGCGCGGGCAGCGCGAACGGCTTGCCGGTGGGCGGCGGCAGCAGCCGGTCGATCGCGCCGAGCGACAGCTTGCCCTCGACCAGCCGCCCGCGCAGCCGCACCTGCCCGGCGCGCGCGCCGATCAGCCGGACGCCGTCCAGCCCCAGATCGGTTGCAAGCTCCACCCAATCCGCCACCAGATCGGGATGGCGGGGATCGCCGATGACGAGGTTTTCGAGCCGGGTGCCATGCACCCCCAGCTGCGCGATCCGGTAGCGCGCGGGCACGCCGCGTTCGGCCAGGCTATCGTCGATGAAGCGCGTGGCGATCGGGGTGCGCGCGCTCCACACGCCCACCGCGAGCAAGGCGAGCGCCAGCGCGCCGCCGGTCGCCGCTTGCGCCAGCCCCCCACGCGACCGGGCGATGGCCGGCGGCGCTTGCTCGTGATCCGCCACACAGACTCCGCGTTACCCCCGCTGCCGGGGTTCCCCCTAGTAACCGCACGCACGGCAATTGCCACCCCGCGCGACCCGCCTTAATCCTTGAGACACGATGAATGTTCCCGCCGATCATGCCGGCCACCGCGCGCGGCTGCGCCAGCGGCTGCTGGGCGCGGGCGGCGAGGCGCTCGCCGATTACGAACTGCTCGAATATCTGCTCGCGCTCGCCATCCCCCGGCGCGACACCAAACCGCTCGCCAAGCGGCTGCTGAGCGAGTTCGGCGGGCTAGGCGCGGTGATGGCGGCGAGCCCCGAGGCGCTGGCGACGATGGAGGGGCTGGGCGAAACCTCGATCGCGGCGATCAAGATCGTCCAGGCGACCGCCTTGCGGATGCTGCGGGTGGAGGCGCAGGCGGCGCCCGTGCTCGGCAACTGGCAGGCGCTGCTCGATTATCTGCAGGCCGACATGGCGCACCACAGCATCGAGCGGGTGCGGGTGCTCCACCTCAACACCCGCAACATCCTGATCCGCGACGAGCTGGTGAGCGAGGGGTCGATCGACGAGGCGGCGGTGCATGTGCGCGAAGTGGTGAAGCGCGCGATGCAGCTCGGATCGGCGGCGATCATCCTGGTCCACAACCATCCCGGCGGCGACCCGAGCCCCAGCCGCGCCGATATCGACCTCACGCGTCGCATCGCCGAGGCCGCGAAGAAGCTGGGGATCGCGGTGCACGATCACCTGATCATCGGGCGCCAGGGGCATGTGAGTTTGAGGGCGCAGGGGTTGATTTGAGGGGGGCTAGCCGGAACCGCTTGATAGGTTGACCGTCTCAGCGGGGCATCAATATCGCCGGGAGACGGACCATGTTGCCTGCCTTGCTGCCGCTCGCGCTAATCGCGTTACAGGTTTCGAGCAAGGAGATCGTTTTGGACGGTGGCATCCTTCCTGACCGGACAACACTCAGGCTGACGGCGGAGTGTTTGGGTAACCAAGTCGAAATTGCCCTAGCCAGCGATCGCGAAGGTCCTTCAACCGTCACGCGCATCACAGTAAACGGCGTCGATCAGACCCCGTTACATGAATATCAGGACTTAGATGCCTATCTGGAAGATGTTCGCCTTCCCTACATTACGAGGGTCATTTGCAATAAAGACCGGATCGATATTTCGCTCGCCGGGCATGGAAAAGAGGGGGAGGGATCGTTTTATCGCGTAAGCTTACCAGTGCCAGTAAAAGCCCGGGCTCCGCGCTAAGCAGAACCCGGGCTTGGCATTACTTCGCCGGTTGCGCCAGGAAGCCCTTCAGCTCCTCCTTGCTCACCGAGCCGTTCTTGTCGGTGTCGGTCTGGGCGAAGGCCGAGTCGTTCCACTTCTTCATTTCGGCGGCGCCACCCTTGGCCGAGGGATCGTTCGCGCGCAGCGAGCTCATCCAGGCGGCGAATTCCTTCTTGTTGAGCTTGCCGTCGCCATTGGCGTCATAGCTCGCCCATTGGCTGTCGACCGTTTGCGTCACCTGATCGGCGGCATTGGTCGCCGGCGTTTCGGTCGTCTGCGTGGTGCTCGCGTCAGGTTGCTGCTGGGTCGGCGTCGTCGAGGATGCCGGCGGAATCTGGCTCGGCGAAGGCGAGGTCATGTCACTCGGCATCGCCTGGCCCTGATTGGGCTGGGTGACCGGCGGGGTCTGCGGCGGGGGCGCGCCCGGCGGCTGCTGCGCCAACGACGGCGCGGCGACGAGAGCGGTGCCCGCGATCAGCAAAGTCTTCAGCATCGTTTTTCTCCGTTCATCTAGAATTAATCTAGCTGACAGCGGCATCGTTTCTGCCACCATCATGCGAAAGCCAACGCGTTACTTGTTGGTTGGTCGCATGATGACGCGATTTGGCGGCGCGGTTCGTCCCTGCTAACGCCCGCCTCATCCCGCTTTGTCAGCCGAAGGCCCGCCCGATGGTTCCCCGCTATTCCCGCCCGCAAATGGCCGCGCTCTGGACGCCCGAGGCGCGCTATTCGATCTGGTTCGAGATCGAGGCGCACGCGACCGAGGCGCTCGCCGCACTGGGCGTGGTGCCCCGGGCCGCCGCCGACGCGCTGTGGCGCTGGTGGGCGACCAAGCCCCCAATCGACGTCGCCGCGATCGACGCGATCGAGGCGGTGACCAAGCATGACGTGATCGCTTTCCTTACCTGGGTCGCCGAGCAGGTGGGCGAGGAAGCGCGCTTCATGCACCAGGGGATGACGAGTTCGGACGTGCTCGACACGGCCCTCGCGGTGCAATTGGCGCGCGCGGCTGACCTGCTGATCGCCGATGTCGACGGCCTGCTCTCCGCCCTCAAAGCGCGCGCGCGCGAGCACAAGCACACGCCTACCATTGGCCGCAGCCACGGCATCCATGCCGAGCCGGTGACCTTCGGGCTGAAGCTCGCGGGATTCCACGCCGAATTCCAGCGCGCCCGCGCCCGCCTGATCGCCGCCCGCGCGGAGATCGCGACTTGCGCGATTTCGGGCGCGGTCGGCACCTTCGCCAATGTCGATCCGCGGGTCGAAGCGCATGTCGCCGAGAAACTGGGGCTGACGGTCGAGCCCGTTTCCACCCAGGTGATCCCGCGTGATCGCCACGCGATGTTCTTCGCGACCCTGGGCGTCGTCGCCAGCTCGCTCGAACGGCTCGCGGTCGAGGTACGGCATCTGCAGCGCACCGAAGTGCTGGAGGCGGAGGAATATTTCTCGCCCGGCCAGAAGGGCAGCAGCGCGATGCCGCACAAGCGCAACCCGGTGCTGACCGAGAACTTGACCGGCCTCGCACGGATGGTGCGCGGCTATGTGACCCCGGCGCTGGAGAATGTCGCGCTGTGGCATGAGCGCGACATCAGCCATTCCTCGGTCGAGCGATACATCGCGCCCGACGCGTGCATCACGCTCGATTTCGCGTTGGCGCGCGCGACCGGGGTGGTCGAGAAGCTGGTGGTGTATCCCGAGCGGATGCGGCGCAACCTCGATCGTATGGGCGGGCTGGTGCATTCGCAGCGGGTGCTGCTCGCGCTCACCCAGGCCGGGCTGAGTCGGGAGGAGTCCTATGCGCTGGTCCAGCGCAACGCGATGAAGGTGTGGGAATCGGACGGCGCGCTATCGCTGCTCGCGCTGCTCCAGGCCGATCCGCAGGTGAGCGCGGCGCTCAGCCCCGCCGAGCTCGACGCGCTGTTCGACCTCGATTATCATTTCAAGCATGTCGACACGGTGTTCGCGCGGGTGTTCGGCGCGGCCTGACCGCCTCACCCCCGCCCGCGATAGCCGGGGACGCCCTGATCGGGAACCCACACCCCCTCGGGCGGAACGCCGGTCTGCCAGAACACGTCGATCGGGATGCCGCCGCGCGGATACCAATAGCCACCGATCCTGAGCCATAGCGGCTGCATCTCCGCGACCAGCCGCTCGCCGATGCCGACCGTGCAATCCTCGTGGAACGCCTGGTGGTTGCGGAACGAGCCCAAGAACAATTTCAGCGATTTCGATTCGACGATGCTCTCGCCGGGCACGTAATCGATCACCAGATGCGCGAAATCGGGCTGCGCGGTCACCGGGCAGAGCGAGGTGAACTCGGGCGCCACGAAGCGCACCAAATATGGACGCCCCGGGCGCGGATTGGGAACATAGTCGAGCACCGCTTCGTCTGGCGAGGCGGGCAGGGCACTCGTTTGGCCGAGATATTTGGGGGTATGGCTCATGCGCGCCGATGTAGTCGTTCGGGAAATGATGTGAAGCGCGCGTTGATCCCGATCCTGGGCGATCAGCTGTCGCTGGGGCTGGCGTCGCTCGAAGGGGCCGATCCGGCGCGCGACGTGCTGCTGATGATGGAAGTGGCCGAGGAAGCCGGTTACGTCCGCCACCACCGGCGGAAAATCGCCTTCCTTTTCGCGGCGATGCGCCATCACGCCGCCGCTTTGCGCGCCGCGGGCTGGCGGGTCGATTATGTCACGCTCGACGATCCGGCCAACACCGGCAGCTTCACCGACGAGGTCGCGCGGGCGATCGCTCGTCACGCGCCAGAGCGGATCATCGTCACCGAGGCCGGCGAATGGCGCGTCGCGGGGATGGTCGACCAGTGGGAAACGCTGTTCGGGCTCCCGGTCGAGGTGCGCGCCGACACCCGCTTCCTGTGCGGCCATGCCGAGTTCGACGCCTGGGCGCATGGCCGGAAAGCACTGCGGATGGAGTTTTTCTATCGCGAAATGCGCCGCAAGACCGGGCTGCTGATGGCGGGCGACCAGCCCGAAGGCGGGCAATGGAATTACGACCAGGAGAACCGCAAACCCGCCGAGCGCGACCTGACGATGCCGCGCCCCTTGAGCTTTTCGCCCGATGCCGACACGCAGGCCGTGCTTGCGCTGGTCGCCGAACGCTTCACCGATCATCCCGGGCGGCTGGAGAGCTTCGATTTCGCCGTCACGCGCGAGGACGCGCTGAAACAGCAGGCGCATTTCCTGAAATACGCCCTGCCGCGTTTCGGCGATTACCAGGACGCGATGCTCACCGGCGAGCCCTTCCTGTGGCATTCGATCCTATCGCCCTACATCAACGCCGGGCTGCTCGATCCGCTGGACCTGTGCCGCGCGGTCGAGGCCGAATATCGCGCCGGGCGCGTGCCGCTCAATTCGGCCGAGGGGTTCATCCGCCAGATCATCGGCTGGCGCGAATTTGTCCGTGGCATCTATTGGCGCGAGGGGCCGGATTATCCGCGCCGCAACTTCCTGGAAGCACACCGCCCGCTCCCCGCCTGGTTCTGGACCGGCGAGACCGAGATGCGCTGTCTGGCGGAGGCGATCGGCCAGACGCTCGATCATGCCTATGCCCATCACATCCAGCGACTGATGATCACCGGCAATTTCGCGCTGCTGATCGGTGCCGACCCCTATCAGGTCCATCTCTGGTATCTGGAGGTCTATGCCGATGCCTATGAATGGGTGGAGGCGCCCAACACCGTCGGCATGAGCCAGTTCGCCGATGGCGGGTTGTTGGGATCGAAGCCCTATGCGGCCTCGGGCGCGTATATCAACCGCATGTCGGACTATTGCCGCCATTGCCGCTATGACGTGAAGGCGCGCACCGGCGCGGACGCCTGCCCGTTCAACGCTCTCTATTGGGATTTCCTGGCGCGGCACGAGGATAAGCTCGGGCGCAACCAGCGGCTCGCCATGCCGTATCGCAATTGGGCCAAGATGTCGGCGGCGACGCGCGCCGAAATCCGCGCCCAGGCCAAGGCGTTTCTTGATGGCCTCGACGCGTCCGGCCCGAGCCGCTACTGAAAATCCACCCCAAGTTGCGGAGACGATGATGGACCTGCTGGTGACGACCGAATGGCTGGCGAACGAACTCCAGGCGAACGACCTGCGTGTCGTCGATGCGAGCTATTTCCTGGCCGAACATGGTCGCGATGCGCTCGCCGAATATGAGGCGGAGCATATCCCCGGTGCGGTGTTCATGGACCTGGCGGAGATCGCCGATCTCTCCAGCCCGCTCCCCAACATGCTGCCCGCGCCCGAAAAATTCGCGAGCCGGATGCAGTCGCTGGGGCTGGGCGATGGCAGCCGGGTGGTACTGTACGACAATTCGCCGCTCCATACCTCCGCGCGCGCCTGGTGGATGCTGAAGGTGTTCGGCGCGCATGATGTCGCGATTCTCGATGGCGGGCTCGCCAAGTGGAAGGCGGAGGGGCGCGATCTGGCGAGCGGCAAGGAATCGCTGCGCCACCGCCACTTCACCGTCTGGGCCGATGATAGCCGGGTCCGCAATCTGGAGCAGATGAAGGCCAATCTCGAATCGAGCGCGGAGCAGGTGGTCGACGCGCGCAGCCCGGCGCGCTTCACCGGCGAGGAGCCCGATCCGCGCCCGGCGACCCATGCCGGCCACATCCCGGGCTCGGCCAACATCCATTATCCGCAGCTGTTCAACGTCGATGGCAGCTGGAAGCGCGGCGACGCGCTGCGTGCGGTGTATGAAGGCGCGGGGATCGACCTCAGCAAGCCGATCGTCGCGACCTGCGGTTCGGGCATCACCGCCGCGATCCTGGTGTTCGGCGCGCAGCTGCTCGGCAACACCGCCTCGCTCTATGACGGCAGCTGGGCGGAGTGGGGCGCCGATCGCACCACCCCCAAGGCGATGGGCGCCGCCACGGTGAGCGCGGCTTGAGCGACGACAAGGACCGCCGCCCGCGCACGCGCGTCGTGACGGGCGGGCGGCGGCCCGAATGGACGCAAGGCATCGTCAACCCGCCGCTGTGGCGCGCCTCGACGCATCTCTACGAATCGGTCGCGGAGATGCGGGCTCGCGGGCGCGACACGCACCACAAGCTGTTCTACGGCCGGCGCGGCGCGCCAACCCAGTGGTCGCTTGCCGAGGCGCTGACCGAGCTTGAACCAGGCGCGGGGGGCACTTTCCTCTACCCGAGCGGCGTCGCCGCGATCGCCGCGGCACTGCTGAGCGTGCTCTCGCCCGGTGACGAACTCCTCTGCACCGATTCGGCCTATGACCCGACGCGCAGCTTCGCGACGGGGTTCCTCGCGCGCTTCGGCGTCCAGACACGCTTCTACGATCCGCTGATCGGCGCCGGCATCGCCGAGCTGATCGCGCCCAACACCCGCGCGATCCTGATGGAATGCCCCGGAAGTCTCACCTTCGAGGTGCAGGACGTGCCCGCGATCGTCGCCGCCGCCCGTGCGCGCGGCGTGGTGACATTGCTCGACAATACCTGGGCGACGCCCTTGCTGTTCCCGGCGATGGCCCACGGCGTCGACCTGAGCATCCTGGCCGGCACCAAATATGTGAGCGGCCATTCGGACGTGATGATCGGTTCGGTCACCGCCGCGCCCGATCGCTGGGCGGCGCTGCGCGACACCAGCCTTCAGCTCGGCCAGGTGGCGAGCCCCGACGATGCCTGGCTCGCGGCGCGAGGCCTCAGGACGATGGCGGTGCGGCTGGAGGCGCAAGGGGCGAGCGCGCTGGCGATCGCCGAGTGGCTCGCCGCCCAGCCCGAGGTCGTCCGCGTCCTCCATCCCGCGCTCCCCGATTTTCCGGGCCATGCGCTGTTCGCGCGCGACTTCCTGGGTGCCTCCGGGTTGTTCGGGGTGGTGCTGAAGGGCGGCGACAAGGGGCGCGTCGCGCTGCTCGACGGGCTGGAGCTGTTCGGGCTCGGTTATAGCTGGGGCGGGTTCGAGAGCCTGGCGATCGCCGCCGATCCCGCGCGCTATCGCACCGCGACGGTTTGTGATCTGGGCGGGCAGCTGGTGCGCCTGTCGATCGGCCTGGAAGACCCCGCCGACCTCATCGCCGATCTGCGCGCCGGGCTCGATCGGCTGCGCGCGGCGGAGGGCTGGTAGCCGATCCGGCGAATTGGTGCTCAAAACGGGTAGCTCGTGCTTTTCCTATTGTGCAGCGCGGCAAAATCCGGCACCTTTCCTTAACGAAGAAATGACCATCCTGCGGAATCGGCGAGGTTCTGACTGTGGTGGCAGCAACAGCAGGCGGGACATCGCTCTTGGATAGGGGGGTGTACCATGCGACTGATAACTTCCTTGGCAGGCCTGGGCCTGCTCGCCGCCGCCGCGCCGGCGCTTGCCGATCCCACCGACCCGCCGCCGGCGATCACTGTGACGGGCAATATCGCGATCGTCAGCGATTACCGCCTGCGCGGCGTCTCGCAATCCGATACCAAGCCGGCGATCCAGGGCGGCATCACGGTCGCGCACAAGAGTGGCCTTTATGCCGGTATCTGGGGATCGAACCTGGCCGGTTGGGGTACGTTCGGCGGCCCGAACCTGGAACTCGACGGGATCGTCGGCTTCAAGCACCAATTGTTCAAGGGCACCGCCGATGTCGGGCTCACCTGGTATAACTATCCGGGTGGCGCGACGCTGACCGACTATGTCGAATTCTACGGCAAATATAGCGGCACCAAAGGCCCGGTGACGCTCACCGGCAGCGTCTATTACGCGCCGCCGCAGCGCGCGCTGGCCAATTATTCGAACACGCCGTTCAGCCGCCAGCAGCTGTACGACAATCTGTATCTGGCGAGCGACGCGGCGGTGGGTATTCCCAAGACCCCGTTCACGCTGAAGGGCCATCTTGGCTATTCGGTGGGCAATCCCGGGCTCGGCCCCAACGGCACCAGCGTCGCGCCGACGGGGAAATACTGGGACTATGGGATCGGCAGCGACGTCACCTGGCGCAACCTGACGTTCAACATCAGCTATGTCGGCACCGACATCTCGGCCGCCGACGCCGCCCGGCTCGCGCCGCAATTCACGCGGGGGCAGAATGGCCGGGGATCGATCTCGAACGGCACCGCGGTGCTCTCGCTGACGGCGGCGTTCTAGGAGATTTCGAGGGCGGCGGCTTCCGCGGCCCGCGTGAAAATCCGGGTCCGTCAAAGACCTGGCGCGGCGAGCCGATGGATCGGGTCGCCGCGCCCGGGACCATGTTCTTGGCCCTGGCCTTGAAGGGTGATCGGCCGGGCGGGCCGCCCGTCTCAGCCCTTCGCCTGCGCCGCGCGCTCGATCGCTTCCATCACGATGCGCCGCGCATCATCGGCGCCTGCCCAATGGCCGACGCGCACCCACTTCTTGGCTTCCAAATCCTTGTAGTGGGTGAAGAAATGCTCGATCTGCTGCATGATGATCTCGGGCAGATCGCCATGCTCGTCGACCTTTGAATAATAGGGGAACACCCCGTCGGTCGGCACCGTCAGCAGCTTCTCGTCGCCGCCCGCCTCGTCCTCCAGGTGCAGCACCGCGATAGGGCGTACACGCACCACGCAGCCCGGGATGAAGGGCGAGCGTGCGACAACCAGCGCGTCGAGCGGATCGCCATCGGGCGACAAGGTGTGCGGGATGAAACCGTAATTCGCCGGATAGCGCATCGGCGTGTGCAGGATGCGATCGACGAACAGCGCGCCCGATTTCTTGTCGAACTCATATTTCACCGGCTCGCCACCCACCGGCACTTCGATGATGCAGTTCAGGCTGTTCGGCGGATCGTCGCCGACCGGCACCATATCGATACGCATATCGCTTCCTTGTTTCAAAAAAGGGGTTTCGACCCGCCGTTCGTCCCGAGCGAAGTCGAGAGGCGCGATGACGGACGCGAAGTTCGCATCACGCGTTTCGACGGCGCTCTATACGAACGGCGATTGGGTCGACTGGGTTGCCCCTAGCGGGGGGCGAGCAGCCGGTCGAGTCCCGCCTCGCCCGCGGCCGTTTTCTCCAGCCGGGGGTAACGCAGCCCCCCATTATACTCGATCCGCCGTTCGGCCAGCCGATCGCCCTTCTTGGTGCCAAGGACGATCGGCGCGCCGTTCTTGGCGGCGGTGATCGCCTCCTTCAGCCGATCGGGCGAGAAGGCAAAGCCGTTCACGCTCTCGATCGAATCGCCCACGTCGATCCCGGCCTTGAACGCCGGGCTGTCCCACACCACCGTCGAGACTTTCCCGGTGCCCGCGACCACGATCCCGATCGAATAGGACAGGTTGCTGTTCTTCCCCGCCTTCTCGCCGGCCTTGTAGAAGGGCGTCGGCTCCTCGGTGAAGATCAGGCGATAGCCATTGCCCTCGAACCCCTGGAGCGGGGCGGGGGCGCCGACCGCGTCGAGCCGTTCGGTGAGCAGCTTGTTCCAGTCATAGGGCTGGATCGTGTTCAAGGTGCTGACGACATCCTCGAAGCGATAGGTCAGCTCGCCCCAGTCACCGTCGCGCACGCCGAAAAAGGCGCGGGCGAAATCGTCGATCGACTTGGTGCCCTTCGATTCGCGGCGCAGGATCGAATCGACTTCCATCCACACCAGCAGGCCCTCGTTGTAATAATCCTCGGGCCGCTGCCAGTTGCGCCACGGTTCGGGGCGGCGCTGGCTGATGATCGGTTCGTTGGTGGTGTCGGACAGGGGCCGCCAGCGGCGCCCATATTGAATGTCGAGCGAAGCCATGATCGCGGCATAGGCGTCGAGCGTGTCCTGTTTGCTCACCAGCCCCGATCGCGCGCCGAGCACATAGCCCCAGAACTGGGTCTGGCCTTCATACACCCACAGCAGCGAGTTGCGCATCGGGGTGCGATAATCGGGAGTGTAGAGATCGGCGCCGCGGCGGAACTTGCCGTTCCAGCTATGGGTGAATTCGTGCGGCAACAGGTTGCGTGCCGGAGTGCTCGTCGCCCAATCGGTGAAATAGCCGGGCTTCACCCCGTTCTCCGAGGAGCGGTGATGCTCGAGGCCGATCCCGGCCATCTCGTCCGAAATCGCGAACAGGAATTCGTACGTGTCGTAATGCTGCGCGCCGAAGGTTTTCACCGCCTGCTCGGCGAGGCGAACATGCGCCGCCAGCTGATCGTCCTTCGCCGCCAGCTCCTTATCGTTATCGGCGAAGATGTTGAGGTTGACGCGCGGGCTTAGCGGCACGCGCTTGTAATGCGCGCCGGCGAAGACGGGCGAATCGACCAGGGTTTCGTAATCGGTGCGCTGGTAGCGATAGACCGCGCCCTCGCGCGTCGCGGGCAGGCCCGAGGCAGCGGTCCAGCCTTCGGGATAGCGCGCGCGCGCCTCGATCGGGATCTGCCGGGTGAAATAGCCCGCCGGATAGAGGCTCGTCAGGTTCCATTGCAGGTTGAGGAGCGCTGGCGTCATCACCACCCGGCCCTGATTGCCGTCGGTCGGCGACAGATAGTCGAAGCGCGCCTCGATCGCCTTCACGCCGGCGGGGACGCGGACGTGGAAGGCGAACATGTCGACCGGATCGCGCTTCCACGCCAGGGTCTGGCCGCCGGCGGTGAAGCGCAGCCCGGCGAGCTTGTCGATCTGCCCGGTCGGCGAGTGGTTGCCCGGCAGCCACTTGGGGAAGAGCAGCACCATGTCGCCGTTTGGATCGCGCGCGCCGGCGGCGACGGGGATCGTTTCGACCACGCGGAAGACATTGCGATCGAGATCGGTCGCGTCGACCTCCAGCTTCAACGTGCCGGGATAGGGCGTGTCACGCGCGGCCGGGATCGTCTCGACGATCGGCAGCGGCTGGGGCTTGGTGTTCTCCGCCAGCGCCGCGCCCGAGGCGAGTAGCAGCGCGGTGAGCGACAGCGTGCGAAACATGGTGATCCTCCCTTTTTCCATCGCTCTAGGCGGATGATGGGCGGAAGGTCCACATCCTTCTTCCCCGGCGAAGGCCGGGGAAGAGCAGGTGTTCTCGCCGAGGGGGCTATCACCCCGATCCGCCGATCACGTTGATCGTGAACGCCAGCACGCCCAGATTGAAGACGAACGCCGCGAGGCAATGTCCCGTCACCACCTGGCGCATCGTGGTGTTAGTGATCGCGGTGTCGCTCGTCTGGAAGGTCATGCCGAGCGTGAAGGCGAAATAGATGAAGTCCCAATAGGTCGGCTCATCACACTCGGGAAAGCCCAACCCGCCCCGGTCGCCGCCATCCTTGCCGCCTTGATAATAGAGATTGGCATAGTGGAGCGCATAGACGACGTTCGAGAACAACCAGGCAAGCGGCAGCGTCGCCAGCACCAGCGCGAGCGTCAGCGGCCGGGTGCGGCCGTGCATCTCGCTCGCCACCGCGACCAGGATCACCAGGGTCACGACGAAGGTGATCACCAGCAGCAGCGTGCGGTTGGCGTCATTGTCGCGCGCGGCTCGGCGCATCTGTTCGCTGGGATTGTCGAGCAGCGGATAGACGCTCGCCAGGAAGACGATCGCGGCGGCGTCGAACGCGGTCAGCAGTCCGCGCGACCAGCCGAGCGGCGGCACCGCGGCCAAGGCGCCGAGCGCGAGCACCGCGCAGAACACGATGAAGCGCAACGGCGCGGCGCGGGTGACGAGGCGGTGGGCCATCGCCGCTTAATGCCCCAAGCAGCGGCGCGCTCCAACCGCCCCCTTCCCTAGGGCGCCCGCGTCTCTTATGGCGAGCCGCCTATGGCGCGCATCGAAACGCCGCGGCCGATCCGCGGCACCCAGGATATTTTCGGCGAGGATCAACGCCGCTTCCAACGGGTGGTGGAGGCGTTCGATCATGTCCGCCGGCTCTATTGCTTCCAGCGGGTCGAGCTGCCGGTGTTCGAGGCGACGGCGGTGTTCAGCCGCTCGCTCGGCGAGACGACCGATGTGGTCTCGAAGGAAATGTACACGTTCGAGGATCGCGGCGGCGATTCGCTGACGCTACGCCCCGAATTCACCGCCGGCATCGCGCGGGCCTACTTGACCGAGGGCTGGCAGCAATACGCGCCACTGAAAGTGGTGAGCCACGGCCCCGTCTTCCGCTACGAACGCCCGCAAAAGGGGCGCTACCGCCAGTTCCACCAGATCGACGCCGAAGTGATCGGCGCCGCCGAGCCGCTCGCCGATGTCGAGCTGCTGGTGATGGCCGATCAGCTGCTGCGCGAGCTGGGGATCGAGGGCGTGAGCCTCCAGCTCAACACGCTGGGCGACGCCGAGACGCGCGACGCCTGGCGCGCGGCCTTGGTCGCCCATTTCGAGGCGCATCGGGGGGAATTGAGCGAGGACAGCCTCGCGCGGCTGGCGAAGAACCCGCTGCGGATATTGGACTCGAAGGACCCGAGCGACCGCCCGATCGCCGACGCCGCGCCGGGGATCGATGATTTCCTGACGAGCGAGGCCGGCGCGTTTTTCGAGAGTGTGACCAAGGGGCTGGGCGCGGCGGGCGTGGCCTGGACGCGCAACGCCCGGCTGGTGCGCGGGCTGGACTATTATCGCCACACCGCGTTCGAATTCGTGACCGACCGGCTCGGCGCACAGGGCACGGTGCTGGCAGGCGGCCGCTATGACGGGCTGATCGAGGCCCTGGGCGGCCCGAGCACGCCCGGTGTCGGCTGGGCGGCGGGGATCGAGCGGCTGGCGATGTTGCTGGGGGAGGTCAATACTGACCGGCAGCCCGCATTAACGACCGAAACACCGGGCCAAGACTTCAACCTTGTCCGGCTTGCGTCAGAACTTCGGAAAAAGGGTATGGCGTGTAACTTGGTCACTGACGGGGCGCTGAAGAAGCGATTCGAGAAGGCCGCCAAGAGATCAAATGGGGCCGTCATCATGCTTTTTGATGATAAAGATGATCCCGGGTCGGTTGGACTGATCGTGAAAACGCCGAATTTGATCGGCAATGAGGCCGGGAAACTTGAGAGTGAAGTTACGTCAGCTTTGAAGGCGCGGTTGGAAGTTCAAGACGGTTACATGCCGCTCAAAGTGCGGCTGCCATGACCACCATCTCCCCCGAACGGATCGCGCAGATCGCGGCGCGGCATGATGAGTTGCAGGCGCTGATGGCCTCGGGCGATCTGGCGGGGGAGCGCTTCGTCCAGGTCTCCAAGGAATATGCCGAGCTCGAACCCGTGGTCGGCGCCGCGAACGAAGTGCGCCGGCTGCGCGCCGAGCTGGAGGTGCTCACGCAATTGCTCGAGGGCGATGAGGAGCCCGACATCCGCGATATCGCCCGCGAGGAGATCGCCGCGATCAAGGCGCGGCTGCCCGATGCCGAGCGGGGCCTCGCGCTCGCGCTGCTGCCGCGCGACGCCGCGGACGAGCGCGCGGCGATGCTCGAAATTCGCGCCGGCACCGGCGGTGATGAGGCGGCGCTGTTCGCGGGCGATCTTTTCCGCATGTATCAGCGCTATGCCGATGCGCGCGGCTGGCGGGTCGAGCTGATCTCGGCGAGCGTGGCCGAACTGGGCGGCTATAAGGAAGTCGTCGCCAGCGTCTCCGGCCAGGGGGTGTTCGCAAGGCTGAAGTTCGAAAGCGGCGTCCACCGCGTCCAGCGCGTGCCCGCGACCGAGAGCGGCGGGCGCATCCACACCAGCGCCGCCACCGTCGCGGTGCTGCCCGAGGCCGAGGAAGTCGATGTGCAGATCGACGACAAGGATCTGCGGATCGACATTTACCGCTCGTCCGGCCCCGGCGGCCAATCGGTCAACACCACCGATTCGGCGGTGCGGATCGTGCACTTGCCGACCGGGCTCACCGTGATCCAGCAGGACGAAAAGTCGCAGCACAAGAACAAGGCCAAGGCGCTGAAGGTGCTGCGCACGCGCCTTTATGAGATGGAGCGTGAGCGGCTCCATGCCGAGCGCGCCGGCGCGCGCAAATCGATGGTCGGCTCGGGTGATCGTTCGGAGCGCATCCGTACCTATAATTTCCCGCAGGGCCGGGTGACCGACCACCGCATCAACCTGACGCTTCACCGCCTCCCCGAAATCATGGAGGGCGAGATGGAGGAACTGATCGGCGCGCTGATCGCCGAGGATGAGGCCGAGCGGCTGGCGTCGCTGGATGGGTGAGGAGCCCGGCAATAGCCCTTTCCCCTTCAGGGGAGAGGGTTGGGAGAGGGGGCTGCCGCGAGAGCGCTCAATCGACGACGGACAACTCCCGGACCGGGGGG